>JBCDCE010000041.1:0-36061 GCA_039182515.1 Pseudomonadota bacterium | reverse complement strand
GGCAGGCCGACGAGTGAAAACGCCGGAAGGCCGGGGGTGACGGCGCATTGCACTTCAACCATGCGGGCATCCACACCCTCAAACGCGACTGTGTAGGCCCGCGCCACCATCTTCCGCACCTCGCATCGTTAACGGTGCGATCATTGGTAAACATGGTTACTGGGCGGTTAACGGTAAGTGAGATTACCAGCACTTCTGAATCGAGGGGCGTGAACGACCTCGGGTGGGCGCCTCAGACTTTCGTTCGGCGCGCTTTATAGCAGCCAAACTCGTCCCCAAACTGCCGGTGTTCCTTGCGACCAACCAATGCGCCCTCCCATCCGGGAGGTCGGGCGCGGCCCGGCGGCACTGCGTGCCTTTGTTCCGGGCCAATCCGACTAGCTCCCTCAGGTGACTTTCAAACAGGCAAACGCGATGGTTTGACCAAAAATCTTTAGGCATGCCCCGTTGGGAACGGGGCGCTGTCCACGCAGGCGATCTCTTGGCGGGCCAAGGCATCAATCAGCTCTGCTTTTTGGCCTGCGTGTGCGGGGTTGTCCCAGAGATTGTCGAGCTCGTTGGGATCCGTTTCAAGATCGTAAAGCTCGCCCCATTCCGCTTGATCAAAGAGCGACAACCGCCAGCGATCAGTGCGCAGGGTGTGCACGCGCGGGGGGCGGCCCAAGCCTGGGACCTCTGATTGGTGGTCGTATTGGATAAAGGCGACCTCGCGCCCGCCTTTAAGGAGCGAGCGCCCCTGCATGCCAATCGCCGGAGCAATTTTGGCGCGGTCCAGAATGGTGGTGCCAATGTCGTGCGTTTGACCGATCTCATCGGTTTCGCCTTGGCTGGGGTTTTCTGGATCCGACCAAATGAACGGTACCCGCGTGACCTCTTCATAGGCCGCCGCCCCTTTAAAGAGCATTTTGTGATCGCCCAAGTGATCGCCATGATCCGTGGTAAAGATCGTCACGGCAGAGCCAGCGTTTGGATGCGCGCGCACGCGGCCCACGGCGTCGTCGATCATCGAGATCATCCCACAGGTGAGCGCGCGCGCTTCAAGAGCTTCTTGCACACTTGTGCCAATTGCGCCCATGCCGCGCAGGTTCGCGCGGCCCTCAGTGCGGTCTTGCATGATGCCAGTGACATTGGGCGTCGGGGTCCAGCCATCCGCTTCAAAAGCTGCCGGAATTGCCATGTCTTCGGGCTTATACATGTCCCAATACTTGCCGGGCGGATTGAACGGATGGTGCGGATCGGGAAAGGAGACCATGAGGAAAAACGGCTGGTCGCTGTCTTTATGCGCTTCCAAAAACGCCTCGGCGCGCTCGGCAATATAGGTTGTGCCGTAAAGCTCCTCCGGCAGGGCCGTGCGGATGGCTTGAGGGCAGGTGTAGTCGTGCGGGAGTTGGTTTTGGGGGCCTAGGAACCTATCGGGATCCGGCTCGCGCTCTAAAAGCCACTCACGGTAATTGCCCTCATTGCGCGCCCCATGCCGCGTGACAAGCTCAACGTGGTCAAAGCCGTAAAAGGGTGTGGGGACGTCCCAAGCGTCTTTGCCTGGTTCTTCTGCGCTATAGCTTGCCAGATCATGGCGCACCGCTTCGCTCAGCTCTGGGCTCGGGCGATGGTAGCCTTCGGGCGCTTCGGGGCGCGGCAGGGTTGGCGGCATCCCTGAGAAATTTTGCAAATGGCTTTTTCCGATCAGCGCTGTTTTATAGCCAGCATCCCGCAACAGATCCACGAAGGAGACATTGCGCTTATCCAATGGAATGCCATTGCAACGTACACCGTGGCTCGAGGGCATCCGGCAGGTCATGAAGCTGGAACGGTTGGGCATGCAGACGGGGCTTGCCACATAAAACCGGTTCCACTTTGTGCCTTGATCCGCAATCGCATCAATGTTGGGGGTTTTGAGCACGGGATGGCCCATGCAACCCAGATAATCCGCGCGCTGTTGATCGGTGATGAAGAGGATGAAGTTCGGGCGCTTAGCCATGCGCTCTCCGCGTGTTGTGATAGAGCAGATAGACGACCGCGAGACCCGCGCTGGCCAGGTATACCGCCTCGATCTTGAACATCACGAACACTGCGAGCGCCAAACGCAGCGCGATCTCCCATAGGCTCAGAGCCGATCTGTCGTAGCCTGCAAGGGCTGACGACAAAAGGTAGAGCGCCAAGACAAGCCGCGCGAGCAGGAGGGCCAAGCCGCCGATCTGTAGCTCGCCGTCATAGCCCGGCAAAAAGCCGGTGCCGCCTGGTGAGCTTGGATCCAAAACCGCCTCCGTGATCAGGAGCATCTCGGGATAAAAGGCGAAGATAAACGGCACGATGAAGATCACGATGCCGGACTTCACGGCCGAAAAGCCTGTGGCCATAGGCTCTGCTTTTGTGATCGTGGCGGCGGCAAAAGCGGCCAATGCCACAGGGGGCGTGATCGCGGAGGCCACGGCGAAGTAAAAGATGAACATATGGGCCGAGAAGATCGACAGCCCCAACCCCGCCAACACCGGCCCCATCAAAAGGGCTGCGTTGATATAGGCGGGCACGGCCGGCATCCCCATGCCCAAAAGGACCGCGAGGAGCATGGTGAGCAACAGGGCGAGGAATTGGAAGTAGGTCGAGCCGCCGTCGCCAAAGTTCAGCGAATTGAGCCAGGCCAACACGTCCAGAGATAAAAATACCGGCAGACCCGTGAACGAGAGACAAAAGTCGATGATCGAAACCGCCAAGAACATCAGATAGAGCGTGGCGATTAAGGTCCCTGCTCCAGAGAGCGCATCAAGGATCTTTTTAGGCTGCGCGCGCACGTCTGGATCCAAAAAGAGCAACCCCAAGAGCAGCATCACCGCCCACCAGCCAGCCGAGCCCGCAGCGCCAGCGGAGTTTTGCACCGTTGCTAAGAACCAGCTGAGGCTTTGGATCTGACAGCCGCTTTCGGTGAAAATGCGCTCCGCGCCCAAGATACCACCGAAGAGGCCACAGCCCACGGCGTCTTTAGGCATCACCAAAAGCACTAGGATTGTGAGGATCGGGCCAAAGATCATCAAGAGGTTCAAGAAGTCTTGGCGCTCTAAGCGCATGTCGTCCGTGATCTCGCCAATGGCCTCGATGCTTTGTTTGCGCGACTGAAAGACCGCCGAGAGGAAGAGACAGAAGAAATAGGCGATGGCCGGAATGATCGCGGCCACAATGACGCTGGAGTAAGGCACGCTCGTGAGCGAGGCCAAAACAAAGGCGGCAACGCCCATGACGGGGGGCATAATTGACCCACCCGACGAGGCGGCGGCTTCCACACCGCCCGCAAAAACCTTGGAAAAGCCACGCTTGAGCATCATCGGGATGGTTAAAACGCCCGTGGAGAGCACGTTTACAATTGGCCCGCCGGAGATTGTGCCGAACATGGCCGAGGAGACAATCGCCGCATGGGCCGGACCGCCCCTGAGATGCCGCGTCCAACGAAATGAGAGCTTGATCAGCGAGCGCCCGCCTGCTGACGTGCCAAAAAGTGAGCCCAGCACCAAATAGGGAAAGATCGTGTTGAGCAGAATATCCATAAAACGGCCCAAAAGGCCCGAGGAATTGTTGACCAAAATATCATGAACGCGGGGGCGGCCATCAGCCAACATGCGCGGCTCGCCCGCCAGTTTGGTCACCAGGTATTTGTTGATGTCTTCGGTGCCGTAAAAGTACCAAACGAGAACCGTAAGGATGGTGTAGGCGGAGATCAAAATCGCGACGATTACGAGTGGCAGGCCCCAGACCTTGACGTTGTAGGATAGGAAAACGACCACTGCGACGCCTACAATCAGCACCAAAAGCCCGCCCGTGTTGCCCACGCACTGTGGATCATCCACTGTGGTGGGGGCTGGCATGCCCAAAAGCTCAGCCATCTCGATCTCAGCTTGTAGGCTTTGCGCAATTAGGGCTTCGCGGGTGCCGGTGATGCGGTCAATGAAGCACACCGCTTCGATTTCCGTGAGATAGGTGAGCGCGATCACGACAGCCATTGTCACGAGCGCAATGTCGAGAAAAAGCCCAAAGCCGCGCCGGAGTGGAGACTTATCTTTCCAATCGCGCCACATGGAGTGTTTGAGCGCAACGATCAGCATCATAAGAACGAAGAAAAACGGGTAAAACCATTCGAACGGGAACTTGCGCAGAAGCAGCCCATCTTGACCTGTAATTTGCGCCGTGATTTGGCTGGCGAAGTCGTCGTAGCCTGGGATGCCTGGGGTCGAATTAAACAGCCCTACAATGACCATAAAGAGGGTCAGGATATAAACCAGTTTCAGGCCAAAATCCTGTTTTTGCATAGGTTTTGGCGCAGCCGTGGCATCGGCGTCAGACATCAGAACTTCGCTTTCAAAGAGGGATCCACCGGGCGCATCAGTTGGCGCGCCCAGTGAGGGATTTTAGGGCTTATTTGGCGCAGTCTGGCAGGGTGAAGCCAGCTTCCTCCCAAGCCGCAACAGCACCGGGGTGATACTTGAGCGGGTTGCCTTTGCACATGTCTGTGAGTTCAATGTCCACTTCTCCGAGCCAAGCGTTTTTCATAAAGGGCGCTTTGGCCATGTAAACGCTTTCCAGGTTGTCGAGGAAGGCTTTGGTGAGCGCTTTGGCCATGTCAAAGCTCATGTCCTTGTTGACAACTTCGCCACCGACAGTGCCTGGACCGCGGAAATTATCGTCTTCGGAGAGGACTGTGATCCCATCTGCATAGGCTGTTTCAGCCGGTGTTAGGCTTACGGTGACAGTGCCTGGGACATTGCCGATCTTTTGGAAGCCTTCGCTTTCAAAAATATCCTTCGGCAACGACCAGAGCGTCATGGCACCAGAAGACACAGCTTGGGTCATACGCCCATCGGGAAAGGCAATCGGCAAAACCATGGCGTCAGACGAGCCGTCCTGAATGGTTTTCACCGCTTGGCCCCAGTTGACTTGGATGCCGGTGTAGCCCTTGCCGTCTTCCAGCCCAGTGGCCAGGCGCACCAAGTTGCGCGCGTTTGTCAAAGCAGCCCCACGGGGCGGACCGTTGAAAATTGTTGCCCCTTCAATGCTGTCGTAGCCGCCGAAGTTTTTGCTGTCGTAGGCAAAAAGCGCCTGAACGGCCAGACGATAGGTGTAAAGCACCCGTAAATTGGCGGCGAGTTCTGCGCCCTTTTCTTTGCCCAAGTTGGCGTAGGGGCCCACGCCGCGCGACATCAAGAAAGGCAGCACGAAGGGGGCCGCGGCCACGTCTGTTTTGCCTTCAGCCACGTTTTGAACCGAATTGGTGAGCGTTTGGCCTGTGGTCACCTGCATATCCGCGATGCCCGCCTTTGAGGCTGCTTCCGACAGCGACAATACGGTCGTGCCCGGCACGCCCGTGGGCGCGGCAGTTTCGGCCGTCAACAAGCTTTGGGCTTGAGCGCTAAGCGCAAAACTTGAGGCAATGGCCAATCCGGCCAATAGGGTTTTCGACATGACTTCCTCCCAGAATATCGATTTTTCTTTAACCATGGGTCAGAAGCTGTCAGCTTTGCAAGAAATTATTAACGCCCACGTTAGGTTTAACGGGAGAATCCTCATGCCAAAGCTAAAGTTGTTTGTTGCCCCTGGAAGCTGCGCCCGTGTGCCAACCATTGCGCTCGAAGAGATTGGCGTTCCGTTTGAGACAGAGCTTTTGAGCATGGCGTCTGGCCAGCAAAAATCGCCAGAGTTTCTTGCTGTGAACCCAAAAGGCAAAGTGCCTGTATTGGTGGTAGACGGCGTGCCGCTCACGGAAAACGTCGCGATCTTAAGCTGGCTGCACCGCATATATCCTGAAGCGGCTTTGCTTCCTGCCACGTACGATCCCTTTGAAAGCGCGCAGCAGACCGCGGACCTCGCCTTCTTTTCAGGCACAGTGCATCCGCATCTCACACGCGTGGCCATGCCGGTGAAGTTCATTGAAGATGCGGAGCTGGCCTTTGACATCGTACGCTCGAAAGCCACCACTGACATGATCCCTGTGATGGCCATGATCAATGCGCGTCTTGCGGACAGACCTTGGTGGTACGGCGAAGCCTGGTCGATTGTAGATGCCTATCTCTTTTGGGTGTGGTGGCGGCTCCGGAGCGTTAATTTTGCGCCGGAGGCGTTTCCAAATATCGTGGATCATGCGGAGCGGATCCAAAAGCGCCCGTCTGTTGCACGGGCCATGGCACGCGAGGCGGTGAACGTGGAGATACTAAAGGCCCGAGGCACTTACCGCGCGCCTGCTTGAACAAAAAAACAAATTCAAAAGTTTTTATAGAAATCAACTCTAAGTTTAACGCCTTGTTAACCACTGTTCCATACTTCTGATTTTGCAAGCAGGCGGAGCTGCGGATGACTGAAGACAAATCCTCTTCCACTCACCCCCCACTCCCACCCACCTCGGAAGATCAACGGTTTTTGTGGCTCCGCCTTTTGCGCTCCCGACGTGTCGGGCCCACCACCTTCCACAGAATGATGAAAGACCACGGGGACGCCGCCCGTGCGCTTGAGGCTTTGCCCGGCATTGCTGCAGAGGCCGGTGTTACGGATTATCGTCCCTGCCCTGAACCGGTTGTGCGCAAAGAGCTCAGCTTGGCGCGCGACGCAGGCGCACAGCTTTTGGCGATCGGCTCGGAGCACTACCCCGCACAGCTTGCCAGCTTGGATGACGCCCCGCCGCTTTTGTGGGCCGTTGGGGATCTGCGCCTCGCCAATGCGCCGTCTTTGGCCATTGTGGGCGCGCGCAATGCCTCTTCGTTGGGCACCCGCGTGGCCGGAGATCTGGCACAAGAGCTTGGGTCAGCAGGCTGGTGCATTGTCTCTGGTCTGGCCCGCGGCGTTGATACGGCCGCGCATTTGGCAGCCCTAAAAACCGGCACGATCGCTGTGCAAGCTGGCGGCGTGGACGTGCTCTATCCGGTGCAAAACGCGCAGCTTTTTGAAAATATCGGCAGCACTGGTTTGCGGCTTTCCGAAGATCCGATGGGCATGGCGCCCACGGCGCGACATTTCCCCAAACGCAACAGGATCATCTCTGGGCTCAGTCAGGCCACAATTGTGATTGAAGCGGCGATAAAGTCTGGCTCGCTCATCACAGCGCGTGCGGCGCTTGATCAAGGGCGTGAGGTTCTGGCTGTTCCTGGCCATCCCTTTGACGCACGCGCAGGCGGCTGCAACCTTCTGATCCGCGACGGCGCGCGTTTGGTGCGACAAGCCAGAGACGTTTTAGATGCCGTTGGGTCTCCAGATGCAGCACAGCCACAGCTTAACTTGGTGCACGGCAAAAGCCCGCCGCAAAAGAAACCAACAAAAGATCAGCCGTCTCGAGATCTGCGTGCCGCGGCCGAGTTGCACCAAGTGATTTTGGACCGCCTGAGCCCAGCGCCCCTGCCGGAAGACGCTCTGGCGCGTGCTGTTCCCAGCGGGTTGGGCGATCTTTCAGAGGCCTTAACCGAGTTAGAACTGCAAGGCCGTGTCGCGCGCCAGGCAGGTGGGCTCTTGGCCAGATCAGAAAGATAAGCGCATAGGTCGCCATTGAGGGGCTGCATAGATCTCTAAAGAGCGTCCAAACGGCGCTTTGAGACGATCAAATACGCGGCATTTATGTTGGCATTTGGACGTCATGGCCCCTGGGTCGGGTTCCTCCCCGTTGACAAACATCGGAGGCTTCCCACATCTATCGCGCTCAAACCCGCTCCTGACTCGTGAGGATTTCTATGCCTGTTGTTGTTGTCGAATCTCCCGCTAAGGCCAAGACAATAAACAAGTATTTGGGCGACGACTACACCGTGCTGGCCTCCTATGGTCACGTCCGTGACTTGCCGCCAAAAGACGGCTCGGTGGATCCCGACAAAGATTTTGAGATGCTTTGGGAAGTGGGCTCGGACAGCAAAAAGCATGTCAAAGCCATCGCAGACGCGCTTGCCGATGATCAAAACCTCATCCTCGCGACCGACCCCGACCGCGAAGGCGAAGCGATCTCTTGGCACCTCGAAGAAGCGCTGCGCAAACGGCGCGCGTTGAAAAAGGACACGCCCGTGTCGCGCGTGGTGTTCAACGCGATCACCAAAGCCGCTGTGACCGAGGCCATGGCCAATCCGCGCCAAGTGGATATGGAGCTCGTAGAGGCTTATCTCGCGCGCCGCGCCCTGGACTATTTGGTGGGCTTTAAGCTGAGTCCCGTGCTCTGGCGCCGCTTGCCCGGAGCCAAATCGGCGGGCCGGGTGCAATCGGTGTGCCTGCGTTTGATCGTCGAGCGCGAAATGGAGATCGAAGCCTTCGATCCGCGCGAATATTGGTCGGTCAAGGCGCTCTTGCAGACCCCGCGCAACCAAACTGTCGAAGCGCGGCTCACCGTTTTGGGCGGCGAGAAGCTTGATAAGTTCGATATCGGCAATGAAGCGGCAGCCTCCTTGGCCGTACAAGCAGTAGAAAGCCGGGATCTGTCGGTGAAATCCGTGGAAGCGCGGCCTGCGAACAGAAATCCTTCCCCGCCCTTTATGACTTCAACGCTCCAGCAAGAAGCTAGCCGCAAATTTGGCATGGGCGCGCGCCAAACCATGAGTGCCGCTCAACGTCTCTATGAAGCCGGGCTCATTACTTACATGCGGACCGACGGGATCGACATGGCACCTGAAGCCGTGACGGCAGCGCGCGACGCGATCAAAGCGAAGTTCGGCTCCGAGTACCTGCCCGACAGCCCCCGCGTCTACAAAAACAAAGCCAAAAACGCCCAAGAGGCGCACGAATGTATCCGCCCCACGGATATGATGCGCAGCGCGGACGACATCAAAGTGACTGAAGCGGATCAAAAGAAGCTTTATGATCTGATCTATAAGCGCACGATTGCCTGCCAAATGGCGGGCGCGCGGCTGGAGCGCACCACGGTGGATATCGCGTCCTCTGATGGGCAAGTGGGCCTACGGGCCACAGGCCAGGTGATGCTCTTTGATGGCTTCATGAAGATCTATGAAGAAGGCCGCGATGATGATGTGGTGGACGATGACGACAAGCGTCTGCCCCAGATGACGAGCGGAGACGCGATGGGCAAACAGTCCGTCACGCCTGAGCAGCATTTCACCCAGCCTCCGCCCCGTTATACGGAAGCGACGCTGGTGAAGAAGATGGAAGAGCTTGGGATCGGACGCCCCTCCACCTACGCCTCCATCGTCACAACCATTCAAGACCGCGACTATGTGCGCAAAGAGCAAAACCGGCTGTTCCCGGAAGACAAAGGTCGGCTTGTGACGGTGTTTTTGTCGAACTTCTTCCGCCGCTACGTGGAATATGAGTTCACTGCCAATCTCGAAAGCCAGCTCGATCACGTGAGCGCGGGCGATGAGGATTACAAAAAGATCCTCGCGGAGTTTTGGAAAGACTTCAAAGTCACGATTGACGAGGCGATGGACCTCTCGATCACGGAAGTGCTTGAGAAGATCAATGAGGTGCTCGCCCCGCATATTTTCCCGCCCAATGCAGATGGATCTGATCCGCGGCTTTGCCCCAACTGTGGGGCCGGACGGCTCTCGATGCGCACCGCGCGCTCAGGAGGCGCCTTTATCGGTTGCTCGAACTACCCTGAATGCCGCTTCACGCGCCCCTTTGGACCGCCCACCGAGGGCGACCCTCTGGGCATTCCGCCCGATGGCAAGCTTTTGGGCGAAGACGCAGGTGATGAGATCCGGATCTTTAAGGGCCGCTTTGGCCCCTATGCCCAGCGCGGCCCTGTGACCGAAGAAACGCCTAAGCCGCCGCGTTCCTCCATTCCCAAAGGCTGGGTGCCCGAAGAGGTGGACCTTGCGCAGGCCGTGAAACTCCTGGAGCTTCCGCGCGCTATTGGGCCGCACCCCGAAGACGGTGTGATGGTCTGGGCCAACCTGGGGCGCTATGGGCCTTACCTGAAATATGCAGACTCGATCTCGGATCGTGGCGGTGTGAACGTCAATCTTGAGAGCATCGAGGACGTTTGGGAAATTGGCATGAACCGTGCGGTTGAGCTCATTGCCAACAAGCCCAAACGAGGCAAGCCTGCGCCGGCAACGCCGCTCAAAGAGCTGGGCGAACACCCCGAAGCGGGCGGCCCGGTGAATGTGATGAAAGGACGCTACGGCCCTTACGTGAAATGGGAAAAGATCAACGCGACGATCCCCGACACCGTTTAACCCGAAGACATCACACTCGCCCAAGCCATCGATCTCATCGCCGAACGCGCGGCCAAAACGGGCAAGAAGGTCGCGAAGAAAAAGGCGCCAGCCAAGAAGAAACCAGCAGCGAAGAGAAAGGCAGCGCCGAAGAAGTAGTTTTTGGCGAAAGGTGACTTAGTTTACCGAGTGGCCACGGCTTCGGCAGATGTATGTCGTCTTATTGTCTGCTAGAGACTAATCCGTTCCATCAGCAACGCGTTTTCTAAGAACAAAGACCTGCGCCCGACCGCGGGCGTCGGGCTGAAAGCCCCCGCCCAGGGGGGCGGTCGGGGGCTGGTCGGCTTGGCCTCCTGAGAACGGATGGTGAGCGAGACTATTCAGGTTTTTTAGACGGTGCACTAGTTCTACGTTTTCCGTTATTGATATGAGCGCATGGGTTAAGTCTCTCGCGGATTATGTAGCGAGCAGACCTTCAATTTGAGCATTGTTTCGTTCAAGCTGAAGACAATCCCTCTGGCCAAACGTGTGACTCGCCAGACCCAGCGACATGAAAACTCCAGCAATCTGGAAGACATAAAAAGCGGAGTAAATTTACGTCAAAGAACGACAGTAGATCGTAGAGCTCGATCTGCTCGAAAGGCTTTTCAAGATCTCTGTCTTGTTGCGTGTATAGTATCCAGCCTGACGAGCTATCGACGTTATCTTTGTCACGTACGCCCTCAAAAATGCCAGACACTCCGCTTTTCAAAATTCCTTCAGTAACCAATAGGGTGTCGCTGGGGGAAACTCCGACCCAGGATAAGTTGAATGCATTCAAAAGACGAACTTGCTCGCGCCATAGAATAAGGGACTTCTCCAACCAAGGACGAAAAAGTTCTGACTGGATATCCCATTCTGACAAAATCATTTGGTCTTCAATTTCTCTGATAACAACTCGCCAAAAGCCGAAATAGAACGGTTCTTCTACCTTTAAGGCTGGTATGAAATCGACGAAGCTTTGAAGGTCCCGCAAAACAGACTGATCCAATTCACGCGACAAACTCAGTGGAGCCTCAACCAAAGCGACTTGTTCTTGTTTGCCAAATTTAATGTTCAAAGATTACCAATTCCCGTGAAAGCCCACTCCCTTGGCACTTCAAATGGCACCTTAAACCTTCAGCTGAGACAGGCCAACCTTGGTTCTCTCTCTTTTTACACCCCTAGGTTAAGCGAAAATCTGCGCGGCTTTGCGCTGGCTTCTGCCGATTTGGCTTAACGCTCTTTCAAAGGGGCTTTTTCTGCGGTTTTTTGCTTGGGTTCCTTCCAGATAAGCGCGGAGCCTTGCACAATTTTGCACTTAGCCCTTCTGTTATATTGCTGTTCATTCTTCTCTAGCGACAGTTTTGTTTCAAGCTGTGCCTGGGGAGGAAGCACCCCCAATTCCCTCATACATGCCTTCCCGGGCACGGCCCAAGCCCCGCACCCCAACCAAACGCAGGATTTCAAGCGCTGGGATGCGTTAGCCACTGGAAGGGAAGACACATTGGAAAATACGACTTCGCAAATCTCTTTTACCGGGCCCGATACCGTGCAATTGCGCCTCGAGCTTGGAACGGTTGTTGACGGCTCCGCGAGCCAAAATGTGCCCACTGGGATTACCCCGGCAAGCGACGGATATGTCTACGATGCCGACGGCACACCCCAAGGGCGTGTGCGTGGCGAGGCGGGCGATTACTTCGTCACGCAAGACCAGTTTCGCGCCTCGCACATTGACGCGCTTTTTGATTTATCAGACGCAACAGGCACCCGGCGCGCCCCGGTTGATGCGCCTGAAAAATGGACTGTCACAGTCAACGGTCAGCCCGCGCAAATCCAGACGTTTTCGCGCAAATCTAACATCTTGGATACAGCAGAAACCGGTGTCTTCGATTTCGAATTTCGCACCGCAGAAAACCTCTTTTTTGAGCTCGACCGAGAGCTTAGTCCTGGCGATCAGATCGAGTTCACCTTCGATGATCCGAGCTTTGAGCCCATCACAGGCGATTATGATCCGCAAAATACACGCTCTGAAGCCATTCATGTGAACCTCACCGGCTACGATCCAGATGACGCGCAAAAGACCGCCTTTCTGAGCTCCTGGAACGGCTGGCAGGTGGATCCCAGCGCAGAGGACGGCGGCTTTGGCATTGCCGAAAGCTATGCGCCGGGCCTTGCCTTTCAGGTGATCAATGAGGCGGATGGTTCTGTTGCGCTGACGGGGCAGACCGAGCTCGCCCAGGGCATCGACGAGGGCTCCAATTGGTGGCTCAATTTCTCGCTTACAGATCTTTATTCGATGGATCTCTCGGGACTGACCGATGAGGGCAATTACCACGTGGTGGTGGACGGCGTTGGTCGTTCAGAAAGCTTCGAAATTGCTGAAGATCATTGGCAGGACGTCTTTGAGACCTCGTTTTCGGGCTTTTACCACCAGCGTTCCGGCATCGCACTCGAGGCGCCCTACACCGATTGGACGCGCGAGCGGGCGCTGCATCCAGAAGATGGTCGGATAACGGTTTATGAGACCAGCGTTAAGATCACGGACACCTCTGAGGCCTGGGATGGCAGCCTGCCTAAGCCTTTTGAGTTCTTCCAAGAGAATGTCACAGGCGTGACCTTGGAAGACGCCTGGGGTGGCTGGCATGACGCCGGCGACACAGACCGGCGCACACAGCATTTAGAAGCCTCGCGCAAGCTTTTGGAGCTGCACGAGATGGAGACTGAGTGGTCTGAGGGCGTTCGCCTTTCCATCCCGGAACAAGACAACGGCATTCCCGATATCATAGATGAAGCCATTTGGGGCGCTGAGGTGTTTCGCAGGCTGCAACATGAAGATGGCGGCGTGCCGGGTGGCATTGAGCAGCAAAACTACGGAAGTTTTGGCGACGCCTCTTGGATCGACGACCGGCCCTATTATGCCTATGCGCCCGATGCTTGGAGCTCTTGGCAATATGCAGCCACTGCTGCACAGATCTCGCGGGCTCTTGAGCCTTACGATGCGACTGAGGCCGCAGCCTGGCTGGCGTCGGGCATCAAAGCGATGGACTGGGCAGAGGCCAATCGGCCTACGGGGGCCGAGTACGACAATGGCTGGTATCCAACCGCGCGCAACATCGCCTCGGCTGAGCTTTACAAAACCACCGGAGACGAGGCCTACAACGCGATTTATCAAGAAACGAGCGTCTATGACGGGCGGGCCATTGAGTGGTTCGAGCAGCAATATGATGCAGCCTACACCTATGCCACCACCACCCATTCGGGCGTGGATACTGGCCTGCAGCAAGCGGGGCTCAATGCGCTGACGGACCGGGCTGATTGGCTTTTGGATCCAGAGCTCGGCAGTCGCTCGGGTTTTGGCTATATCCACGACCCCTATGCGCCTTACGGCTGGGGCGCGACGGCCCAACAGCCCAACTATTCGGCTGATTTCATCCTGCGCATCCATACCCTAACGGGCGATGCAAAATACCTCGACCCTGTCGTCTCTGATCTCGACTATGCGTTAGGGGCCAATCCGCAGAACATGGCGTTTCTGACAGGCATTGACGGTGTGCGCAGCCCAGAAGAAATCCTCAATCTAGATGCAGATACCATGGGCAAAGGGCCCATGCCTGGGATCACGCTGTATGGCGATCATAACGTCTATGATTACGGCTGGCAGTTTTACCACTCGATCATGTGGGAAGACACACATCCCAATTATTATCGGGCGCCGATCCACGAGAGCTTTCAAGGCTTTTCGATCTTTGTACCATCGACAGAATATACCGTGATGCAAGGCGTGTCGGACATGACATATGTGACCGGATATTTGGCCGCTCAAGATCCGGTCGCGGGCGCGCTAACACCGCCGGAGCCTCCTGTGGATCCACCCGTTGAACCGCCAGTTGAACCGCCTGTGGAGCCTCCAGTCGCTCCTGATTTGAATGTCATTCCAGGCACTGATGGTGCAGATCGCATCGGTGGATCGAACGCAGGCGATTTGATCGAGACAGGGCTTGGAAACGATTTGGTCATGGGCCGTGGTGGCGATGACGTGATCAAAGGCGGCGCAGGCAATCACAAGCTGCAGGGCCATGGCGGCAAGGATTGGATCACGGGGGGCGCGGGCAACGACGAACTCAAGGGCGGTTCTGGAGAGGACCGGCTTGAAGGTGGCGCGGGCAATGACAAGCTGCGCGGCGAGGCCGACAATGATGTGATCCTTGGCGATGCGGGCAATGACCAGTTGCGCGGAGACGCAGGCGATGACCGACTCACCGGCGGGACCGGCAACGACAAGCTCTTTGGCGGGGCGGGCGGAGACACCTTCGTTTTCGCAAGCGATTTTGGCAAAGACCGGGTTTTTGACTACGCGTCTGGAGTCGATCAGCTTGAGTTTGATGAGGCCCTATGGGGCGGCGGCCTGAGTGCTCAAGAGGTGCGCGACACCTATGCCACGATCAGCTCAAACAGCTATCACGTGGTGTTTGACTTTGGCGACGGCGACACAGTGCGCTTGTCAAACAGCGCTGGCATTTCTTGGGAGGCTTTGGTTGGCGATATGATTTTGGTCTAAGGTCCAAACTGGGGCTGCGGCGAAAGTCCGGAAAACCGGAATGGCCGCAGCCCAACCTGCTTGTTAAATTCCTTTCGTATTATCAACACATTGGAATTTCATATGCTGCGAACATTCATCAGCGCAGCGGGGATCATCGGCCTGACCATGACGCCGCTCAGCGCACAAAATCGCTCCTTTCTCGGCATCGGAGCAATCACCAACTTCGTGCCCAACCGCGTCGAGGCCATCACAGACTACTACACCGCCGAAAACGGCTCTTTGGTGCGCAATGCGCATACCGTTGGCCAGTCCCCCTGCTCGTCCACTTGGATCGCGCCTTACGTGATGATCACAGCCGCGCATTGTGGCGACAACGCCTTTAGGGGCTTTTGGATGGAGGCCTACCGAGATCGCATTATGCTGAATTACCCAGCCACGATCTCTAGAACACCCTGTCAACGGTTTTTGGCCTCTGGCTTTCACAGCTCCAGCGCGGACTTTGCCCTGTGGGATTGTCGGCCAGACGCGTTGCGCGACGCACCTACAGATCGTTTGACGAGCGCCAGGGAGTATCCGGGCGGCGTGCAATATGGCTATGCCATCCCCGATAGAGCACCGGTGCGTGAAGGGCAAAAGGTCTATTCGGTCTGGCGCAACCCCGTCACGAATGATCCGGTTTTGTCCAATCAAGGGCGCAGCACGCTTTATTCCGAAGGCGAAGTGACCAAGCTTGGTGTCTTGAACCGGTGGGCAGGGCCAAACTATGTAAACTGCTCCAAAGAGCCAAACGCCAACGGCGTTGAAAACAGTCTCGACGGCCAAGCGGTTGAAACCAACCTCTTCTCGGCACCTGGGGCCTCGGGCAGCTTACAATTTTCGCAATCTTCCCACCGGGTTGTGATCGGCCCCTTGGCCACTGGCAATTCATCTCTGCGCACCGCCATGACCATGCGCGGCACATTTGGGCAGGGCCTTCCTGAAGGCGACCGGATGATTGTGGAGACCTATTTGGAGCGAGGGCGCGCCGTGCCAGATCGCGTGCCCACACTTTTGCGCTACCAAGAAAAAGGCACCGGCAAAGACATCGACGTGCTCACCAACTGCAAAGACATCACCCAGATGTCCAACCTTGCGCTGACGGACCGCAACAACGACATGGTTTACGACGTGGTGGCCGAGACCATGGCCTGGAACTGGCGCCAGCCGCACCACTTCTTTTCCTTCACCGATCCCCTCACCGCCGCGCGCTGGGAACTTTTGCGAAATGGCGAGCCGGTCACTGGCATCGTGCCGATCAATCGCGCGATCAAAACACCCGTGAACGGGCGCTCTAACGATCAGCAAATGCGCTACACGCCGCCCGAGGTCACGGGAGAACGCCATATGGTGTTTACCAAAGTGGACCATTTGCAAATCAAGCCCGAGATGAACAACGTCGAGCGCGGCGATTACCGGGTGACGGTTGAGGCCGCTGTTTCTACGTCTGATCCCTCAGGCGGTGGCGCGTTTAATCTGCGGGCTGTCTGCCCGGGCACGTCTGACAGCCTTGTGTCCTTCAGCATTCCCAAAAACCCACGGCCGTTCAACTTTCGGCTGCTCATGGGCCAGGATATTAAGATCGCCTGTGACAAACCCCGACTCGCTTTTGAAGGTGTGGATGGCACCCCTGCGCTTTTGATCCGTTCGATTTCTATCATCAAAACAGCCAGGTCCTTGAATTTTGCAGCCATTGACGAGCGGGACATGTGGACAGGCTCCAAAGCCCAACATGCGCTTTTCACAGCGGATGGCGACTTCCGCGAATTTGAGCGGCCCGGACGCAGTTATTTTGGGCTCAATGTGCCCGCTGGGTCTTCGGCCAGCTTGAAAGGATACGCTCTGGAACCTGGTAAAACCTATGAAGTGAGTTTCCGCGCGCGCTCCATTTTGGGGGAGACTGCACGCTTGGCTTACGGCCCCGTGAACCGCGGTATGGGCATCGCAACGGTTACACCTGACTGGCGTAATTTCAACGTGACCTTGCGTGTGCCGGAGACCACTGCCGCCAATCCAGCGCTCACCTTCCACCGCTCAGGCGGCTCGGATGGGGTCACGATTATTGATCACCTTACGATCCGGCCAGAATAAGCTTCTCCCCCTTTGCTCACGAATTGACTTTACGTCGGCCTTCTACCAGTTACGCTGCAAGACAGCATAACTGGTGAGAGGGACCGAGATGAAAAAGGTCTATGGAAGCGCAGCGGAGGCTTTGGACGGCTTGCTGCACGACGGCATGTTCATTGCCGCTGGCGGGTTTGGCCTCTGCGGGATCCC
Source organism: Pseudomonadota bacterium (assembly GCA_039182515.1). GTDB lineage: Bacteria > Pseudomonadota > Alphaproteobacteria > Rhodobacterales > Rhodobacteraceae > JBCDCE01. The sequence continues at coordinate 19,069 of JBCDCE010000041.1, read as the reverse complement.
GGAGCTTTTGCTGCAGGCGATTAAAGAAGCTGGCACGCAAAACCTGACCTTTGCGTCGAACAATGCGGGCGTGGATGACTTCGGCATCGGGATTTTGCTGCAGACCCGTCAGGTCAAGAAGATGATCTCCTCTTATGTGGGCGAGAACGACACTTTCATGCAGCAATATCTCTCTGGTGAATTAGAGCTAGAGTTTAACCCGCAAGGCACTTTGGCCGAACGCATGCGCTCTGCTGGCTGCGGTATCCCTGGCTTTTACACCAAAACCGGTGTTGGCACGGTGATTGCGGACGGCAAGGAGCACAAAACCTTCCCCACTGGCCCAGACGGTGCCGATGAGACCTATATCATGGAAACAGGCCTTTTTGCTGATCTGTCGATCGTAAAAGCCTGGAAAGCGGATGAGACCGGCAATGCGATTTTCCGCAAAACCGCGCGCAACTTTAACCCGCCAGCCGCCATGTGCGGCAAAACCTGCGTATTGGAAGTAGAAGAGATCGTGCCAGCTGGCTCGCTTGATCCTGACCTCATTCACCTGCCTGGGATCTATGTGCACCGCCTCATTCAAGGCGAGCATGAAAAACGCATTGAACAACGCACAGTGAGGGCTGCCTAATGCCTTGGGATCGCAATCAAATGGCGGCGCGGGCCGCGCAAGAGCTCGAGGACGGCACTTATGTGAACCTCGGGATTGGCATTCCGACGCTTGTGTCGAATTACATCCCCGAGGGCGTGGAAGTGACGCTGCAATCCGAGAACGGTATGTTGGGTATGGGCCCCTTCCCCACTGATGATGCTGTTGATGCCGATCTGATCAATGCGGGCAAGCAGACGATTACGGAGCTGCCACAGACGGCTTATTTCGACAGTGCCACAAGCTTCGGCATGATCCGGGGCGGCAAGATCGCCATGGCGATCTTGGGGGCAATGGAAGTGGCCGAAAACGGCGATTTGGCGAACTGGATGATCCCAGGCAAGCTCGTCAAAGGCATGGGCGGCGCGATGGATTTGGTCGCAGGCGTAGGCCGTGTGGTAGTGGTGATGGATCACACCAACAAGCGCGGGGAGACGAAGGTCCTCAAAGCGTGCACCTTGCCGCTCACGGGCAAAGGTGTGGTTGATCGGATTATCACGAACTTGGGCGTGCTGGATGTGGTGGACGGTGGTTTAAAGATCGTGGAGACCGCTGAGGGCGTCACGGAGGACGAGATCCGCGCCGCCACGGACGCAACCTTGGTTTAGGTCCAAGAGATGGAAATGGCGATGGAGGTGGCCCGGCAAATCCTGATCGGGATTTGGCAAAACGCGCCTGTTTGGGTCTGGCCAATTTTCTTTGTGCTTGTCGCCATTGGCGTGATGTCCATGAGACCGCGCAAAACCTCAGTGGTGCCTTACATTTTTTATCCGCTTTTTGGCCTGACGGCGATCGGCGGGATACAAGCCTTGGCACATGCGCCCTTAAATTGGATCGTCTTTGGCTTGGCTTATGCACTGGGCCTAGGTCTGGCGTTTCGCTGGCAAGATCGTTTGATCCTCGCCAAAGAGAGGTGGCGCTTGTCCCTGAAAGGCGAACGGATCACGCTTGTGATCTTGATGGTCATCTTCTTTTCCAACTTTGTGAATGGCGTGTTGGAAGCCGTGGCGCCTGAGGCGCAGGCCACGTCGCTTTTCACCGTGGTGTTTGCGGGGCTAATCGGCGCCTGTTCGGGCAGTTTCACAGGCCGCGCTTTGCGGGTTTTGACCCTTGGGGCGCGCAATTCTGGAGTAGGTGGATGACAATTACCGAAGAGATTAACGGATCGCAGGGGCGCTACGTGCTTGAGACAGAGGCTGGCCAGGCCGAAATGGGGTTTTCGATTGCGTCCCCTGGCTTGCGCATTGTGGATCACACTGGGGTGCCTAAAGCACTCGAAGGCCAAGGGATCGCAGGCCAGCTTATGAAGCACCTTGTGGAGCGTGCCCGCGCAGAAGGGTTTAAGGTGGTACCCCTTTGTCCTTATGTGAATGCGCAGCGCCGCAGACATCCTGACTGGGCCGACATTTTTTCTGTTTAACCCCTTTTTTTGGTTGAGTGGGCAGGATTTGAGTATTTATCACCAGGAAAAGGTCTGACGCTTACCGACCTGCAGCAATGATTGCGAGGATCGACACGACCAGTAGTGCGATGCCGATGAGCTCGCGCGTTGAGCTGCGTTCTTTGAAGATGAAATAGGAGCCTAGGAAGGTGAAGATCAGCTCCACCTGACCTAAAGCTTTGACAAGGCCCGCGTTTTGCACGGCAAAGGCTGTAAACCAGCCAAAGCTGCCCAAGATCGAGGTGAGGCCCACCAGGCTCGATATCCGCCAAGAGGCCAAAACGCGGGTAATCTCGCCCCCTTCGCGCCAGCGCAGATAGAGGCTCATGGCCAGGGTTTGCAGAGCCGTGACAATTGCTAAGGTCACCAGCGCGCGAAAGATCGGATCACTTGAGGCAAGCTCAAGCGTGGCACCCCTGTAGCCTGTGGCGGAGATCCCAAAGAGAAGGCCTGAGCCCAGCCCATAGCCGGAAGCCGCGTTAAAGATCCGCTTGCGCCAGGGCAGCTTGCTGGCCGACTTGGGAGGGTCCGACAGCAGGATCACCCCCACAAAGCCAATCGCAACGCCTATAATTCCCAAAGGGGCTAGGCCTTCGCCCAAGAGCACCAGCCCCACCAAGGCTGTCAGGATCACTTCGGACTTTTTGAGGGCTATACCGACGGTGAAATTGCGCTGCGCCAAAAGGGCCACGACAAAGCCTGTTGCAACGATCTGCGACACCCCCCCTGCTGCAGCAAAGGCCCAAAACTTGGGGCTGAGGGCTGGTATGGTTTCTTGTGTGATCCAGGCGTAGAGAGCCAAGCCCAGCGCTGCGAGCGGCGCACCAAAGAGAAACCGCGCAAAGGTTGCCCCGCCCGTGCTGAGCTGGGTCGCTTTGAGATGGCGCTGCAGCATGAAGCGCGCGTTTTGGAAAAACGCGGCAAAGACGGTTGCAAGTATCCAAAGAGGCATGTGCTTGGTTTACCCGCCTCAAGGCCCGCGTCCAGCATATACTTCAAAGCATAAGATGCTTGACGGATCCAGTTGAGCCGCGCCAGGGTGACGATGACGCCAACAAAAATCGGCGCACCTGAGGAGGAACAAATGAATTTAAGACCCGATCCAACATTTTATCCGTCACCCAAAATGGCCATGGAAGCCCCGGCTGAGACCTTGGCTTTCACCTTGATGCTGAGCCCTGATTTTAGCCAGCCCGATGGTTTGGCTGTTGTTGATGTGGATCCCAGCTCAAAGACCTATGGTCAGATCGTGCATCAGGTGATCATGCCCAACAAAGGCGATGAGTTTCACCATTTTGGGTGGAACGCTTGCTCGTCTTCCCTCTCGCCCCTGTCAGGCCATGCCTTTTTGGAGCGTCGCTATTTGATCATTCCCGGCATCCGCTCCAGCCGCATCTATATTATTGATGTGAAAGAACCGCTCAAAGCGAAGATCCATAAGATCATTGAGCCGGAAGAGGTTTTTGAAAAGACGGGCTATTCGCGCCCCCATACGATCCACTGCGGTCCTGAAGGCATTTATGTCTCTACCCTGGGTGGAGGCGGCGAGGACGGCACCGATGGCCCTCCCGGCATCTTCATCTTAGATTGTGAAACCTTCGAGATCCTGGGCCGGTATGAGATGGATCGCGGTGCGCAAGACAAGCACTATGATTTCTGGTGGAATATGCCGCGCAATTACATGGTGTCTTCTGAATGGTGCTTGCCGCCACAGTTTGAGAACGGCGTGGTGCCGGAAGATCTGCTTTCGAACAAATATGGGCACTCAATCCACTTCTGGGATCTGCGTGCGCGTAAGAACGTGCAGACGATTGATCTGGGCGAAAACCACCAAATGGCCTTGGAAATCCGTCCTGCCCATGATCCGGCCAAGAGCCACGGCTTTGTGGGCGTGGTTGTGGATACGACCAATCTCGAAGGCGCGATCTTCACCTGGTGGCAAAAGGACGACGGAACCTTTGAAGCCAAAAAGACCATCACAATCCCGCCTGTACCAGCCGATCCGGACGACCTTCCGCCCTTGCTCAAAGGCTTCTCAGCCGTACCCGCCTTGGTGACAGACATCGATCTGAGCCTGGACGACAAATACCTCTATGTGGCCTGCTGGGGCCAAGGAGAGATGCACCAATACGATGTGTCTGATCCCATGAACCCTGTGCTCAATGGCAAGGTGGAGCTGGGCGGCATTGTCACCAAGCACAAGCATCCAAATGGCAAGGACTTCGGCTACGGCCCGCAAATGGTGGAAATCAGCCGCAGCGGCAAATCGGTCTATTGGACAAACTCACTCTATTCGACTTGGGACGACCAGTTCTACCCAGGCGAGCGTGGCGCTGCGATGGTAAAAGCCACCGTTGGCGAAGATGGCAGCTTTGCGCTCGATCCGGATTTCTGGGTGGAGTTCCCGGAAGGCTACCGCAGTCACCAGATCCGGCTTGAAGGCGGAGACTGCTCTACCGATAGCTTCTGCTACCCCAACGTCTGATCCTTAGGTGTTTGGATTGGAAGGAGCGGCGGGCCTCTGGCTCGCCGTTCTTGGCATTGGGCTTTACCACGGCGTAAATCCCGGTATGGGCTGGCCTCTCGCGGTTTCAGCCGCGCTTATGGAGCGTAGAGAAACCGCGCTTTGGCGCGCGCTTGGCGCTTTGGGCTTTGGGCATTTGGTGTCTATGCTTGGGATCTTGCTGCCTTTTGCGGCCATGAGCCTTCTGGTGACTTGGCAATATGAGATCCAGATTGCGTCAGCGCTCTTATTGATTGGTCTTGGGCTTTATCTCTTTGTTCGCAACAGACACCCTCGGATCCTCGCCCGGATCCCGCCGCATAAATTGGCTTTGTGGTCCTTTGTGATCGCTTTGGCGCATGGAGCTGGGCTGATGTTGGTGCCGATTTTCCTTGGGCTGTGTGCACCCGAGATGCTGGACGCAGGCCATATGGCTGCCTCGCAATTGATGACGCGCAACATCGGCATGGCTCTTTTGGTGGCTTTTGCCCATACCGCCACGATGCTGATCGGTGGAGCTGCGATTGCCTTTGCGGTCTATAAATGGCTCGGCCTGAAATTTCTCACGCAGTCTTGGTTTGATCTTGAGCGGGTTTGGGCTGCGAGCTTGATCGTTGTTGGTTTGTTGGGGATTTGGGCTGCGCAAACCCACGCAGAAGCCGTGCTGGTTTAACTCCGGCGACGCAACCCTTGGTTGGGTCAGGTTATCCCCACTATCGTAAATTCTCCCATGTTCCAAACTGTGCAGCATTCTATCGCTCACATATTTGGGAACCCGGGAGACGCCCTCATGGGACTATTTAAGAAAAAATCCGCTGCCGAAAAACAACGCAAACAAGAGATCAAAGACGCCAAGAAGGACGCGCGTAAGGACAAAAAAGACGCCCGCAAGGACGCGCGTGAGGACAAAAAGGACGCCCGCCAAGAAGCCCGTGCGGACAAAAAAGAGATCCGGCAAGACACGCGCGACGCCAAAAAGGACGCGCGGCAAGACAAGCGTGACGCAATGAAGGATATCCGGCAGTCTGACTTATCGAAGTCTGACAAGAAGGACGCCAAGAAAGACGTACGCGCTGACAAAAAAGACACGATCGATCTGGCCAAACAGGAGAAAAAAGATACCAAGCACGATATTCGCGAAGACAAGCGCGACAGCATCCAAAAGGCCAAGGCCGACAAACGTCAGACGATTGATCAGATCAAAGCGGACAAGCGCGCGGCTCTCGCAGCACTCCGCGTGCCCAAAGCTGCCAGGCGCAAATGGGTCAGCTACCTGCGGTTCCAAGAGGTGGATGCGCTCGAAATCTACCGCCCGAAAAACCTCGCCGACATCAAAACCATCTGCCGCATCGCCACGGATCAAGGTCTAACCATTCGAGCCTTGGGCTCAGGTCACTCGTTCTCAGAAGCGGCCGTCTCAGATGATATTTTGATCGAGACCAAAGGCTACAATCGCATGCTGCCCATGTCACAAGCCCGGCGCAATAAGTTCAAAGCGCCGCAACGCCGCCGCTCGCATGTAGAGCTGGAAGTGGGCCGCACCATCATCGACATTTCCAAAGAGCTCGAAAAAACCGGGCGGGCGCTGGCCAATCAAGGCACGTATGACGGGCAAACCTTTTGGGGCGCTGTGTCAACCTCCACCCATGGCTCGGGCACCGGGCGTGGCCCCTTCCCCAACATGGTCAAAAGCCTTGTGATGGTGGGCGAAGGTGGGCGCACCTACCGCATCGAGCCCACCGACGGGATCACACGCGCACGCAATTGGCGCGAAGCGGGCATTGATGAGTTGATCCAAGATGACGACGTCTTCTATTCCGTGATCTGTTCCTTTGGCTGCATGGGGGTTGTTTATTCAGCCGTGATCGACACAGCCGATTTTTACTGGCTCAACGAATGGACCTACGTCTCAACCTGGGAGATCTTTAAAGAGAGCTTCTCGGATTACGCCACCATGCGCGCTTTCCTCGATCGTTGGGAAACCGCCTCGCTTCTGGTCTCACCAGTGCCTGCAGAAGGTGGCGAGAAGAAAGGCGTGTCTTTGGGAGGTGAACATCCCATTTCGCTCACCTTGCGCCGCGAGACCAACGACACCCGCGTGATCGGCGGCACTTTCACAGATAGCCTCGCCAAAGCGCTTGAGAGCGCAAAGATCATCACCGGAAAAGCCCCTGCCGAAGGTCGGATCAACATCACCGATTTTTCCAAAGACGATAGCTGGCTTGGCCGCCAAGCAGCAACCTTTGGCGCGTCGCGCGGGTGGCTTGGTGATGAGATCCGCCCCTCAGAGCATCCCATCAAGCGTCGCAATAAATGCTATAAGATCTTTCCCAAAGGCGGGAAGTTCTTTGGCGGCTACGGAACCGAGATTGCCTTTCCGATTGAGCAGACCATTCCCGCGATGGACCGCATCTTAGAGCTGACGGCGCGCAACACGCGGCAAGGCAACTATCACACCGCCCCAATCGCCGTGCGCTGGGTGGCGCCCTGCGCGGCCTATGCCTCCCCGCAATTTGCCGACCGTCGCGACCGCATTGGCGCGTTTGACAACGGCACGGTCATGTTCGAAGTGCTCATGTCAAAAGGCACGGAAGACGGGGCGGAGGCGCTGCGGTTGATCGAGGCGGATCTGATGGACGAGCCCAATATGCGCCTGCATTGGGGGCTCAATCTCGATGTGATGGACGAACGCAACTACGATCCCGCCAGCCGCTTTCCGCAATGGCCTGCTTTCCAAGCGACCTTCCAGCGGTTCAATCAAAGCGGCACGTTCCACAACCCTTTAACCGACCGTCTCGGCCTGAGTTGAGGCAAAGTCTTTGTTATTCCTGCGCGCGGCCAGATCTCTGCGCGCAGGTCGTTGAAAAACGGTACCACGGCGCGATCTCGCTGAGCTGCCCTCAAACAAGGCTTATTTTTTCCCAAACTGCGCTAGCCAGGGCCAGATCCCTCCTTATTGTTGCCTAAAAAGACACGTAGCTCCCAGACCAACATGATCATGAGCAGCACATCTCCAAATTCTGGCGCGCCCTCCGGGTTTGCCTCCAAGCAAAAAGAAACTGGTAACCCGAGCTCTGGGCGCCGTGACATGCTACTGTTGGGCGGGCTTTTTGCTCTGATGATCTTTGGCCTGATTGGGCTGGCTGCGGCGACAGGTTGGGAAGAGACCTGGGCGCACATTACAAGCCTGGGTCCGCTTGAGATCGCGGCACTCTTGGCGCTCAGCCTTGTCAATTACACCTTTCGCGGCGCGCGCTGGCATCTCTTTGCGACGCGCCTTGGCCTCGAAACAGGCTTTGTCCAAAACCAACGCCATTTCTTGGGTGGTTTTGCCATGACGGCTACGCCAGGCCGTGTGGGCGAGCTCATCCGCATGCGCTGGCTGCGCCGAGAAACCGGTTGGAGCTTTGAGCGCACTGCCCCGCTTGTGCTGGTGGACCGTGCTTCTGATCTCGCGGCCATGGCGCTCATCTTGGCGCTGGGGTTGGTCTTTTCTACGATTGGGATCACGGGCGCTGTGCCTGTGGTTATTTTGGCTTTAGGGGCCGCTTATGTGGCCACGAGGCCCAAGCTCTTGGGCCTTGTGGCCACATTGGCTTATCGCGCCCTTGGTCGCTTCGGCAGACTTTTTGCGAAAGTACGCCGCGCGTCAAAAGCGCTCCAGGCCTTCACGAACCCTTGGATCATTGTGCTGGCCAGCGGGATCGGCATCATTGGATGGCTCGCAGAGGGCTATGCCTTTTATCTGCTGCTCATGTGGATGGGCGCAGACATCGGCTTTTGGACAGCCACGGCTATTTTTGTTTTCTCTGCCTTGGCAGGGGGGCTTACCGGCGCGCCGGGCGGCGTGGGCGGTGCAGAAGCGGCGATGGTCGCACTTTTGGCTTTGCAGGGCGTGCCTTTAGAAGTCTCAGTGCCTGCCACACTTATCATTCGGGTGACCACATTGTGGTTTGCCATTGGGGTCGGCTTGGCCGTTTTCCCATTTGCCGAACGCATATCGAAAAGAGGGGCTTATGCGGACTAGAACCGACACTTACTCCGGCTGGGGTCGCGCGATCTGGGCCACGGGCGAGATTGCCCGGCCAGAACGCCAAGCGCATGTTTCAGGCCAACACCCTGCGACAGGCAATCGGCGCAGCTACGGGGATGCCTGTTTGAACGACGCCGGCATTGTAACCGATATGACCCGGCTTGATCGCATCCTGAGCTTTGATCCCGAGACGGGCATCTTGGAGGTGGAAGCCGGTGTCCCATTGGGCCAGATCGCGGATGTCTTTGCGCCCAAAGGCTGGCTGCCAGCCGTGATGCCCGGCACTGGTTTTGCCACAGTGGGTGGGGCCATTGCCATGGATGTGCATGGCAAAAACCACCATCTTCATGGCTCATTTGGTCAACACGTGATTGAGATCACCCTCAAACAGGGCGGCCAGGTCGCAAAGATCACGCCCGAAAGCCCCGCCTTCAAAGCCACGCTTGGAGGCTTGGGCCAAACCGGTGTGATCTTGGCCGCAAAACTTCAAATGATGGCCTGCAAAGGCGATATCATGATGGTCACTGAGCGCAGGATCCCCGATTGGGACAGTTTCCTGGAAAGCTTAGACGCCTCCCAAGCCACCTATACCGTGGGCTGGATCGACGCGACGGCCAAAGGCAAAGCCCTTGGGCGTGGGATTTTGGAAGAGGCTGAGACGGCAGCCGGCCTTGTGCCCAAGCCAAAGCCTTCGAAAAAAGTGCCGTTCAATGCACCCAAATGGGCCCTCTCCGCCCCCATCGTGCGAATGTTCAACAGGCTTTACTATAAACGTGTTCCCAAAGCGGGGCGCACGGTCGTGAAACCCATCGATGCGTTTTTCTTCCCGCTCGACAAAATCCACGATTGGAACAAGCTTTATGGCAAACCTGGGTTTCATCAGTTTCAATGTGTTGTGCCACTTGAGGCGGCTGATGCGCTCAAAGCCATGCTCGAAAAGATCGCGCAGTCTGGCCTTGCCTCGCCTTTGGCCGTGCTCAAGCGCATGGGTGCTGGGCGCGGTGGCTATATGTCTTTTCCGATGGAAGGCTATACGCTGGCTGTGGATTTCCCCAACCGACCGGGTGTTGAAAACCTACTTGCTGTGCTTGAGGCTGAGACGGCCAAAGCAGGCGGCCGGATCTATTTTGCGAAAGACAGCGTGTCTTCCGCCGATCATATCAACGCGATGTATCCTGAGTTGCAGGCCTGGCGCAAAGAGGTCGATGCGATCGATCCGGACCATAGTTTTGAGACAAATCTAACCCGCCGTTTGGGTCTGCGAGGTGACGCATGAGCGAGACATGGATCATTTTAGGGGCAACGTCCTCTATGGCGCGCGCTTTCGTGAGGCAACTCGCGGAGCGAGGCGACAGTGTTTTGCTGGCTGGGCGGGATCGCGCTGATTTGGACAGCACCGCTGCGGATGCCACAGCCCGTGGTGCGCCCATTGCGCAAGTTTTCACGCTCGATATGCGCGATGAAGCGTCTTTCTCGCCGGTTTTAGAGAGAGCTGCTGCTTTGCCCGGCGTGATTAACACCGCTGTGTTTGTGGGCTCCATGCCAACACAAGAGGCCATTGACGCCGACGCCAGCTTGATCACGGGCACGGTTCAAGACAGCTTCACCGGCCCAGCCGCCTTCTTGCAGAGCTTAGCCCCAGTGATGGAAGAGCGAGGCGCTGGCTGCGTTGTTGGCGTTGGGTCTGTTGCGGGAGACCGTGGGCGTTTGGGCAACTATGTTTATGGCGCCGCGAAAGCAGGCTTTGCCACCTATCTCAGCGGCCTGCGAAATCGACTTACACGATCTGGTGGTCATGTGGTGACCGTAAAACCCGGCTTTGTGGACACTGCCATGACCTGGGGGCTTGAAGGTATGTTCTTGGTGGCCACCCCCGACGAGGTTGCGCGCGACATCCTGCGCGGTGTGTCAAAGAAGACAAACACGCTCTACACGCCGTTTTTCTGGCGCTACATCATGCGGATCATCAAATCCGTGCCGGAGCCGATCTTCAAAAAGCTCTCAATTTGAGTATTTAGACCAAGAAAAAGCCTAGGCCCCGAACCTCTTTTTCTAGGTGCAAATACTCTGGGGTCTGGGGCAAAGCCCCAGCGTGGTGACGCGCGGCACGCGCGGCGCAATACCTCAGCAAGCATGGTCGCTCGCCAAAACCTCTATAGCAAGCCGAACCATTCTGCCCAGAGGCCAGCTGCGTAAAACATCAGCGAGAGTGTTATAAGCAAGATGCCCATGCCGAATTTGTCGCGGAGTGCAAAGACAATCGGGTCGTAGTCCATGGCGCCCAGCCAGCCGATCTTGATCATGCGGTAGAGCCAAATTGCGATTGGGACCAAACAAATCCACAAGAGCCATTGCGTTGGATATAGGGTCTCAGCTTGCGGGCTGAAGCTATAGAGAAAAAAGATCACCAGCGCGCCGACCATGCCAATTGCAGACATATTGAGCAGATCTCCACGATCCGGCTTGCCATAGCCCCGCCCCGGCAAACGTGCGTCGTCTGGGGCATGAAAAAGCTCCGTAAGACGTTTCACGCAGCCCAAGGTCAAAAAGATTGGGAAGACGAAAACAAGCATAAAGCCTGAGGCGTCAACACCCGTTGCCGCGGCCCCTGCCACCACACGCAGCGTGTAGAGTGTGGCTAAGGTGGCCACGTCGATCCAACGCATCCGTTTGAGTCGTAAGGAATAGGCAAGAGACAAGACCATATAGAGCGCAACGATGCCAAAAAAGGCAGGCGACAGAAGTGCACCGATTGCCAAGGCGAGAACGCCAAGGCCAATTGAGAGCGCCATGCCAATCTCTATGGGCACTGCCCCGCTGGCATAGGGGCGATTGCATTTGGTTTTGTGAAGGCGGTCCGCTTCGAGATCCAAGAGATCGTTCACGCCGTAGATTGAACTCGCAGCGAAGGAAAACGAGAGGATACCTAGCAGCGCCCAAAAGAGCGTGGCGAGATCAAATTGGTGAGCGGCGACAATGGGCAAGAGCAGCAGAACGTTTTTGACCCATTGATGCGGGCGCATGGCGCGAATGGCGTCTTTGATGTCCCAGGCGCCGTCGATGTCAACAACGGGCTTACCCCTCTTTTGAGCAGCCGCGCGGGCGCGTTGATTTGGACCAACAACCACGGCCGTATGGGCTTTCGCCCAGACATCGGCATCCACAGGCGCGTTGCCCGCGTAATCGAAGCCGTCTTCTCCATATGCCTCAACCAAAGCCGCAGCTTTGGCTTGGCCCTTGAGATTGCGCTCTGGCGTGCTCGCAAAAACCTCGCTGCCTAAACCCGCCGCTTCGGACAAGGCTTTAACCAACTGAAGATCAGACGCAGAGGCCAAACGCACCTCACGACCTTCAGCCTGTGCTTGAGCGATCGCGGCGCGCATGCCTTCGTTCACCGGCAAGAGATCAAGGCGCAGATCAACCAGCTCGACCATACGCGCTTTTAGCTCTTGGGGGCTGCGCCAGTGATCTTTGAGAGCTGCCAGCGTTTCAAAGGGCGCGCGGCCGAGGCCCGCCCAAAGGCTTTCCAAAAGCATATCTGTGCGAAGGTAGGTGCCATCGACATCTACGATAAGAGGGCGTTTGCTCACTGGCTCACTCCTGCGCTGGCAAAGACGCAGCCATCCGACAAAAGCTCAGGTTGGGTCAAACACAGCCCTTTGGCCACCGACCAAGCGGCAAGCACTTTGGGCACATAGGCGCGCGTTTCTGCAAAGGGCGGAACCCCCTTATGATCGCGCACCGATCCTTCGCCTGCATTATAGGCGGCCAAAACAAGCATTGGATCACTGTCGTAGCGACCCATCAGATGATCGAGAAACTTCACGCCACCGGATATATTGTCGAAGGGATCAAAGGCATCGCGCACGCCAAAGCGATCTGCGGTCACAGGCATAAGCTGCATCAAGCCTTGCGCGCCTGCCCGGCTTGCGGCCAAGGCATTGCCTGAGCTCTCAACGCTGATCACAGCCAGAGCCAGCGCCGGAGACACACGTGTGTTAATAGAGGCCCGCATAATCTCACGGCCGTAACTGGAGGCAATGTTTTGCAGGTCTTGCAGGCGCGGTGTGGATTTCGCCAGCGCTTGGCTGGCATCGGCGGAACTGCGTTCAATGTGGCGCAGCGCCGTGGAAAGACGTGCGGGGCTTTGCGCGGCCAGCGTTGGAGAAATGGTGTTCCAAAACCAACCGCTGTTTTTGGTGGGCGGGTTTGGTTTGGCCAAAGCCACAGCTTGAGGCGCTGACGACGATGGTTTGGTTTTTACAGCCGGCGTCACCTGCACGGTGATGCGCTTAGAGGAGGTTTTGCGTTTTGGAGGTTTAACGAACTTCGCACTGAAATCGGCAAAGGGTTTGGGTTTGGGTGTTTCGGCCACCACAGGCGCGCAGAAAACAGTGCAGGCCAGGGCCACAAGGACGCAATGTCGTATCATGCTCAATCTGCTCTTTGTTTTTTTCCGCCAGTCTTGAACATCTGGGATCCAGCAGAGCTCATTACCCGACCTTCTCGCAAACTTTTCGGTGCCAATCCAGAAAAAATAAAGCGCTGCGTTAAGCATTGGTTTCAATACGCCGACAATAAATTAACGAAAAATTTCGCTATATGATTTTTATTGTTTATTTTCCGCACCTTAAAAGAAAATTCGACTGCTTTAAATTTTCACGGAAAAAGCACGAAAGACGCCCCAATGATGCCCCAAACCAAGGTCAAAACATCCTCATCCAAGGCGGAGACGGGTCATCAAGAGGCCGACCCAAGTGCCCCGTCACGGACCTTGTAAGTGCGATATATCCTATGGAGGGAACTGTTATGAAATTCGCGAACTTGATCAAAAACTTCCGCAACGACGAAGACGGTGCTGTGACCGTTGACTGGGTTGTTCTGACCGCTGCAATCGTGGGCCTTGGCCTCGCTGTTCTGCTTTCGGTTGGTACACAAACTGAAGCCCTCGCAGAGAAAATCTCTTCGAAGCTCGCAACCCAAACACTCGGCTACTAAGCCCTTACACCTGAAGGACTAAACAAATGATCAACTTCATCAAAAACTTCCGCAAAGACGAAGACGGCGCCGTAACTGTAGACTGGGTTGTTCTGACAGCAGCCATCGTTGGCCTCGGCCTCGCAGTTTTGCTCTCAGTTGGTACACAAACTGAAGCCCTCGCAGAGAAAATCTCTTCGAAACTGGCGACACAAACGCTCGGTTACTAAGATCTTAGCATCTTATCTGAGAAGGCCGCGCGAACCAGCGCGGCCTTTTTTTTGAGGCGAATTAACCCTTTAATGTCAATTCAGTAACCAGTTTTCGCCATGTTACTGTGCAAGCCTGACATCACACGAGTACCCAATGTGGATGGATGATCAATGTGTAGATTTTTGAAGAGATTTCGTCGGAACGAAGACGGCGCTGTAACGGTTGACTGGGTGATGATCACCGCAGCGGTTGTTGGACTGGCCATTCTCGTTTCGATGCTTGTGGGCGGGGGCGCGCGCGCAACAGCGGATAAAATATCAAGCAATTTGGCGTCCCAGACACTTTAAAACTGGAAGCTTAAGATTGTTCGCAATCTTTGCAAAAGCCATTGAGTTTTCGCCCGAAAACCACGGTTTCGCCGCAATCTGGGCGCACCGTTTAACAGGAAGAAATCCGTAGACCCGTTTGGAATGAGGTAGACAATGCGTGTTGTGTTTGGATTGGTATTGCTCTTGGGGCTCGGCTTGGCCGGGTTCGCGGTCTACATGGCCCAGGGCTATATCGGAAATTATCAAGCTCAGCTTGAAGCTGAGCGCGCTGCGAGCGCACAAGTGGTTGAAACAACGTCGGTTTTCGTCACAACACGTGCCGTAAGGTACGGGGAACCGCTTGTAAAAGATGATATGCGCCCTGTGCTTTGGCCAGTCGACGCAATCCCAGAGGGCGCGATCACAACTGTCGAGGATCTGTTCCCTCGTGGCTTTGAAGTGCCCCGTGTGGCGCTGCGCGCGATGGAAAAGGACGAAGCCGTTTTGTCCATTAAAGTGTCTGAGCCTGGAGCTGACGCGGGCATCACCTCACGACTGAGTGCAGGTAAACGCGCTTTTGCGATTACCGTTGACGCGCAGACGGGTGTGTCTGGCTTCTTGCGCCCCAACGACTTTGTCGATGTTTACTGGACGGGCGCGCCGCCCAACCAAGAAGAGTCATTTGGCCAGGGCATCACCAAATTGATCGAAGCCCGGCTACGTTTGATCGCAATCGACCAATCCGCGGACATTGATACGGTCCAAGCTCAAATCGCTCAAACCGTGACCGTTGAAGCCTCACCACAACAGATCGCAGCGCTGGCCCAAGCGCAAAGCACAGGCAACCTGTCGCTGTCCCTTGTGGGCTTGGATGACGAGACTGTGGCGCAAGTGATCGACGTTGACCAAGGTGCTTTGCTCGGAATTGAGCGCCAAGAAGAGGTCTTTGAACAAGAAGAACAGCGATGCACCATCCGCACCCGCAAAGGGGCAGAAGTAGTGGAAATTCCAATTCCCTGCACACAATAAGCTAACTTTGCGTAAGGTTTGGCGGCGCGTCCCTCGGGAGGCGCCGCATTCATTTAGGGCCGAGTGTTGCTGCCTCGGCACATAAAGAGCCCCCCCCAAGACATTGATTCTTGCAAAAATTCCGCTTCTAGGCCATCAATCACGGTAATTGGGCAAAGACCCTTTGAGCAAACCCGTGGCATGAGAGGCAGGTCACAATGTCTAGAACACCGTTTTTAAAGGCGGCCCTTTTGGGGTTGGCCATTGCGTTTTCGAGTGGCGTTTCGCTCGTGCAAGCTCAGGCTTTGCGCGTACTCGATGACAAATCATCTTCCAGCGTATTAAACGTACCGATGAACCGAGCTGTTGTGGTTGAAAGCGAAGATCCCTTTGCAGAGCTTTCAATTGCAAATCCTCAGATCGCTGACATCTCTACGCTGTCGGATCGCACCATTTATGTCCTTGGCAAAACGCCTGGACGCACAACTTTAACATTGCTCGGCCCAGATGGACGGCTGATTGCAAACGTTGAAGTGCAAGTCGCCCCTGATGTGGCAGAGTTCAAAGAGCGTTTGCGCCAAATCCTTCCAGGTGAAGAGATCGAAGTGCGCACAGCAAACGACGGCATTGTACTGTCCGGCACAGCCTCCTCCATCGAGCGCATGGATCGCGCGCTGGATCTGGCAAATCGCTACGCGCCTGACCGCGTTTCCAACCTCATGGTTGTAGGCGGTAGCCACCAGGTCATGCTGAAAGTGCGGTTTGCTGAAATGCAGCGCAACGTGAGCAAACAACTCGACGGCGGTCTGAACTTGAGCGGCGGCAACGGCAACCTGCTGGCCGTTGGCAGCGGTGGGCTAACCGGAGCTGGCGGGCAAGGCTCAATAACAAACGCGTTTAACCTCAACGGTGAAGCCATTGGAGCTTCGATCTTTGGGTTTGATATCGACAGCCTTCGCCTTGATTTCTTGCTCGAAGCGCTTGAGCAAAAAGGTATTGTTCGCACGCTGGCTGAACCAAACCTCGTTGCCCTTTCGGGCCAAGAGGCGAAGTTCTTGGCAGGTGGCGAATATCCAGTGCCAGTTGCTCAAGACAGCGGCCTGATCACTGTAGAATACAAGCCTTTCGGGATCGAATTGAACTTCGTGCCCCGCGTTGTGGACGGCGACAAGATTAACATTTCCTTTGAAACCGCCGTGAGCTCGATCGATCCAACGAACTCGTTCACACAGAATGGTTTTACAATCGACGCTTTCCGCCGCCGCGAAGCCAACACAACCGTTGAAATGCGGGACGGCGAGAGTTTCGCCATTGCGGGTCTTATCCAAGACACGTTCCAAGACCTTAACAACCAAGTGCCTTGGATTGGCGACGTGCCGGTGCTGGGAACATTGTTCCGCTCGACCTCTTATCAACGCGGACAGACTGAGCTTGTGATCATTATCACTCCGCACCTTGTCAGCGCGACGCGCGGCGAAGCTCTGGCCCTGCCAACGGATCGTATTGTGCCCCCAACCGAGCGCGAGCTTTTCTTGGGTGGTCGTGTGATTGGGCAAGCGCCCAAAAAAGGCCCTGTTGCCGAAGTCGCCAAGCAAGACTTCACGGGCTCCTACGGATACGTGATGGAGTAAGCCATGAAACGCGCAATCAAATTCACAACTTTGACCGCTTGCGTCGCGCTCGTCTCGGCCTGCGCAAGCGAAAACGCCACCCGCAACCAGTTTAACTCTGAAGCTGGTGCGGTCATCGATGGCGGCTTTTTCGGCAATGCCACGATGAACAATACCCAAGTGCAAAACGGGGACATCAAGTTCCTTCAAGATATGGGTGCCCGTTTTGCAAATGAAGTTGAAACAACGGTCACGTTTGAGTTCAACAAGGCTGTTCTTGATGATGCAGCGCGCCTCACGCTGAAGCAGCAAGCGAACTACATCAACCAGTTCCCAGAACTGCGCTTTAGTGTTTATGGCCATACCGATGCTGTGGGCTCAGATGCTTACAACGTCCGATTGGGTCGCGCCCGCGCGCTTGCGGCTGTGAATTACCTGGTCAGCCAAGGTGTGAGCCGCACCCGTTTGGACGCGCTGGTCTCGTTCGGTGAGCGTCAGCCCATCGTGGCGACACAAGAGAAAGAGCGCCGCAATCGCCGGACCGTTACAGAAGTGGCTGGCCTTGTTTCGACCCATCCTTTGGTTCTCAACGGCAAATATGCAGACGTTATTTTCCGCGAGTACAGAGAGCAAGGTGCAACGCTTGAATCCGAGCTTGGTGGCATCACAGGCTCCGAAGTTCAGACCGGAAGCTAAAAATTACACCCAAAACAATAAAATTGGGGCCTTCGGGCCCCTTTTTTGTTGATCAACTTATCGTTTATTCGAACCACACAATCGTATCCATTTTGTCCAATTATTGCCGCCTTTGGCAGTGATCTTAGCCGTTGAGGAGTCGTGTGCCGTTTGCCTGACCGCGCCATCGGCTCCTTGGGGCAAGGTCTCACAGTCCGCCTGCTCCTAAAGACTAGAATACGGGCAGATATGGACGAAGGACGATTGGTATGGGTAGCGCAGTCTTACAACCCCAACCGGCACAGATCACCGCTTGTACAATCTCGCGAGATGTACAGAACTTTGATCTTTTGATCGAAGACATGGAGGTCGCGCTGGGCGAAAGCTGGGGGGACCTGGGCTTTCAGGATGCGATAGCATTCTTTAAGCAGTCTGATGCTGAAGCGCTGGAATTTGTGGCCGTGGCCGTGGATGACCAGGATGAGGAAGATCTCTCGCTGATCGGCGAAGTGATCACGACCGCCAAAGAGGCGGGCATCAAGGTCATCTTGATCGCCGAAGAATTGAGCCCCATCGCGCTGCACCAGTTGTTGCGTTTGGGGGCCGATGACTTTGTGCCCTACCCGCTCCCAGAAAACGAATTGAATGCAGCCATTGAGCGGCTGCGCATGCCTGAGCCTGAGGCACCGCCTCCCCAGGAAATGCAAAACACTCTAAAGCCCAAGACAGATTGCAACGGGATCGTCCTCCCAGTGCAAGGTCTGGCCGGTGGTTCTGGTGCGAGCACTTTTGCAGTGAACCTCGCATGGGAGCTTTGCATCGCAGACAAAGAGCGCACCCCGCGCGTCTGCCTTTTGGATTTCGATCTGCAGTTCGGCGCTATTGCCACTTATCTCGATATGCCGCGACGTGAGGCTGTCTATGAGATGTTGGCCGATACGGAAACCATGGACAGCGATGTCTTCATGGCGGCCCTTTTGTCTCATGAGGAAAAGCTGCAGGTCATGACCTGTCCGAGCGACATCCTTCCGCTTGATATGGTGACCCCAGAAGATGTTGAACGCATTTTGGAAATTGCGCGCGCCAATTTCGACTTTGTCATTGTGGCCATGCCCAGCACGCTTGTGGCTTGGACTGAGACAATTCTGAACATCGCGCAGGTTTACTTTGCCACGCTTGAACTCGACATGCGATCTGCGCAAAACGTGCTGCGGATGGTCAAAGCGCTGAAATCAGAAGATCTGCCCTTTGAAAAACTGCGCTTCGTACTCAACCGCGCGCCTAAGTTTACTGATCTGCAGGGCAAAGCCCGCGTGAAGAAAATGGCCGAAAGTCTCGATATCAAACTCGAGATGCAACTGCCTGACGGCGGTAAAGCTGTCATGCAATCGGGCGATCACGGCACGCCTTTGGCGGAAACTGCCCCAAAGAACCCCCTGCGCAAAGAGATCCAGAAACTTGCCGCTTCAATTAAGGAAATGGCCGTCGCGGCAGAAGCCGTTCAACAATAGCTGGCCGATGAACGGGGTCCCGCATCCATCCGAACACTGCGCCAAATTCAGTATGAAATTCGAGGTCTGACACATGTTTTCGAAGTACAAAAAACCCGGTGCGGCCAAAGCTCCCCCGCCCCCCGCTAAACCCGTAGTTGAAGCGGGCCCAGAAGC
>JBCDCE010000040.1:0-36309 GCA_039182515.1 Pseudomonadota bacterium | reverse complement strand
GTCATCCACCGAAGCGACAGATTTGATCACCTGCATGCCCGGCATCGGCAAATTGAACACCGTTGGGTCATTCGTCGGATCTGCATCCGTATTCCCAGACCCATCTGGCGTCTCATTGCCCAAGGGATCGGTATAGGCCGTTGGCACACCGCTTGGACCAATATCCGGATCCGTGCCCGCATCCGACGTATCGCTCGCCATACGCTGCAACCCCGTGTCCGGATCCAAAAGCGGATCGCCCACAGAGTTCACAGCCCCGCCCGTGCCTTGCGCCGAGTTCTCAACAGAGCCCGAAGCCGCTTCCGCGGCCGTGATCACATGAGTCGCCGTAAAGGTGCTCGTATCCGTCGCGCCAATCGCCAAGCTGATGGGACCACCCGACATCACAGCATTGCCGTCCGTGATCGTCACATCCGCCAAATCCACGTTGCCCGTATTGGTCACCGCAAAGGAGAAGGTCAGCGTATCGCCCGCACCAATCACACCGTCGCCAGAGGTATCCGCCACAGAGGCCACAGACTTGATCACGCTCAAGCGCGGCGTTGGATTGCCCGGCACAGACGTCACCGTCGGGTCATTGCCCGGATTGCTATCCGTGGTGCCCGTGCCATCTGGCGTTTCCGTATTCAAAGGATCCAACACAGGATCCGTATCCGGATCCGTCCCCGCATCAGAGGTCGCAGAGGCTGTCAGAGGCGTGCCCGTCGGCCCGTAAATCGGATTATCAGCACTATCGACCGCATTGCCCGTCGCTGTCGCAGAGTTCTCAATATAGCCCCGCGCCGTATCTGAAGGCTGCACCGTATAGGTGGCCGTAAAGCTCAAGCTGTCGCCAACACCCACATCCAGATCAATCGGACCCCCCGAGACAACAATCCCCGGCAATCCATCGCTCAGCGTAATGCCCGCCAAATCCACATTGCCCGTATTGGTCACCGTGAAGGTGTAGTTGATCGTGTCACCGTCTCCGCCAAACAGACCATCACCGCCCGCAATATTGTCGTCCAAAACAGTCGCCACGGATTTTACAACCGTCAGGCTCGGGGCAGGAATGAACAAGACCGTCGGGTCGTTCGTCGGGTCGCCATCCGTCGTCCCCGCAAGATTAGGCCCATCCACGGTTTCAGGGTTGCTCTGCGCAACAGGGTTGCCCGAGCTGTCCAAAAGCTGCTCTGTGCCGCTGTCACTGTCGTCACTCACACCAACAGGCTGAGCCGTCAGAGGATCAATGATCGGATCGCCAGAGGCATCCAAAGCCGTTCCGCCAACAGAGGCCGTGTTCTCAACACCGCCCGCCGCAACATGCGTCGCATCCAGCGTCAGTTGCGCCGTAAAGCTCGTCGTATCCGTCACCCCAATCCCAAGCGTAATCGGGCCACCAGACACAGAAGCCGTCGGATCCGTCACCGTCACATCGCCAAGATCAACGTTGCCCGTGTTCGTCACCGCAAAGCTGTAATTGACCACATCGCCAACACCCAAGACACCGTCGCCATTATCAACAATCGACGCCAGGTTCTTGATCACCTCAATCCCAGGAGAAGGCTCAATCTGGAACACGGTCGGATCGTTCAAAGGATCCCCATCCACTGACCCACTCAGATCAGCCGTCTCAACAACAGACGGATCCGCCAAGCTGTTGCCATCAGGATCCGTGCCCGCATCAGACGCGCCCGTGACCGTCGACGGATTGCCAGGATCGTTCGGATTGGCAATGGGATTGCCAGTGCTGTCCAAAACCGTACCACCCGCAACAGCCGTGTTTTCAACACCGCCCGCCGCAATATCTGCCGCCTGCAACACATAGCTCGCCGTAAAGGTCGATGTGTCCTCCGCCCCAGGCGCCAAGCTCGCCAAAGGTCCGCCAGAGACAACAATCCCAGGCAAGGCATCCGTCACAACAACATCCGTCAGAGGAACAACACTCGTGTTCTCAACTCGGAACGAATAGCTCAGCGTATCGCCCGCATCCATGAACCCGTTCGCGTTCGTATCCGCATAGCCCGCAACAGATTTCTCAATCGCAATGCTCGGTGGAACAGAACAAAGCTCCATCGCAAAACCCCAGCCTTCCGGAGCCCCGTCCGACGCACGATCTTCTTCAATCGTCCAGACAATCTGAGAGATCGGTTGACCGTTCGTAGAGTAGAATCGGATCGTGAAGTCCGCAGACAAACGCCCGTCAGTATCGTTCGCAGAGACCTGTCCTTGACCATCTTGGTCGATGTCCAAAGCATCCACCAACAAAGGGTTTGCGGAGGTGCGCGCATTGCCCACATCATCCGTGCCGCTCAGATACTCCCAGCCAACGCCAGGGTTCAAAGCCGGGTCAAACCCCCAACCAATCTGATCCAGGCTCTGCCAGTGATGGCGCACTTCATAGACATTCTCCGCCCCACCAAAGCTTTGCGTAAACGTGTCCAACATCGGTGTGTGACCCGGAGGTGATGTCGGACCCGTATCAAGCGGAGGCCGGTTCACAAAGAACGGCACGTTGTTCAAAATCGACGCCTGGGTTGTGAACTGGGATCCAGCATATCGGTTCGAGGCATCCACTTGCGACGCAGGGAACGGAATCGTCGTAAACCCAGTGGTCGCAACCGTCGCGTCCCCCGCAACGCCCGCACCGCCAGCCGCAAAAATCACCTCGTTCCAATTCGTCGGCGCAACACAATGCGCAGGCGCCGCCACAGCCGTCGGAGACACAGGCGCAGGGAAGCGCGGAATGGTCAGAACCGTCGGCTCAGCATCATCATCGCCCGCAGTCCCGTTCGTATCCGTCGTCTCAGGGTTCGTCACATCGACCGGGTTATTGGACCCATCAAGATCCGGCTCCGTACCCGTATCAGACGTATCGCTCGCAGCCGGCAAAGCCGTGCCCGTGCTGTCCAAAACAGGCGTGCTCGGATCCGCATTCCCATTCGCAAGCGTCGCAACAGGCGTCCCGCTGCCCGTCGCCGTATTGCTCGTAAAACCAGCGTCCGCATCAACATCAGAAATCGTGTAAGTCTGGCCCGTCAAAGACCCAACTTGACCAGGGCCAAGATCGTCCGGCGTCACAAGCGCATTCGTCAGACCAAGCTTGGAATCCGTAATAGACACATCCGCAAGCGACGTGTTGCCGGTGTTCGTCACATCAAAACGATACGTAACAGTATCGCCATAATCACCAACCAACCCATTCCCGTTCGAATCCGTCACCGATGAGATCGACTTAATAACTGACAACTCAGGCGTCCCAGCGATGAAAACCTGATAATCCTCAACTTCACCGTCGTTTGCCGCAGAACTTGGCGTCGCCGCCGTGACCGACGCGTCACTGGTCAGTCTAAAACGCGCAAAGGTCGTTGCACCGATGACAGAGTCAGTTGGTTCAGACCAGCTGAGCGCCCCGTCCGCCGTTCCGCTCGTTACACCAATCGACGCGTATTCATCCGCGTCAAAGGTACCATTCCCATCAAAGTCGATCCAAGCATGGAGTGTACCATCACCCACTGCGGAAATATCGGACGCGGGGAGTGTATACCCGCCCAGCACTTCGATTTCCGAAGGTAGGGTGATGCCATTATCGACGTCACCGTCGGCGGCCGCACTATCAAAATCCTCAAACTCAGGGGTTGCGCTCGGCCCAAGGGTTAGAGTTGGAGTATTTATGTGGGACGCAAACCCATAGTTGGTGCCAGTGAGAGGTGCATCGGAGAAATCTTGCAGGCAACTCACAAATGGTGACATGGCAGCCCAGAATTCTGGCCCGCTGGCCGTCACATTGATTTGGCTGAACGTGCCTTCAAGCTGGACTGAGCCATGCCCTTCGTTCATGGAAATCTCATTCGATGACACCTGGGTCATTCCACGAGAACCGGGCACGATTTTCGAGTTGATCGCCGCACCGTTCTCATCCGTGAAAACCCAATTCACAGCTATGCTACTGCTACCGCCACTAAACACGGAAATACCCGGATTAATGATCGGAGCCGAGTAAGTGAACGTGTAGACTCCATCATTTCGGTTTGCGATCGCATCTGCCCGATAGGTGCCGTCGTGTGGCTCAGGAGAGTGATTGGCGGCCGAGCCGCCGAAGCGGTACCAGTTAAAGCCACCGTTGATGTCCGATTGCGCAGTCAGATAGGTGTCGTTGTCGGTTGTGATCCCAACAGAAATGGTCGACCCATCTGTATTGGTTTGCATGATCCCGGTTGCGTTTTGTGGGGAAACGCCTGTGTTGAGCGCCAAAATGTCAGGCCAGACAGCTGTTGACGCTCCTCCAAAACAGGTCAGCGTGCGCGCAAGCCCGGGAGGATCATTGTAATCTACGCTGATCACGCCCGCGGCGGACGTCATATTTTCATTGTCACGCACCGTGTAGCCAACGTCCGTTGGATCAGCCACAAATCCTGGCTCAGGAGAAAAGGTTACTTGGCCAGTGGTTTCATCTACGGACCATACGCCCTCGCCCGGAACCGTGAAGCCAATCACATCGCCACTTAAGTCGGTCACAACATCTGTCGCCCCTGTTGGCAAAACCAAGCTCACGGTTGTCGCATCAACCGTGCCGTCACTGTCGGTATCATTGGCTGTAACATCCAACACAACGTCAGACCCGATAGAATTGCCGGTAGAGCTGTCGGCCACGGCAACAGGTGGCATTGGGCAGGCCGCAGCGCCACCTTCGATGTTCACGCCAATGCCCGTAAAGCGCACGCCAAGGCCGCTGCTTGAGCGATTGTGCTGGAACGAAATGCTGTTTGTGCTCGTCATCCCATCCCAGAAGACGCCGCCTAAACTATTTGGAACCTGGGGCTCGACACGGCTTGTGGTGATAATTGCCAAATCGCCCGTTGTACCGCTCGGGGGAACGGAAATGTTCGACAACCATTCATTCAACGTGCCGCCGACAGACTGGACATCATAGTCGCTGGTATCGATCTGAACCGCAGAGACATTGCGGCTGAAGGTATAAGTGATCGTTGATGTAAGGCTCGAAGACCCCCCGGGCGCAATCTCAAGCCAATCGTTGCCGGTATTGTACCGAAGCGGAATGTTCGAGCTCGCAACGGTCATCGTCAGGCCAGGTGCGATCTCCGCTGTCGCACTCGAGAAGGCTGTGGTTGGGAAATTGCTCAGATCTGCAGTGAAGCGATCACAGCTGCCTGTGGTGACGGGTGGCGTATTGGGAGTAAAACCAACGGTGACGGTTGCCTCATTGGAGGGCGTACCGTCGTTGTCGTCCACTGTATAGCTGATCGGCGTTGGATCCCCGTTGAAACCAGAGACTGCGGTGAAAACAAGCTCGCCGGTGGTATCGTCGTAGGCCCAAGTGCCCTGGCCCGGCACATCAAAGCCCACTACGTCGCCATCTGCATCAGTCACAACGTTTGTGGCACCCGTTGGTGTTGTCAAATTCACAGTCGTGGGATCGATTGTACCGTCGCTGTCGGTGTCGTTCGCGGTGATCGAAACGCTTGCGGGCGACCCAAGTGTGTTGCCCGTTTCCGTGTTATCAACGGCAACAGGTGGATCGTTTGGCTCCGAGCACATGGCAAAGCGCATGGAGTTGATGCCGCCCAAAGTGCCTTCGTTATGCGCATGGGCCACGTCAACAGATGTCACGTCTCCGGTTGTTTCAATTGTATAGCCAGAAAAAGGCTGTGTGTCCGTCGGCACCGAGCCCGAAGAGCCCACAATCGTGATGCTGTTGCCAGAAATCACGTAATCCGCGTTCGAGGATCCGATCACAGACCATGTGACAGGCGAGGCTGAGTTTGCCGTGTAAGTGACTTGGTCTAGAGCATCAAAGGCCGAGACCTCTTGGCCATCCCCAGAGGTGTTCGAGCCATCATAACCAAAACGCAAAACCTGTTCGCGGTTTGTAGCGACACGGACACTGTGGCCTGCAAAAGGAGAGCGGTCTACAAAGCGGACGGTACCCGTTGATGTTTCTAACGTGGCAGCGGTGGAGCTCGAATTGTCGTAGTTTTGCAGGCTGAATTGAACGATATCTCCGCCCGCAGTGTCCAAATTGGAGGCCAGCGTTGTGGCCGCAGACGAAATGGTGGACCCAGGCCAGTCAACCCGTGTCGTCCCAGGGCCACAAGCGAAGGTATGAACAGGCTGAACGTTTACGCCAAAGGACACTGTCGCTTCGTTCGATGCGAGCCCGTTTGTTCCGTCAATCGTATAATTCACAGGCGTTGGCGCGCTATTGAACCCCGTGACGGGTGAGAACGTGAGCTGACCTGAACCGTCTGCGTAAGACCACGTGCCTTCACCTGGCACAGTAAACCCAATCACGTCACCATCTGCGTCTGTGAGAATGCTCGTCGCACCCGCAGGCGGGACCAGATTCACAGTGGACGCCACAGAATCCGCACCATCATTGGAGGCAATGTTTTGGGACATAGAAGCGCCGGCGGTATTGCCCGAGGAGGTATCGTCGTTGGCAATAACGGGGATCAATGCGATGTTGGGCTGGTTGCCGCTTGCGACCGGATCGTCATCAAAATCGGTGCTGAAAGACGAATCCACCAGATCTTCGTAGCTAATAGAAGCGCCGTTCTCGACCACTCCGCCCGCATCAATATCGGCCTGCGTAATGATGTAGTCAGCGCGGTAAACCAGCTGCGCACCCACCGCGACATCCGTTGCAGTCCCGTCGCCACCATCGAGGTCAGCCGCGCCGCTGAAAACCGTTGGCGCAGGCGCTGTGCCAGTTCCAGTGAACCCAACCTCTGAAAGGCTTACATTGTAACCCGTCGCACTGCCATTGTTGGAAATCGTGTAAGTATATCGGATAATGTCGCCTGCTTCGGCCTTGTCCGGATCGCCTGTATTGTTGGTGATGACTTCAAAAGTCTTATCGAGGTCAAGTACTGGCGCGTAACATACCAAAGGGCGGAAATCGATGTTATCTACGCCGACATCGTTCCCACCAGATCCGTCAGGCTGTGAGTTAAAGAGCACAAGGTTGGCGGCGGTTGCTGTCGCAGGTGCTGGAATGACGTCAAGGGTCACTTGCCGCCAAACATCGTCGTTTAGGATGCCAGCAGACGTACTCGTGATCGAGGCAAGTTGGCTGCCGTCGTTGTTGTCTTCAATAATAAGCGTAAAATTTGGAATATCGCGGCAGCCCCCGCAAGTGCCCACCATTTCGTTTGAGAAGCGAAACCCACCAAGCGTTGCACCAGAGGGCAACCCAGGAGGGAGAAGGCTCACGTTATCTTGACGGTAGAACTCTCCAGTCCAGCCGCCGGGAATGCCAGCGCCCAGCATGTTGAGAAAGAGATATCGGCCACTCGTGTTGCCATCGGCATCTACGTTTCCCGCTGTGTTGGAAAACCCAGCGCCCGTTCCTGCGGAGGTGTCCACGGCATACCAACCGTCGGGAATAATGCCGCTTGCGCGATATTGGTGGTTCAGAACATTTGGGTCGTCTGTTCGAGCACCCGTTCCAAAGTCTTCGTAATAAACAGAGGCAAACTCGACCATGTCGCCAACAGAACAGGCGGCTTGAGCAAAGGCCTGAACCGGAGCAAGAACAAGCGTCGCACAAGCTAAGCTTTGTTTTATAAGGCTTCCAAATTTACGTTCCATCGAGTTCGGCATGTTCAAACCGTCTCCCTGTTTTTTTTTTGCTGGAACTCGACGCGATTGAGAGATCCTCAAACGCCGAAACAGCGGTTTTTTATCACCCGTGGGATTGGTCGAAGTTAAAATTCCACACACCAAACCAGCACGCGCTTAGCCACACGAAACGTCCACTCATAAACTCAGGCGAAGTGTTTTCGCTGCCCAACACAGGTGCTTTTTGCACACCCAAATCGCGCGCATTTGTTGCGCGTCCTGTGCGTTTATTAGCATATGTTGTGCGATTTTGAATCACCCAATTTCCAAACTGACTAAAAACCGTGCATTTTCCCCGTAAACTTCACCAAAGGAACACAGCGATACAAAACGAAGCATTTCCAAACCCAACGATGAGCTGATCTACGTCCGTGCGGATAAACAGTTGATTTTAATTTTGTTTTAAGCGTGAAAATTTGTAGCTATGGCTGCTAAATTCGCCTTTTTTTCGCGAATTTTTCGAAAACTATACTTTAGGATAGCTCATAAAAACGATCGAATTCGTGTGAAAAATGCAACCCAAAGGTGATCTTGGGCAACGTCATAATGTCGAAATCATCAAAAGTGTTCAGCCAACGGCCCAATAAACCACCCTGAAACGAGGCGCAACGATGCAAATTCCGAAGCAACAACCCGTATTCGCACTGAGCTCGAATGACCCTACTGCAGCAATTATCTACTCAGGATTGTATTCCGATTTGACAGGACGTGCTTGATCAATCGATCACCAAATCTGGGCTCCCCAAAAGATCGAGGTCAGGCGCAACACCCAGGCCCGCGCCGGTCGGTGGCGCGATGCGCCCGTTTTCTCTCACTGGCGCGCCAGGATCCAAACGCGGGGCCACATAGCCCGAAAGATCACACGTGTTTAAGAGAACCTGAGGGTCCGTGCTCGCGGCAAGATGAAGGGATGCCGCTGTAGTAATATCGCTGCCCCAAGTGTCTTCGACACACATCATCGCACCGAGATAAGCGCAAAGATCGCGGGCGCGGCGCGAGGCACTGATCCCACCAAACTTAGAGAGCTTAACCGCAACAGCATCCAAAACCCCGCGCTCGGAAGCCTCAAAAAGGGATGCGGTATCATGTGCCAACTCGTCTATTTTCATAGGCAAACCGGTCGCTTTGCGCACAGATTCACAGGCTGTAAGGGTTTGGCAAGGTTGCTCGAGCATCACATCCAGATCAGCAACAGCCCGCGCCACGCGTGTGGCCATCAAAGGGGTCGCCCCACAGTTCCAATCCCCATAGACAAGAGGGCCCGGTCCCACGGCCTCGCGCACCTTCCGCAGCCGTGCAACATCCGCCTCCCAGGACGCATCCGCGCCCAATTTAGCTTGAAACTGCGCAATACCAGTCTTTTGCGCGTCCCGCGCGATGCGTGCCATCTCCTCGGGTTCTATGCAGGTGATTGAATGATAAAGGGGCATATCAGCCATACGCCGCCCACCTAACAGCGCAAATAGCGGCAAGCCCGCCGCTTTTCCTGTCAAATCCCAAAGCGCCATATCCAGCGCGGACTTTGCATAGACATGGCCAATCAAATAGGCGTCGCACCGCGCCATAACCGCTTCAGGGCCAACTGGGTCAGCGCCAACTAAAACGGGCGCGAGTTCGGCAAGTGCAGGCCCAACACCCCTTGCGTAGGCCGGAAGATAATGTGGAATCGGGCAAACTTCCCCCCAACCCGATAGCCCGGTATCCGTCGTAATGCGCACAACAACCGTTTCGACTGTATCGCAGGTTTTCCCGTCGGCCATATAGTATGTTTCATGGGATGTCAGAGGGACATGCCACAGGCAAAGCTTCTTGATCTTCATACTTTTTCTTGGCCTCAAATACTCATTCATAAACCGCAACAGCGGGCCCCAAGGCATCCTCGTCAGGATGGACGCCCAATCCAGGCGCCTCAGGCAAATGCAGATGACCCTTTTCGTTGCGTGGGCCGCGCCCACCGGCAATCTCGATACTCAACATATCTTGGCAGGCCCAAACCGCGTGGCAATTCTCGTCAGGAATGGTCGCCGCCAGATGCAGAGCCTCTGTGTCCGCCAAAACTGAGCCGCCCGTGGCCATCACGAACATGTCGATGCCATGCGCCAAGGCGATATCGCGCAAGCGTGCCGCTTTGGTTAGCCCTCCGACCCGGTTCAGCTTGATCCCAAAAACCTCCGCAATCCCGTCCCGCGCAATCCGCGCCCCGTCTTGCAATGTGACCAGGCTTTCATCCACAGATACAGGGCCTGCGTGTTTTTGAGAAATGGCCGCGATATCGTCGAGCGTTTCCCCAGGTTGCTCGAACATCACATTGAGATCTTCGGTGGCACTCATGACGCGCAGAGCTTGCTGACGCGTCCAAGCCCGGTTGACGTCGTAGAGAATGATCTCGTCACGGGGACGGTGGGTCTCTACGTCACGTATGCGGGCAATGTCGCGCTCGACATCCCCGCCCACCTTAACCGAATGCGCAATGTACCCACGGGCTCTGTAGCGCTCCATGACCTCGCGCGTTTCTTCGACGGTTTTCGCCCCAACGCTCGAGGCAATCGGGCGCGGCGTGCGCGATCCACCCCCCATAATATCTGCGATCGGCAAGCCCGCAGCTTGGCCCGCGATATCCCAGCACGCCATGTCCACAGGGGATTTCGCATAAAGATGGCCCGGCAAACACAGATCCATTGCCCGCTCAACATCCAATACGCGGCGTGGGTCGAGGCCCAAGAGGACTTTGCCCATCGTTTCGAGCCCGGCGCGAATACCAGGACCGTGCGCCGGCACATAGGTATGTCCCCAAGGGGTCCCTTCGCCCCAGCCTGTCAAACCTTCATCGGTTTCAATCTTCACGAAGGTTGCGTCGAGGCTTTCGAACTTCAACCGGCCACCGGACAGCCAATAGGGATACTCCAAGGGCAAATCGACTTGGTAAACAGAGATCCGCGAGATCTTCACGCCATGCTCCCCTTCGAGATCATTGGAACGCCGCCAAGGCCTTCTCCGCGCCAGGCCACAAAACAAAGTATCCCACTGTCTTCGGTCCACATCGCGTGACTTTGCCATGGCGACATCACTAATGTGTCGCCTGGGCCAAGCACCACATCCTCTTCACCCTCCCGGGCAAACCGGCCGGACCCCGCAGCGATATAGTAGATCTCTTCGGCTTCGTGCTCGTGCCAAGGATAGTAGTTCCCCGCGCCCCAATAACCTATGTACCAGCGGGCATCGGCTGTACGGAAATGACCCTTTGGTCCCAAAAGCTCAAACCAAGCGTAGGTGTCCAGCATCTTTTGGCCGACCTCATCGGTCGTGTAGCTAAGCCGCCATTCCGCATACGGCGCCACTGCGTTTACGTTCGCGACAAGCTCACCGGCAGCTTCCGCAACATCGTAAGTTTCTTTGCACAAGTGCTCCAATGCGGGCCGCGGCACAGGCTCTCGCGCGTCAAAATCGAGCGCGCTGGGGATCACAAAAAAGGATGAGAGCGCGGGCGTGTGGTCCACCAAGACGCGAGCAGACGCCAAAAGTGTTTCGAAACGGGTCTGCGCGCTCAAGGGACCACCACAATATTTCCGACATGCGCTTTTTTCGTGAAAGCCGTTTGCGCGGCATAAAGCTCTTTGAGTGGATACGTTGCCGCGACAAGCGGTTTTAAGTCTCCAGCTTCAATGTAGCTGATCAGGTCTTTGAACACCTGTGGATCAACCACGGTGGATCCCGTAAAGGTCAAATCGTTGAGATAAAGCGTGCGCAAATCCAGATTGACGATTGGCCCGGCAATGGCGCCCGAAACCGTATAGCGCCCGCCGCGTCGCAACATATCGATCAAAGAGCCAAAGGCCTCGCCCCCAACCACATCCGCAATCACATCGACTTTGTCTGTGCCGAAATGGGCATCGAGCGCCTTATGGAGGCCAGTACCATCTCGAGGCAAAGTCACATCAGCCCCAAGGTCTTTGAGCAGCTCATGTTTTGCCTCAGATGCGAGCGTGACCACTTTCGCACCGCGACGCTTGGCCAGCTGGATGTTTGCAGAGCCAACACCGCCCGATGCACCGGTGACCAAAACAATATCTCCGGCCACAACTTTAGCTCGAGAAAGCATGCCTTCTGCGGTCGTATAAGAACAGCTGAAAGTCGCCAATTCGGCATCGCTCAAATCGCTCTTGATCACACCAACATTGTTGGCATCGGTCACACAATACTGCGCGTAACCCCCGTCAGATTCGCTGCCAAAGTAACCCGTTTTGTCTTTGTTGAGCGGATCGGACCAATCTCGAAGCCAATTATCCGTAAGAACTCTTTCTCCGATAAGGGTTGCGTCAACCTCTGCTCCAACAGCGACCACGTGACCACAGACATCCGCACCTTGGATGCGAGGAAATGAAATAGGCGCGCCTCCCCAAGTGGGATCATCATCGCTGACTTCCTCATAAGCCCCACCCGTTGTCGCAGAGGTCACCGCTTTTGAGTACCAGCCCGAACGCGTGTTAATATCCGTATTGTTAAGACCGCAAGCAGCGACCTTTATCAAAACCTGGCCGGGCCCAGGGGTCGGCACAGGCCAGTCTTCGCGCCATTCCAACGCGTCCAAATCACCGTGCCGCATCAGCACGTAAGCTTGCATATGTTTAGGGATCATCAGGTAACGCTCTCCAGGGCATCTGTTCTCGGCAGAAGACTCTCAGGATCATATGCCGGAGCCCCCAAGACGCGACCCTGTCGCGGTGCGCCTGCGATGACAACCTCAATTTCTGTGCCTGGATTTGCCGCCTTGGGGTGAACATAGGCGAAAGCCAATATCTTGCCGACTGTTGGTCCGAACGCAACGGATGCTGTGGAGCCAACCACGGTTCCGTCCAACAAAACTGCTTCGCCCCCATGGCCATCGTGTTGACCGTCGGGCTCAATCTCAAGATAGGCGCAAACGTAGCGCGGGTCTTTGAGTGTCTTGTCCCGCCCGACAAAGGACTTCTCAGGCCGGACAAACCGCAGGACATCCGCTTCTTGCAACGTGACTTCGTTTGTCAACTCGCCCGCGCCTTTGAAAGCTTTCTCCATGCGCATCGCGTTCATCGCAAAGCTTCCGTAATCAGTAAGACCGAACGGATGCCCAGCCTCCGAAAGCGCATCATAAACTGCCAATGTCGATTGAGCTGGAATATGAAGTTCCCAACCGAGTTCGCCCGCATAAGACAGGCGGAAAGCCCACAATGGGTGCCCCGCAACGTCGATTTGCTGAGCCGTTAGCCACCGGAAATTGGAATTGTCCAAAGGCGACGATGTACAGGCTTGCAAGATATCGCGTGCTCTGGGCCCGTTAAGGGCAAGCGCCGACCAAGCTGTCGATCGATTTATGATCGTAACCAAATTTTTCTCAAAAATTTGAGCAAATTTCTCGTTGAGAAATTTGGCGCCGTTGAGATGATCCAAAAGCCTTTGCTCGAAAAACGCTGCGCAAACCAAATAAAAACGATCTTCGGCAAGGCGCACAACGGTCGTCTCAAGTTCAATACGGCCAGCCTCATTCAACATATGAGTCAAAGCGATGGCGCCAACCTTGGCGGGCAATTTGTTCGCACACAAACGGTCCAAGAGGTCAAAAGCTCCAGGCCCCTGCACGTCCACTTTTGTAAATGCGGAAATGTCCATAATACCAGCGGCTTCGCGCACGGCCATTACTTCCCGATTGATCATGTTTTGAGTCGCCGTACGGCCAAAGCCATAGTGATCTTCTTGAGCAATTCCTTCGGCAAAGAACCGAGGACGCTCATGACCAAAAACCTCCTCAAAGACCGCGCCCCTGGCCTTCAGCCTATCGTAGAGCGGAGACGGTTTGATTGGCCGTCCCTCAAGCCTATTGAAATACGGAAAGGGAATTTCGTGTCGCAGGCAATAGTCTTCTTTGGCTTTGACAACCTGCCAAGGCTTTTGGGCGTAGTCCCCGAAACGACGCGGATCAAACTCGCGCATGTTTATATCGCCAGCGCCATGCACCATCCAACGCGCCAGTTCACGGGTCAAACCAGGTCCCCAGCCAATTCCGATCTGGGTGCCGCAACAGCACCAATAGTTGCGCACACCCGGCGCAGGACCGATCATAGGATTACCATCCGGCGGATGGGAAATAGCGCCATGAACTTCCCGAGTGATCCCCAAGTCCGCAAAGATTGGCATGCGCTCCAGCGACGCCTCCAGCCAAGGCATGATGCGATCGTAGTCCGCTGCAAAAAGCTCGTTTTCGGCCTCCCAAGGGCAATGATCTTCCCAAACCGTGTTTGGATTGGATTTCTCGTATATCCCAATGAGCCCTTTCTTCTGCTCCATCCGGATGTAGCCCGAGACATGTTTGTCGTCCCGAATAACCGGCAGCTCGCGCTCAAGAGTCTCAAACTCAGGCACAGTTTCTGTCACGAGGTAGTGATGGGTCATGGACGTCATGGGCAACAACAGCCCCGACCATTCGCCCATTTGGCGCGCATAAGTGCCGCCCGCGTTCACAACATGCTCGCAGGTGATCGTGCCCTTTTCTGTCTCGACCACCCACTCGCCATTGGGCGCTTGCGTAATATTGGTTGCGCGACATCGGCGAATGATGCGCGCACCTTGCGCTCGTGCACCAGTCGCGAGCGCCATAGTCACATTGGTCGGATCCACATGCCCATCATCCGGCGTGTAAAGCGCCCCCAAAACACCATCAAGATTGTAAAACGGATGGAGCTGCGAGACCTTATCGAGGCCAACAAGCTCGATGTTGAACCCCAAAGACCGGCCAACGGAGAGCGTATGGCGCAGCCAGTCCATCTCGTCTTCTGTGTACGCAAGCCGAAACGAGCCGCACCCGTGCCAGGTGACCGCTTGCCCGGTTTCGGCCTCAAGCCCTCCGGCGTAGAGCCCAATGTTGTAGTCGACACATTTGCCCAATCCGTAACTCGATGTGGACTGCGTGATCTGGCCAGCCGCATGCCAGGTTGAGCCGGAGGTCAGCTCCGCTTTTTCCAAAAGCACAACATCGCGCCAACCTTCGTGCGCCAAATGATAGGCGAGCCCTACGCCCATGATCCCGCCACCAACGATGACAACTTTGGCTTGGCTGGGAAATTGAATTTGTGACGCGACTTGGCTCATCAGATCGACTCGATTTTTTGGCACGATTTTCGCTCGACAGGCTAAGCAAACATTTATACCATCGTCAATCATGAATGGCACAAATGTATCATCTCACGTTTTGACGCGCTTAGGCGACGAGTTCGAAGCCCTGACACCCGAGGCTCAAAAAGCCGCGCGCTATGTCTTGGAAAACCCTCAAGACGTGGGGGTGAGCACCGTGCGAGAAATTGCCAAAGCTGCCCAGGTCAAACCCAACACAGTAGTACGCATGGCCCGCCAAATTGGCTTTGAAGGCTATGACGACTTTCGCGAACCGTTCCGCAGCGCCATTCGAGAGGGGGTCACGGCTTTCCCAGATCGCGCAAGATGGCTGCAGGGCATGGCCGCACAAGGGGCTCTGGGATCGCTTTATGCCGAGATGGTGGGCAGCGCGATCCGCAACATCGAAGAGACTTTCGCGCAGATCAGCGCCGAGCAACTTCAGGCCGCGGCCAAAACCATTTGGGACGCACGCGAAGTGTTTGTACTGGGCGTCGGCGTCAACAACGCCAATGCGCAGAACTTCACCTATCTTGCCTCCACAGGCATGACCCGATTTCACGCCATTCCCAGAGCGGGCTCAACACCCGTTGATGACCTGGCCTTTGCTGGCCCTAGGGATGTTTTGATTGGAATGACCTGCAAGCCTTTCCGCGCAGAAGTAATTGACGCCTTCGACGTGGCGCGCGCCCAAGGAGTTCAAACAATCGGCATCTCGGACAGTCCAGCCTCCCCGATCATTTTGGGCAGCACCCATGGATTTGTTATCTCCGCTGAGACACCACAGTTTTTTCCCTCATCCGTGTCGACAATTGCCCTTCTCGAGACGCTCTTGAGCTATGTTATTGCCGGCGCATCGGATGAAATTCCCCAGCGCGTGGAGCGATTCCATGCGCGAAGACACACCTTGGGACTTTACCGGGAGACGCAATCTTGACCGACATGCCTTTGCGCTCACTCGCGGCGCGGTACTACACAGACCCTTCCGTTTATGAAGACGAAACATCCGGGCTCTTTGCGCGCACCTGGCAATTTGCCTGCCATAGCTCAGCGCTCAAAGAGGTTGGCGATTACCAATGTTTCAACATTGCAGGTGAGGCCCTGTTTGCGATCAAAGGCCGCGATGGCGAAATCCGGGCTTTTTACAACGTGTGCCAGCACCGCGCTCACCAATTGCTTGAGGGCAGTGGCAAAACCCGCGTTGTGGTCTGCCCCTATCACGCTTGGACCTATGAGTTGACAGGCCAGCTTCGGGCCGGACCCAACATCAAATCCGTCCCGGGTTTTGACAAAGCCAATGTGTGCCTCACCGAAGTGCGGATCGAGAATTTTGTTGGGTTTCTCTTTGTTAATCTCGATCCAGATGCCGCCCCGATGGAAGAGTGGTTTCCTGGCGCGCGGGCCGAACTCGAAGAATGGGTGCCTCAAAACGCCGAATTGGAACCGCTTGAGTGGGTCGAGATCCCTGAGAACTGCAACTGGAAGGTCTCCGTTGAGAACTATTCAGAGTGCTATCACTGCTCTCTCAATCACCCCACCTTTGCCACAGGTGTTGTCAAACCAGAGACCTACGACATCCAACCCCAAGGCAAGTGTCTGCGCCATACAACCGAGTGCCAAAACCTCGACCAGATGACCTACAACATTCATTCCGGTTTCGCACATGAAGCGGAATATTCAAGCTGGTTCTTGTGGCCTATGTTTTCGTTCCAAGTGTACCCCGGCAACGTGCTCAACACCTATCATTGGCGCCCATCGGGCGTGGATGAGGTCACAGTCTGGCGCGGCTGGTATTCGGTTGGCGGCCAAGACGATGAAACGGTCCGGAGATTGGCCGTACAAGACCGCGAAACCACCGTGGAAGAAGACATTCATTTGGTCGAGTCAGTACAGCGCGGCCTGCGCTCTCGCGGCTACGTTCCAGGACCTCTGGTTGTGGATCCCAACAGTGGCGTGAACTCCGAGCATTCCGTGATGCACTTGCAAAAATGGATGCGTGAGGCCGTTGATGGCTGAGGCGGAAAATAAAAGCCCCTGGGCCTCAGGCCGGTGCCTATGCGGCGCGGTGCGCTATGAAGTGCAAACCCAGCCAAAATGGACAGCGCTTTGCCACTGTGAAAGCTGCCGCCGCTCGGCCTCCTCTCCGGTGGTCGCTTGGATGGGCTTTGCGCCCAAGCATGTGGACTGGACGGGCGAGAGGACCTTTTATCAATCCTCGGAAACTGCCCAGCGCGGCTTTTGTGCGATATGCGGATCGCAAATGAGTTTTGAAAGCACCGCCTGGCCAGGCGAAATTCACCTCTATGCCGCCTCGCTAGAGCAACCAGAGAAATATGCGCCGCAATTGCATTGCCACGTGGCCGAAGAACTCAGCTGGCTGCATATCGAAGATGATCTGCCGCGTTTTGAACGGTCCGCAGAGGTCCCTGCCCCATGATGCCTGAAACCTGGCGCCCTGAGCATAAGCTCTTTGCCCATCAAGTTGGCTTCACCTGCCCGCCTTTCGACTACGATGCAGCCCCCTCTGATTTCTTGCGCATAGCACCCCGTAGCGTGGGCGTACACGGCTGGATGCTCCATGTCCCCGACTACAAACACGGGCTCGATCAGCGCAAAGCCAATTTCGGCATGATGGATGATTTTGCGCATTGCATGGCCCGAAATGGCGCCGATGTTGCAGCTCAGGTCGGCTCCAATTGGGTGCATGCAAGTGGCTTAGGCGTCAACGGCATCCGCGACCATTGCGCAAAACTGTCAGACAAACATGGGCTTGCCTTCCATATGGCGGGCTATGCCATGGTCGAGGCCCTGCGCGCGATGAACGTCGAAAAGCTCGCCTTAAATGCAGCCTATCATTGGCCCGAATGGTGGCAAGGCACCGTTGGCTTTTTGCGCGAGGCGGGCTTTGACGTTCTCTGGGCTGGCAATTTTCACGACCAAGGGTGGTTCGAAAGCCAGGCGCAAGTGAACGACAAGCGTTGGGTGTTTGAGGGTGATTTGGCCCGCAAGAGCTTCGAATATGTCGCCGAACAAGCCCCCCAAGCGGATGCCTACCTCATCAACGGGATGTGCAACTTCCGCAGCGGCCCTGATGGCCTGCCCGAACGCCCGCTTCATCTCACGCCGATGCTGGAAGCAGCACTTGGAAAGCCGGTGATCGGCCATGATACCGCTCTTTATTGGCGGGTATTCAAATCGCTCGGGATTGCGCCAGACATCAAGCATGGCCAGCTATTGGAGAGCCTTTGATGCATAAGATATATGCCCTCTGGGCTGTGCCTCGGTCCACCTCAACAGCCTTTGAATGGATGATGCGCCAGCGCGGAGATCTCGAATGCCTGCACGAGCCTTTTGGCGAAGCCTGGTACCAAGGCGAAGACCCATTCTGGCCGCGATTTCGAGAGGGCGAAAAGGTCACTCCGGGGCTCACACTTGAGAGCGTTTGGGACACCATTCAGGGGCTTGCGCAATCAGGCCCCGTCTTTCTCAAAGACTTCCCCCACTACATCAACCACATGTGGACACCCGACTTTCTGGCCAATTTCGAACATGCATTTTTGATCCGAGATCCCGCCAAAACAATCACATCGATGTATGACAAATGGCCGGATTTCGATGAGCTCGAAGTCGGCTTCCCAGAACAGCGCGCGCTTTTCGACTTACTTTGCGCCTTAAAAGGATCACCGCCGCCCGTGATCGACAGCGATGACTTGCTGGAAAATCCGCACGGCATGACAAAAGCTTTTTGCCATGCGCTCAATCTGCCGTTTTTGGAGCATGCGCTCTCTTGGGAGCCAGGCGCGGACACGAGCAGCTACAGTTGGTGGGACGGTGGATCCTTTCACCAAAACCTCAAAAACTCGACCGGCCTAAAGCCGCAAATTCGAAAATACGTGGATCTTGAAGACGCCCCAGAACGCGTCCGTCAGGTCCATCGCCGCATGCAACCTCACTACGATCATCTCTACCAACACCGCCTTGTTTCGGAGCCCAGCACATGACGGAAAAACACCTCAACTACGTTAATGGCGCTTGGATCGAAGGCGGCGCTGGTTGGATCGACGTGCAAAACCCTGGAACTGGCGAGGTTTTTGCACAGCATGCTCTCGCCGACGCAAACGACGTGAACCGAGCCGTCGAAGCCGCCCAACACGTGCATCAAAGCCGCGCGCTCTCTGCTCTACGCCCAGTAGAACGCGGCCGCATGGTCCAAGCCATGGGGCGCTACCTTTTGCAGGAAATCGACACCCTCGCCCTTTGCCTGAGCCAAGAACAAGGCAAACCGCTCTGGGAAGCCCGGATCGAGATCGAAGGCGCAGCCCGCTACTTCGAGTACTACGGCAACCAAGCAGAAACCGTGGAAGGCCGCTCTATCCCTTTAGGCGATGGCTATTTTGACTTCACGACCTACGAGCCTTTTGGCGTTTCCGCTCAAATTATCCCTTGGAATTACCCCATTGAAATGACAGCGCGCTCCTTGTCTGCGGCCCTCGCCACAGGCAACGCTTGCGTGATCAAATCTCCAGAACTCACGCCAATCACAAACCGCATCTTTGCTCAAGCCGCCGAAGCTGTTGGCTTGCCCGATGGCGCTGTGAATGTCCTCTGTGGGTTGGGACAAGAGGCGGGCGCCGCGCTGGCGCGCCACCCTGGCGTTAATCAAATTGTCTTTACGGGATCCGTTGGCACGGGCGTTGCGATCGCGACTGCGGCTGCGCAAAATGTTGTGCCCTGCGTGCTGGAACTGGGCGGCAAGTCCGCAGCAATTGTTCATGAAGATGCCGATCTCGACGCCTTTGAAAATGACATCCGCTGGGGCATTTTCTTCAATGCTGGCCAAGTTTGCTCAGCCATGAGCCGGGTGATCGTGCACAAATCTCGTCACGACGAACTTGTAGACCGCGCAAGCGCTATTGCCAAATCCCTAAGCGTGGCGCCTGGCGAAACCCTGCCCGAGTTCGGGGCGAACATGGGCGCTATGGTAAGCCTGCCACAACGGGATCGCGCGCTCTCGATGGTGGATGATGCCAAAAGCGAAGGCGCAAAACTGGCTGCCGGCGGACACGCCCTTAACACGCCCGGAGCTTTTTTGGCCCCAACCATCCTATCTGATGTGACACCTGATATGGCCATCGCCCAAAATGAAGTTTTTGGTCCCGTTTTGTCCGTCATATCCTTTGAGACGGACAATCAGGCCCTAGAGATCGCAAACAGCACGGAATACGGCCTTGTGGGCGGTGTTTTCACAAAAGATGTGGACCGAGCCATGCGCGCCGCGCGCGATATCAAGGCGGGCCAAGTTTTTGTCAATGAGTGGTACGCAGGCGGCGTTGAAACCCCATTCGGGGGCTTTGGCAAATCAGGATACGGGCGCGAAAAAGGGCGTGAAGCGCTTTGGAATTACGTTCAAACAAAAAATATCGCCGTTAAACTTCACGGCTAAGCTGCCTCGTTTTTCTTGGCGGAAATACTCCGGGGGGTGTCCTGAATTTTCCCCGCCAAAGCGGGGTAAATTCAGGACCGGGGGCAGCGCCCTCATAAATGGAGA
Source organism: Pseudomonadota bacterium (assembly GCA_039182515.1). Lineage (GTDB taxonomy): Bacteria > Pseudomonadota > Alphaproteobacteria > Rhodobacterales > Rhodobacteraceae > JBCDCE01. The sequence continues at coordinate 15,998 of JBCDCE010000040.1, read as the reverse complement.
CGCGGCGCGCAAAGCGCGCCTCCGCATAACAAACAAAGGACAAACCATGGCTGACAGCTTCAACGAAGACTTATTCCTAAAAGGGTTAGAACAACGCAAAAGCACCCTCGGTGCAGACTACGTGGAAAAAAATCTCGCCGCGGCAGACGATTTTACCCGCCCGTTTCAAGAAGCCATGACGGCTTGGTGCTGGGGGTTCGGCTGGGGAGACGATGTCATAGATGCGAAAACGCGCTCGATGATGAATCTCTCCATGATCGGCGCTTTGGGCAAAATGCATGAATGGGAAATTCACTGCCGCGGCGCGATCAACAATGGCGTCACAAAAGAAGAAATTCGCGCAATCATCCATGTCGTCGGGATTTATTGCGGCGTTCCACAGGCCTTGGAATGCTTCCGGGTCGCCAAAAAAGTCCTTAGCGACGAAGCTTAGTTTCCGCGGCTCGGAGCGCTTTGCGAAACTTTGGCCCGCCGCGTGTCGCGAGGACGGCGCGGCAGTATTGGGCAACAAGCCGAGGCCTGCCCATTTCCTCTAGGCGGGTCAACATCTCGCGTTGATAGCGTTGCGTATGGCGCCGCACGCGCATCATCTGCGCAAACTTCAATGGCGACATGTCGCCATCAACGCAGGCACGCACGACCGGCTTCAAGAGCTTCATCAAAATCCAAAGAGACGCGATCCGGTGTCCCATATACCGGCAGGGATATTTCACAATATTCTCACTCTGGAACAAAGCCGCATGCATTGCGTCCAACGGCATCCGAGGATCGTAGAAAAGATGCGCCTTTTCAGCAGCTTGCACGTTTTGCGGCCCATAGCCATACCGGCTGTTATAATTGCGCGCCCAAGCCTTGTGATACCTGGTTTCCCAAGAGGCGATTTGGCGATCCAAAGTTGCCTGCGGCGAGATCATAATCACTGTTGCCCCAGGGCTTGCGGCGGAGAAATTGGCCGCCGCGTAAGCCCCCATAGACGCGCCATAAAACACGACCTTCTCGAAGCCTGTGAAAAACCTATCATCTCTTAATCGATCAAAGAAATCGAAAACGGCTTCATCGCGATACCAGGTCCAACCATGGGCCATGAGCCCTAACATGGACCAGTTTTGCCCTTCGACGAAATTATAGCCCCACGGCATGCGGTTTTCATCGCCTTCAAAAACATGATCTAGGTTTTCAAAAGTCACAATCAGTGTGCCGCCGCGCCGCACAAAAAGGGCGGTGTGCTCCGCGCCAAGGTCTTCGTAAAACCCCTCAGCGTCACCCAGCGCTTTCAACTCGTCCCGCCAAGCTGCCCGTTCAATTTTGGCCTCAATCTTGCTCATTCGGCAGCCTTAAGGCGAAATACGTCCGGAGCGGCCTCTCGGAGTTTCTGAGCACAGTCTTTCACGAAACTCTTTTCGACCAAATACTTGCGGCTGAGCGCATCCACACTTGCGTCTTTCTCCAAAGCCGCCAAGGCAATCTCAGCGCAAAGGTCTGGATTGGTTTGCATCATGGAGGCAGGTTTTAGTTTCGCCGGGATCGGAGCCGCATTTGGATCAATGCCGTGCTTAATAATGAGCCGGTCCATAAAACTGCCCCGGCGCGGCGTCCCCTTCTCTTTTTCCTGCAAGCGCGGCTTCATGCGCCGGGCCCAAAAATGCACGCCATAGGTGCCGTCTGTGAAGGTTTCTTCCGGTGAGTAACGGCTCAAAATCAAATGGTTCCGCTCGGGAAATCCAATTGGATAAAAGCCTGTCTGGGGTTGCGCATTTTCAATTTCACCGGTGCGTTGCAAAAAGTATGTCAGCGCCGCGGGGCCCGTGAAGCCCCAGTTTTGCTCTGTCATATGAACAGGCTTACCCGCGGCAGCTTCTGCGCGAAGTTCTTCTTGTTGCCACGGCTTAAGCCAAGGCGCGATTGCGTATTCGTCTTTGAAAAACTCCAGCATAAGCTTGAGCGCCGGCGAGGTCTTCGGCAGTCCCAACACCGCGTTGCATACCAGCCCAGGCTTTTCCCAGCCAAAGACGTGCTTTTTGCGAAAATCAAACGGGCGATAGCAATACATATCGGCATCCACCCAGATCTCGCCAGTCTTTTTGAGCATATTGAGGCGCCATAGATCCGCATGAATGGCCGGGCTCCCCGTGCGAGCATGGCGATACATTGGCTCTGCCGGGAAGATCTCTTCCGCATCTCCAGCTTGCACCCCTTGGGGCAAATTTGAGATGGGCGCATAGGAATAAAGCGTCGTTTCATGACCCGCATCAGCAAAGCTCTTCAGGCAGAGTTGCTCAAGCCACGATAGCCGCTCTCCGATCCACAAACTCGCGATTTTTGGCAATGCCGCCATCAGACATCCCTTTTTGACTGCTCAGCCCGACTTTGAAGGCCTTTTGTGTCTATTTTGCGCTTAAATCCGAGTTCGATCAACGAATTGGTGAATTTTTGGCGACAGTTTAGCACCAATATACAGATATTCGGTAACATCGTCCCTTCGCAGACCCTTGGCCTAGACGCGATCTTCGGGCATGTTGCGCACACAAAAAAGCGAAAAATCGCGAGCAGAACCATGCGCATCCTTTGCGTCACATCGGTAAAAGACGAAGCGCCCTACCTTGTAGAGTGGCTTGCCCATCTGCGCGCTCTTGGCGTGACCGACCTGCTTATTTTTACCAACGATTGCTCGGATGGCTCCATTGGGCTTTTGGACGAGATCAGCGGCCTGAGTTGGCTCACGCGCGTCGATAATCCCTATTCGGGGCAAAAAACAGTCCAATGGCAAGCCCTGGCAGCGGCGGCTGAGCACCCGCTTTACAAGGCTGCAGATTGGGTGCTTGGGGTGGATGTGGACGAGTTTCTAACTCTGTCTGAGCCCTTTGACACGCTTCCCGCCTTGCTCAACGCCGCCCCTGGCGACGCAATCACTCTGCCCTGGCGGCTCTTTGGCAGCGGCGGGCATGTCGAGCGGCCCGCTGGCCCCGTGACGCAAACATACCGCAAGGCCGCGCCTCGCGATATTTTGCTCCCTGGCGCACATTTCTTCAAAACTCTCTATCGGCCAAACGCCTTTGGCCCGCCAGGTGTGCACCGACCTAAATCAGGTGGCAGCCAAGCCAAATGGCTCGATAGCGCCTTGCAACCCCTGCCAGGTCCAATTGCTGCCGACGACAACCGCATCAATCTTTGGGGGCACTTCCCCAAGGCACCTGTTGTGCAACTCAACCATTACGCTGTGCGCTCGGTTGAAGAATTTATGGCCAAACGCGCGCGGGGTTTGCCGAACAAAATGTCCGCAGATATTGGCTTGAGTTATTGGGTGAGCCGGAATTTCAACCAAACCACATGCACCCGCATTGATCTGCACCACGCAAAAGCCAGCGCCATCGCAGAGGAATTGCGCAGCGCGCGTATCAAAGCTCTTGAAGCCTTGGCCTTGGAGTACCACAGCGCCCAGCTCAAAAAGCGCTTGCGCACCAAAGCAGAGACCGAGCTCTATTGGAGCCTTGTTCTCGCTGGCGGCTCCTTTGCGCCCCCGGTTGGCGTGACCAATGCGCATCTTGCGCGCCTCAAGGAGGCTTATCGCAATGGCTGAGCAACAATTGCATACGCGCTGGCTGTTGAGCCAAGGTATTTCTGGCGCCACAGTGCTCGATCACATCGCGTGGCGCGGAGAGAAAGGCCATGAAGGCCGCGTTTATCTGGCCAAAGGCACAGATCTAAAAGTGGTCCGCCCTGCGTCTGGAACGCAGCTTAAATGGGCCAAGAGCGTCGGCGGTGCGATTTTGGTGGCCTATGGCGCTATGAAAGCCTCTGCACCGCCACCTCTTGTAGGCGTGGCCCGACTGGCCCAATCCAAAATTGAAACAGACCTCTTTGAAGGCCTCAAAACATTTGTCTCAACACGCAATGGCGAAAGCGCTGAGACGGTTGCAGAATGGCTTTGGTATCATGCCACGCGCCATGGCCTTGAGGGCGCCGTGATTATCGACCGCACAGCTGCCGATCCAGCCTTTGACTCCAAACTCGAGCGCGCCCTCACGGCCATCCCCGAGATCAAATGCGTTGTCGTTTTGCGCGCGCGTGTACCCTTGGGCCGAGAAGGCTTGCCTTCCGAGGGTCATCCGTTTTGTGCGCCAGCGGCCCCCGGCAAAGACCGCATGGAGGTGCCTCCAGAGGATCGCTGGACCTCACCGCTGGACGAACTTTTGGTCTATGAGATCGCCCGCACACGTTTTCTGGCCAAGGCCAAGGCGGTCTGTAACATCGATGTTTACGACATTATCCCACCTGAAGTCCCTCTCTTTGAAGAAGTCGATAAGCGTGGGTCTCTGATTTTGATCGGGCGCCGCACCTATCCCTGGCGCGTGCGCAAAGGGCAGAACCCAACTTTCGGCGATCACACCTGCATGCAGTTTGACACGCGCAAGGTGAAACGGCGTTGGGCGATAAAACCTTCAGCCTTTCGCAAAGATGCGATTTGGCGGCTTTTGCGCGTGGTGGGCAAAGAGCATGGACCAGACGATGTGTTTGAGTTTTATTCGATGATGAATCTGCGCCACCCGGTGGAGACAGTTTCGCGCATCGTGCCCAAAACTTCGCTGATCGAGCAAGACAAACTGGTCGCTTTGGCCACAGACGTCTTCCGCCATCAACCCGTCCGCGTGCCCGATGAAAGCATCGTTGCCACAGGCGACAATCCCTATGAGACGGCCATTGTCACCTGTATGAAAAACGAAGGGCCCTTCATTCTGGAATGGCTCGCCTATCACCGCGTGATCGGGGTTGAACGCTTCTTGGTTTACACCAACGACTGTGACGACGGCACCGACACCTTCCTCGATCTGCTGCAATCCAAAGGCCTGGTCGAGCACCGCGAGAATCCGTTTCGTGGCACCAATATGAAGCCGCAACATGCAGCTCTACATGCCGCTGAAAAAGAGCCCGTGATCACAAGTGCCGCTTGGGCCATCTGTATGGATGTGGACGAATACATCTGCGTGCATTGCGGCGACGGCACGCTCAAATCCCTCTATGATGCCATTGCACCGGCCAATATGATCTCGCTCACATGGCGACTTTTCGGCAATGCAAACGTGCACGAATACAACGAAGACGACATCCTAATCGAAAAGTTCGATCGCTGCGCCCGGGAGTTCGCCAACAAGCCCCACCAGGCCTGGGGCTTCAAAACCATCTTCCGCCATATGGGCATCTTCAAAAAGCTTGGTGTGCACCGACCCAAAGGCCTCAAACCCCAGCTCAAAGACAACATCTATTGGGTCAATGGCTCTGGCAGCCGGATGCCAGAGACAGCCTTTCGCAACACTTGGCGTTCAACCTCAGATACTTACGGCTATGAATTGGCCACGCTCAATCACTACGCAGTGCGCTCTGCCGAGAGCTTTCTCGTTAAGCGTGATCGTGGCCGGGTGAACCACGTAGACCGGGACCAAGGCCTGGCGTACTGGTTTCGGATGAACAACAACGAAGAAGAGGACCGCTCCATCCACCGGATGGTGCCTGCTCTGCGTGCGGAAATGGAGCGTTTGCTTTCAGATCCAGATATCGCCGCGCAACATCAAGCCTGTGTAGCAGCACATCGCGCCAAAATCGACGCGCTGCGCGCGACCGACAATTATGCCTCTTTCTACCAAGACCTCACCGGATCTCGGATGGAAAAGCTCGCCAAGATGCACAAACACTTCGGCGCCAATGTCTTTCTCGCTGGGCCCCATGTGGTGCCCGACAATGTGCTCACAGACGAGCCGGAAGAGGATCTTTTCTTCACGGTTGATCGCCAAGAGACCCAACACTGATGCAGCGGTTTATCCGCAGCTTTGCGGCCGCGCGGTTTGACCAAGAGGGTCCGAGCCGCGACCCCGTGGCCCCTGCTGCGCATCAGCCTCCGGACTACATGCAAGGCTATGACGCCAAAACTCTGTGGTATGACGCCATATGGGACGCAGGCCGCATCACAGTGGTTTTGCCGAAGCCTCTGAACTTCACAAAGCTCCTGCGCCAAGCCCAAATCACACTCGACGATCAGCCAACCAAAATTCAGCGCTTTCGCGTCTTTCGCCGACATGCCTTGATCACACTACCTGCGCCAAGCCGTGCTAAAAGACTGGAGATGAAAGGAGAGAATTGGCGGCTTTCAAGCCCGGTACATGCGGCAGAACCTGAGCTCTTTGAAGGTCTCAATGCGGGCTTGATGATATCAAAAGACAACGATCTGCAATGGATCGAGGATTGGGCGCGCTTTCATATCCATCACCACGGGCTCGAGGCACTTGCACTGATCGACAACGGGTCAACGCGCTACGAACCGAGTGACATCCTAGATGCGATGGAACGCGCTGGTTTGAAGGCTGGATACGTCGCGCGAACAGAGCTACCCTACGGGCCTAAAGCCAAGCCTGGGCCCTATCGTCATGGCAGCACCTTTTTACAAACGGCCCATCTCAACGCCATGCGGCGGCGTGTTTTGAGCAAGGCGCGTGCGGTTCTTCAATGCGATCTGGACGAGCTGGTTTGGGCACAGGGCCAGTCGATTTTCGATCTTTGTAAAGCCAATCGCTTTGGCTTTATCCGGTTCCCCGGATCTTGGCGACGTATTTCAACCCAAACCGAGAGGCTCCCCCGTCATGCCGATCATCGATTTTCGCGGCAAGGGGACCGTACTTGTCCGCATAAGTATTGCATCGATCCTCAAGGCCCTTTTGGCAAAGCAGAATTCAATCCACACCGCTTAGAAGACCATTGGCTGGCCGCGACCTTTTCATCAAAACGCGCGGAGTTTTGGCATTGCGCATCGATCTCGACCAATTGGAAAACGCCAGAGCGCAGTGCCACAACAGGCTCAGTTCCTGATCCCATTGCTCAAAAAGCCTTGGAGGAGGTCTTCGGTGCTAGCCCAGATTCGCAACCGCGTTACGAATAGCCAAAATGTTCTCGCCGTATGGTGCCGGATTTTCCACTGACCCTCCTTTGAACACGGCAGAGCCCGCCACCAAAACATCAGCACCCGCCGCCACCACTAAAGGTGCAGTCTTGGGCGTAACGCCACCATCAATTTCGATATGGATGGGCCTGTCTCCAATCATAGCGCGCAGCTCGGCCACCTTCTCAACCTGGCTTTCAATGAAGCTCTGCCCGCCGAAGCCTGGATTGACGGTCATCACGCAGACCAGATCACACAGATCCAACAAGGGCGCTGCAGCGAGAGCTGGTGTGCCTGGATTAAGCGCAAGTCCGGCCTTCACGCCAGCGGCTCGAATGGCTTGCAAAGTGCGATGGGTATGGGGCCCCGCTTCAGCATGCACCGTGATAAAATCTGCACCGGCCTCAACAAAGCCGTCGATATAGGGATCAACGGGTGCGATCATCAAATGCACGTCCATCACACTTTTGATATGGGGGCGGATGGCTTTGCAGGTTTCCGCACCAAAGGTGATGTTGGGAACAAAATGACCATCCATAACATCCACATGAATCCAGTCAGCGCCTTGCGCCTCAACCGCACGGCACTCCGCGCCGAAGGCCGCAAAATCCGCCGCTAAGATAGATGGGGCAATTTTGATGGATGGATGGGTGCTCATTGAGTCTCTCCGTCTACATGGAGCGCTGGTTTACTGCGCCTAGATCCTCGGCGCAATTCCTCTCAAAACGGACCCAAGAACAAAAAAAACGGATGCGGAGCCCTCTTTGGCTTGAGGGTTGGTCTTATTCGCTGTTTGGTGATGGTATTATGCCCAATATTTCTTCGACGCTCCAAGTATTTGCCAAAGATCATATTCCAAACGGTCAAAGCTATGCGCTCGCCCGCGCAGCCCTGTCGCGCAAACGCCCGAAAGCCTTGCACACACAGGACTATGGCGAAGTTTTTTGGGTGCAGAACGGCCGCGCGGCAATACATGGGCCCGACACCAAACGCACCCTGGAGGAAGGCAGTCTTGCCCTTGTCGCACCTGGCGCACCACATGCTTTTCAGGCTCTCGATCCAGAAACCTATGTTTCTGTGGTGCTTGTCCCGAAGCGAGCCTTAACGGCGATTGAGAAAAAGCATCCAAGCCTAAAGGGAACAGGGTTTTGGACCCAAGCCGGTCTGCCCATTGTTGTGAGCCGAACGCTTGCTGAACGCGCTGAGCTGTCAAAAGCTCTGCGTCAGCTCGAGCGCGGCGCGCCTACCGATCTCAAACGCGATGCATTTTTGCTCTCGCTCTTGGCAAGCCTTCCAACACAATTGGAACAAGACGCACCCCCTTGGCTCAAGCTCGCGATGTCAGAAGCCGAACGCCCAGAAGTTTTTCGTGACGGCGCTGCTGGGCTGGTTGCAGTTGCCGGTAAAACGCCCGCCCATGTAAGCCGCTCTTGCCAAAAGTTCCTTGGTAAAAGCCCAAGCCAATTGATGAATGCCCGCCGCATGGCCTACGCAGCGCAGCTATTGGCCTATACGGACGAAACGTTGCAAGACATCGCCGACGCCTGTGGCCTCACCAATCTCAGTCACTTCCACCGGCTTTTCCAAGGCCATCACCAAGCCTCGCCCGCTGCGTGGCGTCGGGCCCATCAGCGGAATGTGATTTCGCCAGAATAGGTGGGAAGAAACGCTCTTTGGCATGCTTGGGCCGTGGTGCTGCGCGTCAAGCTGTGGTTGACTATGCGCAAAGAACGATGGGCACAGGACCCTTGCCATGACACCAACCGCCTCGACTGATTCTTCGTTGCAGCTGCCGCAAACCCTGCACCAACGCAATCCAGGCACGGAACTGGATCTCGATTGGCTCGCCCGTGTTCAAGCCAACACCTCGGCAATCGAACGCAGAGCCAAAACTCTGCCTGGGCGCCGCTCTGTAAAGAAGACCAACCAAGCGGCCTGGCTCCTGAAAGCCATTACCTGCATCGACTTAACCACGCTCTCTGGCGACGATACAGAAGCCCGCGTGCGCAGACTCTGCGCAAAAGCCAAACGCCCGGTGCGCGCTGACTTGCTAGAGGCTTTGGGCATGCCCGAGATCACCACGGGAGCGATCTGCGTTTATCACGACATGATCCCAGCCGCCAAAGCGGCCCTCGAAGGCTCAGGCATCCCCGTCGCAGCTGTTTCAACGGGATTTCCCGCAGGTTTGTCACCTTTTCATTTGCGGGTTGAAGAGATCCGCCAGAGTGTCGCGCTGGGTGCCGATGAAATCGACATCGTGATCTCTCGGCGTCATGTGTTGGAAGGCAAATGGCAGCACCTCTATGAAGAAATGCGGGCTTTTCGCGAAGCCTGCGGCGCGGCCCATGTGAAAGCCATTTTGGCCACAGGTGAGCTTGGCAGCCTGCGCAATGTGGCCCGTGCGTCGCTCGTGTGCATGATGGCAGGTGCAGATTTCATCAAAACCTCTACAGGCAAAGAGAGCGTGAATGCGACCTTGCCGGTCACTCTCACAATGATCCGCATGATCCGCGCCTTTGAAGCTCACACCGGCCACAAGGTTGGGTACAAACCCGCCGGCGGCATCTCAAAAGCCAAGGATGCTTTGGTCTACCAATCCATGATGAAGGACGAACTTGGCTACGCCTGGCTCCAACCAGATCGCTTCCGCTTTGGAGCCTCTTCGCTGTTAGGCGACATTGAACGCCAGCTCGAACACTTCGTGACCGGACACTATTCCGCAAACCACCGCCATGGGATGGGCTAAGCCATGACTGTTAAAGAAACATTCGACACGATGGACTACGGGCCCGCTCCAGAAAGTGCGGCAGAAGCCTTGGCTTGGATCGTGGATCAGGGTGCAAAGTTTGGGCACTATATCAACGGGGCATTTACCGCGCCCGGCCGGACGTTTGAGACGAAAAACCCGTCCACCGGCAAGGTTTTGGCACAGGTCACACAAGCCAGTCAGGCTGACGTAGATGCGGCCGTCAAAGCCGCCCGCAAAGCCCAGCCTGCTTGGGAACAATCAGGTGGGCCTGCACGCGCCCGCGTGCTCTATGCCATTGCGCGCCTTTTGCAAAAACACAGCCGCCTCTTTGCGGTTCTGGAAACGCTCGACAACGGCAAACCCATTCGCGAAAGCCGCGACATCGATCTGCCTCTCGCGCAGCGTCACTTCTACTACCACGCTGGCGAAGCCCAATTGATGGACACGCGCATGGCAGGCCGCGAGGCGCTTGGCGTTTGCGGCCAAATCATCCCTTGGAACTTCCCCCTTTTGATGTTGGCCTGGAAAATTGCCCCCGCCTTGGCCATGGGCAACGCAGTCGTCTTGAAACCCGCCGAATGGACGTCCCTCACAGCGCTTCTTTTCGCCGATATCTGCCGCCAAGCAGGCCTGCCCAAAGGTGTCGTCAATATCGTGACAGGCGACGGCGCGGTTGGCGAAATGTTGGTTGCAGCTGACGTAGACAAGATCGCTTTCACGGGCTCCACTTCCGTGGGCCGCGCAATTCGTGAAGCCACAGCGGGCACCGGCAAAGCCCTCACCTTGGAACTGGGCGGTAAGTCTCCCTATATCGTCTTTGATGACGCGGACATCGATTCTGCTGTTGAAGGCCTCGTGGATGCTATTTGGTTCAACCAGGGTCAAGTTTGCTGTGCAGGCGCGCGGCTTTTGGTGCATGAGCCCATCGCCCAAGATTTCCATAACCGCCTCAAGCATCGCATGGCGGATCTGCGCATTGGTGATCCTTTGGACAAATGCATCGACATCGGCGCTCTGATTGACCCGAGCCATAAAGCGCAGGTCGCTAAGATGGTCTCACAAAGCTCCGGCGAGATCTTCCAGACCTCCTGCCCCGAAGGCTGCTATTACCCCCCCACTCTGATCACCGATCTCGCTCCCGCGGATCCTTTGATGCAAGAAGAGATCTTTGGCCCTGTGCTTGTCTCAACCACCTTTAGAACGCCCGCCGAAGCCGTAAGTTTGGCCAACAACACACGTTACGGTCTGGCTGCAAGCGTATGGTCCGAAAACGTGAATCTCGCGCTTGATGTCGCGCCAAAACTGGTCAGTGGCATCGTTTGGATCAACGGAACCAACATGATGGACGCCGCCGCAGGGTTTGGAGGGGTCCGAGAAAGCGGTTTTGGCCGGGAAGGTGGGCTGGAAGGACTGACGGCCTATACCAAAGCCATCGAATCAAACAGCAAAACCTTGAAGCCAGTCAAGGCATTCGCGCCGAAAGCAGGCGCAAACAACCCCCACCCAAGCGGATTGGACCGCACAGCCAAACTCTACATCGGTGGCAAGCAAGCCCGCCCTGATAGCGGATACTCGCAAGAGATTTACGCCAAAGACGGGACTCTCATTGGTCAAGCCAGCCTGGCCAATCGCAAAGACCTACGCAACGCAGTTGAAGCGGCCAGAGCGGCCACAGGCTGGTCCAATTCCACAGCACATTTGCGCGCCCAAATTCTCTATTATTTGGCGGAAAACCTCAGCGCACGCGCCACAGAAATTGCGGCGCAAATCAACCTACTCACGGGAAAAAAAGACGGCGCAAAAGAAGTTGAGCTTTGTCTAGAGCGCCTCTTTTCAGCAGCCGCCTGGGCAGACAAATTTGCAGGCGACGCGCGCGCTGTGTCCATGCGCGGTACCGCCCTTGCCATGCGCGAGCCGGTGGGCGTGATTGGCATTTTTGCTGATGATCAAACACCGCTCCTGGGCCTGATCTCGGCCCTGGCCCCGGCCCTTGCCATGGGCAACAGAGTGGTGGCCGTGGCCTCCGAGCCCTATCCTCTAGCGGCTTGGGACTTTGTTCAAGTGCTGGAGACAAGCGATGTCCCTGCAGGGGTCGTGAACCTGCTCACGGGCAAGCATGTTGAGCTCGCCCCGCATATGGCTGGGCATATGGATGTCGACGCCGTTTGGTCCTTTTCAAGCCAAGATCTCAGCCAAGTCATCGAGGCCACATCCCAATCCAACATCAAACGCACATGGGTCAACAACGCCAAGGCGCGCGATTGGTCTAAAGATCATACGAGTGAGTTCCTAGACGCGGCCACTGAGGTCAAAACGGTCTGGATACCCTATGGTGAGTAAGCGCTAGCCCCCCTTTTTCTTGGCAAAAATACTCAAATCATGCGTCTTCAAAAAGCGGATCGATCCGGTTTTCTCGGAACCGCTTCAAGCGCACCCAAATGCCCCACACAAAGGCCAAGAGCACCGTCAGAAACACGATGTTGAACCAGGGAATAAGCCGAACATCAGCGCTGTCCACAGGGCTCAGGTTGGTCGCATTGGGATAAATCGTCAAAAACTCCGAGCGGATCCCATAATGCGTTATCGCATACCATTGTTCGTCATTTTGGCGCGACGCGTTTTGCGCTTCAGCCTGCAGGTTTGAACTATCGAGCTTGAAATAAGGAGGCCACCCAAAGCCCGTATCTTCATTACGGTACACCATCACCCGTCCGTTGCGGCGTACTGTGTTGATGAGCCTCAGATCTCGGTTGATCGTCTCTGCGTTGCCCGCATCAGCTTGAGCATAAAAGATCCGGTTCCAGCCTGAAAAATCCTGCCGAATGATCTCGGTACCAGAGACCTGAACAACGTCCCTTTGCGGCAAGGTGTAGTAAAGAAACCCGGCCACAACAGCCCAAAACACCAGAAAAAAGGTCCAACGAACAACAGCAAACATAAGCGGCTCCCTTACATAAAGTTCTGCACGTAGATGAGGCCCACCACGGCAAGTATCGGCACAACATACACGCCCCAAATCAGCTTACGCCGCAAGGAGTTTTGATAGCTGTCCATACCTTCTCGCACGAAGGCCTCCCGATCTCCAACCCGAAGGTCTTCTGCCCACTGCGCTTCAAGACGGTCCCGCGCCTTGGCGCGCGAGTAAAGCGACAAGCACACATAGATGACCGTCAAAACGATCAAGAAAATAGGGATCAGTCTAAACATGTCTTACCTCCCAATTCGGCTCCATGGCCCCACACGCGCGACCATGGTCTCGCTCGAAGGCCCCTCTTCAATCTCCAAAGGTGCATCGTGACCAAAGAGCGCTTCGCGTGCAGCGTCCTTATCCGCTTGGTACTCCGCAAGGAGAAATTGCACCGCAAACTCCCGTTTTGCGTCAGGCCACCCTGCATAAGCTGCGTAAAACGCCACCTTATGGCAGATAAACATCTGCCTGAAATCCAAAGGTGCCAGTTCTGACAGCAACATATTCACCAAGTCGCGATGCGGTCCCGCGCTTGCTCGCAGGGTATAGAAATACGCAGGATGATCCGAAGCGATGCGTGGCCAATCCCCGCCACTGTCGGCCCAGCGCAAAAGATCCGCCAAGCCATGATATTCCGATGGCAGAGTTGCGTAGTGTATGCGCGCCAGTGTGCGCAGATCAGCCCTTTTGGCCCCCGCAAGCGAGGCACCAAGTCCAGCCACCGCATCCACCAAGATGAAATCCATCTTCTGACGCAAAATGGCCGCAGCATCGATCCCACGGGACGAGACGATTGGTTCTGCCAAGCCATTCAGCTCCAAAAACCGCGCGATTGCGTGGCGATCTGGAAAACTGAAGTGGTACCTAAGGAGCGGGTCAGCAAAAGGCTTGGTTGAGATGACCGCCGGATGCTCGACGTCGCGGAAAATATAGAGCCCATCGAAATGCGAGGTCCAAAAGCTCGGTTGCGCAAATTCCATCTGCTCGAGATGCACAGGATTTCGCGCGATATCGCCGGTTTTTTTGGCCAGCCCGATCATCTCCGCAATAAGCACATCATCGTACCAGGCCTCGTCTTCATTCACGAAACGATCAATCAAACCGCGCAGGGCCGTCGCCTGAGCCACGGTCCCTTTTGTGGTGTCGGCCTCCACAATTACCTTATGAATATCCAAAAGCCGCTTGGGATCAGACACATCATAAACCGAGTTCACAAGCTCTCCCGCCACCGCATCACGCACGGTCAGAGCAAAAAGCTGTTCTTCGTTTTCTTTAATGAAATGCCGCAGAATATCCCTGGACGTGGAGAATTTCGCGTTCAGCAAGGGCGCCGTTTTTTGCTCTGTTGTGAGCAGGATAAACTGCCGGTTCACGCCAGCATGATTGAGATAGGCATCGTCCCCGAGTTCCGCGCCAATCTCAGGGCTGTAGCCCGAGATATCGATATGAAAATCGGGCAACTCCGTGCGCTTGCCTGTCAAATGCTCCAAAGCTCGATTGTACCGCTCAATCAGCACAGGGGACGAAACCTCCAAGAGATTTCCAAACATCAATCCAGATTGAATAAGACGTTTCACCAAACCGCCTCCTTCCATCGCTTAGGAAGGGCCGCCACGGATAACACAAAAACAGGCGCCCAAATAATCGCAGCCCGCGCGCCTTGGACTGCGATATATCCCAATACCGCGCCCAGATCCGCGCCAGACAGCGCGCGCGCAAGATCCTCAAGAGCCAGATCAGACACCCAAATGAAAGCGCCACTGCCCATCCACAAAAGCACAGCGCCCAGGGCACCGATCACAAAGAGCCGCGCCACACCTTCCCCAATCAACCGATGCAAAAGCTTCGGAAGCAGCCAAGCGACGCCCATCAAAAGCACCACAGGCACCAAAACTTCGCGCAGAAATGTGGTATCGCCACTGATCAAGTTGATCCTCCAACCCTTGGCATCTTTAGGATTTCCCTTCCAGATACCGGCGCTTCGCTTCTTCCATCCGGCCCATCTCACGCACCGCGTTTTCTATGGCCACCTCATCGGATTTATCCGCATATCGGAACTCTGAATCCGCGTAGCGGTTAATCTCTTGGATCACCATTTCAGTCGTGATGGGTTGGCGGAGCTCAGAAATCATATCGCGCTTTACGCCGTAGTCTTTGAACAAGAAGAGGTCCGGCTCTTCCATCCATTCATCAGGCAGTTCAAAGTCCATCGCGCGCACTTTGACGGCGTCTGTGATGTTCTTAATGGCCCGACCTGTGAAGCGCGGGTCTGCCTCTTGGATCGCTTTGAGATAGGTGCCCAGTTTCGCGATGGTGTCGAGGGTTCCGATCTCGCTATCCACACGATCAAAAACCGCCAAAAGGCCTTCCTCATGCGGGCGATTGTGGCTTTCAAAGCTCTTGGCCACAGCTGATTTGATCTCTTGCGCTGCAAAAGCTTCGTGATCGCCTAAGGCAATATCGTGGTTTTTGCCCATCAACAGATTGAGGATGTCGATGTAGTCCTCGCGCGTTTGTGGCCCGTCCACCAAAAAGCGCGCCCCGGCTCTTTGGCGCAGCGCGTCGTCCACATTCTCAGGGTAGTTTGAGAACATCCCAAAGGTGCAATTGCCCCGCACGACCGTATTTGCGCCCGCAAAGCTCTCCATCAAAACAGCCGTGATCTCCAACTGCCCAGCCGAGCTCTGACGATCCCCGCGCTTACCCGCCAACTGATCAATATCATCAATCGTACCAAACCCGATCACACCTGGATCGATCACTGAATTGATGAAAGCCTTGGCGTTTTGACCTGACTTACCTTGGTAGCTGTCGATGTTGTCGGTGGCGAGGTTTTGGTAGCGAAAGGTGTAGCCCGCCGTCTCGCAATATCCGTGGATGAGCCCCGCCATCATCTGGATCAGCGTCGTTTTCCCGGTGCCGGGTGCGCCGTCCCCCATGAAGGTGAAGATGAACCCGCCCAGCTCGGCAAAGGGATTGAGCTTACGTTCGAAATCATAAGCCATAAGCATCTTCGAAAGCCGCAAAGCTTGGTATTTCGCGATATGGTTGCCCACCACCTCATGCGGTTTTTTGAAGGTCATCGTGAGTGGTTTGGAGCGGCCCGCGCGCGCAGAGACAAAGCCTTGCACCAAAAAACCATCCTCACAAGCCCAGCTGACATCCGTAAAAGGCACAAGTTTTTCAGCCTGCGAAGCGCGCCCCGCAGCAACCTCCATCACAGCATCTGCAAAGCTCAAAAGCACAGCAACCAAATGCGCATCATCTCGCGTCGCAGCTTCCAGATGACCATCAAGTTCCCAGAGCGCGCCTTCCAAAGCTTCGGTGGCATTGGTGGTCAAAAACTCTTCTACGCC
>JBCDCE010000039.1:0-36454 GCA_039182515.1 Pseudomonadota bacterium | reverse complement strand
GTCATGCCCATTGATTTCTTGCGCCTCCCGCTGATCGCGACAATAGGATTGCTGCTTTACCAAGAGCAGATCGATACCTTCGTGATCCTGGGTGCGGTGATCATCTTTGGCGCAAACTACGCCAATCTGTGGGTCGAGACGCGAAAAGCTGACCACACGTGATGATTTTGTGACGCTGCGCAACTTGGCGTATCTGACGCGGCGTCAAGAATTGCTTAAATAAGCGGCCCTACGTTACGCTCGTGCAATAATAAATGTCACGACAGGGATGAGGACATGACTAAATTAATGACGAGCGTGGCGGCACTCACCGCCATGACTGCCGCAGCCAGCGCGGGCGGCATTGAGCGTGCTGCGAACGGGTATGGGATCCTTTTTGAAGACGGCAACCGTTTAGAAATTGGTTTTTCAACCGTAGACCCGAATGTAAAAGGTGATTATCCTGCGGGCTTGGGTGGTGGATCAACGGGCAATATGGCAGTTGGATATTCCAACCTTTCGCTGAGCTACAAGCACGATTTTTCTGACAAATTTGCATTAGCTTTGTTCCTGAACCAACCGTATGGCGCGGATGCAAGTTATACTCAAGGCGCTTACACCGGCCTCGCGGCGACATGGGACAGTGATGCGCTCTCATTGGTTGGCCGCTACCGTTTCACGGACAACATATCTGTATATGGTGGTCTGCGCGTGGTGCGTTCTAGCGCAGATATTGCCATCCCCGCAGTTCTCGTAACAGCACCTTACACGGCCGTCGGGGATGATGACACACAAACAGGAGCTATCGTTGGGGCAGCGTACGAATTGCCAGACATCGCATTGCGGGTCGCGCTTACTTACGAAGCAGGCTTCACGCACAGCTTCGACACAGTTGAAAACTGGGCAGTTGCAATGGCGACGAACGCACAGGGGGTAACGGAGGTTGAAATACCAGATGCGATTACCTTGGACTTCCAAACCGGGATCGCTGAAGACACTCTACTCTTTGGGAAAATTAAGCACACTGAATGGTCTGTTTGGGAAGTTGCACCACCTGTTTACGAAATGATAACAGGCGGCGCAGTTACCGGTCTAGACAACGATGTAACAACTTACCAACTCGGTATTGGACGTCGTTTTTCCGAGAATTTCTCGGGTTCAATTCGGGTGACTTATGAGAAGTCTAACGGTGGTGTTGCATCTCGGCTTGCGCCCACAGATGGTTCAACGGGCATCGGCATCGGCGGTCGTTACACGATGGACAATGTGACATTGTCTGGTGGTCTTGAGTTTGTTCAGATCGGCGAAGCAACGGATGGTTCCGGCGTTGAATTCGACGGAAACTCAGCCTTCGGCTTGGGCTTCAGCGTCGGCTATCAGTTCTAAGCTACTGAGCTCAAACCTCTATTAGAGTCCCCCGCTCTGGGTTGACCAGGGCGGGGGTTTTTCTTTGCGCATAAACTGGGTCGCATAAGGGGCCTAAGCGCTTTAGGCAGAGGGTATGAGTGTCCAAAAATCCCTATCGCCTCAGGCTCTCGGCGAGCTGCTGTTGTTGTCCTTGATCTGGGGCGCGTCTTTTTTGGCGATCCGTATAGCCTTGGATGAAATTACGCCGCTGACAGTTGTTGCACATCGCTGTGGCTGGGCCATGCTTCTCCTATGGACCTATGTCTTGCTGCGCCGCTTTCCAATCCCGTTGGACCTGAAAACTTGGGCGGCGTTTTTGGGCATGGGGCTTTTGAACAACGTGATCCCTTTTGGCCTCATTGCCTGGGGCCAGCTTTATGTGGAGACCGGCCTTGCGGCGATCTTCAACGCAAGTACGGCAATCTTTGGCGTTTTGGTTGCAGCCCTCGTCTTCGCTGACGAAAAGCTCACAAGACGCAAGATCATTGGCGTCGCGCTTGGTTTTTCAGGGGTTGTCTTGGCGATTGGGCCGGAAGCTTTAAAAGGCTTCAACATCACATCGCTGGGCCAATTGGCCATCGTAGCAGCCACGTTTAGTTATGCCTGTGCGGGCGCTTGGGCGCGAAAATTTATGTCCCATGTTCGTCCCGAAGTGGCCGCAGCAGGCATGCTCACCGGCGCAAGCATCGTCGCGATACCTCTAGCGTGGTGGGTCGATGGTCCAATTAGCCTAAACCTCATCCCTGAGACCTGGGCGGCGATTGCTTACTATGCAGTCTTTGCCACGGCTGGCGCCTATTTGCTCTACTACCGCGTTTTGGCGATGGCGGGCTCTGGCAATTTGATGCTTTGCACATTGCTCCTGGTTCCTGTTGCCATTGTCCTTGGGGCCATTGTCCGAGCAGAGGCCTTGCCCGCCAGCGCCTATGGTGGCTTTGCGCTTTTGGCCTTGGGGCTTTTGATCCTAACGGGTCGCCTCTTGCGCAGGCTTTGAGCGAGAGCTATCTGTCTGGCTCTCGTTAAGGCCACCCGAGGAGCCTAAGACATGCTCTATAATTCCGCCCAAGACTGGCACGCTGCATCCCAAAAGCGGGTGCTGCTCTTTGGCATGTCTGGCCTCGGGAAAACCCATGTTTCCAAGCTCTTAAGGGCCAGTGGTGAGTGGTTCCACTACTCAATCGATTACCGCATTGGCACCCGGTATTTGGGCGAAGTGATCATCGACAATGCCAAAAAAGAAGCGATGCGGGTGCCGTTCTTGCGTGAGCTTTTGCTGACCGACAGCATCTACATTGGCTCAAACATTGCATTTGAAAACCTCGCGCCTTTGAGCACCTATCTTGGCAAGCCAGGCGATCCCGGCAAAGGCGGTTTGAGCATTGCGGAATACTGCAAACGGCAAGAGCAACACCACAAAGCCGAACGCGCTGCCCTACTAGATACAAGCCATTTCATTGCGCGGGCCAAAGAGATCTATGGCTACGACAACTTTATCTGCGACAGCGGCGGCTCGATTTGTGAAGTTGTGGATCCAAGCGATCCCAACGATCCCATTTTGGAAAACCTGGCTCAGCACACGTTGATGGTTTGGATCGAAGGCACAGAGGCGCATACAGCCGAGTTGGTGCGGAGGTTCGACAAGAGCCCAAAGCCCATGTGCTACCAATCCGCGTTTCTCGAAGAGCAATGGAGCGCTTTTCTCTCCGCTCATAAGTGCAGTGAGGCCGAGGTTGATCCGGATGCCTTCGTGCGTTGGACCTTTGCCAATGCCATGGCGCACCGGCGTCCGCGCTATGCGGGCATGGCCAAATGGGGTGTTCAAGTCACAGCGGATGAAGTGGCGGCCGTGCGCTCGTCCGAGGACTTTTCGACCTTGATCGCCACCGCCATCGAGCGAAAGGCAAACGCGTAATGCCGATAAAACTGCCCTCGGATTTGCCCGCCTTTTCAGTGCTGCGCGATGAAGGTGTGCAGGTCATGGATGAAACCATGGCTGCACGCCAGGACATCCGGCCGCTCAAAATTGCCTTGCTCAATTTGATGCCCAAAAAGATCCAAACCGAAAACCAATTTGCTCGGCTCATTGGTGCTGGCCCGCTGCAAATTGAGCTCTCGCTCATTCGCATGAGTGAGCACCAAACCAAAAACACCGCGGCCGCCCATATGGAGACCTTTTATCGGCCGTTCCAAGACATAAAGGCGGAGAAATTTGACGGTCTGATCATCACCGGCGCACCTATTGAGCATCTGCCTTTTGAAGACGTAACCTATTGGGACGAGCTAAAAGAGGTCATGGATTGGACCCAAACAAACGTGCACCAGACCTTTGGGGTCTGTTGGGGTGGCATGGCGATGATCAACCATTTCCACGGCGTTCCAAAGCATATGCTGGACGCCAAAGCCTTTGGCTGTTTCCGGCACCAAAACCTTTCGCCCGCTTCGCCTTACTTGCGCGGGTTCTCAGATGACTGCGTGATCCCTGTGAGCCGATGGACAGAGATGCGCCAAGACGAAGTGACGGCTGCGGGGCTCAAAACGCTCTTAGGGTCGTCAGAAGTGGGCCCCTGTTTGGTGGAAGATCCAGCGTACCGGGCGCTCTATATCTTCAACCATTTCGAGTATGAGAGCGGCACGTTAAAGCAGGAATATGATCGGGACGTGGCGCAAGGCACCGCAATTAACGTGCCGCGCAACTATTACCCTTACGACAACCCCGCAAATGAGCCGCAAAATCGCTGGCGCAGCCACGCACATCTTCTATATGGCAACTGGATAAACGAAATTTACCAGAGCACGCCTTATGATATGGACGCGATTGGCCGCTAGTTTTCTCTTCATTGCAGCACTCATTGGGGGCTTTGCGGTTTATGTGAGCCAAAGGGCTGCGTCGCGTGTGGCTGAGATCAATGCCGCTTACCCGCCTCAAGGCGCGTTTGTTGAAGTAGAAGGTCTCCAAATCCACGGCGTGGTTTTGGGCTCAGATGAAGGCGCAGCCCGCCCAGACGTCGTGTTGATACACGGTGCTTCGGGCAGCACGCGTGATTTTACAATCGGGTTGGCCCCACTTCTCGCTGAGCGCTACCGCGTGATCGTTTTGGATCGTCCCGGCTTGGGGCACAGCGACGCTTTGCCCTTTGACGCCGCGAGCATCGAAGATCAGGCCCGCGTTTTGCAAAAGGCGGCGTCTGCCTTTGGCGCGGAGAAGCCCATCGTTGTTGGTCAAAGCTACGGGGGAGCGGTGTCATTGGCATGGGCCGTCAATCACCCCGATACGCTCAGTGGGCTTTTGCCCTTAGCTGCGGCTTCTAACCTTTGGGTCACAGGGCTCGACGCGCTTTATGTGATTACCACCAATCCGATTGGCCGCACGCTTGTTGTGCCGATGATCACTGCCTTTGCGGGAAAAAAGCAGGTGGACGATGCGATCGTGTCGATCTTCAAGCCGCAAAAAACCCCAGAAGGCTACGGTGACGATGTCGGCGGTGCACTCATTTTGCGAACCGAAACCTTTCGCTCTAACGCAGAGATGCGCAAGCGGATCAAAGAGGAAATACGCGCGCTTGTACCGCGGTATAGCGAGATTTCTGTTCCTACAGAGATCATTCACGGCACCTCAGATACAATCGTGCCACACCGTATCCATTCGGACAAATTGGCTGAGCAGATTGAAGGCGCGGTCTACACCAAGCTCGATGGGGTTGGACACATGCCGCATCACACCAACAAAGAGGATGTGATCGCTGCGGTTGACAGATTGGCTGCGCGCGCCCAACTTCGTTAAGACCCTTAACATCGTCCAAAACGAGCAAAACGCCCCAATGAGCAAACCTTTCGATGGCGCGATCAGCGCCTTCTTCGAGCACCCAGATCAAAGCGACCTGCGCCAAGCCATCACATCAGCGCGCAAAGGCGATATCTTGAACTCAAGCTATCCGCATCGCTCTGAGATGAAGCGCAAAGCCTATGACAAAGACATTGCGGCTTTGCAGATCGAACTGGTGAAATGGCAAGCCTGGGTCAAAGAAAGTGGCGCACGTGTTGCAATCGTTTTTGAAGGCCGCGATGGCGCAGGCAAAGGCGGGACAATCAAGCGCTTTCGTGAAAACCTGAACCCTCGCAACGCGCGGGTTGTTGCGCTTTCAAAACCCAACGATCGAGAGATGGGGGAATGGTATTTTCAACGCTATATCCAACATCTACCCACCAAGGGCGAAATCGTCTTTTTTGATCGCTCTTGGTACAATCGCGCAGTTGTTGAGCCTGTTTTTGGCTTTTGCACGCCGGAGCAAAAAGAGCAGTTCTTTGGGCAAGTAAACAAGTTCGAAGAGATGGTCGCTGCTGATGGCATTCATCTGATCAAGTTTTGGCTCAACGTTGGGCGCGCCGAACAGTTGCGCCGGTTTCTCAAGCGCGAAAGCGATCCGCTCAAGCAGTGGAAGCTCAGCCCGATCGACGTCAAAGGTTTGTCACTTTGGTCGGAATATACCGGTGCCATCGAAGACATGTTTGCGCGGTCTCATAGCACGGCAGCGCCTTGGAACGTTTTGCGGACCGATGACAAAAAGCGCGCGCGCCTGAACGCCATCCGAGCCGTTTTGTCGGCCATGCCCTATCCTCTCAAAGACGAAAAGGTTGTGGCTCAGATGGATGATAAGGTCATCGGTGGGCCCGACCTCTGGCATGCCTAAACGCGGCTATCATCACGGCAACCTTAAAGCCGCCCTTGTGGATGGGGCGCTGCAGCTTATTGAGGCGCGCGGACCGACCGGATTTACGCTCTCGGAAGCCGCCAAAGTTGCCGGGGTCACCCCTGCAGCCGTTTATCGGCATTTTGAAGGGCGCGAAGATCTCATCGCGGAAGCTGCACGGCAGGGCTATGAGATTTTTGCAGAGGCTCTTGAGGATGCTTACCAAGGTGGGCAGCCCACCGCCCTCGCCGCCTTTGAAGCCACAGGACGCGCGTATCTTGCTTTTGCGCGCCAGTACCCGGGTCACTATGTGGCCATGTTCGAAAGTGGAATTTCAGTTCAGCGCACACCGGAGCTCAATGCCGTGGCGAGCAAAGCCATGAGCGTGCTCGAACGCGCGGCCAAAGAACTGTCTCAGCATATTCCAGAACATATGCGCCCGCCGCCACAGATGTTTTCAGCCCATATTTGGGCCATGAGCCATGGAGTCGTGGAGCTTTTTGCGCGCGGACCTCCGGGCACGCGCGCCCCCTTCCCGCCCGAAGATCTTTTGGAAACGGGCATTGGAATATATCTTCGCGGGCTAGGCCTTATTCCACCTGATCAGGGTTAAGTTCTTTTATATCGCAAAAACGTGATAAAACCGGCAGAGCTTTGCCCAAAATGGCCCTATTGCTTTGCTCTCCGGTCATGAAAATGACAAGTTTGCTACAGAAACATCACTCAACACGAGCGGGTGGCAAAGGCGTCTTTTTTGTCGTTTAAATGCGCTTAGAAAAAGACGAAGGCCCAAGAGGATCATAATGAGCATTTTGCGCACAGCCCTTATCCCCATTGCGGCTTTAACACTCTCCGCTTGCGGGGGCGGCGGCGGTGGTACCGTCGACACCAGCACACAAAATCCTCCCACAAATCCCCCGACAACCACGCCAACAACGCCTGATCCTGGGGTCGCAAGCTATGAAACTTTCTCAAGCACCGAAAGCGTCACAAGCACATTAGACGGCGTTGCTTTGTTGGTGGCTCAAAACGCGGCAAACCCTGTGGTTGTGACGGGAACCGGGAGTTTGACCCATAACACCGGCGCCACGACAATCGATCTAACGCAGGTTTCATTCACAGATGCAGACGGCCTTGCGGGCGGCACCACGCTCTCAAACGGCCCTGGCACCGCCTTGACCCTCACCGGGTTGAGCACCGGATTAGACTACGTGCAGGTTTACGATGGGTCCATTACCAGCAGCACCAATCAGCAGTTCACTGTTGATGCTGCCATTGTAGGAATTGTCACGGATCCCGCCGATATCACAACCACGAACACTGTGACCTATGCGGGCGGCGCCGAGGCCCTTCTCATCGTTACAAGCGGCCAAAGTGCAGTGTTGCAAGACGGAACGTCCTCTGTTTCCGTAAACTTCAACACAAACGCGGTAAACGTGGCCCTAGATAACTTCACAGCCCGCGATCCAAACACTGGCGGTTTGGTCACAGCCCCTCTCACAGATATTCGGATCGCAAACATGACCCTTTCGGGCGCACGTTTTTCGGGCGGAACTCTGCAGCTTTTACAAAACGGCGCGACGGTTGATCTCTTGGGAACCAACAGCAGCACCTCAGCGGCTGGCGCAGTTTTTGGTCTCGATTCAACCAACCAAGACAGACCAGACGAATTGGGCGGCGTCTTTTTAGGCGCTGGTGATAGCGGCCAGATCGACGGGAGCTTTGTTGCCGATTAGGCGTTGAGCCCGGCACTTATGGGAAAGAAGAGCACAGATGCTTGAGACATTAACCAATGACGAGATCGCCGAACGGCTCATTCGCGATGACTATCGCTGGGCCTCGAACACGATCACCGTAAACATCAGCGCTTTGAACTACGGCGGTCAGATCTTTGCCAATGAAGCCATGGCGATGTGGTCGGATGCCACGGGCCTTAATTTTGTCACCACCAACAGCTTTTTTGCAGATCTGACCTTTGAGCATGGCACGCAAAGCAACACGGCGGTTGCAGGCTGGAGCTATACGACAAGCCCGGGCGACTCCACCAGCTATGTCACAGATGCGACCATCACAATTTCTGAAGATTGGATTGAAGACGATTGGAGTTTTGCCGAAGGCGCAGATCTTTACAGCTTTTCATTCAAAACCTTCATTCACGAAATTGGTCACACAATCGGGATGCTGCATCCGGGGGATTACGACGGCGCGGGGCGTAACCTACGCAAACAGTGCCGAATTTGCCAATGACAGCTACCAAGCCACGACCATGTCGTACTTCGACCAAGTCGAAAACCCCAATGTCTTTGCGAGCTATGCTGTGCCGATCACGCCGATGGTTTCAGATATCCTGGCCATGCAATCCTACTATGGTTCTGGCAGCTCTGTGCGCACGAGTAATACAAACTATGGCTACAACTCCAACGCAGGCGGCATTTGGGACGACTTTGTCAACGCAACTGAATCCATAGCGCTCACAATCTGGGACGATGGCGGCATCGACACTCTAGATTTCTCAGGCACATCCTTAAGCCAGCAGATCAATCTGATCGAAGAGTCTTTCTCCGATATTTTGGGCCTTACCGGCAATCTGACGATTATGCGTGGCACCGAGATTGAAAACGCCAAGGGCGGTGGCGGCGCGGATACATTGATCGGGAACGCGTTGGACAATGGCCTCGAAGGCGGTGGCGGCAACGATGCCCTACTCGACACCTTGGGTGACGACACCCTCATGGGGGGCGACGGTCAAGACCGGCTCGTCAGTCTTGCTGGCACAAACACACTTTCCGGCGAAGATGGCTCTGACTATCTCACTGGAGGGGCTTTTAACGACACTTTGAACGGCAATAGTGGCAACGACGTTTTGCGCGGCGATCCTAGCTTTGACGGCCTTGGCGGCAGCGATGTCTTAACCGGTGGCACTGGCAATGATGTTCTGATGGGTGGTCGTTCGGCCGATACCTTTGTGTTTGCGCCCAACGAAGGCGCCGACAGGATTGGCCATTTTGACGACAGTGCTGTGATCTATTCGGCCGCCAATGGCTATCAAGTGACGAGCTTGACCCAAGACTTTGAGACGGGCTTGGATGTGATCGAGCTGCAGTCTTTTGCGGGCATCAATGCGAGCAATGTCTTTGACTTCATCTCAGATGTCAGCGGCAACGCAGTGTTTAGCGCTCAAGGCACGAGCATCACGCTTGTAGGCGTCACAGAAGCGGATCTCGGCGCAGACAATTTCATTTTTGTCTAAACCGGCTCAAAGCTTTTAAAACT
The DNA here is from genome assembly GCA_039182515.1 of Pseudomonadota bacterium. Classification (GTDB taxonomy): domain Bacteria; phylum Pseudomonadota; class Alphaproteobacteria; order Rhodobacterales; family Rhodobacteraceae; genus JBCDCE01. The sequence goes on along the minus strand of JBCDCE010000039.1, from coordinate 27,107 downwards.
CTGTATTCAAAAGGTTTTGGAAGGCCGCTTGGCCAGCCGCCACGTTGTCACGCCAGTTCTCTGAAGCGTTCTCATCTGCGAGATCAGTGACGTATTTATAGCAGGTGAACGGCACACCTTCGCGCGCACAGACTTTGGCAATGGCGTAGGCTTCCATATCCACAAGATCACTGGCGATCTCAGGCCGGGCGCGCACAAAGTTGTCTCCAGTGCTCAAAACAACCCCCTCTTCGGCGATCTTTAAAGCGCTCGAGACCTCTGGGAGATCAAAGGGGGTGTCTCCCAAAGCCACAAGTGGTTCCGCGTCCATATCGCGCTGACGGATCTCTTTGACGCGGAGCAATTGCCCTGCAAATTGAGCGTCCAGCGTTCCAGCTGTTCCATAATTCAGGATCTGCGTGCAATCATCCGCACTGGCAATTTTCGTGGCGATATAAGCCGCATTCACTTTGCCAACGCCCGTGAGAACAAGCGTCATGCCGTCTGGCAGCTTAAGATGTGGCACCTCAGCTTCGAGCGCACAGAGTAGATAGATCATAAAATCCCCCTCAAACGAAAAACAGCGGCCAAGGATGCGCCCTGACCGCTGCTTAACATGAACTTTAGAAAGGTTAACGCTTGGAGAACTGGAAGCTCTTACGCGCCTTGGCCTTACCGTATTTCTTACGTTCCACAACACGGCTGTCGCGTGTGAGGAAACCTGCGGCTTTCAGAGCTGGGCGCAAGGCGGGATCGTAAAGCTGGAGCGCTTTAGAAATGCCGTGCTTCACCGCACCGGCCTGACCCGACAGACCACCGCCTTTGACGGTTGCTGTTACGTCGAATTCACCGTCAACGCCGGCAACCTCAAAAGGTTGGCGCAGGATCATCTGCAAAACGGGACGCGCGAAATAAACATTCATTTCACGGCCGTTCACGGTGACCTTGCCGGAGCCTGGTTTGATCCAAACACGCGCAACCGCGTCTTTCCGTTTGCCAGTGGCATAAGAGCGGCCGAGATCGTCGCGCTGAGGCTCACGATGAATGGTCACTTCTGCTACGGGCGCTTCAGTGCCTTCCGCGACAGCGTTCAGCTCTTCGAGGGATTTGATTTCTTCAGCCATCGATTAAACCCTCGTGTTCTTTTTGTTCATGGATGCGACATCGAGCACTTCGGGGCTTTGCGCCTCGTGAGGATGCTCAGCGCCCGCGTAAACCCGAAGGTTTGTCATTTGCACGCGGCTCAGGCGATTGCCTGGGAGCATGCGTTTCACCGCTTGGGTCACAACACGCTCAGGGTACTTGCCTTCAAGGATCTGACCCGTTGAGCGCGACTTGATCCCACCCGGGTAGCCCGTGTGCCAGTAGTTTGGCTTCATGCGCTTGTTACCGGTGAGCTGGACTTTGTCCGCGTTGATCACAATGACATTGTCGCCCATGTCCATGTGCGGCGTAAAGGAAGGCTTGTGTTTGCCACGAAGACGCATCGCAACAATCGAAGCAAGGCGGCCCAGCACCACGCCTTCAGCGTCGATGATGATCCACTTCTTGTCGATGTCTGCAGGCGTTGCAGAGAAGGTTTTCATTTCAGGTTCCTCAAGTGAGCCGCGCGTAGATCGCCCGGCGAAATCCATTGCGCGGTTATACAGCGGCTGAATTACTTTTCAACACCAACAATTTCTATTTTTCTGTTTAATATCAGACGCCTATAATTTAGGTGTTATAATACCCCATAATTAGCTTGGCGGAATCGAGTATGTGAGGCTCGCCCGCGCAACGATCTTATCACTACCTTCCGAGCGCATATACACATCTGAAACGGCCAAGGCGCGGCCTAGCTTCAAAAGTCGCCCTTCGCAGATCAAATCTTTGCCGGATTCTGGCTTTCTCATAAAATCGATGCTGCAATTCGTGGTCACGGCTAAGGCCTGCGGCCCAATATGGGCTAGCACCAACATATAAGCCGCCACATCTGCGAGGCTGAACATCGACGGCCCCGACACCGTGCCCCCAGGGCGTAGGTGTTTGTCACTCGTATTTAGGCGCACGGCAATACTGCCCTCTTCCAAGGATTCGATCCTAAAATCGCCCTCCATCTGCGGAAAAACCTCCGACAAGAAAGCCTCCAGTTCGGCTCTATCCATCATTAAGGCCATTGCGTCTGTCTCCGTTTGCCCGCTTTAAGTGATGGGGCAAGCTTAGGAGCAACACAAGATGGCCTTGATCACCCAAGAGCAAATGGGGCCCGTGCGCAGGCTGACCCTGAACACGCCCGAAACCCTCAACGCGCTATCAACCCAGATGCTCACAGCGCTCCAGGGGATCTTTAGCGAGCTTGAAACAGATCTCTCCACCCGCGTCGTGATCCTACGTGGCGCCGGCAAGGCCTTTTGTGCCGGGCACAATCTCAAAGAAATGCAAGCCATGCGAGAGAGCCCGGACAGAGGCGCCAGCGCTCTCAAGGCGCTCTTTGATCAATGCGCCGAGATGATGCAAACCATCCCGCGCCTGCCCCAGCCTGTGATCGCTGAAGTGCATGGTATCGCCACGGCCGCTGGCTGTCAGCTTGTGGCGAGTTGCGATTTGGCTGTGGCCGCTGACGATACGCGCTTTGGCGTAAATGGTGTGAACATTGGCCTTTTCTGCTCAACCCCAATGGTTGCCTTGTCGCGCAACGTGGCCCGCAAAACGGCCTTTGAGATGCTTGTGACGGGTCAGTTTTTGAGCGCTGAAAGAGCGCAGACCGCTGGCTTGATCAATCGCGCGGTTCCACCCCAGGATCTTGAAGTTGAAACCCTTGAATTGGCGGAAATCATCTCGTCCAAGCTTGGTGCTGCCGTCAAGATTGGCAAGCGCGCCTTTTATGAGCAGATCCAATTGCCGCTCGATCAAGCTTACGCCTTTACTGGCGAGGCGATGCTGGAGAACATGAGCCTGGAAGACACGCTTGAAGGGGTGCGGGCGTTCAATGAAAAGCGCGACCCCAATTGGGAGCAATAGGCGTTGCAGGCCATATCCAGTTTGGGCTATACAGTTAACAACTAAATATAGCAGAGCCCAAACCGAGGCCGATACATGAGCGAAACGCCAGAAACCCCTGAAAACGAAGACGAAAATACGCCTGAGGGTGCGCCCGAGCGCCCGGCGTACAGTGGCCCCACGGTTTCCATCGTAGATGAGATGCAAACATCGTATCTCGACTATGCGATGTCGGTCATCGTGAGCCGCGCGATTCCGGACCTTCGTGATGGTCTCAAACCGGTTCACAGGCGCATTTTATATGCCATGAATGAGAGCGGGAACACGCCCGATAAGTCCTATCGGAAGTCGGCACGCCCCGTGGGCGATGTGATGGGTAAATACCACCCGCATGGTGACGGCGCGATCTATGACGCACTTGTGCGCATGGCGCAGGATTTCTCGATGTCCCTGCCGCTTCTGGATGGCCAAGGCAACTTTGGCTCGATGGACGGCGATAACCCAGCAGCGATGCGCTACACAGAAGTCCGCATGGACAAGCCAGCCAGCGCAATCCTGGCCGATATCGACAAAGACACTGTCGATTTCCAAGACAACTACGACGGCAAAGACCGTGAGCCTACGGTGTTGCCCGCGCGCTTTCCCAATATGCTCGTTAATGGTGCCGCAGGGATCGCTGTCGGCATGGCCACGAACATCCCGCCTCACAACCTGGGCGAAGTTGTGGATGCCACGCTTGCCTTGATCGAAGAGCCAGATCTCTCATCTGAGCAACTTATTGAATATGTGCCTGGGCCAGATTTTCCCACCGGTGGCTTGATGCTTGGGCGCTCTGGCGCGCGCAAAGCCTATCTCGAAGGGCGCGGCAGCGTCATTATTCGTTCAAAGACCCGCGTGGAAGAGATCCGCAAGGATCGCTACGCCATTGTCATCGACGAGATCCCCTATCAAGTAAACAAAGCCTCGATGATCGATAAAATCGCCGAGCAAGTGCGCGAGAAAAAGATCGACGGGATCTCACACGTTCAAGATGAGTCCGACCGCAACGGCGTGCGCGTGGTGATCGAGCTTAAGCGGGATGCGACCGCTGAGGTAGTTTTAAACCAGCTCTATCGCTTCACGCCGATGCAGACCTCTTTTGGGTGTAACATGCTGGCCCTTAACGGCGGGCGTCCAGAGCAGCTCACACTTCGTAAATTTCTCACAAGTTTCATAGACTTCCGAGAGGATGTTGTTGCACGTCGCACGGCCTATGAGCTGCGCAAAGCGCGCGAACGGAGCCATATCCTGTGTGGTTTGGCCGTGGCTGTGACCAACGTTGACGAGGTGGTGGCAACCATTCGGTCGTCCGCAGACGCAGCTGAAGCGCGTGAAAAGCTGATGAGCCGTCGCTGGCCAGCCATGGACATCGCGGGCTACATCAAGCTGATCGATGATCCGACCCACACCATCAATGATGATGGGACTTACAATCTTTCTGAAATTCAAGCCCGCGCGATCCTCGACTTGCGTCTTCAGCGCCTCACCCAGATTGGGGTTAAAGAGGTCACAGATGAACTTGAAGAGCTCGCTGCAAAGATCACAGAATACTTAGAAATATTGCGTTCTAGAGATCGGATCATGGAGATCATCTCCAATGAGCTGAAAGAGGTTCGCGCGCAATTTGCTGTTCCGCGCCGCACCGAGATCATTGAGTGGTCTGGCGACATGGAGGACGAAGACCTCATTGAGCGCGAGGATATGGTCGTGACCGTCACGGCGGGCGGCTACATCAAGCGCACGCCACTCTCTGAGTTCCGTGCTCAAAGCCGTGGCGGCAAAGGCCTGTCTGGCATGTCCACAAAAGACGAAGACGTTGTCACCAACCTCTTTGTGGCCAACACCCACACGCCGCTATTGTTCTTCACCACAGATGGCATGGTCTACAAGCTAAAGTGCTGGAGGTTGCCGCAAGGTGGGCGCACGGCGAAAGGCAAGGCGATCGTGAATATTCTGCCGATCCCAACCGGTGTTTCCATTGCGGCCTTGATGCCCATTGATCGCGACGAAGAGGACTGGGCAGACCTCCAGATCATCTTTGCAACCACAGAAGGAGATGTGCGCCGCAACGCGCTGTCTGACTTTGCCAATGTGATGCGCAACGGCAAGATCGCCATGGATCTGCCTGAAGGTGTGAAACTGGTGAATGCGCGCGTGGCCTCTGAGATGGACGACGTGATGCTCGTGACAGATTCGGGTCGCGCCATTCGCTTCCCCACCACGGCTGTGCGTGTCTTTAAGGGGCGCAAATCAACTGGGGTTCGCGGCATCAAGCTCGGTTCTAAAGACAAGGTGGTTTCAATGGCGGTGATCCGTCACTTTGAGGCCAGCCCTGAAGAACGCGCCGCGTATCTCAAGATGCGCCGTGCTGTGGCTGGGATTACGGACGATGCAGAGCAGGATGAAGACGACGTGCCCGCGGGCTCCATCAGCCCAGATCGCTATGCGGAAATGTCTGCTGCGGAAGACCTCATTCTGACAATCACGTCACAAGGCTCCGGCAAGCTCAGTTCCAGCCATGATTACCCGGTCAGAGGCCGCGGCGGCATGGGGGTTATGGCCATGGATAAAGCCCTGCGTGGCGGCCCCTTGGTGGCGTGCTTCCCGGTTGATTTGGCCGATCAGATTATGCTCGTCACATCCCAGGGGCAGTCCATACGCGTGCCAGTTGAAGGCATCTCGTTTCGGTCGCGCTCTGCGGGCGGCGTGCGTGTCTTTAACACGCGAAAAGATGAAGAGGTGTCTTCTGTGGCTTGGATTGCCGAGCAAGAAGAGGAGACCTCTGAGGCAAATCCTCCAAAAGAAGAGTAATCTTTTTGAGCGCAGAGGTTTTGCGCTCAATTTCAACCTAATCTTACCTAAAGAACACTACCTTGGGTTGCATCACGGGTTCGTGAACTCATCCGGTTGCCAAATCGGAACCAGTCCGTCCACGAAGATTACCTCGCTTTTTAGCGAAATTTGGGGCATTCCACCGGCAGCTGTGGTGGGCGTTTGAGTGGATGAGTAGAAATGGTTCCGAGTACCCGCCTTCTGGCAACCGCAGCAATTTGTTTTGGTGTAAGCGCATCCGCTGAAGGGATGTCTGTTCCCGCTCCCATCACCGATGGCGACTTTCTAACTTTCGCTGAAGGTTGGGCCGAAGCTGGCCAACTTTTGTTTTTTGATCCTGTTCTTTCGGGAAACAAAAACATCGCTTGCGCTACCTGCCACCATCCCACCCTCGCAACGGGCGATGCTATGTCGCTTTCCATTGGCGAAGGCGGGCTCGGGCTCGGAACAGAGCGTGTGCCGGTTGCAGACAACATGCCGGGAGAACGCATTCCACGCAACGCGCCTGCCCTGTTCAATCTTGGTGCACGCGAGTTCAGCGTGATGTTCCATGACGGTCGCGTTGAGCGCGACGCGGCCTCTCCTTTTGGGATCCGCATGCCGGAAGGCCGCACGTTGCCAGCGCATGTTCCAGCACCTCTGTCTGCGCAGAATATTTTGCCGATCCTCTCACCAGCTGAAATGTCGGGACAGCCGGGTGAAAACGAAGTAGCTGACGCAGTGGCGGCGGAAAACATCACTGGCCCCGATGGCGCCTGGGCGATCCTGACGCAACGGATCGACGAAATCCCCGCCTATGCGGAAGCCTTTGATGCGCTCATCGGTACAGAACGTGACCTCCAAATCACCGACATCGCAACGGCTCTTTCGGCCTTTATCACCCACGAGTTCCGCGCCACAGAAAGCAAATTCGATCTGGCGTTGCGCGGCGACGCCGTGATGAGCTCTGATGAAACAGAAGGGCTGCTGCTTTTTTACGGCAAAGCAAACTGCGCTACGTGCCACAGCGGTCCGTTTCTGACCGACCACCGCTTTCATGCAATTGGCATGCCTCAGCTCGGTCCAGGCAAGTCCAAAGGCGACGCGGCTTACCGCGACAGCGGCCGCGGTATGGTGACTGGCGATTATGAAGACGACTACCGCTTCCGCACGCCGTCCTTGCGCAACGTGGCTCTGACGGCGCCTTACGGGCACAATGGAGCCTACACCGAGCTCGAGGAAATGATCCGCCACCATTTGGATCCCAAAACAGCGCTTGACGCCTACACCGAGAGCAAGGCCACGCTTCATGCGCTCGAAGTGGAAGGCGACGACTATGCAGCAATGAAAGACGCCGAAGAAGTTGAGCGCATCCGCGAGGCTTCCGAGATCACACCTGTCACTTTGACTGATGAAGAGGTGGATCAGATCTTGGCCTTCCTCAATACGCTGACGGATGACACCCCTTTGACGGGGCGTCTGGGTGTGCCCGCCTCTGTGCCAAGCGGCCTACCACTTGATCCGGTCAGTGCGTCCGTCAACAAGGGCTTCTAAGATCTAAGCTGTCATTAAAAAAGCGTCAGAGGCCATACAATGGTCTGGCCTCTTGGCAGCCGCTGCACTCTGACTTAAGTGCACCTCATGGATACACTCAACATCATTGGCGGCGGCATGGCCGGGTCTGAAGCTGCCTGGCAAGCCGCAAACGCAGGCGTCCCTGTTCGCATTCACGAGATGCGGCCCAAGGTCGGCACCTTTGCACATCAAACCGGCGATCTTGGTGAAATGGTGTGTTCCAATTCCTTTCGCTCAGACGACAGCGAGCAAAACGCGGTAGGGCTTCTGCATTGGGAGATGCGCGAAGCAAACGGCCTCATCATGGCCATGGCTGACAAGCATCGGCTGCCTGCAGGGGGAGCATTGGCTGTAGACCGCGAGCCCTTTGCACGCTCCGTCACCGCCGCCTTGCGCGCGCATCCTTTGATCGAAATTATCGATAGCGAAATCCAAGAGTTGCCAAGTGATGGCCAGTGGATCGTCGCCACCGGGCCGCTCACGTCAGATGCGCTTTCAGCCAGCATTGCAGCCGCCACGGGCAAAGAGGCCCTCGCCTTTTTTGATGCCATCGCCCCCATCATCTATTTCGACAGCATCGATATGGACAAAGCCTGGATGCAGTCGCGCTATGATAAAGGCGACACTGAAGAAGAGCGCACCGCCTATCTCAATTGCCCGATGTCAAAAGAGCAATACGAGGCCTTTATCGACGCGCTTCTAAGTGCAGAGAAAACGGCCTTTAAGCCAGGTGAAACCGCCGGCTATTTTGATGGCTGCCTGCCGATCGAAGTCATGGCGGAACGCGGCCGCGAAACGCTGCGCTTTGGGCCTATGAAACCCGTTGGCCTCACCAATGCCAATAATCCTGAAACGAAGCCCTATGCCGTTGTGCAGTTGCGACGCGACAACGCTTTAGGAACACTGTATAACATTGTCGGATTTCAGACAAAAATGAAATACGGAGCGCAAAAAGACGTGCTGCGCCTGATCCCTGGTTTGGAAAGCGCTGAATTTGCGCGTTTGGGTGGCATTCATCGCAACACCTTTCTCAATTCTCCAACGCTCCTTGATGCGCAAATGCGCCTGAAATCAGCGCCCCATCTGCGCTTTGCAGGCCAAATCACGGGCGTTGAAGGCTATGTGGAAAGCGCGGCCATGGGCCTCTTGGCGGGCCGTTTGGCTGCTGCGGACCTTCAAGGTCAATCTCTCTCAGCTCCGCCTGCGGAAACAGCCACCGGCGCGTTGATCACGCATATAACGGGCGGTGCAGAGGCCAAAACCTTCCAACCCATGAACGTGAACTTTGGTCTTTTCCCCCCCGTTGAGGGTCTCAAAAGTGGGCGCAGAGGCCGGAAAGATCGCTATCAGGCCTATACATCCCGCGCAAAAGTGATGTGGCGCGACTGGCTTGCGGCCCACTCAGCCATGGACGCCGCGGAATGATCCTGGCAAGCTCGGCCCATGACCAAAAAGTTTCTCGATAAAGCCTACGACCTTGATGGAACTGAAGCCACTCAGGCACTTTATGCGGAGTGGTCCGCCAGCTACGATGCCGAAGTGACAGAAAATGGCTATGCAACGCCTAAGCGATGTGCGGAAGCATTGGCTCAGTTTGCTCATCTTAACAAACCCATGTTGGATTTTGGCTGTGGCACTGGCCTCTCAGGTCTCGCAATGCGCGCTGTGGGTTTTTCAAATATCGACGGGATCGATATCAATCCCGAGATGGTCAAAAAGGCCCGCAGCAAGGGGGCGTACAATGCCCTGGAAGTCTTGGAGCCAGGCGCCTTGCCGGAAAAAACCTATCCGGCCGTTGCCGCAATCGGCGTGATCGGCGCTGGCGCCGCCCCCGTTGAAACCATGGATCTGATTTGGGAGGCTTTAGAGCCTGGTGGTCATCTTGTGTTTTCTTTTAATGATCACGCGCTCGAAGATCCCGTGTTTGAAGGCAAAGTTGAGGCTTATACGCAAAGCGGCAAGGCCAAACAGGTGTTTCGTGAATATGGGCCACACCTGCCGGGAATTGACTTAAATTCCGTCGTCTATGTACTTGAAAAAATGTGATATACCGCACGCGCTTTGCTCCATCTCCAACCGGCCCTCTGCACCTGGGTCACGCCCTTTCCGCTCTCACGGGCCTTGAACGCGCGAATACACGCGATGGAGAATTTTTGCTGCGGATTGAAGATACAGATCAAAGCCGCGTGCGACCTGAATGGGAATCCCTCATTTACGAAGACCTCGCTTGGTTGGGTATCGAGTGGCCCAAACCCGTGCGGCGCCAAAGCGAGCATACCGCCGCTTACGCCCAAGCCATCGACACTCTTGCTAAGCTTGGATTGGTTTACCCCTGCTCCTGCACGCGCGCCGATATTCGTGCGGCCAGCCAAACGGATCACATAGGCCCAGATGGCTTGGTCTATCCTGGAACCTGTCGGAACCGCCCTTACGCTAGCCGACTGCCAGGTGATGCTTTGCGTCTCAATGTCGCCGAAACACTAGCGCATCTCAATATCGCCAGCCTAACGACTGAGGAAACCGGTCCATCGGGACCCCTTTCTGTTTCAGCCAACACGTTGATCGAAACGACTGGCGACTTCGTTTTGTGGCGCCGCAGCGATGACCCCGCTTATCATTTAGCCGTCGTGGTTGATGACGCTTTGCAGGGCATCACAGAAGTGGTGCGCGGGTTTGATCTTTATGAAGCCACACCGCTTCAGATCCTCTTGCAAAAGGCCTTGGGGCTTCCAACGCCCCTCTACCACCACCACCGGCTGATCACGGATGAGGCCGGCAAACGGTTGGCCAAACGCGACGACTCCAAATCGCTTCTAAGTTATCGAAACGCCGGTGCGACCCCGTCAGACATTTTAGACCTCATTCAACCTTTTCCTGGCTGAAATACTCACATGAGCGCCTGAACTTCCCCGTCGCTAACCTCTCTATAAAAGCACGTACGCCGACCAGTGTGGCAGGCAGCACCAACCTGATTGACCAAGACGAGTAAGCAATCAGAGTCGCAATCAAAACGAAAATGCACCAGTTCCTGCGTATGTCCGCTCGTTTCGCCTTTGACCCAAAAGGCCTGACGTGATCGGCTCCAATAAGTTACGCGTCCGGTTTCCAGCGTGCGCTTTACGGCTTCCGCGTTCATCCAAGCAAACATCAAAACCTCCAAAGAGGTGGCGTCCTGCGCAATCACCGGCACAAGCCCTGTGTCAGTGTAGGTGAGATCAGCGGGATCAAAGGTGTCTTTTGGCTCTGTCGAAGAAGATGACATCGGCTCATTCTCTTTTTGATTTCAGCGCCACTCTTGCCTATGTCTAAAGAACACAAATTGAAACCCCACGATACGGTTGGGGCTTTGGAGAGAAGCATGGCCAGCGACAGTGACTTGATGAAGCTCTATTCCGCCCGCATTTTGGCACTTGCCGCGGATGCTCCAGACGCCCCGCGCCTTGAAAACCCAGGGGCCACGGTCAAAAAACGGTCTCCGCTTTGCGGATCGACCGTCACCGTTGATCTGAACCTTACGGACGGGCAAATCAGCGCTTACGGGCAAGAGGTTAAAGCCTGTGCATTGGGTCAGGCCGCAGCCGCTGTCGTCGCAAGTGGGATCGTAGGCGCAAGCGCAAGCGACGTACGCGAGGCGCGCGATGCTCTACACGCGATGCTCAAAACCGGCAGCGACGCTCCAAGCGCTCCTTTTGACGGCTTAGAGGCGCTACGCCCTGCTCAAGATTACAAAAACCGTCATGCCTCGATCATGTTGGCCCTCGATGCCTCGGTGGAAGCGCTCGATCAAATTGAGGCCACGGCACAAACGCAAAGCGCCTAATAGGTCTCAAAAAAACCGCCGCACATCGCGAGCAAGCGATGGCGGCGGAAGGAATCCATCTGATGAACCCGCGGGAACGGGGCCAGTATTGGGGCCAGGTTTCGCACCAGTCTTACGATTGGGTCATCCCAAGGAGGCAGACCTGGGGCACCCAAACAATCTTCAACGAGGCAGTCGTTGCGGGCACCAACGAGGGGACATGTGGTGGCCAGGGCGAAATCTGTTTGGCGATCAGACGGAAAAATTAGGCGAGGCAACGCCCAATTCGAAAATAACCTGTGCGCTCAGCGCACCATATTAAGCAAGACCAGGTAGCGACAAACCAACCATCAGCATCACCAGCAAAGCTGCGGCTCCGAGCGCGTCGGACACGAGGGTGGTTTGAGGGCGCGTTAGGGTCGATTTGAGAAGATCAAGCATTTGGGGCGGTCCTTCATTGAGGCAGTTTTGTTAACACTTTGTTCTCATTTTTTCACCGGTATGTAAAGAACTTTTTGAGAACAAAAGAGAACAAAAGTGTTCTCCCCTATTTTTCCGGGCCTTTAACCTACTGAAACAAGCCCAATCGCTTTATCTTGTTCCATCAACCACAAAAGCTGCCGCATGGCTTTCCCGCGCTCTGATTGCAGCTCTGGGTCTTGGGTGAGCAAAGTACGCGCATCTGATTGTGCGAGCGCCATGAGCCCTGTGTCGCGTTCCAGATCTGCAATCCGAAAGCGCGGCAAACCCGATTGCGCAGCACCGATCATATCGCCCGCACCTCTTATGGCGAGATCTTCTTCCGCGATCCGAAATCCGTCTTCGCTATCACGCAAAATCTGAAGGCGCCGCCCTCCGGTTGGTGTGAGGGGGGCTGTATACAGTAACAAACAGGTCGAGGCTTCCGATCCGCGTCCAACACGCCCGCGTAATTGGTGCAATTGCGCCAAGCCAAAGCTTTCTGCCTGCTCGATGACCATGATCGTGGCTTTGGGTACGTTTACACCAACCTCGATCACGGTTGTGGCCACCAAAACGGAGCGTTCGCCAGATACAAAAGAGGCCATGGCGGCATCTTTTTCCTGTGGCGGCATTTGACCATGCACGAGTGCCACGCGCGACGCCCCAAGCTTGGCGCGCAATTTTTTGAAACGCGCCTCAGCCGCGGTCATATCCACATGTTCGCTTTCGTCCACGAGGGGGCAGACCCAATAGGCCTGTTTGCCATCCGCAATGGCGTCTTTGAGATGGGCCACAACCTCATCCAAGCGTTTGTCTGAGACCATGGCCGTTTTGATCGGCTGCCGCCCTGGGGGTTTTTCATCCAGAACCGAAACATCAAGATCCCCGTATTGCGCCATGGAAAGCGTGCGCGGGATGGGTGTCGCGGTCATCACGAGCACGTCCACGTGACTGCCCTTTTGCCCAAGAGCCAAGCGCTGGCGCACGCCAAAGCGATGTTGTTCATCGATCACCGCGAGCCTGAGATCGAAGAAGGTCACGTCCTCTTGGAACACGGCATGGGTGCCGATGAGCACTTGGATCTCGCCTGAGGCTAAGTCCGCAAGCTTTTGAGCGCGCCCCTGCCCCTTGTCTCGCCCTGTCAAAAGCTCTGCACGGATGCCCGCGAGCTCCATTAAGGGCGCGAGACCTTCCATATGTTGATGGGCCAAAATTCCCGTGGGTGCCATCAACACCGCCTGCCCACCTGCCTCAACGGCGTTTACCATCGCAAGCGCGGCGACGAGCGTTTTGCCCGATCCAACATCGCCTTGCAAAAGTCTATTCATGCGTTGGGTGCTGGCCATATCACCCAGAATTTCGGACACTGCGCGTGTTTGCGCGCCGGTTGGCTCATAGGGCAAAGCGTCGAGCAATTGGGACTGGCGCTCACCACTGCCTTTGCTTACACGCCCTGGCCGCGCCTTATAGGCCATGCGCGCCAATGCCAGCGTCATTTGGTGCGCCAAGACCTCGTCATAGGCCAAGCGTTTGCGAGCTGGCGCGGACGGGATCAGATCCTGATCGCTTTTGGGATTATGAGCTTGTGCCAGAGCCGTTTTCCAATCCGGGAACGCTTCTTTGCGTACGAGTTCGGCGTCGATCCACTCCGGCATATCGGGGGCACGCGCCACGGCTGCAGCCACAGCCTTGCCCATCTGCTTTTGGTTCACCCCGGCTGTAAGCGGATAAATCGGCTCAAAGCTTGGCAACTCATTTGCCTCGTCCAAACCCAAAACATAGTCAGGATGCACCAATTGGGCCCGCCCATCAAAGAGCTCGAATTTGCCGGACAAAATTCTTTGCTGACCCGTTGGCAAGAGCCTTTGTAAATAGGGTGCCCGCGCGTGAAAGAAGATCACCTCAAAGGGCTCTTCGGCATCACTCACTCGAACGGTGTAGGGTCCGCCCTTGCGCCGCGTTGGCCAATGATCGCCAATCGTAACTGGGACCGTACAGACCCCAGGGATGGGCTGTCCTTTGATGGTCTCTCGCAAGCGTCGATCAATCACATGACTGGGCAACACAAACAGCAAGTCTTTTGGCGTGGTCACATCCATATGGCCCAGCAGCCGAGCTGTTTTGGGGCCTACACCTGTTAGGCTTTCAAGCTCGGCAAAAAGGCCAAAGAGTGCTTCTGGCCGCCCGCTGCTCATGTTCGAGCAATCAAGGCCCGCCAGGCCTCTTCATCCAGAACCGCAACACCCAAAGCTGCAGCTTTTGTGGCTTTTGAGCCTGCGCCTGGACCCGCCACCAAGTAATCGGTCTTGGAAGAAACTGATCCCGCAACCTTTGCACCTAAGGCCTCAGCTTGCGCTTTGGCTTCCGCGCGGCTCATCTGCTCCAGGGTGCCCGTGAATACCACAGTCTTTCCGGCCACGGGGCTGCCAGTATCTGTCGGGGCGAGAACCGCCTCAACAGTCAGATGCGCCACCAATCGCTCAATCGCAGCACGCTCGCGTGGTTCTGCAAATTGAGCGACGACTGAGGCCGCCATGACCTCGCCTACACCGTCAATCGCCAAAAGCGTTTCCCAGGCCTCAGAATGAGGATCTTGAGCGGCGCGCATGCCCGCCTCAAAATTCTCCCAGGTCGAAAAGTTCTGAGCCAAGAGGTTGGCGGCGGCTTCACCCACATGGCGAATGCCCAGGCCAAAGATCAGACGATTAAGAGGGATGGTTTTTCGGGCTCGGATTGCGTCGAACAAGGCGTTGGCCGACTTTTCGCCCCAACCTTCGCGGTTTTTGAGTTGTTGAAGCCCCGTGCCATAGCGCGCCTCAATCTCAAAGATATCCGCAGGTTCCGCGATCCATCCGTCTTGGTATAATTGCTCAACTTGTTTGTTGCCCAAGCCATCAATGTCAAAAGCAGCACGCGCGACAAAGTGCTTGAGTTTTTCAACGGCTTGCGCCGGGCAAATCAAGCCCCCAGTACACCGCCGCACTGCATCACCGGGAGCGCGGACTGCATCAGACCCGCATTCGGGGCATTTTGTTGGAAACACAAAAGGTTCACTGTCTTTTGCGCGCTTCGAAAGGTCAACATCGCGAACCTTGGGGATCACATCCCCAGCCCGGTAAATCTCTACCCAGTCACCTGGCCGAATATCGCGACCTTCACGGATGGGCTCACCTTTGGCATCAAGGCCAGCAATGTAGTCCTCGTTGTGAAGCGTGGCGTTTGAGACAACAACGCCGCCCACTGTGACGGGACTGAGCCGTGCAACAGGCGACAAAGCTCCAGTGCGACCCACCTGGATGTCGATGGCTTCGAGACGTGTCCAGGCGCGTTCAGCGGGAAACTTGTGCGCGATCGCCCAACGCGGAGTGGTAGAGCGGAACCCCAGACGGCTTTGGTAACTGAGATCGTCAATTTTATAGACGACACCATCGATATCGTAGCCAAGTGTGGCTCGGGATTGTGCAATTAGCGCGTAGTGATCCAGCGCATCTTGTAAAGTGTCGCACCGTTTGGTGATGGGGTTTGTGACAAACCCAAGAGAGGCCAAACGATCCAACGCCTCTCTTTGGGTTTCCCCTAGGGGCGCGCTGAGCGTGCCCCACGCATAGGCGAAAAATTTCAAAGGACGCGTGCGGGTTATCTCAGCATCGAGTTGACGGAGTGATCCGGCGGCCGCATTGCGAGGATTGGCAAAGGTTTTACCGTCCCTGGCAGATTGTTTGGCGTTGAGGGAAGCAAAATCCTCATGGCTCATGTAGACCTCACCACGAACCTCCAAAATCTCTGGTGCGTCCTTGCCCAACTTCTGCGGAATATCCGGCACCATACACGCATTCGCAGTGACGTTTTCGCCGATCGCACCGTCGCCGCGCGTCGCGGCTTGGATTAAGGTACCGTTTTCGTATCGCAAGCTTAACGACAAACCATCTATCTTTGGCTCTGCTGTGAGCGGCAAAGGCTCTTCTTCCGAGAGCCCCAAAAAGCGCTGCACTGTGGTAAGGAAATCTCTCACATCCTCATCTGAAAACGCATTCGACAAAGACATCATGCGCTGGCTGTGAGTAATTTTACTAAAGCCCTCAGCAAGTGGGCCGCCGACGGTTTGGCTTGGACTGCTGGATGTGCGTAAATCTGGGAACCGCGTTTCGATCTCTGTAAGGCTGCGTTTGAAGGCGTCATATTGCGCATCCGAGAGGTCCGGCGCGTCTTTCGTGTGATAGGCCCTGTTTGCAGCATGAAGAGTGTCGCTGAGCCAAGCGTGTTTGTCTCGCGCTTCAACCTCTGAGAGATCCGACAGATCACGCTCTGCATAAGGCTCGGATTGAAAAGTACTGATGTCCGTCACTCGGGGCAAACCTTGGCTGGGAAAGGATCAAAGGCGAGTCACGCTCGCCCCCCAGTGATACAAATAAGCGCGGCCGGGTCCAACCGGCCGCGCTTGGCTCTTTCGTGAGTGAGGGTCGTAATACGTCTTCTTTTGGAGCTAGTAAGCTCCAACAGCCACCTTTTCGACGTCGAGGTTTTTAGGTTGGGGATCGCGCAAAACGTAGCCTCGGCCCCAAACGGTTTCGATATAGTTTTCACCACCCGTCGCTTCCGCGAGTTTCTTGCGCAGTTTGCAGATAAAGACGTCGATGATTTTAAGCTCAGGCTCATCCATTCCACCGTACAGATGATTGAGGAACATCTCTTTGGTCAACGTTGTTCCTTTGCGCAGGCTTAACAGCTCAAGCATTTGATATTCTTTGCCGGTGAGATGCACCGTCTTACCTGTAACCTCCACCGTTTTGGCATCCAGGTTAACGGCGACAGCGCCGGTTTGAATGACAGACTGTGAATGGCCTTTAGAACGCCGGATGATGGCGTGGATCCGGGCAATCAATTCTTCACGTAAGAAGGGTTTTGTGAGGTAGTCGTCGGCTCCAAAACCAAACCCTTTAATCTTGTCTTCCGCTTCTGCGCTGCCGGACAGGATCAGGATGGGTGTATCAATGCGGGCCAAGCGCAACTGCCGAAGCACCTCGTGGCCATTCATATCTGGTAGACCGAGATCCAAAAGGATCAGATCGTAGTCATAGAGTTTTGCAAGATCGATCCCTTCTTCACCTAAGTCTGTGCAATACACATTTAGGTTGGCGTGTGTGAGCATCATTTCGATGCTTTTGGACGTTGTCGGGTCGTCTTCAACAAGGAGAACGCGCATGGTACTGCTCCAATAGAAGTTGAGTTCGAAATGACACTCGCAACGAATAGTTAACGCGGAATTACCAATACAATAAAATCTTCAAAATTCTAAATCGTGATCGTTCAACTCAACTATAAATTAAGTTTGCTACAAATCAACTTAAGATTGTCGGTATCTTTGTAATGCCGTTGTCCTCAAAGCGGCTTCTCCATGATCAGCAATGGCACCACACCATCCCATAAATTCTTCGTCAGAAATCCTATAGGTTTCTAAAGCCTCTTCTTGAGTCATCAAACCATAGAGGACACCTTTCACAACCGCCGCTTTTCTGGATGCAACCCAACGCTTGGTTCCAGGATCAGGAAGATCCGCACGGGTGAGAATTGTACCATCGGGCAATGTCACGGCCCTCATGCCAGGTACTTTTTTTAAATACATCATGCACTCCTTGCACTCATACCGAGGGCAGAATGGTCAAGCAGTCTTAATGTGAAGTGAAATCGCCCACTTGAGCGTGTCTACAATTTTCATATATTGAGAAGTGTTTTCCAAAAGTCTGTGAAAGGATCCTGCACGTGGAGACGCTTGCCACAAAGGCTGGTACTGCATTGAATTCGCTTGGCTTTCCAAAGCCACCAAGCGAAACGCGCGTGGTTGTGGCCATGTCTGGTGGCGTTGATAGCTCTGTTGTGGCGGCCCAATTGGCCAATGAGGGCTACGACGTGGTGGGAATAACCTTACAACTTTATGATCATGGAGCTGCATTGGCCAAGAAAGGGGCTTGTTGTGCGGGCCGCGATATTCACGACGCGCGGCGTGTGGCCGACCGTTTGGGCTTTCCGCACTATGTGCTCGATTATGAAAACACCTTCCGCGACGCAGTTATAGACGAATTTGCAGAGAGTTATCTTGGGGGCGCAACGCCTGTTCCCTGCATCAGATGCAACGAACGTGTGAAGTTCAAAGACCTGCTTGAAACGGCAAAAGACCTCGAAGCGGACTGCATGGCGACAGGCCATTATATCCAACGCAAAACGGGGCAATTTGGTGCCGAATTGCACCAAGCGGGCGATCCAACGCGCGATCAATCGTACTTTTTATTCTCCACAACACCGGAACAATTAGAGTATTTACGCTTTCCCTTAGGGCATTTGAAAAGCAAAAAAGAGACACGTGCACTTGCTGAACGCTTCGAATTAGATGTGGCCCAAAAGCCAGATAGCCAAGATATTTGCTTCGTTCCTGACGGAGATTACGCAAAGGTCATCGAAAAACTACGCCCCGGATCGGCCCTTCCTGGCGATATCATTGACGTAAACGGCAAGGTTTTAGGCACGCATAGTGGTGTGATTCACTACACAATTGGTCAGCGCCGCGGCCTTGGAATTGGGGGCTTGTCAGAGCCGCTTTATGTGGTTCGTCTTGATGTGGAAAATCGCCAAGTGGTTGTGGGCCCAAAGGCTCTTTTGGCGACCCGTCGCGTGCCCATTCGGGAGGTCAATTGGCTTGGTGATGCGCCTTTTGTGGCACAATCTGGCGTTGAGATTATGGTTAAGGTGCGCTCGACGCGCCCTCCCCGCCCAGCGATTTTGCATCCATCTGGGCCAGAAAGTGGCGAGGTTGAATTGCTGACGCCGGAAGAAGGCGTGTCACCTGGTCAGGCTTGCGTTTTTTACGCCGCTGAAGGAACCCGTGTTTTGGGCGGGGGATGGATTTGGCGCGGATATTAAATGCTTGACGCTTTACGGGCTCTATTTGAGCCCATCCAAAATTGCCTGAGCGGCACGCAAACCCGGCGCGATGCCGCCTTGCCCCAATCTCTGCATGCACAGCTCCATTGCATCTTGCTGGGCTTGAGGTGCATCTAGCGTCTTTTTGAGCGCGGCGGCCACTTGGCTGGGCACAAAATAGTGCCCTATGAATTCGGGTACAACCCGCGTTTCAGACACCAAATTCACCAATGTGACCGTATCGGTTCTGAGCATCTTTTGAATGATGAACCGACTTAGAGGTGCCATGTCGTAACCAACAACCATTGGGGTTTTAGCTGCGGCAAGTTCCAGGGACACGGTGCCAGACGCGGCCAAAGCCACATCTGCCGCCGCAAAAGCCGCGCGCTTTTCGGCTCCTTCTTGGCCGGAAATCACAGTGAGAGGCAGCGCCCAATCTTGGGTCATCTCTTCGATTAAAGCACAAACAGGCGTTGCCGTTGGCAACACAAGTCGAAATGGGCCGGTTTGAGACGCAAAACCCTCCAGGCTTTCCAGAAACCTCGGCAGCAAACGGCTGACTTCGCCACGACGAGAACCAGGCAACAGCAATACAATCGGCCCCTCGCCCGGCACGGTTTGCGCAAAAGCCTGAGCTTCGGCCTCGGAAGCTTGTGGCTTCACAGCAATTGGATGCCCCACAAAGTCGCAAGCCATGCCTTCAGCCTGCATATAAGGCGGCTCAAAAGGAAACAGCGCTAAGACATGATCAATAAAACGCGCCATTTTAGCCGCACGTTTTGGACGCCAAGCCCAAACGGTTGGGGCGACATAATGCACTGTGCGAATGGTGCTTTTTGCCTTCACGGCTTTTGCAACACGAAGTCCAAAGTCTGGACTGTCGATGGTGACAAGCACATCAGGTTTGCTCTCGAGCACAGCGGTTATGGTCTGATTGAGACGACGCTTGAGCTGTGGATATTTGGGCAGGATCTCCGCCAGGCCCATCACACTGAGCTCATCCATAGCAAAGAGCGAGGTGAGACCGGAGGCTGTCATTTGCGGCCCGCCAATGCCTTCAAAGGTAACGCCCGGCACCAGCTCCTTTAGACCGTCCATCAAGGATGCACCAAGCGCGTCTCCGGAAAGCTCGCCGGCAACCACAAAGACCTTCACAAACGCACCTCTAGAAAGAGACCTGCAGCGTTACAGGCGGCAATCACAGCCTCGCGATCCAAAATTTGGGTCATGGGGCCCAATACGATGCCATTGAGCTCGAGGTCTTTCACATTTTGAACGGTGGACGGCCCAATGGTCGCAAGATCTGCAGCGAGGGATTGGCCGGGCTTTGATGCCTTATAAAGCACTCCGCCCTTTGGCAGGTCGGGGTGGCGCTCTTGCGAAGTACCCGCCACAACGGGCCCGCCCATCATGTCCGCCGCTGTTCCCAGAGGGTCATCCCAAAAACTGCCCGTCGAGGGGGCATTTGTGGGGGCTTGGCTCCGCTGCAACAGCGAGCGCAGCATCCAATCTGTGCCCAAAAGGGCTTCAACGGCCAAGACCTGACCTTGGGCCACAACGCAGGCTTGGCCCACATCCGCTGCCCCAAGATGCGCGTGGACGGACTTGGCGCGCTCTATGTCCTTAAGGTCTGCTTCAGATGGGCTGGTGTGGGTAAGCACACCACTCTTGGGCAAAAGATCCGGCACAAGATCATGCGCAGGTACGATGCGAAACCCTTGGCTTTCAAAGAGGCTGACGATGGCCCGCAGAGTTGTGTCGTCGCCTTGCGACAGCTCGCTTGCAAGTGTGCCCAAAAGCGGTGCTGTTGCAGCGTCCACCTGGGTGAGATCCACATCGGGACGCACCGCTCCACCCGCCAAGCAGATCGTTTGGACCCCCCGCGATTTCAGCGCCTCGAGCAAGGTGCCCAAGGTTTCCAGTCGAAACACTAAGTGCTCTTGAGCGCCATGCAGAGTGGAATGTTCGAACCCAAAACTCACGAAGGGCGCGTTCTGCTGCGACAACGCCTCGGCTACCCGATGCGGCAGTGCGCCCGTTCCTGCAAAGAGCCCATATGTGTCACTCATGACGGCCTACTTTGGGGTTAGGAAATGGCGATCTGTGGAGGCGGTCACGAAGCGTACGAGATCAGTGACATAATCACTCTCGAAATCATCCTTGAGGCGCGCCGCACGCTCTGCGAAAGCGCCGTCGCCTTGCTTGAGCATCTGAAAGGCTGCGCGCAACTCTGTGATATCTGCGCGGCTTACGCCTTTGCGCTTGAGACCAACAAGATTGAGCCCATCGAGCTCTGCACGCGGACCTTGGACAAGCCCATGGGGGATCACATCATTGGTGACCATCGACAGCGCGCCAATGATGGCCCCTTTGCCAATGCGCACCCATTGGTGAATGCCAGAGAGCCCACCGATGATCACATCATCTTCAACGATACAGTGACCCGCGATGGCGGATTGATTGACCACAATCACTCGATCCCCGATCTGCGCATCATGGGCTACATGACAGCCCGCCATAAAGAGACCGTCGTCCCCAATACGTGTGACACCGCCACCGCCTTCGGTGCCAGGGTTCATGGTTACATGCTCGCGGATCTGGTTGCGCGCGCCAATTTCCAAGCGGGTCTTCTCGCCTTTGAACTTCTTGTCTTGGGGGATCTCTCCTATACAAGCGAAGGAAAACACGCGCGTCTGTGGGCCAATGGTTGTTTGCCCTGTGAGAACCACATGAGAGGTCAGCTCAACGCCTTCACCTAAGACAACCTCAGGTCCCAGATAGCAAAAGGGCCCAACCCGAACATCTGCACCTAGCTGCGCGCCCGGTTCAACAACCGCAGAAGAATGAACAATCGCCTCAGCCATTTGTATCGGGCAGGTCCATCATGGCGGTGAACTCAGCCTGTGCTGCAAGTTCACCCTCCACTGTTGCCTCTCCTTCGAACTTCCAGACCTTGGCACCTGGTTTGCCCCGTGCGGTGGTGACCTTCATTTCTAAAACGTCCCCCGGCCCCACTTTGCGCCGGAATTTGCATTTGTCGATGGCCATGAAATAGACGAGCAACTCTTTGTCAGCCATGTCCATCGCAACACCAACCATCACAGCAGCTGTTTGCGCCATGGCCTCAATGATCGTCACGCCCGGCATAATGGGCGTGGCGGGAAAATGCCCTTGGAAATGGGGCTCATTGTAGGTGACGTTTTTGATGCCCACAGCAGAGGAGTAGCCGTCGATGTCGCGCACTTTGTCGACCAAGAGGAACGGATAGCGGTGCGGAATGATCCGTTTAATAAGATCTATATCTGCGGTCTTTATGGCCTCTGTCACGTCGCGTTTCGCCTTTTTCGATGGGTCTTAGGTTTCGGTCTGATGGTTTTTGTCAATGAGTGCTCTTAACACGCGTTGGGTCAGTCGGCATTGGTGTCTAGTTGATCCCCAACACGTACATCCATGCGCGCGATGGCTTGGTCCGTGATATCGATCCTATCGGCAGAAATAAACACAGAGCCGCGCTCCAAAATCGCAACAGCATTTGCTTCGCGCACAATTTCGGCCAGTACCGGCAAGCTAAAGTTCAAAAAAGCTCCGCGCGCGTCATCTCGTTTCTGGCCGAGTTCTCGCGACTTGATGTCTTGAGCGCGCCGCGCTTGTTGAACTTTCGCATCGAAGGCCTCAGCCAAAACCTGAAATTCTGCAGCAGGCAAATTGGGGCGTTGCTGAGTGAGTTGCAGTTCTTCCGCTTCGAGGTCTGCTTCCAGCGCTTCTTTTTCAGCAATCAAAACTTGTCGCTCAGCTTCAAGCTCAGCCACGATCCGGCGCCCATACGCGCTTTGAGAAAAGAGACGTTCACTGTCGATTGTCAGCACGGGCGAGCGCGGCACATCGCTTTGCACCTGCGCTTTGAGATCCCCTCCAAGCCCGGATAGGCCCAAAGACAAAGCCAACAGCCCGGCTTTGAACGGCCCTCTCATGCTCAGAACCTCGTAGTTACGCTCAGGTCGAAATATTGACGGTTGTCATAGTCTTCATATTCGAGCGGATTTGAGAAATTAAACCGCAAAGGCCCAATTGGGGTTGTCCAGAAAATGGTGAAGCCAACAGTCGAGCGCGCGATGAAATCGTCGTCGATTGTGCCACCGAGATCATCATCCAAGCCCCAAACCGAGCCTGTGTCGAAGTAGACACCGCCCGAGATCCCGTACTCTTCTGGCAAGCCGAGAGGGAAATCAGCTTCGAGGCGTAGAGCCGCAAAGGTATTACCACGCACCGCATCGCGGTTTTGCGCGGTAAGATCACGAGGACCGTAGCCGTTGGGTTCAAAACCACGCACAGCCCCGTTGCCGGAGTACCTTTCCGTGATTGTACTTGTTTCTCCGCCGGTGGACTGGATTGAGCCGCCTTCTAAGATCGCGCGGACCGTCACTTCTTCTTTCAAGACCTTTGCTTCAGCGCCCAAAAAGAAGCTTGTACGTACGAACTCTCGGTCGCCTCCTAAGCCCGCGAAATCCTGACCAAAGCGAAACAGCACACCCGCATTGGGATTGAGGCCCGTCGTGCGCGAGTCAAAGCTGTAGGAGTAGCCCACAGAGCTTTGCCAAAGGTCACCGCGTGCTTCATCCGCCTTAATCAACGCAGAGCTGCCCGCCTCGGTTTCCAGTACGCCAAATTGGTTCACGCCAAAGGCCACTTCTTGCATGCCCATATCATCTAAGCCGTCGTCCACATCGAGCACGGCATCCTGCTGTGCAGTGTAGCGCAGGGTTAAACGCCCGCGCTCGCTGACCGGGAATCCAAGCGACGGCTGAACAATAATCCGCCGCGTGTTGAAATCTGCAAACCTTTGGGAAGTTTCTGTCAGGCCGATATTGAGGCCAAAGGTTAAATCGCGACCCAAGAAAGCGGGTTCCGCAAACCGCAAGTTATAAGCTGTGTTGGCCTCTGACGTATTGACGGCAAATGACAGCCGCTGACCGCGTCCCAAAAAGTTGCGTTCTGAGAAGCTGATGGCCGCACCAATGCCTGCATTGGTGCCGTAGCTGGCCCCGAAGGACAGAGAGCCCGTGGGTTGCTCTTCCACATCCACATCCACAATCACTGTGTCATCGCGCGAGCCTTCACGCGCACTCACGTCCGCTGTGGCGAAAAAGCCTAACGCACGAATGCGCTCGGCGGACTGGCGAATTTCACGAGGGTTAAAGGGATCTCCTTCCACGATGCGGAATTGACGACGCACAACGCGGTCCAGCGTTGTTGTGTTCCCTTCAATATCAATGCGTTCTACGAAAACGCGCGGCCCTCTGCTAATTTCAAAGGCAACATCTAATGCAAGCTCAGCGGCATTTCGCGTGATACGAGGCTCAATCCGAATGAAATTAAGGCCAAGCTCCAATGCGCGGCGCTCTAGCCGTTCAATGGTAGTTTCGACCAAAACCGGGGAATAAGACACGCCTGGCCGCACCCGGATCGCATCTTGGAAGTCTTCCGCATCTACTTCGGGGATCAAAGAAACCGCCTCGACGTTGCCGAAGTCGAACTGTTGGCCTTCGCGCACATTGAACATCAGCAAGAAAGCGTCGCGGGACTGCGTAAGTTCGCTTGAGGTGCCCAGCGTTTCGAAATCCACGTAGCCACGCGAGAGGTAGAAATCGCGCAGCACTTGCTTGTCGAACTCGATGCGGTCCGCAATGAAGGTGTCCGAGCGGACAAATTGCCGGAATATACCAGCTTGTTTCGTCTCAAGAACGCGGCGTAGACGACGGTCCGAGAATGCGCGGTTACCTGTGAAGCTGATCCGTTCGATCTCTACAACGCGGCCTTCCGTGACCTCAAATACAAGATCCACACGGTTTTCGCTGCGCCGAATGATGGCGGGGGTCACAGTGGCGGCCAAACGGCCTTGCTCGGCGTAAGCTTGTTCAATCACAGCCGCGTCTTGTGCTGCCTGTGTTGGACTATACACGCGGCGGCTTTGGGACGTGATGAGGCCGGACAGCAGATCATCTGAAAGCCGTCTGTTGCCTTCGATATTCACACGGTTGATCGTTGGAAACTCGACCACATCGATGACCAAACGATTTCCGCGCGGCGTAACATTGGCATTTTCAAAGAGGCCTGAGCCCAAAAGTGATTGCACCGCATCATTGAGTGCCGCGGCAGAAACAGCTTCGCCGCGCTGGATACCCGCAAGGCTCAGAATAGTTCCCGTTTCTACACGCTGATTACCATTGATCTCAAAACTGGAGAAGCGGAAGCTTTGGGCAATCGCGCCTTGCGCCAGTGCCATCCATAATATGAGAGCAAGAAGCAGTCCACCGGCCACATGGGCTCGGATCCAGATCACTGCGCGCATTTCGACCCCCGAAAGTTTTTTGCTTTATATAGGTTTGAGTAGCCTTGCAGCGGCCCGATGTCAAAAGAGTCTCACAGACTCTGCCAGATTTTGCGTCATGGAGATGATGTGACGTTCAAATCGCAGTAATTCCCTGCCTATAAAGGCCAACGCGTGCAAAACATCCTCAGAGGCTTTGCAAATATGTCTGTTAAACGAAGGTGCCCAGGAATGAGCCGGCCCAAAGCGCAGCCGCAATGGTGATAATATACAAAAGCCGGTCCTAATTAAGGTCCATCAGCACGGTGTACCAGGGTGTTTGATCCAAAAGACGGGTCATAGGGCTCTCCTCATTGGCTCCATCTTATAGAGGCAAAATGGCGAAACTTTGACCCTGCTTCTGGAGCGCCTCGCAACATCTCAGCAAAAAGGCGGAAGCTCGCCGATTGCTCAAACGGTCTGGCAGGTCTTTGCCACCTGAGAGCAAGCCTGCCTTATGGGCAGAAAAGATCGTTGCCCAAGGCAAAGACCATGAAGCCGAGCAAAATTGTGAGGCCCGTGGCCATCAAGGCGTTGAGTACGCGGTCTGAAGGTGGCTTGCCGCTCACGGCTTCATAGGCGTGAAACACCAAGTGCCCACCATCCAGGATAGGGATCGGAAAGAGGTTCAATAGGCCCACGGCCGTCGAGAGAACCGCAATAAACCATATGAAGCTCTCGGTGCCTTGTTGCGCCATGGCTGACGAGGTTTGAGCAATGCCGACAGGGCCATTCAAATTACACGTACTGATCTCGCCACTTAAGATAGCGCCAAGGCCATTGATACTCCCAGTGATCACCCCCCATGTGCGCTCTACACCTGCGACAAGCGCTGTGCCTATACCAAGATTTTCACGCGCGGGTTCAAAGAACCCGCCTGCCTGAACACCGATCATCCAGCGGCGCTCAAAACTGCCATCGGCCAGTTGAAAATCTCTGGGGCGTGGCGTGAGCTCATAGTCGAGCAAGTCCGGCTCACCCTCGCGCCAAACCTTCAGCGCCAAAGGCTCCCCGTTTGAATTCACAGCGGCACTTTGCAGCTCCGGAAAGGTCGAAATGGGTGTTCCGTTGATCTCTTGGATCAAGTCGCCGACTTCCAAACCTGCCGCAATCGCGGCGGATCGCGGGGTCAGCGACGAAACGATCGGCAAGGTCGGATAAGGCCCGGAGACAAGTATTTCTTGGCCATCACGGTCCACCAAATACTCAAGGGAGGCCTCAGTTGGCAAAAGGTCAGCAATCCCGCCTTCACGTTCGCCATTGAGAGATTGACCCTCAATCTCCAAAAGAACGTCACCCACTTGCAAGCCTTGCTCATGGCCCGCAGGGAGCGGCAAAAAGCGTTCGATACGGGTGGGATCGCTGGCTTGGCCAGCAAAAAGCAGCACGCCCGCGAAAATGAAGAACGACAGGATGAAGTTGAAGATCGGACCAGCCGCAACCGTGGCCGAGCGCGCCCACAACGGCGCGCCGTGCATCGTGTCACGTGCTGGTTTGATGTTCGGATCCGCACCCGCAGAGGCCGCATTCGCATCGCCCTTGAACTTCACATAGCCGCCAAAGGGTAAAGCTGCGAGTTGCCACACAGTGCCGCGTTTGTCGGTCCGAGAGTAAAGCACAGGGCCAAAGCCAAGCGAGAAAACATCCGCGTGGATACCCGACCAACGTCCAACAATATAATGGCCGTATTCATGGATCGCGACGATGATCGAGAGCGCAACAACAAAGGCCACAATCGTGTAAGCCACACCGCCAGAGCTCGAAATCAGGGTTGTGATGTCCATCAAGTCTTTCCTGCGTTTTGGTTCAAGCGGCCCAGGCGCGCATGATGTTGCGTGCTTCTTGCCTGCTCAGATGGTCCGTTTGGCGCACGTCATCAAGGGTGAATGCGGCGATTCTCAGGCGATTGGCGGTCTCAAGCTGGTTCAAAACCTCTTCAACCACCTCTGCCATCTGCATAAATCCAATCTCGCCTGCGATAAAAGCGTCGAGCGCTTGTTCCTTAGCGGCATTGAAAGCAGCGCCAGCAAGCCCGCCTATTTCCATGACCTCGCGCGCAAGACGCAGCGCAGGATAGCGTAAATCATCAGGGGCTCGGAACGAAAACTGGCCAATATTTGCGAGATCAAGTCGTTCAACGGGCAGCGCTTTTCGCTTAGGCCAGTGTAACGCAAATCCAAT
>JBCDCE010000038.1:0-36732 GCA_039182515.1 Pseudomonadota bacterium | reverse complement strand
GCTGCAGATGGGCCTTTGGCATGCCGGGCGGCGAAGTTCTCACGCTTCTAGACGCCCTTAAACAAGCGGGCATCCAATTTGTTCTGGCCAAACATGAAAACGCAGCAGGCTTTATGGCCGAAGGCACCTACCACCGCACCGGCGCGCCGGGCATTCTGGTCGCCACCGTGGGCCCAGGCGCTCTGAACGGCATCAACGTGGTTGAAAACGCCCGCCAAGACCGCGTGCCGATGATTGTCCTGACGGGATGCGTTGATGCCGATCTCGCGCAAACCTACACGCACCAAGTGCTCGATCAGCCGCAGGTGTTCCGCCCGATCACCAAAGCGAGCTTTACCCTCAACGCCCCCGCAGCAGGCGTGATCACCGACAAAGCCATCGGCATCGCCATGGAGGGCCGCAAGGGCCCCGTTCACATCGATGTGCCCATCCAAGTCGCAGACACGCGAGCCGAGCCCTACAGTCAAACGCGCCCCCCAGCAGCCCCCATGGTCCCAGCGGATCCCGCGCTGGATGCCGCGCGCGCAGCCCTCGCTCAAGCCAAACGCCCGCTCATGATCGTGGGTGTCGATGCCATGTCCGAGAATGCCAGCACCGCCGTGATCGCGGCAGCCGAACACTTTGGCATGCCGGTCATCACCACCTACAAAGCCAAAGGCATGATCCCTGAAAGCCATGCGCTTGCACTCGGTGGCGCCGGCCTGTCGCCCAAAGCAGATGAAGTGCTCATGCCCTTCATCGCAAAAGCCGACGTGATCCTGTGCGCTGGCTATGATCCCATTGAAATGCGCACGGGCTGGCAAAATCCGTGGGACCCAAACCAGCAGTATGTGATCGACATCACTGCAGAACCTAACCACCACTATATGCACCAAGCCACCTTCAACATCATTGGCGACACCTCCGCCACACTGCAGGCCTTTCAAACCGCACCCAGGCCCGATGGCTGGCCGCGCGCGGAGGTCTCGCAATGCAAAGCAACGCTCGACGCGGCCTTCGCGGGAAATCAATCCTGGGGCCCCCATGAAGTCATCCGCACCTGCCAAGAGGCCCTGCCCGCAGACACGCTGGCCACAGTTGACAGCGGCGCGCACCGCATTCTTCTCAGCCAGATCTGGCAAGCCGAGTTCCCGCGCGCCCTCACCCAGTCAACAGCCCTTTGCACCATGGGATGCGCCATTCCGCTTGCGATGGGCGCCCAGCTTGTGGAGCCCAAGCGCACAGTGGTGTCCTTTTCAGGCGATGCAGGGTTCCTCATGGTCGCAGGCGAGATTGCCACCGCCGCGGAGCTAGGTCTCAAAACCATCTTTGTAGTCTTTGTCGACGCGTCCCTGGCGCTCATTGAGCTCAAGCAACGCAGCCGTCAGCTTGCGAACACTGGCGTGGATTTCGCGCGCACCGATTTCGCGGCCCTCGCAACAGCCTTTGGCGGTAGAGGTCACACGGTCCGATCAAAGCCCGAGTTGGAAGCCGCACTCGCCGCGGCGCAACCGAGTGAGACATTCACCGTGATTGCCGCGGAGATCGACAAAGGAGCCTATGATGGCGCGTTTTGACCAAACGGATCTATCACAGGCCACCCCGGGCGCATGTCAAGATCTGCTGATCTTGGATCTCAGCCGGATCCTCGCAGGTCCCACGGCCACCCAGCTTTTGGGCGATCTCGGCGCAACGGTTATCAAAATCGAAAACCCCAAATCCGGTGGCGACGACACACGCACTTGGGGCCCGCCTTACGCTGAGACCCCAGACGGTGAGAGCGATCTCAGCGCGTACTATATGGCCGCCAATCGCAACAAATATTCCATTGCCGCAGATCTCTCCACGCCCGATGGTCAGGCTCTCGTCAAATCCGTGGCCGCCCAAGCGGACGTTGTGATCGAAAACTACAAACCCGGCGGCTTGGAAAAATACGGGCTTGATCACGCCACGCTACTCTCAGAGCGCCCAGATCTTGTCTATTGCTCCATTTCCGGCTTTGGCCAAACAGGCCCCAACCGCAATTTGCCGGGCTACGATTTGATGGCGCAGGGCTTTGGCGGGATCATGTCCCTCACTGGCGAGCCGGACGGGTCTCCAATGAAAGTGGG
Source organism: Pseudomonadota bacterium (assembly GCA_039182515.1). Classification (GTDB taxonomy): domain Bacteria; phylum Pseudomonadota; class Alphaproteobacteria; order Rhodobacterales; family Rhodobacteraceae; genus JBCDCE01. Next base: position 34,642 of record JBCDCE010000038.1, on the reverse strand, counting down.
CGTTGGCATCGCGGACGTCGTGTGCGGCATGTACGCCACCGTGGGCATCTTGGCAGCACTCCGCCACCGCGACGCCACCGGCCAAGGCCAGCATATTGATCTGTCCCTCATTGACAGCCAAATGGCCTGGCTCATTAACGAAGGCACAAATTTCTTGGCCTCTGGCACAGCGCCGAAGCGGCGCGGCAATGCCCATCCCAACATCGTGCCCTATGATGTCTTTGCCTCATCAGACGGGCATATCATTTTAGCCGTGGGCAACGATGGCCAGTTCCAAGCGTTTTGCAAAGCAATGGACCGCTCAGACCTAAGCGAAGACACCCGATTCTTGACAAATCAAGCCCGTATTGCCCACCGGGACGCCTTAACAGCAGAGATTGCTGAAACATTGCAGAGGCGCACGAGCGCGGAAATCCTTCAAACCTTAGAAAGCCTTGGCGTGCCCGCGGGCCCCATTCATACGGTTGGCCAAGCGCTCGGCTCCTCCCAAGCGCAAGCGCGCAGCGCGGTGGCAACTGTTCCAGCGCCTCAGACCAAAGAGGGCGCGGTTAAACTGCTGGCAAACCCGCTTAAACTCTCACAAACCCCCGCCACGATCCGTCGTGCCCCGCCGCGTTTTGGCCAAGACACCGCGCAATTGAATGAGATCCTCAAAGCACATGCAGCAGCCAAGAAAGCGTCAAGGTTTTAAGGCTTTGTTCACAAAAAGGTTAACTTCAATCACGAATGCGCGCGCTCGCGCGGGCGTGTGATGCAGCCTTAGCGCAATTCGCTAATGTGCCGCAGACTTGGCTGCCAAACCCAGGCGGTCAACCCCTTGCGGAAAGTACGACCATGTTGCGCGATATCTCAACCTGTGACGTGTCTCTAACAGACGCGGACCACGTGACCCATTGGAACAATATGACCCTGGGCTTTTTGGCCCATGGGCAATCCGCTCCGGTTCACCTTGGAAAGCTTTTAGAGGCCGCACCCGGCTTTGCCATGGCCCATGCCGCCAAAGGGCTCTTTTCTCTATTGATGGGCAAACGCGAGTTGGTCTCGGTGGCCCAAGAGGCGCTCAGCACAGCACAAACGGCTCTTAAGCAAGGCGGTGCCACAGAGCGCGAACGGCTCTGGGTTGCTGCTCTTGATGGATGGTTGCAAGGTTATCCGCGCCTGGCCATTGCGCGCATGGAAGATGCGCTGCGTCTCAATCCTGCAGATACGCTTTCGATGAAGCTCAGTCATGCGGTGCGCTTTGTTCTGGGCGACAACATCGGCATGCGCCGCTCCATTGAAGCTGTGATGCCCGCGCAAGGCCCGGATCATCCCTTGCATGGTTACGCACTGGGTTGCCTTGCCTTTGCGCTCGAAGAAACAGGCGAATACGCCGCCGCCGAACACGCTGGACGCCGCGGGCTCGATTACGCCACGGACGATGCCTGGGGCCTGCATGCCGTGGCCCATGTCTGTGACATGACCCACCGCACCCGTGATGGGATTGCGCTTATCGAGGCCAATGCCAGCGCTTGGGATCACTGCAACAACTTCCGCTTCCACGTATGGTGGCACAAAGCCCTTTTGCATCTCGATGAAGGCGACACGGACCGCGTCTTAGCGCTTTACGACGAAAAAATTCGCGCTGAGAAAACCGATGACTTCCGCGACCTGTCAAACGCCAGTTCATTGCTGGTGCGCTTAGAGCTCGAAGGCACCGATGTTGGGCATCGCTGGAGCGAACTGGCGGAGCTGTCTGAGGCGCGCATGAACGACGGATGTTTGGTCTTTGCCGATCTGCATTACATGCTGGCGCTCTCAGGGGACAAGCGCAACGATGCTGTAGCCCGCATGACCGCCCGCGTCGCGCAATCCGCCACTCAATCTGGAGACATGGCCAGTGTGATGGCCGATCCCGGCCTCTTGGCCGCGCGCGGCCTGTCGGCCTTTGGCGAAGCGCAATACGGACAAGCTTTTGAAAACCTGCGCGCCGCCCAGCCCAAGTTTCAAACCATGGGCGGCAGCCACGCCCAGCGCGATGTGTTCGAGCGCATCACCATTGAAGCCGGCCTGCGCGCCGGCCGCTTGAACGAAACGGAATCGCTTCTTCTCGCCCGCACCTCGCTGCGGGCCGGCAAACCAGATGCCTTTGCCCAGAGCCGCATGGCCCAGATAGCAGAAGCCCGCGGCCTGCATGTGGGCCTTGCTGCGGAGTAATCCGCGCGAGAGATCTTGGATAATGAGAGACGCCCATGACGATGGCTGATCCAACAGTACCGGCGCACCAATCCGCGCCTGCGGCGCATAGCGCCACGGCGTCCCCTTCACGGGCGGCGCCAACAGCCGCCTTGCGCGATCCTAGGCTCGATTTCTTCCGCGGCATTGCGATGTTCATCATTCTCATTGCCCATGTCCCCAACGATTGGCTGGCGCTTTGGATCCCGGCGCGCTTTGGTTTCTCTGACGCGACTGAGACCTTTGTGTTTTGCTCCGGCATGGCCTCTGCCATCGCCTTTGGACGGGTCTTTCGCGAGCGCGGCATGATGATGGGGACGGCCCGGGTAAGCTACCGGATTTGGCAAGTGTACTGGGCTCATATCGGCCTCTTCATTGCCATTGCAGCCACCATGGTGGCCCTCAACGCGAGCCTGCCTGAGGGGCGCGACTATGTGGGCCAACTCAACCTCTATCCCTTTTTTAACAATCCTCAACCGCAGCTTTTGGGGCTTTTGACCCTCACTTACGTGCCCAACTACTTCGACATTTTGCCGATGTATCTGGTCATTTTGGCAATGATGCCCCTGATGATCGGCTTGGCGCGCGTGCATGTGGGCTTGATGATTGCTGTGAGCGTTGCCATTTGGCTGAGCGCAAATATTTTGGGCTGGAACTTTCCGGCTGAGCCTTGGTCAGCGCGCGAATGGTTTTTCAACCCCCTTGGCTGGCAGTTGGTCTTTTTCACGGGCTTTGCCTTCATGGCAGGCTGGATCCCCGCGCCACCACGCTCGGCTCTACTGTTTTGGCTGGCAGTCGCTGTGATCCTGATCACCGTGCCCTTTGCCTACTTCAAGATCTTTCGCGAAGTGGATTGGCTGCTGGCCTGGCGCAAAGACTATGCCTTCTTGATCAACAAAACCGACTTCGGCGTGCTGCGCTACATCCACTTCTTGGCCACGGCCTACGTGGCCTGGATCCTTGTTGGCCCCAAAGGCGCACGCATTGTCCCTTCGCAAGGGGCGGCTTGGCTAGGTCAAGCCTGGGGTGCCCTGCTCAGCGTGATTATGAAAGTTGGCCAACAGTCTTTGGCCGTTTTCATCAGCTCGATGTTTTTGGCCCGGCTTTTAGGCGTTCTCTTCGATCAGGTGGGCCGCACGCATTGGTCCATGCTCTGGGTCAACCTCTTGGGCTTTGCACTGATCATCGGCGTGGCCTATGGCGCGGCTTGGATCAAATCGCAACCTTGGAAGAAAGCGCGTTAGATGCTGCGCCGGGAGTTCCTCACAAGCCTTATGGCTTTGGCCGCAAGCCCTGCTTTTGCAGATGGGCCAGACGCGCTGCCTTTGGCCAAAGGCCAGCCCTTTGATGATCAAACCGTTGCGCGCATGGCCCGCGCTTTGGCCGGTAAGGCTTACAAAGCCCCCCCGCAGGTCCCAAAAGCCTGGCAGGATTTGTCGTATGACGAGTATGTCTCCATTTGGTTTGATGTGCGCCACGCGCTTTTGGCCAATCAAGACAGCCCCCTGCGCGTCGATTTCTTCGCTCCAGGTCTCTATTTTCCAACGCCAGTCACCACACATTTGGTGGACCAAGGCAAAGCGCACCAAGTCGGCTTCGACCTCGAGGCTTTTGACAAAACCGACAAATTCCCAAGCCTGCCCATTGACCCCACTTTGGGCTATTCCGGCCTGCGCCTGCGCAGCGACTACGCCTCGCCTGGCATCCACCAAGAAGTGGCCGTTTTCCAAGGCGCCAGCTATTTCCGAGCGATAGGCGAAGGCGACATCTACGGCCTCTCCGCACGCGGGCTTGCGCTCAATACAGCCGAACCCACAGGCGAAGAGTTCCCAGAATTTCGCCAGTTTTGGATCGAAAAGCCTCACCCAACGAGCGGCACCTTCAGGCTGCACGCTCTGCTCGATAGCCCCTCTTGTACCGGTGCGTACCGCTTCGAGATCACCCCAGGCCAGCCTTTGGTGATGGAAGTTGAGGCTCAAATATTCGCGCGCGAAGACATGGCGCACATCGGCCTGGCGCCCTTAACGTCGATGTTTTATTTCGACCAAACCAACCGCGACAGGTTCTCCGACTTTCGCCCTGCCGTGCACGACAGTGACGGCCTGCTCATCGAAAATGGCGCAGGCGAAACCCTTTGGCGCCCCCTCGCCAACCCACGCAACCTACAAATCAGCGCCTTTGTCGACGACAATCCACGCGGCTTTGGCCTCATGCAGCGCGCCCGCAGATTTGGCGATTTCAACGACCTCGAAGCCCACTATCACCGCCGCCCCGGCCTCTGGGTTGAACCGCGTGGAGATTGGGGCAAAGGCGCGGTGACGCTCGTTGAGATTCCAACCGACAAAGAGATCTACGACAATATCGTTGCCTATTGGCGCCCGTCTCAAGGGCTCAAAGCAGGCACCGGGCACACCCTGCGCTACAGGCTCACCTGGGGCGCAGACCAAGCCCATGGCGCAGGTTTGCCTGTCCTCAACACAGCGATTGGCGCGGCCTTTGACACAGGCCTCATCGCCGCCATTGATTTCGCCCCAGGCCCGAACCTGCCGGACGATCTGAGCCAGGTCGAGACCATGGTGCGCGCCTCCGCAGGCAGGGTCTCCAAAGGTGTCTTACAGCGCAATCCCGAAACGGGTGGGCCGCGCTTTGCCTTTAAGTTCGACCCAGGCGAGGCACAGCTCATCGAATTCCGCGCGGACCTCAAGGTGAACGGCACCCCTTTGAGCGAAACCTGGCTCTACAGGTGGACCGCATGACCCGCTACGCCTATGAAGTCATGCCGGCCCGCGCACCTTTGCCAATGGCCCCTCAAGCCTTTGAGGAAGCGCCTGCACAACGCGGGCTCAGCCTACCGTCTTGGCGTGTGTCGGCTTGGCGCAGCTTGGCTTTTGGCCCTGCATTGGCGCTCAGTATCGTCCTGAGCACGGCCCTCGCACGCGGCTTTACAAGCGGTGGGATCAGCGCCTTTGAGGCCCTCATTGTGGTCCTCGTTGGGGTGAGTTTTGTCTGGGTGGCCCTGTCGGTCAGCACCGCCCTCATCGGGCTCGCGCGTCGTGCCTTTGCGCCTTGCACGCCGCGCTTCAGCCCCAGCCGCGGTCTGGCCAAAGAGCCAAAAGTCGCGCTTTTGATGCCCATCTACAACGAAGTCCCCTGGGACGTCTTTGGCAATGCAAGTGCCATGCTTGCAGAACTCACCCAAGGCCGGAGCGCGGATCGTTTCACGTTCTTTGTTCTCTCCGATACGCAAGATCCCAATATTGCAAATCTTGAGGAACGCGCCTTTTGGGCGCTCAAAGCCAGCGCCCCTGTTGAGATCGACATCTATTACCGCCGCAGAGCCAAAAATACCGACAAAAAAGTCGGCAATCTCACCGATTGGATCGAGCACTGGGGCGGCGCGCATGAGGCGATGATTGTACTGGATGCCGATAGTCTGATGAGCGGCGCTGCGATCCGTCATCTGGCCCATGAGCTATCAGCCGACGATCAAGCAGGCCTCATTCAAAGCGTGCCCGTTGTGATCGGCGCACAAACGGTCTTTGGGCGCATGCACCAGTTTTCCAACGCGGTCTACGGTTGGCTGTTGGCCGAAGGGCTGGCGCTTTGGTCGAGCCGAGAGGGCAATTATTGGGGACACAACGCCATCATTCGCACACGGGCCTTTGCGGCTGCTGCGCGTCTGCCCTATCTGCGCGGGCCGAAGGGTCAGGACAAGCTGATCCTCAGCCATGACTTTGTGGAAGCAGGTTTGTTGCGCCGCGCAGGTTGGGCGGTGCGCTTCTTGCCGCGCATGGGCGGCAGCTTTGAGCAAAGCCCGCAAACGCTGCGTGACTATGCGCTGCGCGACAGACGCTGGTGCCAGGGCAACCTGCAACACCTGCGCCTGTTGGCTGCGCGCGGTTTTCACCCCGTGACCCGCTTTCACTTGTTACAAGGTGCGGTGGCCTTTCTGCTTTCGCCGGCCTGGTTGGCCTTGATTGTGATCTGGGCTTGGGTCGGGATGGCACCGATGCTTTGGGACGCGCCACAGCCATCTTACTTTTCCCCCATAAGCCCGCTTCATCCGATTTGGCCTGATATGCCCGCTTCCCACGGCCCGATATTTCTCGCGGTGATCTACGGCATGCTCCTTTTGCCAAAACTCATGGGCGCTTTTGCGCTTGGGATGCGTGCGGACATCCGCAAAGCCTATGGCGGAGCCGCCCCCTTTGCCGCGTCAACTGCGCTTGAAATTGGCCTTTCGGTCCTCTTTGCCCCTGTCATGATGGTCCAACAAAGCCAAGCTGTTGGGCGCGCGCTCTTGGGGCTCGGCCCAGGCTGGGGGGCACAAGCACGCAGCACTGAAAACTCAGGTACCTGGCGCGCTCTGCTGCAATTTCACTGGATGGAGACGCTCTTGGGAGCCGGACTGGCTGCCGGTATTGCAACAGGATATATCTCGTTCTGGCTTGCGCCAATTGCGCTGAGCCTCACAGGCGCGGCAGGCCTCGCAAAATTGGGCGCGATCCCCCTGAAAGACGGCCCTACGTGGTGGCGTCTGCCCAGCCCCCAAAGCCTGCGCGAACCGCGCGTTGTAACCCGGGCACGCCGCGCCCGCGCAGATTTGAAGTCTGAAATTTTGGCCCCAGCCCCTAGCGTCACACTGGCCGCCGAATAACCAAACCTGGCCCCACCTTTTTCTTGGAAAAATACTCAATCTGCGCAGGCAATCCGCGCTATGGCTTAGGATTTGGGCGGCAAAGCCTCAAACCAATCCAGCGCCATGTCAGCCCAGCCCTGCGGGATCACATGCCCGCCCGGAAAAAGCGCAAATTCCAGCGCAGAGCCCGGCAAACACCGCTCCCATTTGCGCCGCCAGAAAAAACCCTCAGTCACAAATTTATCGGCCTTGAGGTGAATGCAATCATTGGTTTCGCGCCAAATATCCATGGCACGAAACACATCGCCCTGGGCCAAGGCGCCCACGGCATTTACATCGGTGCCGCGCAAAAGCCGGCCCTCTAAAGGCACCGTTCCGTCTGTCCACCCATGCGTGTGCAAAAGCCGAACATCGCCCTCGCAGCCTTTGGGATGCGGGCGCCAAAAGCTGCCACCCACGGGCGCATAGGCCGAAAATCGATCTGGCGCTTGGCAGGCCAAGTAGGAGGTCATCGACCCGCCAATGGAAAACCCCGACAACAGGATCCGGTCGGGATCAATGTTATGGGCTTGGGTGGCCGCCTCTTTGGTACGGGTTAGAAATGCGATCTCATCGCGGCGCTGAAACCGCTCGGGATGAAAACTCCAACTGCCGCCAGAGCGTCCTTCCATCTTCAGGCCAGAGGGCGCGATGAGCGCATATCCACGCTCCAAAATTTTAGAGGTCATGCCTGTGTTGCGAAACACACCCTCGCCTCTGCCCCCAAATCCATGGATGAACATCACAGCTGGTAGGGGCGCTCCGTTTCCCGCACCTTCTGGCAAAGCAATGAAATACGCACCGCCCTCAACCTCACACGGCGTGGTGGTTGAACAGGCATGGGCGGGGGCGCTCAAAGCCGCGCAAGACAAAACAAATGCGCTGATACCCTGCATCAAAGGAAACCAACGTTTTAAATGACAGACGGTCGGCATGAAGCTCTCCTTATGAAGCGGAGGACGGCCAGGGTTGAAGCGGCAAGCCGCGCAGAATCCAACCAGGTGCATCCCGTGTGCCAAGCATACCTTCAGGTATGTTAAAAAGTGGTGACAGACCTTGGCTCAACAACACTTCTGCCATGCGGAGGGATCTCACACCTCTCGCACAGATTAGCGCAACAGGCTTGCCACCCGCGGCTGCTTTGACGGCGCGCACAGTCTCAACAAAGTCACTGCGGCGCATATCCACAGGCACAGCTCCTTTGGCGATGCCCGTGCTGCGCCATTCCTCGGGGCGGCGCACATCTATAAGCAAAATTTCACCGGCTTCGCGGCGCGTGTTGGCTTCGTCCGCAGGTAAATTCCAGATACCAAGCGTCGTAGGAACAACAAATGCGTTGTTTCTGAGAAAGCTACGCCAAGACGCATAAAGCCCCACACCCGTAAGTGTGAGGCCAGCGCTTGCAATCAAAGCGCGGCGGGTGACTTTTGAGGCCACCGTTAAGCTACCCGCGACAGATCAAGATCATTTAACCGGCGCGGTGCTGTCAAAGCTTGGGATCCGACGATCAGAGGCCGCAGAAGGCTCGATGCCCGGCCAGTTGCCATTGGCCAGTGTGATGTTGCCGGGGATGTCTTCTTCCCAAAACCCAACGACGTTTTTGGTGATGTTCAAAAAGAGCTTTCCATCCACGATGCGCCATAGGTTGGGGTTGGCAGGCACTTTGCCACCCTTAGACACCCCGTAGGCACAATGCCCGTCAAACTGAGGCGCATATTTGGCCGGGTCCGCTAGAAACGTGTCTCGGTTGGCCTCTGAGGAGAAAGCAAAGGTCGCGCCGTTGTAATCCGCTGTGATGCTGGCTTTCCCGGGAACGCCAGGAGCTTGTGGGGACCCGACCTCTGACTGAGGCAGGCCAAAATAGGCGACAACATCGTAGCCTGAGACGGCAAAGCCGGTGCTATCGACATATTGCGGCCCGGCAAAGGCTGGCAGTGTGAGCAAAGAAAAAAGTGCGGCGGTCAGGGTGGTCTTCATGCGACAAAGGTCTCCGTGAGTAGCAGTTGGAATGACTATAGAGGTTTAAATCAGCCTTGGCTTCCCCCCCTCGCAGCGCTGTGATGAGCTGTGAGATCTGGGGCTGACCGGTGGCCTAGGATACGCTCTATCGGGGGCGCTGCCCCCGCGCGCGAGGCGCGCTCCCCCGGAGTATTTTGCCAAGAAAAAGGTGGGGCGATCTTTAGAGAGCTGCAACGGCCTTTTGGACCGCAGCGCGGGTGTGCTCGATGTCTGCAGGGGTGAGCGCCAAAGACGGATAGAGTTTGGCGGGTGCTTTGAAGATGCCTTCTTGGCGCAGTACCGCATTGTAGCGTGCTGGCCCTTCTGGGGAGCTATGTTTAGTGCTGCGGTAGTCGACGCAAGGCTGATCCGTGAAGATCACATCAAAGAGCGTCGGATCGCCGACGATCTGGTGTGCGATGCCGGCATCAGAAAGCGCTTCGCTTTGCATATCCATCAGGCTTTGACCCAAGGCGCGCAGGCGATCGTAGGTGCCCTCGCGCGAGAGGACATTGAGGGTTGCGAGGCCTGCAGCGGCCGCAACGGGTGCGCCAGACAGCGTGCCAAGCTGCATCAACCAGCCCTCAGCACCGACAACCGATTTGTCGAAATGGCGCATAATCTCAGCGCTGGCCCCGAGGGCCGCCAGAGCAAAACCTCCGCCGATGGCTTTTCCAAGCGTGCAGATGTCTGGCACAACGCCGTAACGTTCCTGTGCACCGCCGTAATCGAGCCGGAAGCCCGTGACGATTTCATCGAAAATCAAAAGCACGCCGTGCTGATCACAGAGTGCGCGTAGACCAGCAAGATACCCCTCTTTGGCGGGAATGATCCGCTGCAAGGGCTCAACGATGATGGCCGCGATGTCGGAATGCTCGGATAGAAGCGAGGCCACCGCATCCAGATCATTAAACGGTGCAATGAGCATCTCTGCGGCGACGCTGTCGGGGATCCCCGCACTGTCGGGCAGAGCTTGGGGGAAATTCACCTCGCGGCCAGGGGCGAGGCTCATCTGCGCCTCAGCACTCATGCCATGGTAGCCGCCTTCAAATTTCAGAATTTTAGGCTTGCCCGTATAGGCCCGCGCCAAGCGCATGGCATACATATCTGCCTCACCACCAGAGGCCACAAAGCGCACTTGCTCACAGCAGGGCACAGCCGCGCAGATCGCTTCAGCGAGCTCTATCCCTTTGGTATTATTTGCAAAAAAGGTCATGCCTTTGGGAAGTTGTTCCAACACGGCTTCCATAACTTCCGGGTGCCCATGGCCCAAAAGCATGGGGCCGGAGCCGATGAGATAGTCGATGTATTCTTTGCCGTCTTCGTCCCAAACATGCGAGCCTTCGCCGCGCGCGATGATCATTTGAGGATCGAAATTGCCAAAGCCCGCGCCTGGGAGCACCTCTGCAGCGCGCGCATGCCATTCTGCTTGTGTTTGGATTTTGTTCATTTTCGACCTCCGTCAGACAGGCTGACATCAAAAGGATTCGGAAGCGCAGGCTGGCCAAAGCGCGACGAGCCTGCCGTTTTTATCTCCTCAGAGCGCAAATTTCGCGCAATGTGAGCGTCTCTTTGCCCACGAGCCCGCATAACCCAAGGGTAAGTGGCTTAATCTTTGCTTCATATCTTCGCCGGACCTGGTCTAGGCTCATCCTCAATAAAGGATCAACCAAAGGGAGAATTTTCATATGTCAGCCTTTTACAAAACCTTTTCCGCCGCATTACTTGGCTCCACATTCCTAGCAGCCCCACTTATGGCAGCGGGCACGCACCCCACAACCGGCGAAGCTTTGGCCGAAGATCAAACCTTCACCTACCGGGTGCTCGATGAACATAGCTCAGTGGACCCTGGCATCGTAGAAGATGTGTCGGGCGCAGAGATCGTGCGCGACCTCTTTGAGGGCCTTATGAACCAAGATGAAAACGGCAACTTGGTGCCGGGTGTTGCCACAGGCTTCACCACAAACGACGACAAAACAGTTTACACCTTCACCCTGCGCGACAACGCCAAGTGGTCTAACGGGGATCCGGTCACGGCAGGCGATTTTGTCTACGCTTGGACCCGCGCGGTCGATCCAGCATTGGCTTCTCCCTACGCCTGGTACATGGAAATCACTTCGATCATGAACGCAGGCGAGATCATTGCGGGCGAAGCTGAGCCTGCCACTTTGGGTGTAAGAGCGCTGGATGATCTGACCCTAGAGGTCATGCTCTCAGCCCCTCTGCCCTATTTTGCGCAGATGACAACCCATTCCACGCTCTTTCCTGTACATGCCGCCACCGTGGCTGAGCATGGCACAGAGTGGACAAAGCCGGAAAACATCGTCTCGAACGGCGCTTATGTATTGACTGAGCACCTGCCCAACGAACGCTCAGTGCGCAGCCGCAACGCGATGTATTGGGACGATGCCAACACGATCATCGATGAAGTGGTGGCGCTTGTGATCAACGACGAAAACGTGGCCTTCACGCGCTATCTGGCGGGAGAACTCGATCGCACCGAAGTGCCCTCCGGGCAATTCCCGCGCCTTGCCAAAGAATATCCCAACGAGGCGATCAGCTTCCCGCGCCTGTGTAACTACTATTACACCTTCAACTTGAGCGAAGACGGGCCGGAGATGTTCAAAGACGCGCGCGTGCGTGAAGCGCTCTCCCTCGCTGTTGACCGCAAGATCATCGTGGAAAACGTGCTCGCAGGCGGCCAAACCGAGGCTTATAGCTTCACGCCCGTCTCTGTTGCGGATTTTGCCCCGCCTGCATCCCCGATGTCCGGCATGAGCCAAGCGGAGCGTGACGCAAAAGCGAAAGCGCTTCTGGCAGAGGCTGGCTACGGGCCTGGCAAGCCGCTTGAGTTTGACATGGTCTACAACACCTCTGAGTCTCACAAAAAGATTGCCGTGGCCATGAGCCAGATGTGGAAGCAAAAGCTGGGCGTGCAAACCAACCTATCCAACATGGAATGGAAGGTGTTCCTCGAGGAACGCGGCAACCAGAACTTCGAGCTCGCACGCGGTGCCTGGTGTGGCGACTATAACGAGGCCTCTACCTTCCTCGATCTCATGACCACGCCTTCAGGCTACAACGATGGCAAGTTCTCCAATGCGATGGTCGATGATCTGATGACCCAAGCGCGCACCGCTGATGACGCGGGCAGCCTTTATGGCAAGGTCGAAGGCGTCCTTGCGGCCGAGCATCCCATCATCCCGATCTACCACTATGCGGGTGTCTATATGATGGACAGCGACGTGGGCAATTGGCCTGTCGGCAATGTCGAGCAGAACTGGTACTCGAAAAACCTCTACAAGATCGCTGAATAATTGGCCCTTGCCGCGCCGCTGCATCCCAGCGGCGCGGCCCTGGTAGTTCCGATATGCTCACCTATTCCATCCGCCGCATTGGCGCGGCCGTGCCAACGATCTTCTTGCTAGTCGTTGCGAGCTTCTTTTTGATCCAAGTGGCCCCCGGTGGCCCCTTTACCAGCGAGCGGCCTTTACCGCCGCAGATCCTGGCCAACCTGGAGGCGCGCTACGGGCTGGATCAACCGCTCTGGAAGCAGCTGTGGGACTACTTTTACAACATCATCTTCCATTGGGATTTTGGGCCGTCGTTTAAGTTCAAAGACCGCGACGTGAACGACATCATCGCCCAAGGCTTCCCAATCTCGCTGACTTACGGCTTCCTGTCCTTTCTGGCGGCCAGCACGGTGGGCATCGCTTTGGGCATCGCGGCTGCCATCCGGCACAACACCTGGATCGACTATCTGGCCGTCTCCTTAGGGATCGCCGCGCAAGCCCTGCCCAACTTCATCATGGGGCCCATTCTGATCCTGTGCTTCACGCTTTACCTCGGCTGGCTGCCAGGCGGCGGGTGGAATGGTGGGCAATGGCAATATCTGATCATGCCGGTGATTGCGCTCTCCACCAGCTACATGGGCTCGATCGCACGCATCACGCGCTCGTCGATGCTCGAAGTGCTGAACGCCAATTACATCCGAACGGCCCGGGCCAAAGGTATACCGGAGCGCCAAATCATTTGGCGTCATGCGATAAAACCATCGCTTTTGCCGGTGATTTCTTATCTTGGCCCGGTGTTCGTCTATGTTCTGACAGGCTCGGTGTTTGTCGATCTTTATTTCTCTACAGGCGGGCTTGGCGTGGCTTACGTAGGCTCAGCACTCACCCGCGACTACTCGGTGCTTTTAGGCGTCACGATCATCTACGGCGTGCTCACGGTACTGGTGAACCTGATAACAGACCTGGCCTACGCCTGGTTTGATCCCAAGATCCGATTCTAAGGGCATGGCATTGTTTGGCAAATCCGAAAAATCCGCCCAACTGGCGAGGGATGTCGCAGCCGCGCAAAGCTATCAGGGGAGATCCCTATGGCGCGACGCCTACGACCGTTTTGTGCAAAACAAAGCCGCCATGGTCTGCGTGGTGATCCAGGTTTTGATCATCCTCTTTGTGCTCTTGGGCCCGCTTTTTGCGGTTTGGGACAATGAGACCATCGACTGGACTGCCATGGGCGACGTCGCAGGCCTCGGCCAACCCTCGATTGAGAGCGGACATTTCTTTGGCGTCGATCCTTTGGGCCGCGATCTTTACTCCCGCGTGATCCAAGCCACTGCCACATCGCTTCTCGTGGGCGTGATTGGTGCGGCCATGGCTCTGATTGTCGGCACAACCTATGGCCTCATCGCAGGTTACGTAGGCGGGCGCACGGATGCGATCATGATGCGCATCGTGGACATCTTGCTGTCGATCCCTCTCACGCTTGTGATCATCTTGCTTTTGGTGATCGCAGGTCGATCCTTCGTCATGCTCTTTGTAGCGCTCGGTGCGGTGAGTTGGCTCACCATGGCGCGGATTGTGCGCGGCCAAACGCTCAGCCTCAAAACGCAAGAGTTTGTAGAGGCCGCGCGCGCAAGCGGGGTGAGCGAGTTTGTCATTATGATCCGCCACATCCTGCCCAATCTCTTGGGCGTGGTGATCGTCTACACCTCCCTTTTGGTGCCCGACATGATCCTCGCAGAAAGCTTCGTGAGCTTCCTAGGCCTCGGCATTTCCGAGCCTTACACTTCACTGGGCGCCCTCATCGCGGAAGGGGCTGGCACCATGCAATACGGCACGCTTTGGCAATTGGCCGTGCCGCTCTTTTTCTACGTAACGATCATCATCACGATGTTCTTTATTGGCGACGGTCTGCGCGACGCGCTTGATCCGAAGGACCGCTAAGATGGCGCTGCTCAAGGTCACAGATCTGCACGTTGGCTTTCACACGCTCGAAGGCGAGGTTGAGGCGGTCAAAGGCGTGTCTTTCGACATTGAACCCGGCGAATGCCTGGCGATTGTGGGCGAAAGTGGCTCGGGCAAAAGCCAAACCTTCATGGCGGCGATGGGCCTTCTGGCCAAAAACGGGAGCGTGAGCGGCTCGGTCCAGCTGAACGGCACCGAGCTTTTGGGCCGCAGCCCCCGCGCGCTCAATGCCCAACGTGGCAAAGACGTGGCGATGATTTTCCAAGATCCGCTTACAGCGCTGACACCCCATCTCAAAGTGGGCGCGCAGCTCGAAGAGATGCTGCGCGCCCACAGCGATATACGCGGTGCAAAAGCCACGAAGATCTGCACCGATTGGCTGGACCGCGTCCAGATCCCCGAGGCCAAACGCCGCTATATGCAATACCCCCATGAGCTTTCAGGCGGCATGCGTCAACGCGTGATGATCGCCATGGCGATGCTCAACACGCCCAAGCTTTTGATCGCCGACGAGCCCACCACAGCGCTCGATGTCACCGTACAGTCCGAGATCCTCGATTTGATGGCCGGGCTTCAGCGCGAGGAACACACCGCAATTGCGCTCATCACCCATGATATGGGCGTGGTCGCACGCATGGCGGACCGGGTGCATGTGATGCGCCATGGCGCTTTTGTCGAAGGTGGCAGCGTTTCAGACATCTTTGCCAATCCGCAAGCGGGCTACACCCAAAACCTGCTCTCTGCCATGCCGCGCTTGGATGGGACGGACATTCGCCCGCCCCGCCCCAAAGACCTGCCCAAAGTGCTCGATGTGGAAGATATGCGCGTCACTTTCAAAATTCCTGGCACGAAGGGGCTCTTGCGCAGACCGGTTGATCTCAGGGCCGTCGCAGGCGTGAGCTTTGATCTGGAGGAAAGCGAAACCTTAGGCATCGTCGGCGAAAGCGGTTGCGGGAAATCAACGCTTGCGCGCGCCGTGTTGCAACTCATTCCGCCCAGTGCTGGACGGGTCTCTTGGCTCGGTCGCGATCTTCCCAAACTGCCGCGAGGAGAGCTGAAATCTCAGCGCAAAGACTTGCAGATTGTCTTTCAGGATCCCCTGGCCAGCCTTGATCCTCGGATGACCATTGGCGCGTCGATTGCTGAGCCTTTGCAAGTGTACCAGCCTCACTTCAGCCGCGCTCAGCGCCGCGAAGCCGTGGCCCAAATGATGGACCGCGTGGGCCTGGAGCCGGCCATGCTCAACCGCTATCCACATGAGCTTTCAGGCGGACAAAACCAACGCGTGGGCATTGCGCGCGCCATGATCAACCGGCCGAAATTGCTGGTCTGTGATGAAGCCGTTTCGGCGCTCGATGTCTCGATCCAAGCGCAAATCCTGACGCTCTTGAAAGACCTGCAAGCTGAGTTCGGCATGGCCATGCTCTTTATCAGCCACGACCTTTCCGTGGTGCGCGCCATTTCTGACCGCATCATGGTGCTCTATCTTGGCCGCGTTGTGGAAATGGCCGCCCGCGACGTGATCTTTGATCAGCCCGCCCATCCCTATACACAAACACTGATATCCGCCGTGCCGATCCCCGATCCGGAGGTTGAGCGCACGAGGGTCAGGCTAAGATTGCCCGGCGAACTGCCCTCACCTCTGGACCCAGAAGCCGCGCTCAGGTTTCTGCCCTCCCGCAAAGCCAATGACGAGGCGCACATCTACGAGCCGCAACTCACACAAGTTGCGCCCGGTCATTTCGTGCAAGAACACGATCCAATTGAAACCTTGGTCTAGAACTTAAAAATTGAAAATGCGAAGGCTGGGCCAAAACTGGGCGCGCGCAGAACGCAGAAGTCGGAAACAAGAGCATGATCAATCTAATCCGCAACGTTTTTTCCAAACGCAAAGACCTGCGCCCGACCGCGGGCGTTGGGCTGAAAGCCCCCGCCCAGGGGGGCGGTCGGGGGCTGGTCGGCTATGCCTCCTGGGAAGTGTTGGTAAGCGGGGCGATTCATTTTTTTGAGACGGTGGACTAGACATGTCTAAATCAGACGGCGCTTTTTCCTTAAACGAACATGGGTGGTTCGAAATTCTAGCCGTCGTGCTTTTTTTGATATTGCTCGGGTTTGCTCTTGGAAAAGCAGACGAGATTAAAGAATTCGCAACCTATCACTGTCCCGAAAAGCAGTATGGGAAGGACGCCGAAACCTATGAAGTATTTGCCTTAGCAGCGGTAAATAGAAGGCGGCCAAACACCGATCTTAGGATTGTTTCCACCAAAGATGCGCCGCCCGATGACTGGAATTTCTATACTCCCACTTTGGTTTTTGAAATCACAAGACATGCAAAGAAAATAACTCGCTTGGAGAATAATCGCACGATCACAGAATCTTTTGGTGTTGAGAGGTTTACCGTTCACGTAGATGGATGTGGTGGAGCTACAATTCAGAAAACACACCGACTTTGAGATCAGATGCGAAAGGCCAAACGGTTTATCTCGTGCATGACTATACACTGAGTTGATTTGCAAGCGGTGCTCTTGACGGCGCAAAAGCTAAAAGTGCGGAAAGCGTAACGAGCAGATCTGTGGTGGCCAAGGCATCTGCGTCTATGCGCTCGCTTGAGACGCGAGGCTCTCCACTTGAGATGGGGCTCCCCTTCCGGTTCACCGTGGTGGCAAAGGTATTGGCCCCAGGAAACGCCACAGTTGTAAGACCTGCTGCACGCGCGGCCTTCAAACCGTCTGCGTTGTCTTCGATGGCCAATACAGTCCCAGGATCTAGGTCCACATCGGCAAGCGCTTTGCGATAGGTGTCTGGGCTGGGCTTTGGCTTGAGGCTCGGATCAGCGGCTGAAATTAAATCAAAGGGCACATCATCAGCACCAAAACTCGCCTCTAAAAGCGCCGCAACAATCGCGCGATCTGTTGTGGTGACGAGGGCCAAAGCCATGCCACGCGATTTGGCCCAAGCACACACATCCATAACTCCCGGCCTCAGATCTAGGCGACGCGCGCGCAACGCGCGGTGAAAGAGACGGCTCTTGGTCGCATGGATTGAGATGTGATCAACCCGCTCGTCCTTTTGGGTCGCATAACGCGCAATCCGCGCCGCGCCGCCCGCCTGGCCAAGCAAAGATTGATAGGTTCCGCGCTCCCAATGCCAGCGCAAACCATGCAGCAAAAACGCCTCGTTGAAAGCCGCGCGTTGCAGCTCGGAGGTCTCGACAATTGTGCCAATGGAACCAAAGAAAACAGCACGCATTTGGATTTCCTTTGCGGCGCGAAGACCCAACTTCGCCTGCGCAGCGCCACAAGCATAAGGTGCCTTCTGACGTTCAAACTAGACTATTGGTTGTCTGGGTCAACCAATTCCAAAACATTCATTTTATTGAATTTTTTGGATGATCTGCAAAATTTCACTTGGTGCCTTCAAAACAGTGTGCATTATCTCTCTCGGCGTTTGGGAGACAAGCTCTCATAGCGTTTCACACCTCCTAGATTGATCTCGAAGAGTAGACCTAAATGGCAGAAATTGGCCCCAACACACGCCTGCGCGTTTCACCCTTCTATGCAGCCACGATCCAAGAAGGCGTGACCGCCTTTTCGCCCTACAACAAAATGCTGATGCCCGTGTCCTATGGCGCGCCAAGCGATGAATACGACCGACTGATGGGCAGCGTGGCCATGTGGGATGTGGCCGTGGAGCGCCAGGTCGATATCCAAGGGCCAGATGCAGCTGCCCTCGTGCAAATCCTGTGCGTGCGGGACCTTTCAGAAATCGAGGTCGGCAAAGGCAAATATGTGCCCATGTGCGATCACCGAGGCGTTTTGGTGAACGATCCAGTGGTCCTCAAGCACAGCGACACGCACTTTTGGCTCTCAATTGGCGACGACAACATCCTGATGTGGGCCCGCGCCATTGCCGCCGAACGCGGGCTGAATGTGCATATCCATGAGCCAGACGTCTCTCCTTTGGCCCTTCAAGGCCCCAAAGCCGAAGAGGTGGTGGCAGCCGTCTTTGGCGATTGGGTGCGGGCGCTGAAGTACTTTTGGTTCACCGATGCTGAGATCAATGGCATTCCCGTGAAAGTGCAACGCTCGGGCTATTCCAAGCAAGGCGGCTTTGAGATCTATCTGATGGACGGCACACGCGGCACAGAGCTTTGGAACATCTTTCGCGAATCTGGCGCACCTTGGGGCATTGGCCCGGGCAATCCTAATCCGGCAGAGCGGATCGAGAGCGGATTGTTGTCTTACGGGGGCGACACCGACGACCGGACCAACCCCTTCGAGGTGCGCTTGGGCAAATACGTGAGCCTCGATCTGCCAGACGATGTGATAGGCATCAACGCCCTGCGCGAGATCAAAGCGAACGGCGTGACGCGCCAGCAATTGGGCATTGTGCTCGACGACCAAACCCAGCGCCCCGGCCACGCAATTTGGTACGATGCGTTGAAAGACGGCCAAAAGGTGGGCAGCATGACCAACGGCATCTGGTCCCCGCGCATTCAAAGCATGATCGGCTACGTGCTGGTCGACCAAAGCGTGAAAGCCGGAGACACACTCGAGATCAACCGAGGCGGGCTGATTGACAAAGGCACGCTCTACGATCTGCCGTTTTTCGGTTAGATACTGACAACGCTGTTGAGGTATTGGCCCGGAACAAAGGCACGCCGTGCCGCCGGGCCGCGCCCGACCTACCCCGGGAGGGCGCTCTCACCGTTTGTGTTTAGAAATGGCCATTGAGGCAAATCTCAAAGATAGAGCGCATCAATGCAGTTATACGACGCCCACCCAAGGTCGGGCACGGCCCTGAAAAGAGCGGATCTGAGACCTGTGCCGCGACAGCGCCTGACCGTGGGGTGGCGCTTTCCCAGACATTCGACAGCGCTTTATAGCCGCCAAGTGCCTCTTCCGCGCATTCAAGGCGCCAAGACCACCCAAAGCGGCGGGCCCTTGGCCCTTTGCCTCGCTCCTTTGGCGCTTGGGAAGAAACGTCCTTGAGGGCTCAAACCAGACGATCATCTCAGATCACACGACGCAAAATCCGAATTCCTACTCTAGCCCCTCACCGTCACCTCAACGCCTCCACCCCATTGACAGACATTTGAGCGGTTGAATCTTTCCTATAGAAACTTCTCTTAATCAATTCCTCCGTGTGAATGTCCACCTTGTGGTACCAGCTTGGTCAGATCACTAGCGATCAATTGGCCCGTCTTTCAAATGCAGAGGGAATTAGTATTTACCGTGAACGAGAGTTTGGGAAGGACCAGTGTAGGGTTCTACTTCTGGGCGCCCATTCGGATGTTCATCAATGAAGTAAACCTTAGCCCATGATGGAAACTTCGATTTTACAAAAGACTTAGCAGCTTTCGGATCCGTGGTTCGACCGATTATCAAATGCAAGTATTGAAACGAAAATCCGAACTGCTCGATTTCGGATTCCGTCAAATCCCGTTCGTCCATAATCTCTGCCGCCACCGAGATAGGGCCAGCATCGCTCGATGCGAGGATAAGAGCTAAGGTATTGCCATCTAAGATCATTGGAGAACTAAAATAAAGTGCCAGGTCGCTCAAAACGACTCTCACCTCCGCGACTTCCACACCACGGCCACCGGGCCATTCGAAAGAGATCCAATCGCTTTTCATAACGAAGCTTCTTGGCGCATTTAGACTAGCCAATGAGCTACCTTTCTGCTGTTCAGTAAAATTTCAACGTTAGCGGGTTAGCAGACATTTGTTTTTCTGTCAGCGCCTGACACTCTGGGCTCAAACCAGACAATGACGATCTTGCCGCTGAACCACCGCAGCAAACTAAGCTACTCCAAAGTTGAAACAGTCACCTCAGGACCTCCGCCCTCGTCGAAGTAGGTAAGACAAGCCGCGATGAACACTTCCAAAAGCCGCCGCTTCGGCCCTGGGGCAAAGCCCAGGGACAAGCTCACGCCATGTGAACTGCCTGCAATCGGCACACAAGCCACGGCCTTGCCTGCATAGCTCGGCATATCACCGGGCCGCATATTAAGCAGCGAAACGCCTGTACCCAGCGCCACAAGCGAGCGCACCATTTCGGTGGAATTGGCCGTGGCCACGATGTCCAACTCAGCACCGCTTTGCTCTAAAAGGTCCAAGTAATAAGTCCGCGCGGCGGGTCTGTCTAAGAGCACAAGAGGCTCGGTTTGGATCTGTGCCACACAGACCTCCTCCAGCGCAGCAAAAGGATGATCGATGGAGCACAAACAATAGGTCGGCGCGAAGATCAGCGGCAGCGTTTCGATCTGCGGGTTCGGCAACTCCTCCACAAAAAGGATCACATCGAACTGGCCGCTCAAAAGCCCCTCTTGGGCGCTCGAGTTGTCCCCATCAAAAAAGGAAAAAGTGATCTCAGGATGTTTGTGGCGCAACTCCGCCATGATGCGGGGCAAAAACGCAGGCGCGATGGGTGCATTGTACCCCACCGAGAGCGTGCCAGAGAGGCCTGCTTGCAGGGTCGAGACGTCCATAAGCATCGCGTCATAGCGCTCCAAGAGATCATCAATGCGCCGCGCTACGTCGCGCCCTGCCAGCGTTGGAAAGATCCCCTTGGCCCGCGCGCGCGTTACGAGCTTGAGCCCAAAGGCCTCTTCTGCCTGCGCCAAAGCGGTTGAGATCGCGGAGGGTGCCACATGCATCGCCTCCGCTGCAGCCGATAAACTGCCCAGCTTGAGGGCCGCTTGTACGTAGCGCATTGCACGCAAAGACAGAGACATGAGCACCTATTTTTCTGTTTTTCTGTTTTTCTGTTTTTCTGTTTTTCAGAGGTAATATCTCTCATTAAACTCATTTTCAACGGATAGCCGATTTGCGATGCTCCTGAGCGAAGCCCCCTCAGGAGACAGGCCCCATGAAATCGCGCACCAAAGTTGTTGTTATCGGAGGCGGCATTGCGGGCTGCTCTACGCTCTATCACTTGGTGCAAGAAGGCTGGAGCGACGTGGTGCTTGTCGAGCGCGATGAGCTGACCTCCGGCACCACCTGGCACTCTGCTGCGCAGGTGACGAACTTCGGCATGAACCAAACCATGGTTGGCCTCAAATCCCACTCCATCCAGCTTTACAAAAAGCTGCGTGATGATCCCGAATATCCTGTGGGCTATCATCACGGCGACGGCGGCATCCGGCTCGCCAACACCGAAGGCCATATGCAGGGCTATCGCCACTTCGCCTCCATGGCGCGCGGTATGGGCGTTGAGTATGAAATTCTAGACGCAGAAGAATGCGCCCGCCGCCACCCGCTCATTTCCACCGAAAACCTCATCGGCGGACTTTGGGATGGCGAGGATGGCGACATTGACCCCGCCCAGCTCTGCCAAGCCTTGGCCTTCCATGCCCGTAAAGCGGGCGCAGAAGTCTACCGCAACACCGCCGTGACAAGCCTCACCCAAAAGGCCGACGACACCTGGACGGTTGAAACCACCCAAGGCACCATCGATTGCGATATCGTGGTGAACGCCTGCGGCTACCGGGTGAACGAAGTCGGCGCCATGATGGGCGTGCACCACCCTGTGGCCTCCATGGAGCATCAGTATTTCGTCACCGAGGACATCCCTGCGATCGCAGAGGCTGGCCACCGCATGCCGCTCTTGCGCTGCCCAATCTCGGATTACTATTCACGCCAGGAAAAAGGCGGGCTGCTCATCGGCTTTTACGAGCAAGACTGCAAAACTTGGGGGCTCGATGGCATCAGCCCAGATTTCTCCAACGACCTCTGCCCCGATGATCTCGACCGGGTGATGGACGTGCTGGAAGGCGCTTTTGCTCGTATGCCTGTTTTGGCAGAGACCGGCATCAAGCGCGTTGTGAACGGCCCCATTACCTACACCATCGACGGCGCGCCGCTCGTGGGCCCTATCCCCGGCAAGCGCAACGCTTTCTGCATCATCGGTCTGCGCGCGGGCC
Source organism: Pseudomonadota bacterium (assembly GCA_039182515.1). GTDB lineage: Bacteria > Pseudomonadota > Alphaproteobacteria > Rhodobacterales > Rhodobacteraceae > JBCDCE01. Next base: position 12,573 of record JBCDCE010000038.1, on the reverse strand, counting down.
TTGGCGAAGGCGGCGGCCACGGCTGGCTCTTGGCCCAACAGATTGTCCATGGGGAAGCCTGCTACGACACCTGGCCCCTCGATCCGCGCCGCTTTGCGGGCCACACAAACGTCGAACTGACGTCGCTCAAAGCCATTGAAGACTATCAAAACGAGTTCCGCTTCCACTTTCCCCACGAGCACCGCCCCGCCGGGCGCAATGCCAAGACAACACCGCTCACGCCAGTACTTGCCGCGGAAGGTGTAAGCTTTACAGTGGTCAATGGCTGGGAGCGGATGGAGTACATCAAGCCCTCGCCTGATTTCCACCCGTCTCTTACCTTCGATTTTGACGAAACCTTCGACATCGTCGGCTCAGAAGTTCGAAATCTGCAAGAAAACGTGGGACTTTGTGAGGTCAACGGCTTCAATAGGTTCGAAATTACCGGTGCGGATCGGCACGCGTTTTTGGACCGGATGTTCTGTGGCACCGTCACAAAGCGCGAAGGCCGCGTGGGTTTGGGCTATCTTTTGAACCATCACGGCATGGTTAAAGGCGAAGCAACTGTCGCCAACCTGCCAGCCAGCCATCTCGGCCCAGAGCGGCTCTGGTACGGCTCTGCAGCGGCCAGCGAATTGCACGATATGGACTGGCTTCAAATGCATCTTGAGCCCGGCGAAGACGTTGAGATCAAAATCCTCACCAACGATCAAACCATCCTTGTGATCGCAGGCCCCAAATCCCGCGCGCTCCTCTCAAGTGTGGCGCGTGGCGATTGGTCGAAAAAGGCCTTCCCTTGGCTCTCGGTGTGCGAAACACATATCGGTTTTGCCCCGGCCACGGTCATGGCGGTGAGCTTTTCGGGCGAATTGGCCTATGAGATCCACGTGCCCAATGCCTCGCTCTATGCCGCTTACCAAACGCTCCGAGAGGCAGGCAAAGCCCATGGCCTAGGCCTTTTTGGCGCGCGCGCTGTTGAAAGCATGCGCATGGAAAAAGGCTTTCTGCATTGGAAAGCCGATCTTCTCACAGAGTTCGACCCTTTCGAGACGGGCCTTGCGCGCTTCGTCAAACTCGACAAAGGCGATTTCATCGGCAAAAACGCCCTCCTCAAGCGCCAAGCCCAAGGCCCAGAGCGCCTCCGCGTCACGCTCAAAATTGATAGCACCCAAGGCCCCGCCCATGGTGGCGCGTCCCTGATGCAAGGCGGTCAAGTCGTGGGCACAATCACGTCGGGCGATTGGGGCCACCGCACAGGCCTCAACCTGGCTTATGCTTTTGTCCTGCCCGAGCTCGCAGAGCTCGGCACGAAAATGCAGCTCGATCATTGCGGCTCCCTCTTTGAGGCGGAGGTTATCCCCCACGCGCCTTATGACCCAGCCTTTGCGCGCCTGCGCGCCTAAACCCACGTTCCGCTTTTTTCCTGGTGAAAAATACTCCGGGGTCTGGGGCAGCGCCCCAGCCTCCGCCCGCAAGTGCGCTGCACAGCTACGGTGCGACCATCTTCTGCTTTAGTGACAGGGCCATAAATTCCGCGGGGCGCACCACAGCAAACAAGACCGACACCCGCAAGATACCAGCCTCCAAATCCTGCTCTGTCATGGTTGAGCCAAGCCCAACGCGCACTGCAAAAGCCTCTTCAGGCTTTGTGCCGACCAAAGCGCCATTCCGCCAAAGACCCATCAAAAAAGCCTCAAAGCTTTGTGTCACAAGCGCCCAAGTGGCCGCATCGTTGGCCTCAAAAACAAAAGACCTCAGCGCATCTTGCAAAGAGGCCTCAAGCATAAGGGCCAAGCGGCGCACGGGCACATAGCGCCAGTCTGAAGCAGGATCCGCAAGCGTGCGCGCCCCCCAAACCAGCGTACCGCGCCCTTTAAATCTCCGGATCGGATTAATCGAAGCCCCGAGACTTGGCGCAAAAAGTTCAGATTGATCTTGATCCGTGAGGTTGACGCTGGGCATCACAACAAGATTAAGGCTCTGACCCGCAGGCGCCGTCCAAACACCTCTTGCTTCATCCATGGCCCCGTAAACGCCCGCCACCGCAGCCGCAGCAGGTTGGACATTCAAAAGCTCTGCTATGGCGTTCAAACAGCTCTCATAAAGCGGAAGACTTCGCAGCAGATGTGCGTGTTTGGCACTCCCGGCTTTCGGGGCATCCGGGCCGCTGAGATCTTCAATCAAAGAAAGCGCCGCAGCATCGTCGCCAACAGAGCTCCGTAAAAGCGCAAACATCACCTCGCGGCTCCCCGTATCAATCCAACGAAGATCTAGATCTGTCACGCTCCATTGGGTTGTCTCGAGCCAGGGATAATAGGCCGCAGCATAGTCGCGGTTGGCCTCCGGCAAACTCTGGCGAAACCGCTCGATGGGCTTTCCGCGCGGCCCTGACAGCTCCAAATATCCAGCGGGCACGTCCAAAAGAGCAAATCGATTGCCCATGTCTTGCCCGCAATGCCTGAGCAGCACGGCTTGAACAGTCGTCACATCATTATAGGACAAGTGGGCAAGCTCTGGGATCACAACAAGCGTGATCGAAGGCTCCTCTTTGAGCGCTTGAAGCGCCTCAATCATCGGCGCCGCAGCAATCTCATCACCGTAGCTTCCAACAGAGACCACATAACAGCGCCCGCCCCCGTTGGCGAAATAGAGGCGCATGGCGTCATAAAGCCCAAAGTTTGGCGTCACACGCTCAAAGCCATAGGCGCGCGCCATCTCAGGCCTGCGGCGCATCGGGTCAGGGTCGAGCGCGCTGCCCACGTCGCTCAAAGGAGACGGATCTGAGACCTGCTCAAATTTTGAAAGTGCAAAACGGGGCTGCGGCGGCCCCCCAAAAACATGCTCGAAATCCCGCAGGCTATCGATCCGCTGAACGGGCCGTTTCATGGTCCCAGGCGCCGCCTCTCGCTCAGATTCAGGGGATGTCTCTGTATAGCCAATAAAGGCTGGAACAGCGGTTTCGACCTGCGCAATAGAGGTCGGAAAAGCACTCACTTCTTCAATATAAACACCAGGCGTTTTTACACCCATGGTTTAAAGTCCAATTCAAAAGAGAGAGACAAACATCAGCGCTTCAAAGGCGCGCGCCCCTCCTCGTAATGTTGCAAATCGGCGAATTTGGGTTGGCCCAGCTGTGGGCAAGACGGAGACAATAACTTTGCTATCTGTGCCGTCGCTGCTTTCCAACGAAAACCGGTTAGGAGACACAGCTTGCGCCTTCAAAGGCTCTTTCGAGCAAAAAACGCGGGCCGTTTGACCACATTCCAAATGTTGGAGGCCAAGATCTTCAAATGAGATCGTCTCAGGTGCAGAGCCCTCAGGTGATGGGCCCCCGGATGATGGGCCCTCAGATAATGGACCATCGGCTTCCGGTGTATGCAAAGGCACAATCCGAAGGGGCCGCTCCAAATCAGCCCCAAGGAAGGCATAGCTCCAGTGCACCGCCACGCTGTCAAAAGACACCACCAAATTCTGCGCCCCCTCTGTGTCCTTTTTCGGAACCACGTTCAAAACCGCCAAAACGTTTTTAGACTCGTCATCACGCGGCATTTGATCGGACGCTTTAGGGTTAAATCTCCAGATTTGAGGTTGGGCCTGGCTGTTGCCGCGCGCCCATATGGGTTGAACGCTCACGAGCCCTTGAGAGATGCCTGGGGTGAGATCAAAAAGATCACTTGAGCTCGTCTTGACCAAAAGGGCGAAAAGATCGGGCAACTCCGCATCCGCGCGCCCATATATTTCGATCCGAGGCCCATCCGCCCGAACGGTCAGTTCCGCTTCAGAAAACGCCTGAGGGTCTTGCGGCACAACGCGCAAGTCTGCGGGCTGAGGCGCATAAAACGCGTGGGTCACAGTTAACGAAAGCTTCAAGGACTGCCTTTGCACAGCCCCTGGCTCGTTTGACGATCGCGTTTCAGGCATCGCATTGCTTTCCCATGAAGGGCCCACCGAGCCTAAGCTTACACACTCCGCGCTAAAGCTCCACCCATGCAGCATCTTGAGCGGAAGATCGCACACAGGCATCTACAAAAGCCACCCCGCGCAACCCGTCCTGCACCGTTGGGAAATGCACGTCCGCTGGCAATTCCGTGCCATCACGATGGGCCTGGATCGCCAAAGCAGCCTCTGAATAGATGTTGGCAAAGCCTTCAAGATAGCCTTCCGGGTGACCCGGTGGAATGCGGCTGACACGGCCCGCCGCCCCGCCTGCCCCCGCGCCGCCGCGCGTGATCAGGCGTTTGGGTTCACCAAAGGGCGTATGCCAGAGGTAATTGGGATCCTCTTGCGCCCATTCGAGCCCGCCTTTTTCACCGTAAACCCTTATTTTTAAGGCGTTTTCATTGCCCGGCGCTACCTGGCTGCACCACAGCATACCGCGCGCACCGCCCTCAAAACGAAGCATCACGTGGCCGTTGTCATCCACCTGCCGGCCCGGCACAAAAGCTTGCAAATCTGCCGCGAGGCTTGTGACTTCGAGCCCAGTGATAAAGCGCGCCAAGTTGTGCGCATGGGTGCCAATATCACCTGTAGAGCCCCCTGCGCCTGAGCGCGCAGGATCCGTGCGCCATTCAGCCTGCTTAAATTCTTCGTGATTGGTCAGCCAATCCTGTGGATATTCGACCTGAACCACCCGGATTTTGCCAATTTCACCGGCGGCCACCATGGCGCGCGCTTGGCGCACCATCGGGTAGCCCGTGTAATTGTGAGTCAGGACAAACAACGAATTGGACGCTTCTGCCGCCGCCACAAGCTTTTTGGCATCCTCCAAAGTGGAGGTCAGCGGCTTGTCGCAGATCACATGAATGCCGCGCTCCAAAAACGCGACTGCCGCATCATGGTGCACGTGATTGGGCGTCACAATAGAGACAGCCTCAATGCCATCGTCCCGCGCGGCTTCGGCCTCCGCCATCTGCGCAAAATCATCATAGATGCGTGGCAGCCCCAGCGCCTCACCTGAGGCCCGGCTTTTCTCTGGTGTGGACGAGAGCGCGCCCGCCACAAGCTCATAGTGATCATCGATGCGCGACGCGATCCGGTGAACACCGCCGATAAAGGCGTCATTGCCGCCGCCCACCATGCCAAGTTTGATGCGTGTCATCTTAAGAAATCCCCAGCATTTTACGGTTGGCCGCCTCATCGGTGCCGCCATCAGCAAAGTCATCAAAGGCCCGCTCGGTCACGCGAATGATGTGATCGGAGACAAATTGCGCCCCTTCCCGCGCGCCATCCTCTGGGTGCTTCAGGCAGCATTCCCATTCCACCACGGCCCAGCCGTCAAAATCATTCGCCGCCATCTTGGAAAACACAGCGCCAAAATCGACCTGACCATCCCCCAGTGAGCGGAAGCGCCCGGCCCGGTCCACCCAAGGCTGATAGCCCGAATAAACGCCCTGGCGCCCCGTTGGATTAAACTCTGCGTCCTTAACGTGGAACATCTTGATGCGGTCTTTGTAGATGTCGATATTGTCAATATAATCAAGGCATTGCAGCACATAGTGGCTGGGATCGTAGAGCATGTTGCAGCGCGCGTGATTATCCACCCGCTCCAAAAACATCTCAAAAGTCACGCCGTCATGAAGATCCTCGCCTGGGTGGATCTCATAGCAGATGTTCACGTCATTCGCGTCCGCGTGATCCAAAATCGGCCGCCAGCGCTTGGCGAGCTCATCAAAGGCCGTCTCAACCAGCCCCGCGGGCCGTTGCGGCCAAGGGTACACGTAAGGCCAGGCCAAAGCGCCCGAAAAGCTCACGTGGTTTTTGATGCCCATATTGGCAGAGGCCGAGATGGCCTTCATCACCTGGTCCACGGCCCATTCTTGGCGAGCCTTGGGATTGCCATGCACGGATGGATCCGCAAAGCCATCAAAGGCTGTGTCATAAGCCGGATGCACCGCCACAAGCTGGCCTTGCAGGTGGGTGGAGAGCTCAGTGACCTCCACGCCATTGGCCTCAGCTTCGCCTTTGAAGGTGTCGCAATAGTCTTTGCTCTCAGCGGCTTTTGCCAAGTCAAACAAACGCGCATCCCAGCTGGGCACTTGCACGCCTTTGTAGCCGCAGTCAGCCGCCCATTTCGTAATCGCATCCCAGGAATTGAACGGCGCATCGTCGCCAGCAAATTGCGCTAAAAAGAGCGCCGGGCCTTTGATTGTTTTCATGGTGTCCTCCCAGACTGATTGGCTTTGGTTCTATTGCGGGTCCCTTACGGGCCTGTTTTCGGGCAGATTTTCGCGGATCAGGATATCGATCCGAATGTTCTCTTGGCTGGCAATCACGGGCGCGTTGTCGCAGCGCGCGCGCAAAACCCGGAGCGCACTGCGGGCCAGATGGCCGATGTTTTGCGTGATCACCGCATCAATTGTGCCGCGTTGTAGCAGTTCGTAGGAATTGTCTGTGAGTTCATGGTCGATACAGACCGGGCGCTCATCGCCCGTGAGCGCATCAAAGGCTGCCGTGACACCGCGCACACTGGCCCCAACGGAATAGACCCCAACCACATCTTGGCTTTGCGCGAGCGCCATCCGGGTCAAACGCTCGGTGAGCGCCTCGTCATCATGCCCTTCCACCGAAGGAAGTGGCTCGAGATTTGGAAAGTGATCCGCCATGACCTGGTCAAAGCCTAAGCGACGTTCGATCATGTCGCGCGCTTGCATGGAGGTGACCACCACCACCACTTTGCCGGACTTTTGGCCGACAAAGCGGCCCAAAAGCATGCCCGCGGTGCGCCCCGCGGCCACGTTGTCAAAGCCCACAAAGTGATCGCGCTCGGAATTGGGTTGGTCCGAGACCAGCGAGACCACCGCCACACCTTGCGATTTGAGCCGCGCAATCGCGTCCCGTACAACAGGCGTTTCATTGGCCATGATCGCCACACCGTCGATGTTTTGTGGATCGAGATCCGCCAGCATTTGCACGAGGCTCGTGTGATCGCGGTTGGGGATCAGCAGCATCTTCACATCCGTGCGGTCAAACTGCGAACTGGCCGCCGCTTCATAAATCGAGTTACGCAGCCCCGAGAGAAACTGGCCCTGGCCATCTGGCAGTACAAACACAAAGCGATATTGCCGTTGCCGCGCCAAATTGGCCGCAGAGAGATCCCGCACATAGCCAAGGGTTTGGATCGCGGATTGCACACGCTCCACCGTCACAGCCCGCACGCCAGGCCGGTTGTTGAGCACACGGTCTACGGTCGCCAAGCTCACACCCGCTTCACGCGCGATGTCGTTGACCGTGGGCTTGAGGCTTATGTTGGGTCCTGCGTCTTCCAAAGCGTTCCTAAGTTTTTCGTCCTGTTTTCAGAGCATTACGAGGCCTCGGCCAGCCCTTCGAAGAGAAGAGCAACGGCTTCGGCACCTGGGTCGTTGTGACCTATGAGATTTTCTTCCGGCACGTAAGAGGCCCGGCCAGCTTTCGCGCGCCCAAGTTTGGCTGTTGCATCTGCGCCCGCGCGCGCCGCGGCACTTGCGGCGTCCAACCCTTGGGGCAAGGCTTCCAAAGCAGGCGCCAGCGCGTCGATCATGGTCCGATCCCCTGGCCCAGCGCCGCCCACTTCTGAAATCCGCGTGAGGCCTGTCAAAAGCGCCTGAGCCATAGGCTGGCCACTTGCACAAGCGTCCCCCGCCGCGCCAAAGAAGATCGCGAGGATAACACCCGACGAGCCCCCCATGGTCTGGCTCAATTCATTGCCAATTGCCCGGAAGAGCTGGGTTTGATCAGCCAAGGGCAAACGGTCCACAGCGCTTTTCATAGCGCGCGCTGCCGTGGCCAGAGTGCTGCCCGTGTCGCCATCTCCTGATTTGGCATCAAGGGTATTGAGAGCGTCCTCGGCGGCAAGAAGCACGTCGCAGCACCGCACCAAAATCGCGGCCGTTTTCGGATTGGCTGAGGGAATCGGCTGGATCGGGCTCAGACCATCCGGCAAAGGCACCACAGAGACCTTCCCAATCCCCTTAACTCCAGGCCACGCGGCCAAATCCACAGGCGCGTTAAGATGCGCCTCAACCTCGCCTGTCATGGGCAGGACCGAGACGGAAAAGCCGTGCATATCAAGCGAGGTCATCATGGGCGCCGGGCCGACGATGGCTTTGATGTCTGCCGCTTTGGGCGAATTGGCCAATTCATGCGCCAGAATGCTCATCTCAAGCGGCGTTGTGGAGCCCAGATTGTTGAGGATCGCCACATGCGGTGCGCCTGGCGTGATATGGGAGCTGAGCTTGGTCAGCACCGCGTCCATCGCTGTGGCCGCGTCGTTAAAATCGACCTGTTCCACCCCCGCTTCGCCGTGAATGCCGAGCCCAAGCTCTGCTTTGCCAGGGGCAATGCGCGCCTCTTTGGCGGAACCTGGCACGGTGCATGTATCAAGCGATTGACCGATGGAAGCCACATTGGCCACTACGTCTTTGGCCGCTTTGGTAACCGTATCAAGATCCGCGCCGCTTTCGGCCAAGGCACCTCCGATTTTGTGCACAAAGAGCGTGCCCGCCACGCCGCGCGCTTGGGGCAGATGCGGGAGCGCAATGTCATCATCCACCACCAGCATCGAGACATTCAATCCAAAGGCCCGCGCGCGTTCCGCTGCGAGGCCAAAATTCAGCCGATCGCCGGTGTAATTTTTGACAATGAGCAAACAACCCGCAGGCCCCGTCACGGCCAAAATACCGGCCAGCACTGCGTCCACTGATGGTGAGGCAAAGACCTCGCCGCAGACAGCCGCTGTGAGCATGCCTTTGCCGACAAACCCTGCATGCGCAGGTTCATGGCCCGAGCCGCCGCCCGAGATCAAAGCCACGCGGGATTTGTCCCAATCCGTGCGGCAGACAACCTTGATATGCGGATAGCCATCCAGCCGCGTGAGCGCGCCGCCCGAGCAGGCCAAAAGACCGTCAACCGCATCCGTCACAAGGGTTTCTTTGGCGTTGATGAACTGGCTCATGGGGTCCTTCTCCTCAGCGAATGCGTTGGCCGTTTGCGTCAAAACACAAAGGCTTATGGGGCGCAATTTTCAGCATCGCGCCAGGGGTATATTGGGTGTCTGGGTTGGCCAGAGTTGTGATGGCATGGCCTTGCAACGTCAGATGCAGGCGCTTTTGGTCGCCTAAGTGCTCCACACGTTTAACCTCCGCCTCAAGGCCATCCCCTTGGCTGATATGCTCAGGTCTGAGCCCAATTTGCACCGTGCCCGTAGGCACGCCGCCAAAGAGATCTGCAGGCAGCAAATTGATGCGCGGAATGCCAAGGCGGCTCGCCACATACAGCGAATTTGGATCTTCGTAGATCTCACGCGGGGTGCCGTATTGCACCAGCTTGCCTTCGTTGAGCACACCCACATGGGTGGCCATGGTCATGGCCTCAATCTGGTCGTGGGTCACATAAAGAAGCGTGGCGCCCAAGTTTGCTTGGATGCGCTTGAGTTCTACCCGCAGATCGGTGCGCAGCTTGGCATCGAGCGAGCTTAAAGGCTCATCCATCAGGTAGATCGACGGATCGCGCACCAGGGCCCGGCCTATTGAGACACGCTGCATCTCGCCACCAGAGAGTGCAGTGGCCTTGTTTTGCAGCTTGTGACTGATTTGAAGAACTTCGGCCACTTCGGTCACCTTGCGGGTGATCTCATCTTTCGGCGTGTTGAGAATGGGCGATTTCAGCGGAAAGGCCAGATTGTCCCATACCGTAAGATGCGGATAAAGCGAGTATTGCTGGAACACCATCGCCACGTCGCGTTGCGCTGGCGTTTCACTGGCCACGTTGCGCCCATCGATCCACACCTCGCCTTGATCGGCTTTCTCTAGCCCCGAGATGAGCCGCAATGTGGTGGTTTTGCCGGCACCCGTAGGGCCCAAGAGCACCACAAACGCGCCATCCGGGATCTCCATGGAGACATCGCTCACGGCATGTGTATCGCCAAAGGATTTCGACAGGTTCTTTAAGACGACCTCAGCCATGCGCCAGCACCCCTTCGTTGAGCTCGGAGCGCAGAGCCCGGCCTGTTGTCTCATCAAAGAGCGTCACGCGCGGCGCTTCAAAACTCAGCCCGATCTTTTCGCCCACTTTGGCCACTTGGCCGCTGTCCACCCGCGCTTTGATCTCGCCATTGGCTGTGCCCAGCGTGATGATCTGCGTGGTGCCCAGATATTCACTGGCCAAAACCTCGCCTCGGTAACCACCGGTATCAGAGAGCGCCACGTGCTCAGGACGGACCCCAAAGACAAGCTTGCCAGAAGCGCCTTGCCGCTGCACCGGCACCGCCAGTTTTTGGCCTGCAAGCTCCACATGCGCACCGCCGCTTTCCACAGCACCCTCAAAGGGCAAGAAGTTCATGGACGGCGAGCCGATGAAATCAGCCACAAACATCGTGGCGGGCATGTCGTAGATCTGTTGTGGCGTGCCGAATTGCTCAACAACCGCGTTGTTCATCACCACGATCTTGTCGCCCATTTGCATGGCCTCAAGCTGGTCGTGGGTCACATAGACGGTGGTGGCTTTCATACGGTCGTGCAGCGCGCGCAACTCTTCGGACATATGCTCGCGGAACTCTGCATCCAAAGCGCCCAAAGGCTCGTCCATCATGAAGGCCTTGGGATCGCGTACAATCGCTCGGCCCAAAGCCACACGCTGCCGGTCCCCCCCGGAAAGCCCTCCCACGGGTCGGTTCAGAATGTCATGGATCCCGAGGATGCCCGCGACCTCATCCACCTTCTTCTTGATGTCAGCGCGCGCCATACCTTGGCTGACAAGCGGATAGCTCAAGTTCTTGCGCACATTCAGATGCGGGTAGAGCGCAAACATTTGAAACACAAAAGCGATGTCGCGTTGTGAGGGTGGCAACTGGCTGATCTCTTCACCGTCGAGATAAATCTCGCCGGAGGTCGGCAACTCGAGCCCCGCAATCATGCGCAGCGTTGTGGTTTTGCCGCAGCCCGAGGGGCCAAGCAGCATGAAGAACTCGCCGTCCTCAATGGTGAAGCTCGATTCCTTGACGGCGTTGAAGCTTCCAAAATCCTTACGGATGTTTTTGATCTGTATCTGCGCCACGGCGCGTCACTCCTTAAAGTGGGAGACGATGATGAACATAACGGTGCCCACCAACGTGACGATGAAGGAATAGGTGTAGAGCCACAGCGCAAACGGCTGCATCAACATGACCACCCCGATTGCGATCAAAATGGTCGCCAGCATTTCCCAAGGGCCGCGCTTGAAGCGCAATAATCCGGTGAAAAAATTGCTCATTTGCGAACCGCTCCGAAGGTAATTCCGCGCAGCAAGTGTTTGCGCAAAAGGATGGTGAAGATCATCACAGGCAAGAGGAAGATCGTGGCGCCTGCTGCAACCGCTGGCCAGTCGAGCCCGCCCACACCGATGATGGTGGGAATGAAAGGCGGTGCCGTTTGCGCCGTGCCTGAGGTCAGCAGCACCGCGAAGGCATACTCGTTCCACGCAAAGATCAGGCAGAAGATGGCCGTTGAGGCGATCCCAGTGGCTGCTTGGGGCAGAACCACTTTGTAAAAGGCCTGAAAGCGCGTGTAGCCGTCAATCAGAGCCGCTTCTTCATATTCCAGCGGGATCTCATCAATGAAACCCTTAAGAAGCCAGACCGCCAAGCTGATGTTCACGCCTGTGTAGAGCAAGATCATGCCCAGATGCGTGTCTGAGAGGCCCAACTGCCGGTACATGAGGACTATTGGGATCGCGACGGCGATGGGCGGCATCATCCTGGTGCTTAGGATGAAAAACAAAAGATCGTCCGCCAGCGGGATCTTGAAGCGCGAGAAGCCGTAAGCTGCCAAAGTGCCCAAGAAGATGCTGAGAAAGGTTGAGCCGAAGCCGATGATCACAGAGTTCAGGAACCGCTCGCCAAATTTTGAGGGGCCCGCAATGACCATATCGTATTGACGCACAATCTCGTCGTACCATGTCTCTGGCGGATTGTTCTCTAAGAACTCAGGTGTCTGCCGCGTGCGGGTGGTGAAGAGGTTCACATAGCCTTCAAGCGTTGGCTCAAAGACCACCTTGGGCGGATAGCTGATCGCATCTGCGGGTGATTTGAAGCCGGTCAACATGATCCAAGCCAGCGGCACCATGGTGACAAGCGCGTAGAGAATGACCATCGTACCCGCGACCCACTTGGAGCGTTTGGACGGCTCTGTAACGGAAAAGCTGCTCATTGGTTTGGTCTTTCTGAGCTGAGGGTAGCGCCGGTCCGAGGGGTGGCGTGAAGCGCCGCCCCATGGGGGCGGATCGGCGCTGCCCGGCCTTCTGCCGGGCGTTGCAAACAAAACAGGCCAATCATCGCTCTTTCACCTTATTGAGGGCTTTCACGTAGATGGACGCGAGGCCAAAGACGGTAACAAAGAGGATGATCGCGTAGGCCGAGGCATAGCCGGTGCGCCATTTCTCAAAGGCTTCTCGCTTGAGGTTGATGGACGTCAGCTCCGTCGTAGAGCCTGGGCCGCCACCTGTGAGTTGCACCACCAGATCGAACATCTTGAAGTTCTCAATCCCACGGAAGAGCACAGCCAGCATTAAGAACGGCAAGACCATAGGGATCGTAATCGTAAAGAACTGCCTGAGCTTCGAGGCGCGGTCCACTTCGGCTGCCTC
>JBCDCE010000037.1:0-37010 GCA_039182515.1 Pseudomonadota bacterium | reverse complement strand
TTAAAATAATACGAATAGAATCAATCTATTGGCTTAGTAAAATTTTAGGGTTGTGAGAGTAGGTACCTTAAAATCTAAGTTTCTTAGCCTTGGTGACTCGTTTGACTTTAGCTGAAAACACTTCCAAAAATCTTGGAGCCTTACCCAAGCTCGATTTTCTAATTCCGACGGCTTCGAGAAGATTGGATCTTGGACTACGCTCTGTTTCCTTGCTTTTCTCTTTTCTCAAAGCAGCCGCAATTGTTTTGAGTATTTTCTCGACTTTTTTCGTCTTCAGTTGGGTGGTCGAAAATGAGCAAGGCTATCTAGCGACGTCTGTCACTTTTCTAGGTTGCGTTCCACTCTTTGTTTTTTTTCTGTTAGACGCTGCACACAAAAAAATACTGCAAAGGCAGCTTTATGCGGTGAAGGCGCATCAATTAGGAACGGATGCCCTCTTAGGAACTTTGGGGGCATGTGCGTGCATGTTCCTCCACCCACTTTTGGGAGGCGTGACCTTCCTGAGTGCAGGGTTGCTCATTTTTCTACGTTGCGTCGCAAAATGGTTGGACTGGGGAGAAAGCGCGTGGCGCTTTACGCCTGAGGAAGCAACGAGCGTTCTCGCGGGGCGAGACGTGTTTGGTCGAATATTGGCGGAGGACCAAAAACAAGTATTTTGGCTTAATGACAGCGTGCAAAGAGTCGCGCCATTTTTGAGCTTCAGTTTGACCTGTGGTGTGGCCAGTTGGCTAGTTTGGAACGCGGAACTCGCACCGAGTTCCGTAGTGGTGCTCCCAATGTTTTCATTTTGGTGCACTGGCTCAATTCTCTCTTGGGTCACCTTCCTTCAGGAGCAGCCGTTTCCTCAAGCTGGCTTGAAAATCAAAGACCAAAATGAAGCCTACGATGTCGAGACGCCTAAAGCTGTTTGGCAGGAAGGGCTGCGGGTCTCAGGTTTGTGTGTCGAAGATGAGCAGGGGCGAAAACTCTTGGATTCGATTACTTTTAGCGTTGCAGCAGGCTCAATGGTGGGAGTGGTCGGAGAAGCGGGTGTTGGAAAGTCTTTATTGCTGAAGGCTTTGATCTCTCCCATGGCCTTGAACAAAGCTTACGTTGAAGGGTCAGTTAGTTTAAACGGGAAATTGATTTGGCAACCAAACAGAGAGGCAGGCGCTGCGGAGATCGGTTTTGTTCCGACTGTTCCCATTATGTTACCAGCGTCGGGGCAAGATAATTTGATGTGTTTCAGGCCAAGACAAGCGGATGACCGCGCCTTCGGTCTCCTTGAGAAGTTTGTATTCTCGACACAGACTGCGGAAGAAATTGTGGCGTCGGAAGACGCGACGATGTTGCCGTCTCGTTTTCAGAAAATATTGTCTTTCGCGCGGATCTTTTCGATTGGGCCGCACTTGTACCTCTTTGACCAGCCCGAGAGTGGCCTGGATGAGAAAATGCTATCTGTTTTTGCAGGTCTGCTGGAGCAAGAAGTAAAATCAGGCCGCGGCGTTGTGATTGTCACGGATGAGCGCGTTTTGTTAGAGAAATGCGATAAGTTGCTCGTTTTGGAAGCCGGGCGTATCGTTGATTTTGACAATGCTGAGGATGTTCGTGAGCGCATGGCGGCAGGATGGTCGCGGTTTGTGGGTGTGCGTAGTTTAGATACCGCAGAAAACCTCGAGAGCTGGATCCGATCTCATTTCAAACGAACGGGTGACGATGCGAACCGCCGGCGTCTCACGGAAGTGACGAGTGAGCTGTTGGCCCTTTTGTGCCTCGATCATTTTGGCGACAGGCAGGATGAAAATGAGAGACTGCAATTTGATTTTAAGCACTACCGGGGTCACTGTGTGATAAGAACACAATGCCCAGGTGATATGATCACCAGTACCGAATACGAAAGGGCGTCACGAGAACTGAATGCTGAAGCTTCAGGGAGGTTGAGCCCATTGGCCCGTGTTCTGTCTCTTACCGAGGATTTATCCTGCTCGGTTGAGGATGGGCTGCAGATTTTGGAAATGAAAATTCAGACCTATGATCCGCGCTTAGGCCAAACCGATATACCGAAGAAAAATTAGTCCACTCAGTCGATAGCCGTTCATTTGTGTGGGGGAATTCGACCAGTTTTTAGGGAGATCTAGGGTTTTGAAGGCCTTTTGAAGATCTTATCGGGCCATCAGGCTTGAGACTTCGGACCAAGGGCCTGTAGTTAAGGGCTCATGAAAAAGCGTGTTCTTTCGTTGCTCGTATCAGCGTTTTCGATGTTCGTTAGCAGTGCGACGGTGGCAAAATCTGAGACCTTATTGGTTTTTGCGGCATCAAGTTTACGTCCAGTCCTTGAAGCTCTGAAAGGGCGTGCTGTTTTCGACGCAAATGTGGAGATTTTGGTGTCCTATGGAAGCTCGTCTCAACTTGCTCGCCAAATTCAGCTAGGTGCACCAGCAGATTTGTTTTTGTCCGCAGACACGCGATGGGCGGAGCTGCTGCAAGAGAAACTGGCGGGGGATGCTGTAAATTTCGCGACCAACGCTCTGTATGTTGTCACGAGCCACTCTGATCACGAATTGCAGGATCAATTTCCTTTTGATCTTCTTGCAGATGAGCGAGTTGTGGTTGGTCGGACTCGATCCGTTCCGGTCGGAATATACGCGAAGGAAGCTTTGCAATCGCTTGGGGTCTGGCAAGGCGTCAGTAAAAATCTATTGGAAACACATAGTGCACAAGCGTCCGTCGCTGTTTTGACGGCTCGCCAGGCCCGATTTGGGATTGTCTATAGTTCAGATCTCGCGGTGAACCCCAGTTTGCAACCACTTTTCGCTTTCCCTGAAGATGCCCATCGTTCCATAGACTATACGGCATTACCTCTTGTGCACGATGATCCAAAAACTCAGTCATTTATCGACAAACTAACGTCCGAGACTGCGGGGGATGTATTTTTGAGCTTAGGCTTTCTGCCCGCAAAAGAGTAGGGTAAGCCCTTGGGCATGTCGCCCGAAGCCGTTGATGCCGTCCTTTTATCCCTTCGTGTGGGGGTCTTTAGTGTCGCAATTGGGCTGCCGGCGTCTTTCGGAATCGTTTGGCTGTGCCGGGTTCTTCCAAGACCGGCTGCAAAGGCTTTAAGTATTCTGGCGCTGCTGCCATTGGTGTTGCCGCCGGTGGTGACCGGATATGTTCTTTTGCTCATGTTGGGGCCGAATAGCGTCCTCGGTGGTTCCTTGAAATACCTTGGTGTTGCGATCGCGTTCAACTGGAAGGGGGCTGTGGTTGCCTCCACGGTTATGGCGATTCCGTTAATGGTGCGGGCTTTGCAACTGGCGTGGGAAACCTTACCGCTGGGCTTAACCCATGTGGCTGCAACGTTGGGCGCATCGCCTGTAGAGCAGTTCCGTACAATCACATGGCCACTTCTAAGGCCGGGTGTGATTACGGCAGCAATTCTGGGCTTTGCGAAGTCGATCGGCGAATTTGGCGCAACGATTACTCTTGCAGCAAATATTCCAGGCCAAACGCAGACCATACCCTCCGCCATTTTCGATTTGATGCAGATCCCAGGAGGCGAGCGGGAAATACTGGTATTGTGTCTGGTATCCGTTGCTTTTGCGCTCGGAGCGCTTCTGGCAAGTGAGTGGTTTGCTCGCAAAGGTAACGGCTTGTGATTGAGGTATCTGCCAAACTTGAGCGTTCCGGCTTTGCGCTCGATGTTGATGTGGCTTGCAAGCCTGGCGTTATTGGGCTTTTTGGGCCGTCGGGGTCTGGAAAAACCACTCTCGCAAGGATCATTGCTGGCTTTGAGGAACCTCAAACGGGTGAAATTTCATTCGATTGCCAACCGCTCTACTCAACCAAGCAATGCATAAACTTAAAACCACACTTGAGACGCGTTGGATATGTATTTCAAGATACACGGCTTTTTCCTCATTTGACGGTTGGTGAAAACATCAGCTACGGACTTAGGTTTCAGACCTCTAGCCCTTCGATTGACTTTGAAGAGTTGGTATCATTACTTGATTTGGATGGCCTTTTATCAAAGTCTCCAGCAGCGCTTTCAGGCGGAGAAGCCCAACGTGTTGGATTTGCGCGCGCTGTTATGGCACATCCAAAATTTCTTATCCTTGACGAACCGCTGTCATCATTGGATCAAATGCGCAAATATTTAGTTCTAAAATACCTCGAAAAACTAAAGTTCAGGTATGAAATCCCAATGCTGTATATAACCCACGACCCAAGCGAATTGTTTCGGATTGCGGACAGTCTGGTGATTTTGGAGTCCGGAAAGTCGTTAGCTTCCGCTCCTCTTGAAGACGCGCTTGGCGATCCAAAGTTTGCGGCCTTCCTCGGAGTGGACGCGCTTTGCCGGTTCGTGAACGCGCAGGTACAAGAGCATCTTGAAGGCGGCTTGACACGATTGAGCTTGGGGCAACAATCTTTGATTTTGGCGGGTCTAAATGCCCCAGTTGGGGCGCGGGTTCGGGTTCGTATTCCTGCACAAGACGTGATTTTGGCGAAAGGAACCTTGCCACTTTTAAGCGCGCGCAATCAGTTGACCGCCGAGGTTACCGATATTCAACGCGGCCACGGTCCGGGCGCTTTGATCACCTTGAGTGTGGACCAGCAATCGCTCCTTGTACGGGTTACCGCTCAGGCTCTTAACGAACTCTCGCTGGCTGTTGGTGATCAGTGTTACGCACTTTTAAAGACCCTTGGGTTCAATGCCCGAGACGTGATGATTTAAGCTGTTATTTTTGTTTGTTGGCTCAGAAACGCGCAGGCTCCATAAAGGCCCGCAATGTCGTTTTTCACGAGACCAATTGGAAAGTCTGTCAAAAATTCTGAAAAGCGCCCTTTGTCCGTAAAATGCTTCTCGAAATCATGGTTTTCAAAATATGGAACGAGAGCCCGTGCGACCCCGCCAACAAGATATACGCCGCCAAAAGGTAAATGCGAGAGGCAAAAGTCGCCTGCAACGGTTGCGAAGCATCGCACCATGATCCCAACCGTTTCGCGCGCCAAAGGCTCGTTGCGTTGCGCCGCTTCTAACACATCTCGGCCAGACAGGCTCTGTCCCTCGACTTCGCCCTTATTCAGCCATTGAAAAACTTGTTCGACACCGCGCCCGGACAAAACGTCTTCGATGGTGGCAAATCCATGAGCTTTTTTGAGCGCCGTACTTAGAGCTAAGTCTTGCGATGTGGCCACCGGAAGGCTGATGTGTCCGGCTTCCGAGGCTGCGACCAATTGGTTGGGGGACGTTTGAAAGATGGGGGCGATGTTGAAGCCTGTGCCTACATTGATAACCAGTTGAGTTTTGTTCGTTTTCAAAGGCGCCCGCCCTCGTACCCAACTCACGTCGGAGGGGCTCAGAGCTTGAATGCCATAGGCTTGCGACTGAAGGTCATTGATGACGAAGGCCACATCGGCTTTTGTGATGGCTCTAAGTTCTTCTTGCGAGATGGACCACTCACGGTTGGTCAAACGCCCTTCGCCATCGCTCACGGGCCCCGCAACCGCAACGGCAACCGCTTCAATCGCGGTGGGTGCTTTGAGGGCGATATATTTTGATAGGCCCTCAGCGATTGAGCTTAAGCTATCGTTGGCAAAACGTTCTACTGTATCAGCGTCTAAAACGCCATTTTTGCATAGCGCTAGTCGGATATTTGTGCCGCCAACGTCTGCTACGAGTGTTGTTGTCGCTGTCATCCGCGCTGTCCCAAAAAGTCTTTGAGCGCCCAATAGCTGGGTTTTGGGGTCCGCTGCAATGTTTTGAAATCAACATGTACCAGACCAAACCGCGGCTCATAGCCTAAGGCCCATTCATAGTTGTCCAAAAGGGACCATATGCAATAGCCTTCCACTGGAACGCCAGCGTTCTTCGCGCGAAGGACTTCTTGCAAATGCTTGGCAAGGTAGTCTTCCCGCCTTGCATCGTTTGAGCTGACTTCGCCTGCCAAAGCGAGACCATTTTCTGTTACATAAAGGGGGAGCTCATGCGTGTATTCTTCTTTTGTCCGGGTCAGAAAGTTGAACAAACCTTCGGGATAGATCTCCCAGCCCACTTGTGTGTGCTCAAGTGGCCCGGCCACTTCGCCAAGGCTCGGCCAAGGATCGTCCAAGCGAGCAATAAGTTTGCGCGTATAATAGTTCAGACCACACCAATCCACAGGTGTTGAGATCAGGTCGAAGTCGTTTGCCCAACCTTTTGGGAGGTGGCTTTCCAAACCTTTCAAAACCAAGTCAGGGTAAGATTTCTTGAAAACGCCTGATAGGAAAAACCGATTATAGATGGCATCATAGCGCGCGGCTGCTTCGTGATCTTCGGGAAGGTCGCTTGCGGGTTCTGACCATTCAAAATTGCATACAAGGCCGAGATTATTAAGACCTTGCGCGCGCATGACTTGAATGGCCGTCCCGTGAGCGCGCAAGACATTGTGCATGGCGTGTGCCGCGGCGCGGACATCGCGCAGCCCTGGTGCGTGTTCGCCCATGAAATGGCTCAGCCAAGCGACACACCAGGGCTCATTAATGGGCGCAGTTCCCCAAACGCGGTCTCCAATTCGCGACATTAAGGTGTCGGTTTAATCGCCAAACCAGTGCGCGATGTCTGGATTGCGCCAGCCACCGAGATCCGCCAGTGGCACTGGCAATTCCCAATGATAGAGCGTGAGCAGAGGTTTTATATTCCGCTCCAACATAGCGTCGATCAATCGGTCGTAGAAGTCCAAGCCTTCTGCGTTGGCCGTGCCACGGCCCTCCGGTAGAACGCGCGCCCAACTCGCCGAAAATCTGTAAGTGTCCAGGCCAGCTTCTGCGATCAAATCCAAGTCTTCTTCAAACCTATGATAATGATCGCAAGCAATTGTCCCGTTTTGAGCGCCCACAACGTTGCCGGGTGTGGCGGCAAAGGTATCCCAATGTGTGAGGCCCGCGCCGCCAAAGCCATGCCCTTCGATTTGATAGCTTGAGGTGGCGGACCCCCATAAAAAGTTCTTTGGAAAGGCTTGGCGGTCCAGATCTGAAAATTTCATCTAGCGTTCCTTAGTCGGACGGGGCAGGGCCGGTTGACGCGCCCAGAATAAGTTGAGCTTCCAAAAGCTTTGATTTGGGAGTCAAAGCTGGATTTTGGATTTGTTCGATTAGCAGTTCGGCGCAGACACGTCCCGCTTCGCGTACTGAAGATTGCGTGGCCGTAAACATCGGTGGTGAGGTTCCATTTGGGAAATAGCTCAGTGCATCGTCGTGGGTGATAACGGAAACATCCCGGCCGATTTTTAGGCCAAGATCTTCTAACGCGCGGCGTACGCCGATAGCTGAAATGATAGAGGACACCAGAAATGCTGTGGGCGGATCTTCTAAAGCGCGCATGCGAAGCGTTTCGGTATACCCCCAGCTTTCTGTCATCTCATCGCTGGCCATCAAAGCTGGATCTTCGGGCAACCCTCGTTTCCTCAGGGCATTTCGATAACCTTCACGCCGGCGTTGAGCGAAATCCATCGTCTCTAGGCCGTTTATAAGGGCTATGCGGCGGTGATTGAGGTCGCATAACAACTCTGTCGCACGACCGAAGGCATGCGCGTTGTTTACATCCACCCACCAGTAGGGTTTTTCGGCATCTGAGGCGCGCCCGTGAACCACAAAAGGCAACCCAAGCGATTTTAAAAGGGGAATGCGGTCTTCATCGCGTTTGGGTGCATGGACCATGAATCCATCAATCGTGCCTTTTGCTTTAAGGTCTTCGTAAGCTTTGCCCTCTCGCCCATCTTCAACGATGGTAAGCACCATATCGTAGCCGTGGCGCGAATAAACTTCGCCAGCACCAGCAATAAAATCGCCAAAAATGGGATTTACCATTTCGTGCTTTGCCGACATCGGCAAGATATGCCCGATAGCTAAGGAGCGCCCGGTTGCGAGCCCCTTGGCGCGCGTGTTGGGGCGATACCCATGGGTTTTTGCAGCCGTCATCACGCGATTGCGCGTGGACTCGCTCACCTCAGGATAGCCATTCAAAGCCCGGCTGACGGTTGTTTGGCTCAGGCCCAGATTCTCAGACAACTCTTTGAGGTTCATTGCAAAAAATAACCAAAGCGCTTTGACATTTGTTGTTAGGGGTAACAGATTCTGAAGATTAGTAAACGGTAAGTTGAGCGTGGAACGTAAAACGGAAGCACCTGAATTCTTGTGTATAATTTCATAAAGCGTTGATTCTTGATTGACAGTTGTAGCCCCATCAGTAGCTTGAAGTACATATTCAAAGCGCTTTGGTAGTGATTCATGGCGCAAACACATCGAAACAAGTGCATCTGGGAGGAATTTGCATGAAACAGGTTTTGACAGCGAGCGTCGCGTCTTTGGTATTGCTCGCCGGGGGCGCCTATGCTGATGGTCATTTGGCGGGCGAGCAGGTGACAGTCTTTGGTCCTTGGCTAGGTCCAGACCAAGAAACGGTTGAGAAAGTCCTTGCCGGTTTCGCGGCCGTTACAGGGGCTGATGTGCGCTATGTGGGGTCCGATAGCTTTGAGCAGCAGATCCTGGTCGATGCTGAGGCAGGTTCAGCTCCTAATGTTGCGGTTTTCCCTCAGCCGGGTCTTGCGGCCGATATGGCTTCGCGTGGGTTCTTGACGCCTTTGGCGGACGGTACAGGCGCTTGGGTCCAGGAGAACTATGCCGCGGGACAATCCTGGGTTGATTTGGGCACTTACGCGGATGTGAGTGGCGCGGATCAGCTTTATGGCTTCTTCTACAAAGTCGATGTGAAGTCGTTGGTTTGGTATAGCCCTGAGAACTTTGAAGACGCTGGCTACGAAGTGCCTGAGACAATGGAAGAGTTGAAAGCTCTCTCGGATCAAATCGTTGCAGATGGGGGTACGCCCTGGTGCATTGGTTTGGGATCGGGTGGCGCCACGGGTTGGCCGGCAACCGATTGGGTTGAAGATATGATGCTGCGCACTCAATCGCCTGCCATGTACGATAAATGGGTCTCAAATGAGCTGTCGTTCACAGATCCAGCTGTTGTTGCCGCGATCGATGAGTTTGGAGCTTTCGCGCGCAACGATGCCTACGTGGCTGGCGGCGCAGGTGCGGTCGCCACAACTGATTTCCGCGACAGCCCCAAAGGTCTCTTCTCGTCACCGCCTCAGTGCTACATGCATCGTCAAGCCTCGTTCATCCCAGCCTTCTTCCCAGATGGAACGGTTGTGGGCGAAGATGCGGACTTCTTCTATTTCCCTGCTTATGAAGGGAAAGATCTCGGCGCACCCGTTCTCGGGGCTGGTACGCTTTGGGCAATCACCAACGACAGCACTGGAGCGCATGCTTTGATCGAATACCTCAAGACGACCGAAGCGCATGAAGCGTGGATGGAGCTTGGTGGTTTCTTGACGCCCCATAAAGGCGTGGACACTTCCAAGTTCTCGGATGCCGCAACCAAGAAAATGAATGACATCCTCTTATCTGCCACAACCTTCCGTTTTGATGGCTCTGATTTGATGCCAGGCGGTGTGGGTGCCGGATCTTTCTGGACAGGTATGGTGGACTATGCGGGCGGTAAATCGGCTGCGGAGGTTGCTGCTGAAATCCAGTCCAGCTGGGACGCTTTGAAGTAAGCGCAATACGACCGGGAGCGTGCACATCTGTGCGCTCCCATACCCGTTTGCCAAGCGTGCAAATCGCAAACGGACAGCAATGCATATTCCAGTGTTTTCATTGAAACCCTCGACAGCATACTGAGAAGGAGCTCGCAAAATGCATCCGGCACTGCAAGGTTTGTTGACCATCTTGATTGGTGTGGGCGGCTGCGTTGGCTACTTCTACTTTTCTAATGTTTTCCTGGATCGGGTTCTATTTCCGGCCAAAGGGCCAAACGCAGGGCGCAATATCAACCGCGCCAATATTATTAGGCCTTGGCTTTTTCTTTTACCGGCCATTTTGGCGCTCGGGCTTTATCTTGCCTATCCTGTTTTCGAGACGATCCGACTTTCGGTGACAGAGCGCGTCTCAAGCGTCGAGGGCACGAGATATGTATTCGTCGGGGCAGACAATTACGCGCAGATGTTCGCGGAGGCGAAGTTTTGGGAGGCCCTGCGTAACAACTTGCTTTGGCTTATCGTTGTGCCAGCCTTGTCAACGGCGTTCGGACTTTTAGCAGCGCAGCTCACAGACCGCTTGCGTTGGGGCAATGTGGCGAAATCACTGATCTTTATGCCAATGGCGATCTCTTTCGTTGGTGCGGCGGTCATATGGAAGCTGATCTACGACACACGTCCCGAGGGGACGGAGCAAATTGGTGTTTTTAATGCACTCTATTTGTACTTCGGAGGGGACATGCCGCAGACTTGGCTCACGATCCCTTTTTGGAACAATTTCTTTTTGATGATCGTGTTGATCTGGATCCAAACTGGGTTTGCGATGGTGATTTTGTCGGCGGCTTTGCGCGGAATTCCGGAAGAAACGGTTGAGGCGGCCATTGTAGACGGAGCGGGGCCCTTCACGATCTTTTTCAAGATCAAAGTGCCGCAGATCATGGGGACAATTGTTGTGGTTTGGACCACGATCACCATCGTTGTTCTGAAGGTCTTCGACATTGTTTTTGCAATGACAAATGGTCAGTGGGAGACCCAAGTCCTGGCCAATTACATGTTCGACAAGCTCTTTAGGGCCAATGACTGGGGTGTTGGGTCTGCCTCGGCCATGGTCATCATGGTCTTGGTCTTGCCAATCCTGATTTGGAACGTGCGCGAAGTGCGTAAAGAGATGCGATAGGGGGGGCGACAGATGGACAATATTGCAGGACATAAATCATCACTTGTTTTGATCACCAACCTCGCTGCCTTGCTGTTGGTATTACTTTGGCTCTTTCCAACTGTTGGGCTTTTGGTGTCTTCTTTTAGAACCGCGGACCAAATCACGAGCTCTGGGTGGTGGTCCTCTCTGTCCGCGCAGGAGCGCCAGAATAACCCCATCCGCATTTCTGGCGCTGAAATTGAAGAAAATGGGCTTTTCGTTATTGAAGGGCGCCTGTTCGAGGCTGAGAACGTTGAGGTGAGCCTTTGGGGAACGTCAAGCCGCGCGCCGCAAGCGTTTGAGCCAGGGCAAACCTCTGAGCTAAGTCGGGATCGAACCGTGATGCCACAAACGGACGGCAGTTTTCGGTTCACGGCTCTTGAAAGCCAAGAAGGTAAACGCTTACCGCGCGTCTTCACCACGGCCACAACACCGCCTGAGTTCACAACCGACAACTATCACAAAATGCTTTTTGAGAAAGGCAATGTGGAGGGCATGGGCAAGGCCTTCTTTAACACGCTCACAGTGACAATTCCCGCCACGATCATACCGATACTCGTCGCGGCCTTTGCAGCCTATGCTTTGGCTTGGATGGAGTTTCCCGGGCGCGCGCTCTTGGTTGCTGTCGTTGTGGCGCTGTTGGTTGTCCCGCTGCAATTGGCGCTGATCCCGCTTTTAAAGTTTCACAACGGCATTGGGATCGGCAAAGGGTATCTTGGCGTTTGGATGGCACACACTGGCTTTGGCTTGCCGCTCGCAATTTATCTGTTGCGCAACTATATGGCCGGGCTGCCCAGGGACATTATTGAAAACGCGCGTGTTGACGGCGCAACCGAGTTTCAGATCTTCACCAAGATCATTTTGCCTTTGTCTTTCCCGGCGCTGGCGTCCTTTGCGATTCTGCAGTTTCTCTGGACCTGGAATGATCTCTTGGTGGCAAAAGTCTTCCTTATCGATGCCAGCGGTGAGACCACCGTGATGACCAACCGGATTGTCGAACTTCTCGGAACACGCGGCGGCAATTGGGAGATCTTGGCTACAGCGGCCTTTGTTTCGATCGTTGCGCCGCTTTTTGTTTTCTTCGCCATGCAACGCTACCTTGTGCGCGGGTTGCTGGCCGGTTCGGTGAAATGAGGCCCTGCCATGAACATCAAACCTAATCTTTCGCAGAAATCGGGCGGCGCGGCCCACAGCCCAAGCGATTGGTGGCGAGGGGCTGTGATTTATCAGATCTATCCGCGCAGCTATCAAGACAGCAACGATGATGGCATTGGGGATTTGCCAGGCATCACGCAAAGGTTGCCCTATATTGCCAGTCTTGGCGTAGATGCGGTTTGGATTTCTCCGTTCTTTACCTCGCCGATGAAAGACTTTGGGTACGATGTGAGCAATTACCGCGATGTCGATCCGATGTTTGGGACCTTGCAAGACTTCAAAACCCTGGTGGCGCAGGCACATGAGCTTGGTCTCAAAGTGATGATCGATCTTGTTCTCAGCCACAGCTCCCAGGAGCATCCGTGGTTTGAGGAAAGCCGGCAGTCTCGCAACAATGCGCACAGCAATTGGTACGTTTGGGCGGACCCAAAGCCTGATGGCACGGCCCCCACCAACTGGCTCTCCATATTTGGAGGATCAGCTTGGCAGTGGGATGCGCGGCGCGAACAGTACTATCTACATAACTTTTTGGTATCTCAACCCGATCTCAATTTTCATGAACCCGAGGTGCAGGATGCGCTTTTAGACATTGCGCGATTTTGGTTGGATCTTGGCGTTGATGGTTTTCGTCTCGATACGATCAACTTCTATGTCCATGATGCGCAGTTGCGCGATAACCCACCTCTTGCGCCGGAATTCCGTAACGCAACGATTGCCCCACAGGTGAACCCATATAATCACCAAGACCATCTCTATGACAAAAACCAGCCAGAGAACCTGGCTTTTCTAAAGCGTCTGAGGGCTTTGATGGAGCCATATAACGCCGCCGCTGTTGGCGAGGTTGGAGACGCCCAGCGTGGTTTGGAAATCTTGGGCGAATACACCTCGGGTGGGGAGATGATGCACACCTGCTATGCCTTTGAATTTTTGGCCAATTCTCGGCCATCTGCGAAAGACATAGTTGATGTCATGGCCCGCATTGACGACGTGGCTCCAGAGGGCTGGCCCACGTGGGCTTTCTCGAACCACGACACCAAGCGTCACGCCAGTAGGTGGGAGCTGCCGGAGCAGGGCTTAAAGCTCATGACGACCCTTATGATGTGTTTGCGTGGGGCCGCGTGTATTTACCAAGGCGAAGAATTGGGGCTGACAGAATCCGACGTGGCTTTTGAGGATCTACAAGATCCTTATGGCGTAGAGTTCTGGCCTGAATTCAAAGGCCGTGACGGGTGCCGTACCCCAATGGTTTGGGAGCCCTCCAATCAAAACGGCGGCTTTTCTCACGCAAAGCCTTGGTTGCCCGTCTCACCTGATCACCTCGCGAAAAATGCGCAGGCGCAACAGGAGGACCCGTCCTCGCTGCTGCATTTTTACCGCGCGGCCATCCAGTTCCGTAAAGATCATGAGATCCTGCAAAAAGGGGAGCATGGCCGCTTTAAAACAACTGGCAACGTGCTGAGTTTTGAGCGAGTTTTTGAGGACCAACGCTGCTTTATGGCGTTCAACCTTTCAGATGCCAATGTCCAATTGGATAAGCCTGCAGGGAAATGGAGGCCTATTGGCGAGGCGATCGGTTCAAATTGGTCAGAACATTCCCAAGATATTCGGCTGGATGGCTGGGGGTTCGCCATTGCACTTTCTGCACAAACCGACAGGAGCACGCCATGACAGATATCGTCCTTAAAGATGTCCAAAAAACATATGGCGGCACGGTTAACGTGCTCAACAATATTGACTTGGATATCAAACAAGGGGAGCTGGTTGTCTTCGTTGGGCCGTCGGGCTGCGGAAAATCGACGCTTCTGCGCATGATCGCGGGTCTCGAGAAAATTACCGGCGGCGAGCTCAGTATCGATGGTCAGGTTGTTAATGATGTGCCGCCATCTCAGCGTGGGATCGCCATGGTGTTTCAGTCCTACGCGCTTTACCCGCATATGACCGTGCGCGAAAACATGGCTTTTGCTCTGCGATTGGCTAAGAAGTCAGCGTCTGAGATCAACGTTGCCGTTGAGCGCGCCGCGCGCATTTTGCAACTCGACGAATATTTGGATCGTTTGCCAAAGGCCCTTTCGGGCGGACAACGCCAACGTGTTGCGATTGGACGCGCGATTGTTCGCGATCCAAAAGTCTATCTGTTTGATGAGCCACTTTCCAATCTCGATGCGGCTTTGCGGGTGGCCACGCGGATTGAAATCGCGCAGCTTAAAGAAAGCATGCCGGAAAGCACAATGATCTACGTCACCCATGATCAAGTAGAGGCGATGACGCTCGCATCGCGGATCGTGGTCCTGGCCAATAAAGGGATTTCTCAGGTTGGCACACCGCTTGAACTTTATGAGCGACCAGAGAACGAGTTTGTTGCGCAATTTATTGGCTCGCCTGCGATGAATTTATTGGCTGGCAAGGTGGTGAAAACAGGTGAAACAACGACCATCGAAACCCAAACTGGCGCAAAGATTGAAGCGGGTATCGCCACGCAAGAAGCGGACTTAGGCCTCAATGTGAAGTTCGGTGTGCGGCCTGAGGACTGTGAGATAACGGGAGACGGTACTGGTTTCTATTCAGGAAAAGTCGCGATTACTGAGGCGCTTGGGGAGGTGACGCTTCTTTATTTCGAACAAAGCAACGATCATAACTCCGAGAGCCAAGTCATTGCAAAACTTGGCGGCATCCATAAGGATCTCAGAGGCCAAACGGTGAGTCTCAAAGTAGACCCGTCGAAGGTTCACGTATTTGCCAATGGAAAGTCACTTCTCTACCGATGACCAAAACTGCCCCCACAAACCCGCTCAAAGCCGCTCTTAAACGTGGGGAGGCACAATGTGGATTGTGGATGTCGAGCGCCTCTGCGCTGGTTGCGGAAGTGGCCCGTGACTCAGCCTTTGATTGGTACCTTTTGGACGGTGAACATGGGCCGAATACGCTCACCAGTCTGCAACAGCAAATTGCTGCTTTGGGACCAAATTCAAACGTTGTGACGCGAGTTCCTCAGGGCGAAACATGGTTGATCAAGCAAGTTCTCGATATGGGCATCCAGAACTTATTGGTTCCTATGATCCATACGGCTGAAATGGCCGCAGATGTTGTTTCGGCCTGTCGCTATCCACCGCACGGATTGCGCGGCGTTGGCGCGGCTCAAGCGCGAGCAACAAATTATGGACGGCGTACAAACTATATGCCGACCGCAGCGGATGAGCTTTGCGTCATGGTTCAGATCGAGAGCGCAGAGGCTGTCAGCAATATCGATGCAATTGCGGGTACGGATGGTGTTGATGTTGTCTTTGTCGGACCAGCAGATTTGGCTGCTGACATGGGACATTTGGGCAATATTACCCACCCAGATGTGGTGGCAGCAATCGATCACTGCTTCACACAAATTCTAGCGGCTGGGAAAGCCGCAGGGATCGTGACGTTCAACACGCAAAATATCGCACCTTTCTTAGCTCAGGGCGTTACATTTCTGGGAGTTGGCGGCGATATCGCGACGATGGCCAAGGCCTATGACACACTGGCTGCCACTGCCAATGAGGCGAAAAACAACATTTAGGGGTGCGCGCCTAAATTTGCCCCTTCCGTCTTGTTAACTTCCATGCGATAGGGCGGCGTCAAACGATGCTTTCCAAAAGGACGGACTTATGGAAATTCGCGAGGCGCTCACCTTTGATGACGTGTTGTTGGTCCCGGGGGCCTCTTCGGTTTTGCCTGCCACCGCTGACACAACGACGCTTGTAACAAAGTCCATCGGGCTCAACATTCCACTTCTGTCATCCGCGATGGACACGGTCACTGAGGCGCGGATGGCCATTGCGATGGCGCAAGCGGGCGGCATGGGCGTTTTGCACCGAAATTTAACGGTGGAGGAACAAGCCCAGCAAGTCCGGCGTGTGAAACGGTTTGAGAGCGGCATCGTTTATACGCCCATCACATTGCGCGCGAACCAAACCCTAGCCGATGCCAAAGCTTTGCAAGAAAAATACCGCGTGACAGGCTTTCCCGTGGTGGATGAAAACCATCGCGTTTTGGGCATCGTAACAAACCGCGATATGCGGTTTGCTTCTGATGATGACACACCTGTAAGCGCCATGATGTCGAGCGAAAATCTTGCCATGTTGAAAGAGCCAGCGGATCTCGAAGAGGCGCGCTCATTGATGAAAGCACGCCGAATCGAAAAGTTGCTTGTGGTTGACGATGCAGGCAAGCTAACGGGGCTTTTGACGCTCAAAGACAGCGAACAAGCCGTTCTTAACCCTAATGCTTGCAAAGACCATCTTGGGCGTCTGCGCGTTGCCGCGGCCACAACAGTCGGCGACGCCGGTTTTGAACGGTCCGAGGCACTTGTGGATGCTGGCGTTGATATGATTGTGATTGATACGGCCCATGGGCATTCGGCTGCCGTGGCCGAGGCAGTATCTCGCGCCAAAAAGCTCTCTAATGAAGTCCAAGTGATTGCTGGAAATGTCGCGACGAGTGAAGCGACACGCGCTCTGATAGATGCAGGGGCCGATGCAGTCAAAGTGGGCATCGGTCCCGGGTCAATCTGCACAACCCGCATGGTGGCTGGCGTCGGCGTGCCACAACTCACGGCAATATCTGACTGCGCTGAAGCAGCGGGCGATGTTCCAGTGATTGCAGACGGTGGCATTAAGTTTTCCGGCGACTTCGCCAAAGCGATTGCTGCTGGCGCTTCTTGTGCAATGATCGGCTCCATGATCGCAGGTACGGACGAAAGTCCCGGTGAAATCATCCTCTATCAAGGGCGAAGCTTCAAAAGCTACCGTGGTATGGGTTCCCTCGGCGCTATGGCACGTGGATCGGCTGACCGTTATTTCCAGAAAGATGCGGCGTCTGACAAGCTGGTACCCGAAGGTATCGAAGGACAGGTGCCCTATAAAGGCAGCGCTGGCACCGTTGTGCATCAGCTTGTAGGCGGTCTCCGAGCTGCAATGGGATACACCGGCTGTGCGACGGTCGAAGAGATGCGTAAGAATTGCAAATTTGTGAAAATCACTGGTGCGGGACTAAAAGAAAGCCACGTGCATGATGTGCAAATCACGCGAGAGGCGCCCAACTACAGGCTGACTTAAAGCCATGCGCCCAGAAGCCCGAGTTCAGACTGCCATAGAGCTTCTGGATCAAGTTTTTGCCGGTCAGCCAGCAGAACAGACTTTAACCACCTGGGCACGTAAAAACCGCTACGCAGGATCTAAGGATCGCGCAGCAGTGAGAGATTTGGTTTTTGAGGGGCTGCGTAACAAGCGATCCTTTGCGGCTCTTGCAGGAGCACAGAAACCAACCGGGCGGAATGTCATGATTGGCGCCTGTCTCGCCAAAGGCCAAGCGCTCGACGAGATTTTCGGGCAAGAGGGGTATGGACCCCGTGCTTTAGAACCCCATGAAATTCCGGAAAGCCTTTCCTCAGAAACTCTCTCCGAGGGCGCGCGCTGGAATCTACCAGATGAGATCGTTCCATTTTGGGAAAGACGGTTTGGGGAAAAGTCAGAGGATGTTGCGCGCCTATTTGGGAAACGAGCTCCTCTTGGTCTTCGCGTGAATATCCGGCGCTCCGATGTGGCTTTGGCCCAAAATAGTCTCGCTAAGGAGGGCATTGAAACAACCGTTGTTTCTGGCGCTCCCACGGCTCTTCTTGTGC
This sequence comes from Pseudomonadota bacterium, assembly GCA_039182515.1. Classification (GTDB taxonomy): domain Bacteria; phylum Pseudomonadota; class Alphaproteobacteria; order Rhodobacterales; family Rhodobacteraceae; genus JBCDCE01. The sequence goes on along the minus strand of JBCDCE010000037.1, from coordinate 19,456 downwards.
TTTCCAGTCCCCAAAAAGTTAATCAAAGCGAGGCCTATAGAAACGGCTTAATCGAAATCCAAGACGTCGCCAGTCAAATGGCTGGAGACCTTGTTTCGATCGATAAAAATGACAAAGTTCTGGACCTATGTGCGGGGGCAGGCGGGAAAGCGCTCGCTTTGGCTGCGCGTTTGGATGCTAAAATTTTTATTCACGATATTTCCGAAAAGCGATTGGCGGAAACGGAAAGTCGCGCGAAACGGGCGGGGGTTCAGTTTACGAAATGCGCGCCCGAAGCGTATCGTGCATTTGCTCCGTTTGATCATGTGGTTGTGGACGCGCCCTGCAGTGGAAGTGGGACTTGGCGACGAGGCCCAGACTCTAAATGGCAATTTAATTTTGATATTTTAGAGACTTACCGTGAAACACAAGTTGAGCTTTTGGATCAAGCGGCTTCGATTTCTGGCAAGTCGATAACATATATGACCTGTTCAGTTTTCTTAGAAGAAAACGAATATCAAATTGCCGCGTTTGAGCAGCGTCATCCAAACTGGCGGTGCTTAAATCAAAAGTTCTTCGTGCCAACTGATCAAAACGACGGGCTTTTTTGCGCGGTTCTTCGTCTGACAAATTAAGATTTCTCTAGTCATCTTTGTTAAATTACCAGCCCGTTAACGCTTTCTTACCACGCCGTGTCGTAGCCTTTTAATGATTCTGAACGGGAGGGTCTTGCCTATGCTTCGCACAGGCGTTTCTGAACAAGCTCGGCACGTGGTCGCAGAAAAACTAGATGCAAATGTGGTGCTTTTACTCTTTTTAGCAGTACTCTCTTGGAGTGCGACGTTCTTTGCGAACCTTCCTGCTTTGAATTTTGCCTTATACGTCTTTTCTGGAAGTATACTGATTGCCGCTGCCTATGCGCGAGCAGTCGTGGCGCTCAAAGCCCGGGCCGCGGCTCAGCATATCAAAGTGCTTAAACGACTTGTCGATGCCGACGACGCACCTTGTTTCTTTTCCAGCTCGGAAGGAGGCGTCATCTACCTCAACAAAAGCGCGCAGGAAAGGTATGGGCTGGATGAAAATGGGTCTTTGGCGACTTTGCTCGCCAAAACATTTGCCAATCCGGCAGCCTTGTTGTTCCGGTTGCAAAGCAAATCGGCGTCCTTTGGCTCAGCCCATGAGGACGTTGTGACGCGCAAGGGCCACTTACGTTTGAATGTGCACGCTGTTCCAGGGCAGGGGTATCTTTGGAGGTTGGAAGAACTGTCCAACAAAGCTTCGGGCTCGCAAGGCGCCGAAGCCATTTCTCTGCCCATGATCACAGTGGGTCAAAGCGGTGCGGTTTTGTTTTGCAATGATGCGTGTCGGCGGTTTCTGGGAAGCCGGCCAAAGTCAATTGATCGTTTGATATTGGGAGGCACGGTCGAAAACGGCGCAATTTGTGAAATCGAAACAAGCTACGGGCCAACATATGTTCGCCTCGCCGTTCTACCTGCTTCCGGCGGACGCCAAGAAGTCTTCATGATGCCCATGTCGGATGGGGAGGCCGAAATCGGTCAATCGGCAATGCCGCCCGATGTATTCGAAAATCTGCCCGTGGCTCTGCTGGAAATTTCAAAGTCTAGCGGGATCACGCGCAGTAATAACGAGGCTCTTAACTTACTGGAGCGTCGGTCCACAGAAGGTCTCAAATTGGACGAAGTTCTTGATCCCGCCGAAAGCAATCTGTCTGATTGGGTGCTGCAAGTCTTCTCTGATCCTGGAACGACATATGTTGAAGTCTTGCGATTGAAAAATAGCGAGCCTGAGAAGTTCTTGGAAGTGACGCTGCTTAACACGGGTTCAGGCGCAGATGCTGCTCTATTCGCAATGCTCAATGATGCGACTGAGCTGAAAACGCTGGAGGCGCAATTTGTTCAGAGCCAAAAAATGCAAGCGATTGGCCAACTTGCTGGAGGCGTTGCGCATGACTTCAACAATCTTCTCACTGCGATCTCAGGCCACTGTGATCTTCTTTTGCTGCGACACGACAAAAACGATCAAGACTATGCCGACCTCATCCAAATACACCAAAACGCGAACCGTGCGGCGAGCTTGGTTGGCCAGCTGCTAGCCTTCTCACGCAAGCAAAACCTAAAGCCAGAGGTTATCGATCTGCGTGATACGCTTTCCGAATTATCTCACCTTCTCAATCGGTTGGTTGGAGAAAAAGTTTCTTTTGGTGTGACCAACGAAGATGTTTTGCCAAAAGTACGCGTTGATAAGCGGCAGTTCGAACAGGTCATTATGAACCTCGTTGTGAACGCACGCGACGCTATGCCGGATGGTGGCTGCATTGCTCTCAAAACTGAATCTGTTGTTCTGGATCGAGCGCTCCATCGCGATCGCGCAATCGTGCCGGAGGGGCATTATGTTCGTGTAATTGTCGATGATGAAGGGTGCGGTATCCCACCAGAAAAGCTCGCAAAGATATTTGAGCCTTTCTATACGACGAAGAGACAAGGTGAAGGAACAGGGCTTGGTCTTTCCATGGCATATGGAATCGTAAAGCAGACAGGGGGCTTCATTTTTGTAGACAGTGTGATTGGTACAGGTACAAAGTTTACAATCTACTTTCCAACTCACGAAGAAGAAGAGCCAATCACGCCAACACTCGCCAAACCACGAGCATTTGACCACAGCGATCCAAAAGATGGAGTTGTGCTTCTGGTCGAAGATGAGGCTCCAGTCCGCGCCTTTGCGTCTCGCGCGCTCCAGTTGCGTGGCTTTAAGGTCATAGAGGCCGCATGTGCAGAAGACGCTCTAGAAAAATTGGAAGATGACGGCTTGGAGGTAGACATCTTTGTAACGGATGTCGTGATGCCTGGGATGGACGGTCCGACTTGGGTCCGCATGGCGCTTGAAAAAAGGCCCGACGTTCGTGTTGTCTTTGTCTCTGGGTATGCTGAACAAGTCTTTGAAGATGGAAGCATGAACCTTGAAAACTCTGTGTTTCTCCCGAAGCCTTTTTCGTTAGACGACTTAACGGCCACGGTGCAGGAACAATTGCACTAAAGGAAGTAAGCGCTTTAAAGGTACAATCGATTGTTGCACGCGCCCCGAGCCTTTTTTCAGCCGTGAACAATAAAAACATTAGATAAAACTCCCACCGATCAACCTGCCTTTAACCAACCTCAAGCAAACTAGCTTTGACGATTTTAATTGCATTGTTCTCTTTTTGTGCTCATACAGGTGAACAAGATGAGAACAAAACAGCAATTGCCGTTGCAATAGCCGTATGAAATAAGGAGGCAGTCCTGTGGCATCAGCTGATCTTTTGAACATGAACGCGAAAAAATCTTCTGACAAACAAAAGGCGCTTGATAGCGCTCTGGCGCAGATCGAGCGCCAATTTGGTAAAGGCTCAGTTATGAAGCTGGGCGATAGCAACGCTATTCAAGAAATAGAAGCGACCTCAACCGGTTCGCTTGGTTTGGATATCGCTTTGGGTATTGGTGGTTTGCCAAAAGGTAGGATCGTTGAGATCTACGGCCCTGAAAGCTCTGGCAAAACAACGCTTACCCTTCACTGTGTGGCTGAAGAGCAGAAAAAAGGCGGCGTTTGTGCCTTTGTGGATGCTGAGCATGCCCTTGATCCACAATACGCGAAAAAGCTCGGCGTAGATCTTGATGAGCTTCTCATTTCACAGCCGGATACAGGCGAGCAAGCGCTTGAGATAACAGACACTTTGGTGCGCTCTGGTGCAGTTAACATGGTGATCGTTGATTCGGTGGCGGCGTTGACCCCAAAGTCAGAACTTGAAGGCGACATGGGCGATTCGAGCGTCGGCGTGCACGCACGTCTTATGAGCCAAGCAATGCGCAAGTTGACTGGCTCGATTGCAAAGTCAAACTGCATGGTTATTTTCATCAATCAGATCCGCATGAAAATCGGCGTGATGTTTGGTTCTCCCGAAACGACAACAGGCGGTAACGCCCTAAAGTTTTATTCGTCTGTCCGGTTGGACATTCGCAGAATTGGAGCTTTGAAGGATCGTGATGAAGTGGTGGGTAACCAAACGCGCGTCAAGGTCGTGAAGAACAAAGTGGCCCCACCGTTCAAACAAGTAGAGTTTGATATCATGTACGGTGAGGGCATTTCCAAAACCGGCGAGCTTCTTGATCTGGGTGTTAAAGCCGGCATCGTCGATAAATCTGGTGCCTGGTTTAGCTATGGCGATGAGCGGATCGGCCAGGGCCGCGAAAACGCAAAGTCGTTTCTACGTGAAAACACCAGTATAGCCTTTGATATCGAGGATAAAATTCGCGCGGCACATGGGCTGGATTTCGATATGCCCGAAGGTGAAGCTCCGGACGACGACGACCAAATCCTGGAAACCTAATAAATCGTTTCACGCGCCTCAAATGTTAGAGGCGCGTGGCTTTCGGTAGACACCCTCTAGGCCTCGCGTTACACCCTCCCGAACGTTCCAAAAGTCTACGGTCGGACCATGCCTACGCTTAACGATATCCGAAGCACATTCCTAAATTATTTTGCGAAGCAGGGCCATGAAATCGTGCCATCTAGCCCGCTTGTGCCCCGAAATGACCCAACGCTTATGTTCGCGAATTCGGGCATGGTGCAGTTCAAGAATTTGTTTACTGGCGTCGAGACGCGCAACTACGGCCGAGCCACCACGTCCCAAAAATGCGTCCGGGCAGGTGGCAAGCATAACGACCTGGATAACGTTGGGTACACAGCGCGCCACCACACATTTTTTGAGATGCTCGGAAACTTTAGTTTTGGGGACTATTTTAAGACCGAGGCTATTCCTTTTGCCTGGGAAATGATCACCAAAGAACTTGATATCCCAAAAGAAAAATTGCTTGTCACTGTCTATCATACCGATGATGAAGCAGCTGAAATTTGGAAAAAAGTCGCAGGCCTTTCGGATGATAGGATCATTCGAATAGCTACTGATGACAATTTTTGGATGATGGGTCCAACCGGTCCTTGCGGACCAAGTTCGGAGATATTTTTCGACCATGGTGATCATATTTGGGGCGGCCCCCCGGGCAGCCCCGAAGAAGATGGCGATCGCTTTGTCGAAATCTGGAACCTGGTGTTCATGCAATATGAACAATTTGAAGATGGCAGTCGTGCTGATTTGCCCAATCAGTCCATTGATACCGGTATGGGGATTGAACGGGTTGCAGCCCTTTTACAAGGCACCAATGACAACTATGCGACTGATTTGATCCGCGCTTTGATTGAGGCATCCGCGGACGTATCTAATTCAGATCCAGACGGCCCAGGTAAAACTCATCACAGGGTCATTGCTGATCACTTAAGATCATCTGCATTTTTGATAGCGGATGGCGTCATGCCATCGAAAGATGGGCGGGGATATGTTCTGCGTCGGATAATGCGGCGTGCTATGCGCCACGCGCATTTGTTAGGGACCAAAGATCCCATGATGAGTCGTTTGGTGCCCGCTTTGGTGAACCAGATGGGCGCAGCTTATCCCGAATTGGGTCAAGCGCAGTCTTTGATTGAAGAGACCCTTTTTGCGGAGGAGACGCGCTTTCGTCAAACTCTGGATCGTGGCTTGAAGCTTTTGGATGATGCTTTGGAAGATCTGCCAGAAGGCGACGCGCTTCCAGGCGAAACGGCTTTTAAGCTTTACGACACGTTTGGATTCCCGCTTGATTTGACCCAAGATGCTCTGCGCGAAAAGGGCAAGGAAGTCGATACAGCTGGATTTGATACTGCCATGGCTGCTCAAAAAGCGCAGGCCCGTGCCGCCTGGGCCGGCTCGGGTGAAATAGCGGATGCGGGGCAATGGTTTGATATCGCAGACAAACATGGAGCGACTGATTTTCTCGGCTACGATACTCAAAGCGCCGAAGCGCAAGTGCTTGCCATGCTTAGCGAAGGGAAAGAAGCTCCCAAAGCCAATGCTGCCGAGCGCGTGCAGATCGTCCTGAACCAAACACCTTTCTATGCCGAAAGCGGTGGCCAAGTTGGCGATACCGGTGTTTTGGTTGCTGAGACCGGTCGGGCTAAAATCCTAAATACCAAAAAGTCGGCGGATGTTTTCATTCATACGGCAGAAGTTGAGGAAGGTTATATCGACGTGGGCCAGGGGGTGACGCTTATGGTCGATCCTGAACGCCGCGCGCAAATTCAGGCCAATCACTCTGCAACCCATCTTTTGCATGAAGCATTGCGTGTTGCTCTAGGCGATCATGTGGCGCAGCGCGGGTCTTTGAATGCGCCCGACCGTTTAAGGTTCGATTTTTCCCATGGTCATGCGTTGACTGCAGAGCAACTTGCCCAAGTCGATCATGACGTGAACTATTACATTCGGCAAAATACAGCCGTGGAAACCCGTATTATGACACCTGATGATGCGCGCGCGATCGGCGCTCAGGCTCTCTTTGGGGAGAAGTACGGGGAAGAGGTTCGAGTTGTATCCATGGGGCGGGCCGACACAGGCAAGGGCACAAATGGTGACGTGTATTCTTTGGAACTCTGCGGCGGCACCCATGTCTCACAAACGGGAGAAATCGGTGCGTTTGTGACCTTGGGCGATAGCGCGTCTTCTGCAGGAGTGCGTCGGATCGAAGCCCTAACCGGGGCTGCGGCGCTCGAGTATTTGCGTGAGCAAGATCAGCGATTGGCGGATGTCGCTCTGGCGTTGAAGGTACCGGCAAGCGAGGCCGCGGCACGCATCCAATCTCTATTGGATGAACGCAAATCGCTTCAGAATGAAGTTGCTCAACTGCGTAGAGACTTAGCCATTGGTGGCGGTGGAGGGGCGCCCGGAGCGAATGTGGAAGAGATCAACGGCATTTCACTGCGCGCTCAGGTTTTGGAAGGTGTGAGCGGCAAGGATCTGCCTGCGATGATCGATCAGTTCAAAGCTGAGATGGGGTCCGGCGCCGTGCTTTTGATTGCGGATCTTGGTAAAAAGGCGGCAATAGCCGCGGGTGTTACATCCGATCTCACGGACAAAGTGAGTGCCGTAACGCTTGTGAAGACAGCTGTGGAAGCGCTTGGCGGCAAAGGGGGCGGTGGCAGGCCCGATATGGCGCAAGGTGGGGCTAAAAGTGCGGAAAATGCTCAGGCTGCGATTGATGCCGTTAAGGCTAACTTGAGCTAAGCTTTACGGTCGCAACGTAACTTGCGACCGTAGTTCGTTGTTTCTCAGGACGCGCGAGATTGGCGTTTACGCTCATGTGGATCGAGGTAGCGTTTACGCAGGCGCACCGCATTGGGCGTGACTTCGACGAGTTCGTCGTCGTCAATGTAGGAGATGGCTTCTTCCAAGGAAAACCGAACGGGCGTGGTGAGCCTTACGGCCTCATCCGAACCGGAGGCCCGTACGTTGGTTAGTTTTTTCCCTTTGAGTGGGTTCACTTCCAGATCGTTGTCCCGGCTATGTTCGCCGATGATCATGCCTTGATAAACGGCTTCTTGTGCTCCGATGAAAAACTTGCCCCGATCTTCGAGGTTGAAGATCGCATAGGCGACGCTGACGCCGTTTTCCATTGAGATCAAAACACCCGCGCGGCGGCCGGGGATTGGGCCTTTGTGAGGAGCCCAGCCATGAAACACGCGGTTGAGCACGCCTGTGCCGCGCGTATCTGTCAAAAACTCCCCATGATAGCCAATCAGGCCCCGAGAGGGAACCAGCGCAATAATGCGGGTTTTGCCACCATTTTGCTTCATCTCGATAAGTTCACCGCGGCGCCCGCCGGTGATCTTTTCGATCACAGCACCGGAATATTCATCGTCGACATCTATGGTCACTTCTTCGATGGGCTCCATCCGCTGGCCATTTTCCTCTTGGAAAAGAACCTGAGGACGAGAGATTGAAAGTTCAAACCCTTCGCGGCGCATATTTTCGATCAACACGCCCATTTGAAGTTCACCACGACCCGCAACCTCAAACGCTTCGCCGCCGGGTGTATCGGTCACCCGAATCGCCACGTTGGTTTCGGCCTCTTTCATCAACCGATCGCGGATCACCCTGCTTTGCACCTTTTTACCATCGCGTCCTGCCAAAGGGCTGTCGTTGATGCCAAAGGTCACGGTAATTGTGGGAGGATCGATGGGTTGCGCAGGCAAAGGAATGTCGAGGCTTGTGTCGCATAGCGTATCGGCCACGGTGGCTTTTTGCATGCCTGCAAGGCTCACAATATCGCCAGCTTCAGCGACATCGATGGGTTGTTGGCTGAGGCCGCGAAAGGCCAAGATCTTCGAAATACGGAACTGTTCTATTTTGGAGCCGTCTCGGCTAAGCGCTTTGATCGTTTCGCCAGCCTTCACGGTTCCGGCTTCAACACGACCCGTAAGAATGCGGCCAATGAAGGGATCCGCTCCAAGCGTAGTGGCCAACATTTGAAACGGCGCGCTACGCTTTGCGACTTGCGAAGGCTCTGGGACATGCCGGACCACAAGATCAAAAAGTGCGTCTAGATCTTTGCGGGGGCCGTCCAGCGTTGCGTCGCACCAACCATTACGGCCGGAGGCATAAAGGGCAGGGAAATCGAGCTGTTCGTCGGTTGCGTCTAGCGATGCGAAGAGATCAAAGACTTCATCCAGAGCGCGGTCTGGCTCAGCATCTGGTTTGTCGACTTTATTGAGCACCACGATGGGCCTAAGGCCCAACGCCAGGGCCTTCGATGTTACAAACTTGGTTTGGGGCATCGGACCTTCGGCGGCGTCTACAAGTAAGACGACACCATCCACCATAGACAAAATGCGTTCCACTTCTGCACCGAAATCGGCGTGTCCGGGGGTGTCCACGATGTTGATGCGGTAGTTGGACCATTCTACGCTGGTCGCTTTTGCGAGGATCGTAATACCGCGTTCACGTTCAAGATCGTTGCTGTCCATCGCACGTTCAGCGACGTTCTGGTTTTCGCGAAACGCGCCAGACTGTTTTAAGAGTTCATCCACCAAAGTTGTTTTGCCGTGGTCAACGTGGGCGATGATCGCAATATTACGCAATTCCATTGCCTGGGTTCCTTTGTTTAGGGAGCGCGCGCGGTCGCTTGCTGTCTTAGCTTTGCTGCGCGCCATATCTCGCAACCGCAGAAATTAAAAGCACGATCCTCGTGAAGCGTTGACGTCCCGCGCCGTGATAGGTAAGCGGAACGCGTTGTGCCGGTGTGGCGGAATGGTAGACGCATGGGATTCAAAATCCCCCGCCTTCACGGGCGTGCCGGTTCGAGTCCGGCCACCGGTACCACAACACTCTTGAACAAACGTTGCATGCGTTTGTCGATTTGTCTCCGCTCCTATTGTTGCGTTTGCCTTTTGAGACTTAAACGTGTCGTGTATCAAAATGGATCACCGCGCATTTCTTGGCGACTTGCCGCCTCAAACCAAAGCTGAGCTTTATCAACATCAAGCGGGTAGGGGTCTGCGACACTTGATGGGCCATTTAGGCTTGATTGTCATCTTTGGTTTTTTAGGGCTCAGTTCCTGGCCTGGCGCTTGGGTGGCTTTGTTCGCTCTTGGTGTGGCTTTGGTCTTCTTGTTTACGCTTGAACATGAGACGGCGCATAAAACGCCCTTTGTGACACCCTGGATCAACGACGCAGTTGGGTGCGCTTGTGGGCTTGTCATTTTATTGCCCTTCACTTGGTTTCGGTACTTCCACCTGGCCCATCACCGTTACACGAACGACCCCGAACGAGATCCCGAATTGCTCGCAGGGGGGGCTCCCAAAACTTGGCCGGCATTTGTCTGGCATGTGAGCGGCGTGCCTTATTGGAGCAGCATGGCGCGGACAACATTGGCGCTCGCACTCGGAAAGCCACCAGAGGCCTTTGTGCCTCTCAGGGCCCATGGCACAGTGCGACGTGAGGCACAGATCATGTGCCTTCTCTACATAGCAGCGGCTCTCTCTCTAGTATGGAGCCCTCTCGTGTTTGTGCTCTGGTGGGGACCCGTTTTGGCAGCACAACCCGTTCTCCGGCTCTATCTTTTGGCTGAGCACAGTCATTGCCCCCCTGTCGCAGACATGTTTGTGAATACGCGCACGGTGTTTACCAATCCATTGGTGCGGTTTTTGGCATGGAATATGCCCTATCATATTGAGCATCATGCGGCGCCACAGGTGCCGTTTTATAAGCTTCCAAAGTTACATGAACTGGCCAAGTCTCATCTTGTTACGACGGCGCCGAGCTATCATGCATTTCATCGGGACTTTGCGACGCGGCTCAGCTCGAAAGAGCTTTAAACGCGTCAAAGCCAAGTGTTTAGAGGGCCTTTCGCCCTTTCTTGGCCTTTTTTGCTTAATTATGACGAAACTATGCCGAAAAAACTTCTGCCTTAAGGCGAGTGTTCGCTTTTGACGGGAAGATTCGGCGTGAATTGGCTGATAAACGGGTCCTAAATTTACAATCAAAGATAGGATGCAGAATTGTTGAGCAAGTAAAATCAATTACCTTATAAAAATAGTCTTTTTTTTGCCCAAATTGCAGTCGTTGTTTTTTTGATTTTTGAATCCCGAAATAGGAAACAATGAGCCGTTTTGGCCTTTCTGATTGTTCCTAAAACGAAGCCAATGCGTTCCAATAAAACAGAAATTTAAATCGGTTGGCAATTTCGTACACAATCGGCAGTTTGAGTGTTTCCTTGGTGGAAGCAATGGGGGAGCGAATTAACGTCATCAGTTGAAAAATAATGGGAAAAACAAAGGGTTCGAGGACAAGAATGGGAAATTTTTGTGACGTTCCCCCTATCGTTAACAAACCTTAAATGGCTAAAACACACTTGCCCATCTGGGGGGTGACGAAGACTTCGGGGGCGGTCGCAATAAGTGGTGTGTACCACGGCAAGGACCGCAGCTCACGTGTGTGTGTGAGCGTAAGCGCAGGTTGAGCGCAGGCCTTGTCGATCCACAAAATTGCGAACCGCTGCGAGGAAACTGCGTAATTCTAGGTGGCACTGATCGACCACTCGGTCAGTTGTGTGTGTGTGTGTGTAAGTGGTGGCGTCCTCCGTGCGCCCTGTACGGAGGACGATCAGTTGTGTGTCAGGGCACGTAGCGAGTTGACCGGTTTGAGGTTGAGATGGCCGAAAAAGTGACGCTCAGTTTTAATGAGTTGACGGCTCAAGCGGCTGTCGGTGATGCGTATGTGGATAAGGGCGTCACGATTTCGGTTGGTAACGAGTTGCATATGGCTTGGGTGGTTGATGCCCCCAACCCGCTGGTTCCGCCGGATGACCCAGCTTACGGCACGAATAGTAAAGCGTTGATTGTTGCAAAGGATGGGGACGCAAATGACACTAATGACAATGCAGAAGGTGGAACAGTCCGCTTTGAATTTGATTACGAAACTTATGTCTATGGCTTCGCGCTTCGCGATATTCAGGAAGGCGCGTCGGTAACTTTCTATGACGGTGCGAACGAGGTCATTTTTTGCAGTTTTGTTCCGCCACTTCCCAACGGCGCATCTCGGAGTATGGACTTCTGCCTCGAAGGTGTTGGCGCATTTGAGGTGACTTTTGTCGGGGCGGGTGCAATCGACAACGTAAGCTACGATTTGCCTGTAAACTTCGCCCCCATTGCCGTCGACGACCAAGTCACGCTGGATGAAGATAGTACTGTCGTAATTGACGTGCTCGCCAACGATACAGATCCTGAAGACGATATGCTGCGCGTGGAGTCGGCCTCTGCGCTCAATGGCGTTGTAACCGTTAATATCGACGGCACATTGACCTATTCGCCGAACGAAGGCTTCGTTGGCAAAGACCAAATCACCTACGAAATTGCAGACGTCCGCGGCAACACCAGTTCTGCCGCTGTAATCGCGACAGTGCGCCAAATAGATGAGGCGAGCGTCGCGCTTGACGGTGTGGTTGAGGGAACAAGTGGCGACGATCTGATCGACATCGCCTACACGGGCGATCCCCAAGGCGACCGGATCGATGCTGGAGATTCTGTTTCCGATGGCGCAGGGCCCGACGACGATACGATCCTTGCTGGAGCTGGCGACGATGTGATCCTTGCTCGCAAGGGAAATGATGTCATCGACGCTGGTCTTGGGAATGATCTTGCCGATGGCGGCGCTGGAGACGATTCCCTACTTGGCGGCGCGGGCGAAGACGTTTTAAATGGAGGTCTGGGTAACGATTTCATCGACGGGGGCGATGGACACGACATGATCTCTGGGGGAGATGGCGACGACGAGCTGGTGGGTGGCACTGGTGATGACGTCATTCGTAGCGGCGCGGGCAGCGACACCGTTGACGGTGGGCGTGGCAACGATGTGATCGATACGCGTGCGTCTTCTAATCCGCTCGACCAGCGGCCAGACATTGACTACCCCGGCATCTACCCTGCGGATGAAGATCCATTTGATGATCGCGATACCGTCGATGGCGGCGCCGGGGATGATATCATCACCACCGGAGATGATCGCGATATCATCGACGGTGGACGTGGTGATGACCGCATCGATGCAGGTGTCGACGACGACATCATCGATGGTGGCGCGGGCAACGACGATATTATTGGTGGTGAAGGCAACGACATCATTGATGGTGGGCGCGGGAATGACACCATTTACGCGGGCTTCGGCCCCGGCGTGCCTGACGCGGTGAACATTCCCGATGCCACTGATTTGCGCCCAAACAACGGCCAAGACATCGTCTTTGGTGGTGAAGGCGACGACGAGATCTTCGGCGCAGACGACGATGACCTGTTGTTTGGTGGCGAGGGCGACGACTACATCGACGGCCAGATCGACGATGATGTGATCGAAGGGAACGCCGGAAATGACGTTCTCATCGGTGGCCAAGGCGCAGATATCATCAGTGGCGGTTCTGACGCCGACACAATCCTGGTTGGTGCTGGTGAAGGTGTTGGTGACGTCGTTGACGGCGGCACGTTGGGTAATGATTTTGACACGTTAGACCTGAGTGGAGCAGGTCCGCTAAACGTCGTGGTAACCGCCACGGATCCTGATGGCGATAGCCAAACGGGCTATGTCGAGTTTCTCGATGCACCCGCGGGTGCGGTTGTCAGCAGATTAGACTTCACAGAAATTGAGCGCATCATTCCTTGCTTTACACCCGGAACATTGATCGCGACGCCGCGTGGTGAGCGTCCGGTTGAACACTTGCAAGCGGGGGATCGTGTCATCACCCGTGACAACGGAATTCAAGAAATTCGCTGGGCGGGACGTAAGGAGGTCGATCATTTGGGCTTCGCGGCGGCACCGCATCTGAAACCGGTTATGATCACCAAAGGGTCTTTGGGTAATGGTCTGCCCGAGCGGGACACCTTGGTGTCTCCCAACCACCGGATACTTGTCGCCTCTGATCGTACAGCGCTCTATTTTGAAGATCGTGAAGTTTTGGTCTCTGCCAAGCATTTGGTTGACGGCAAAGGTGTTCACCGGATGAACGCGATGAATACGACCTATCTCCACTTTATGTTCGATAATCATGAAGTTGTGTTGTCCAACGGCGCCTGGTCTGAGAGTTTTCAGCCCGGTGATCATGCGTTGAAGGGCATTGGCGACTCGCAACGTCAGGAAATTTTTGAGCTTTTCCCTGAACTTGAGGACGAAGCAAGCCGCGCGGATTATGCTTCTGCGCGCCGCACACTTAAGAAACACGAAGCGGAACTGCTCGCCCGGTAATCCAAGTCATTAACAGTTATGCAGCCAACCCGGTGTGCCTTGTCGCGGGAGCCCTCGCGACACGCGCGCTTGGTTATTTTTGGGCCGCCTGGTGTTTACGCCAGGCGGCCCAATCATTTTGAGTGTCGAGGTCTGTTAAGGGATCAAACCCTTGAGCCGTCACCATGTCCACTTGATCTGCATGTTGTTTCAAGACAATGCGCGCGCCTTCGTCACCCTCGAGTGCGTCAAGGTCCGGAAAGTAAGAACAGTCGAAAATCACAGGGTGTCCGGGCGTACCTGCAGTATCTGTTGCCCGCGTGATCCTCCCGTCTTTATGCGCCTTCGTGATTTGAGCGAGCCCGGCAGAGGTTATGCCCGGCATATCTGCCGGCAGGATCATCGCAGCACGCTGGCGCAGGACCGATATCCCTGTTTTCAAACTGGCAGACATGCCCTCACACGCGTTTGGAACTGCCACTCGGTTGAGCGCTAGATCCTGCAAGACTCCGGCGCGGGTATGCGAGAGATCGGGAAGGGTCACGACCACGTGTTGGCTCACTTCTAAAGCGCGCAGCGCCATGACCCTTAAACAAGGCACCCCGTCAACGAGTTCTGCGAGCTTATCTTTGCCCTGCATGCGTGAGCTCTGCCCCGCTGCGAGCAAAACAATTGCAATATCAGAGAGTTCAGAGGGCAAGTTCACCTCGCATGCGCGCGCCATCTGCATCAAAGAGAGGGGTTGTGATGACCTTTGCTGCACACATTTTACCAAGGATCTCGATTTCTACCTCTTGGCCCTCGATGACAACGTTGGGAGGTAAGAAACCCATCGCAATCGATTTTTGAGCATAGTGCGAATAGCCACCGGAGGTGCAAAAGCCCTGAACCTCACCATTGACAAAGATCGGCTCATAGCCCACCACGTCGGCGTCGATCGCTTCGACATAAAAAGCCACTAGTTTTCGTGACGGACCTGGCGAATTTTCACGTAACGTTGAAGATTTGCCAATGAAATCAGCGTCTTTTTTGAAGGAGATAAAGCGATCTAGTCCGGTTTCTGCAGGGGTATAGTCTGGGCTGAATTCTGAAAGCCAAGAGCCAAAGAATTTGTCGAGCCTGAGAGACATCATGGCGCGCATGCCAAAAGGATGCAGTCCCATCGGTTGCCCGGCCTGCCAAAGCACGTCCCAGAGCGCGCGTTGTTCCATAGCGTCGACATAGATTTCAAAGCCCAAGTCGCCCGTGTAGCTTACTCGCTGCACAATGGCGGTCGAGAGACCGATTGTAAGCTGTCGAACATCCAGAAAACGCATGGTTGAGATGTCTTCGCGAGACACGGCTTGCAACAACTCACCTGCCCGCGGACCAGCAATTTGAAAGCCTGTGCGTCGGTCCGAGACATTGTCGAGGCTGACGTCGCCTTCTTGGGAGGCTTCTGGAGGATTAGCTTGGAACCACCGCATATGATAGGCTTGAGCACCGTACGAGCCGGTGATCTGGAAATGCGTCTCCGACAGGCAGCTCAGGGTGAAATCTCCAATGATGCGCCCTTTGGGCGAGAGCATAGGGGTAAGTGAGAGCCGACCTGGTTTCGGCACGCGTCCGGCCATGATCCGGTCAAGCCATGCGCGAGCGCCAGGCCCTTGAACATCATATTTCCCGAAGTTTTGCACCTCGTTGATGCCGACAGCTGACCTGACGGCGTTCACTTCACGCGCGGTTGCCTCAAATGCGTTGGAGCGGCGAAATGAGGGGGTCTCGAAGCGCGGCTCATCCTCGTCTGCGAAATAATTCGGAACCTCGAGACCGTATTGATGGCCCCAAACGGCGCCCATTTGATCAAAGACATCGTACATCGGCGTTGTGCGATGGGGGCGTGCGGCAGGAAGCTCTTCGTTGGGGTGGGCGACCGAAAAGCGCATTTGATAGTTCTCAATCACCTTGGGCACCGTGTAGCCAGGCGTGATCCAGCGCCCATAGCGCGCCACATCCATTGCAGACGTGTCCCGCTCGCATTCGCCTTCCAGCAACCATTGCGCGAGCATCAAGCCGACACCACCGCCTTGGCTAAAGCCCGCCATAACAGCGCAAGCGGACCAATATCCCCTAAGGCCAGGAACTGGCCCCACAAGTGGATTGCCGTCAGGCGCAAAGGTGAAGGGCCCGTGGATGACAGATTTCACCCCGGCGCGCTCCAGTACCGGAAAGCGATTGTAGGCGAATGCGATGCTGTCTTCGATCTTGTCGAGATCGTCTGGCAAAAGCTCGTGGCCAAAGTCCCAAGGCGTGCCATTCACAGCCCAGGGTTTGCACTTTTGCTCGTAAAATCCAATGCATAGCCCACGACCTTCTTGTCGTAAGTAACTTTCTCCAGCGGGGTCCATCACATGTGGATGCTCGGTGTCGCGCTCATAGATGTCAGGTACGTCATCTGTGACGAGATAATGGTGCTCCATCGGCAAGAGGGGTAAGTAAACGCCCGCCATTGCAGCCACTTCTCGGGCCCAGAGGCCTGCGGCGTTGACCACATGCTCGGTATGAATGGTGCCTTTGTTTGTCACCACGTCCCAAGTGCCATCAGCTCTTTGCGTGGTGGCTTCCACCTTGCAATGCAGCTCAATCTCTGCGCCACCCATTCTCGCGGCTTTGGCGTAGGCCTGTGTGGTGCCGGATGGATCGAGATGACCGTCCAAAGGATCGTAAAGCCCACCGATGATGCCTTCGAGGTTTGTTATGGGTGCAATTTCAGCAATTTCGGCAGGCGTGACGATGCGTGTGTCGAGGCCCATGTGCTTATGCTTTGCGCGCTCGGCAACCATCATATCGAAGCGTTCTTGAGTGTCTGCGAGCGTCACGCCACCTACATGATGTAGCCCGCAAGAGAGCCCGGAGATCTCCTCTAAATCCCGGTAGAGCCCAATAGTGTAGCCTTGGAGTGCGCACATGTTGGTGTCGCCGTTGATTGTGTGAAAGCCGCCTGCGGCGTGCCAAGTTGAGCCAGAGGTAAGCTCAGAGCGCTCGAGCAAAACAACATCTGGGCATCCAAGCTTGGTCAAGTGGTAGGCCACCGAGCACCCAACGACACCGCCTCCAATCACCACCACCCGCGTTGTCGTCTTCATCCAATTGCCCCTTACTCTTGCAGCCTGCTCAAGTTCTTCGGCCATTGCATATGCCATGGTTTAGTAGAAAGCGACCAATCGCGTCGCGCTCTGGCAATTTTGGCCCCCAAGCCCTGCGATGCTACGCGGGATGGCAAGAGGAGAACAGCCAATGCGAAGCACAGCACAAGCCGTGGTGATTGGAGGCGGGGTGATCGGAAGCTCGATCCTCTATCACTTGACCAAGCTTGGGTGGACGGATGTGGTGCTTTTGGAGCGCGATGAGCTTACCTCGGGCTCCACATGGCACGCAGCCGCGAACATTCATGGCTTGCACGACAACAACAACATCACGCGCATTCAGAACTACACCATGAGCCTCTACAATCGGCTCGAGGCTGAAACGGGGCAAAGCTGTGGGGTGTTCCAACCTGGTTCACTCTATTTGGCGCAAACCGAAGACCGTGAACACCAATTGCGTCTGCAAGAGCAAAAGGCGCGTTATTACGGCTTGAAGTTTTATGAGGTGGACCGCTCCGAGGCCGAGCGATTGCATCCATTGGTGAATTACGATGGCATTCGCTGCATCATGTACGAGCCCGAAGGCGGCAATGTGGATCCGTCTGGCGTGACCAATGCCTATATCACGGGTGCGCGCAACGCAGGTGCTGAAATCCACCGGTTCACGCCCGTTACAGCCACCGAACAACAGCGTGACGGCACTTGGGTTGTGCGCACCTCCAAAGGTGACATCAAAACGGACTGGGTGATCAATGCGGCCGGGCTTTGGGGTCGTGAAGTGGCCAAAATGGCGGGGATTAACCTTCCGCTCTTGCCAACGGAACATCAGTATTTTGTGACTGAGACGATTGCTGAGATCGATGCACTTGATCGGCGTTTGCCCTCTGTCGCCGACCGGGATGGGGAATATTACCTACGCCAAGAAGGCAAAGGCTTGCTTTTGGGCGCATATGAAAAAGACGTGCGCTTTTGGGCAGAAGACGGAACCCCGCAAGGCTTTGGCCACGAGCTTTTTGCGGATGATCTCGAGCGCATCGAAGACAATATGATGCGGGCAATTGAGCGGGTGCCTGCGGTGGGCGAGGCGGGGATTAAACGGGTCATCAATGGCCCCATGATTTGGTCGCCTGACAGCAATGCACTTTGGGGGCCTGTGCCTGAGTTGAAGGGCTATTTCTGTTGCAACGGCATCATTCCGGGCTTCTCGCAATCGGGTGGGCTTGGAATGTTGGCGGCAGAATGGATCGTCACCGGTGAAAGCCATCTTGATATGTTCCATTGGGATTTGGCGCGCTTTGACGATTGGGCTGACGCGCATTTCACGAAAGCGCGCGTGGGCGATCAATATGCCAATCGCTTTGCAATTCACTTCCCGAATGAGGAACGCAGTGCGGGCCGGCCTGCGCGCACACGGCCCATTTATGAGATGCAAAAGGAGATGGGCGCGGTCTTTGGGCTTAACTCAGGTTGGGAGCATCCGCTTTGGTTTGCCGATGCACCAGGTGCCACAGAAACCAATGGGTTTACACGCCAAAACTGGTTTGAGCCTGTAGGGGCCGAGTGCCGGATGCTGCGCGAGACTGGCGGCATTATCGATATCTCGAACTTTGCTAAGTATGAGGTCAGAGGCCCAGGCGGGGAGGATTGGCTCAACGCGCTTTTTGCCAACAGGATACCTGTGGCTGTTGGGCGCTCGTGTTTGACACCGCTTATTGGCGTTCGAGGTGGGATCGCGGGAGACTTCACCGTCACGCGGCTTGCTGAAGATCGATTCTGGGTGATTGGGTCCGGGATGGCTGAGCGCTACCACAAGCGGTTTTTCAATGCGGTTCCTTTGCCTGAAGGGACAACGTGGGAAAGTCTAACCACGTCAGTTTGCGGATTTAACGTGGCAGGACCGCAGTCGCGCGCGTTGCTTGGGCGGCTTTCCAACGCCAGCTTTGAAACGGAAGACTTTAGGTTCATGGCGTCGCGCGAGATAGATCTCGCGGGTGTGACAGTGATGGCTCTGCGTGTCAGCTTTACCGGTGATTTGGGCTGGGAGTTGCACTGCAAGGCGGAAGATCAGGCGCAGCTTTATGCGGCGCTTTTGAAAGAGGGCAAAGACCTCGGCATTGGGCCGGTCGGCTCACGCGCTCTGATGAGCTTGCGCTGTGAAAAGGGCTATGGAAGCTGGGGCAGGGAGTATTCGCCTGAGTATTGGGCCCATGAAGTCGGGCTGGAGCGCTTGGTCAAAACCGACAAAGAGTTTCTCAACAAAGCGGCTTATTTGGAATCCCAAACCAATGCGGCGCGTGAGCGTTTGGTTGTTTTAGAAGTAGATCCTGCCAATGGAGCGGATGCGTCCGGAGGAGAACCTGTGTTTTTGCCAGATGGAACGCCCATTGGGCGCGTGACATCAGGCACGATGGGTTACACCGTTGGCAAATCCTTGGCCGTTGGCTTTGTAAAGCCAGAGGTGGCGGCAGGCACGACCGTACATGTCTCGATCCTTGGCAAACCCCACTCAGCTACGGTTCTTGCTGAACCACCCTTTGATCCTGAAGGGGCAAGGTTGCGAGCGTAAACGCTGCTAAAGTCACGTTGACGATTTTTGTGAGGTGTGGGCCCACCCGCCTCCCTTCACGACAGCTGCGCTGCCGAGAACCATCGGTGGCGCGCGCCTATGGCGCGCGAGCCAGTGCTTCGCTTCAGCCCGCGCGGTCTTATTCCAGAACGCTAGAAGGA
>JBCDCE010000036.1:0-38761 GCA_039182515.1 Pseudomonadota bacterium | reverse complement strand
TATCTCGACCTTTATCGTCAATGGTGGGCGCTACGATGAAATTTTTTGGACTGAGAAATTCAACGACGGTATGCAGAGCGTGCTCGATAATATCGACACGCCCCACCCGATCAATCTCAGCGAAATCCCTCGGTTTAACGAAAGCGAAGGCCATGGGCCTAAACGCGCTTTGCCCGTGGAAGACTACTTCGACGACCTCACAATGCATCTCGTTTATGAGATGTATAAGAGGGATTTTCACCTCTTTAAGTACGATTTTGAGGATCCAAGCAACAAAATGCCAACCGCAGAGATCGACTTAGACGAAGTTCACGCTAAACTCGGAGATTAACGAAAGGTTAATCCGAGAACGTAGCGTGGGGCGAGATAGGTGATACTCTTGATGTTGGGCAGTGGCCCAAGTGTGGTGGCCAGCCAAAACTGGAGCCGCGCGTCTTTTGACCGGATCGTGTCGATCAACAACGCCTGGCGCGTGCGCCCCGATTGGGACGACGCGATTTATCCCGAAGATTTCCCTCAGGCCAAACGGCCCACACCCGAAGCCGGCCAGCGCTGCATTGAGGCGCAAGACTTCGTGCCTGCGCAAAACGCTTACGGCGGGTTTCTCTTGGGCGGGGCCACGATGGCCTTCACCGCCACATACTGGGCTCTGCATGCCCTGCGCCCATCCGTGATTGCTTACTTTGGCTGCGACATGGTCTATTCCGGTGCCCAGACCCACTTTTACGGCAAAGGCACAGCAGATCCGCTCCGTGCAGACCCATCCTTGCGCTCAATCGAGGCCAAAGCCACACGCGCCCTCGTGCTGGCAGCCCAACAGGGATGTGCTTTGGTCAATCTCTCCAACGCGCCCTCGCGCCTGACGTTCCCCAAAGCACGGCTCAATGAGTTGGAAACGCAGCACCCGCTGTCGTTCGATCCCACAGCCGTCGAGGCCGTCCTCGCTCAAGAAAACGCCTCAAACTTCGCAACACCCACAGGGTTTTACAAGAGCCCGGTCACGCCCAGCCTCTTGGCAAAGCTCGACACCATCAACGCCTCTTGGCGCGGATTTGAAACCAGCACCGAAAACGCCCTCGCTTCCTAGCGTCACTTGCTTACTTGAGTTCCGCTTTCACGGATGTGGATACAAATTGCGCTCGGCAGAAAACCTCAGTTGAAAGCCAAACTTGACTCAATAGCGCTTTGCCAAGAGGGTCAGTGACCGCAAAATTTTCTCAACGAAAGCGTTAGCCAGAATGCCAAAACGGAAACCGAGCCCTTTGTTTGATTTCTATGAAATTGCACAGATCGTGAGCAACCATGAAGAGCACGCTGAAATAGATCGCCGTTACGGTGTGATTGGTGGCATGTCTTATTCTAGTGAGTTTGGTTGGAGTTATGGCGTGAGCGTTTTTAGTGATCCTGCTTGCACCAACTGGATAGACGGATGGGTGATCGAAGAACAACACTTGGTAAAGACGGGACGAACTACTAGCGAAGCTGAATTCATGAGCGGTTATAGCATACGGGTTACACAGGACGGTCAAATTTCCGGGCAGTGAGTACAAACGCACCGCGGTCTTGGCAAAATACAATCAATGGCCCTACACGCCTTAGATTGAAAATAATTTGACGGCGTTTATTCAGACTGTGCGCGTAAGAATTTAAACCGCGCCGAGAGGCAAAGCTCACCTTTAAACTCAAAGCTGTGTCTGGCGTTTATTACTCTACAGGGCCGTGCCCGACCTCGGGTGGGCGCAAAATCGCTGTGTTTAGCGCGGTTTATGGTTGAGATTTGCCTCTAAGGGCCTTGAAAAGACGTGACCTCGAAAAGCGCCCTCCCGGGGGGAGGTCGGGCGCGGCCCGACGCCTTCGGCTTGCCTCCGGTCCGGAAGGTCCTTCTAATTTACGGCGGCTTATTCGAAAATGAGACGAAGCCTTAAATCAGGCCCTTCTCGGCAAAGAGCTCTTTGAGCGCCCGCTCTGTTCTTGGCCCGATTTGCGCGATCACTTCGCTGGCTGTGGTACAGCCCATTTTGCCTGCGATCTCCATGCTTTGGCCTGTCACAAGCCCGTAGAGGAAGCCCGCAGCGAAGGCGTCACCTGCGCCTGTTGCGTCCACTGGCACAACGGGCGTTGTGCTGACATCAACGCGTGCGCCGTCCTTGATGATCGTGCAGCCCTCCTCCGAGCGCGTGCAGACCACAAGCGGCGAAATCTCCGCGCATTTTGCCAGCGCCGCGTCCAGATCCTCGATCTCAAAGAGCGCGCACATCTCTGCCTTGTTGCCGATCACATAGCTCAGATCGTTCTTAATTAGATCCAAGAAATCGGCGCGGTGGCGTTCCACGCAGAACGGATCCGAGATCGCGATACCTGCCAAGCCGCCTGAGGCCTGAACAGCGCGCGCTGTGGCCTTAAAGGCGTCTTTGCCTTGCGGTTTGTCAAAGAGGTAGCCTTCCAAGAAAACAACATCCGCCGTCACGCCCTCGGGCACGTCCGACGGGCCCAGATCTGCGCTCACGCCCAGATAGGTGTTCATCGAGCGCTCCCCATCAGGCGAGACAAAGATCATCGAGCGGGAGGTGGGCAAGTCCGCGTCCGCCACGGGTGGGTTCACGAAATCTGTGCCATCCTGCGCCATGGCATCTGCATAAAAGCGTCCCAATGCGTCATCGCGCACGCGCCCGATAAAGGCTGTGTTGAGCCCCAAATTGCCCAAGCCCGCCAGCGTGTTCGCGACCGAGCCACCTGGCTTTTGATTGCGGTTTTCCATGGCCGCATAAAGCACCTCCGCGCGGTCCCGCTCGATGAGCTGCATGATGCCTTTCTGGATCCCCATGTGATCGAGGAAGGTGTCGTCGGCATTGGCAATCACATCAACAATCGCGTTGCCGATGCCCAAAACTTGATAGTGGCTCAAAACTCTTTCTCCTCAAACGCGCAAAGATCGCGGATCAAACAGGTGCCGCATAGGGGCTTTCGCGCCTTACAAACATAGCGACCATGCAGGATCAACCAATGGTGCGCATGGCGTTGAAAATCTGCGGGAATATTGTCTTCAACCGCACGTTCAACCGCGACCACGTCTTTGCCCACAGCAATGCCTGCGCGATTGCCCAGCCGGAAGATATGGGTATCAACCGCTTGCGTGGGCTGACCCCACCACATGTTGAGCACCACATTGGCTGTTTTGCGGCCCACACCTGGCAAGCTTTCAAGAGCTGCCCGCGAGTTGGGAACCTCGCCGCCATAGTCCTCCACCAAGATGCGGCTCAGCTTGATCACATTCTTGGCCTTGTTGCGAAACAGACCAATGGTTTTGATATGCTCGATCACGCGCTCTTCTCCGAGATCGAGCATCTTTTGTGGCGTATCGGCAATTTTGAAAAGGGCGCGCGTGGCTTTGTTAACACCCACGTCGGTGGCTTGGGCAGACAGCGCAACGGCCACAACAAGCGTGTAGGCATTGACGTGCTCGAGCTCTCCTTTGGGCTCGGGTTCAGCGGTCTGAAAGCGCGTGAAAATTTCGCGAAGGCTATGGTAATCAAGCTGCTTTGGCATAACGGACGATATGCGGGAGAGCGCCACTTAGGGCAAGCCCCTCAACAAGCCTCATCTCTTCTCGCCAAAAAGGTCAAGAATCCGCACATATCGGGTCGCAGAGCGCGCTATGATTTGCGTAAGATTGCGCAAAGGAGAGCGTGATGACCGATAGTCCGACAAGCACATACCACTACGGCGTGATGCGCCGAGCGATTGAAATTATCGATGCGCAAGAGGGCAGGCTTTTGTCGCTCGAAGAGCTGGCGGCTGAGCTCGATATGAGCCGTGCACACTTCCAGCGTCTCTTTAGCGCCTGGACCGGCGTGTCTCCTAAAAACCTCCAGCAGTACCTCACCCTGGGCCACGCCAAAGCGCTTCTGCGCGATCACTTCACAACGCTGGACACAGCCATGAGCACAGGTCTGTCGGGCTCAGGGCGTCTGCACGATCTCTTCGTCAAATGGGAGGCCATGAGCCCGGGCGACTATGCTCAAAACGGCGCGGGGCTGGAAATTGCCTATGGCTGGTTTCAAAGCCCCTTTGGCGAGACCCTGGCTATGGGAACGGATCGTGGCCTCTGCGGGCTGGCTTTTTCGCAAGATTGCGGGCGCGAGGAGGCCATGCGGGACATGACATCTCGCTGGTCTCAAGCGACTTACGTGGAAGCGCCGGAGCGCCTCGCCAAATGGGTTGAAGCAAGCTTTGCAGAGACCGGGCAAACGGATCTGCATCTCATCGGTGCGCCGTTCCAGATTAAGGTGTGGGAGGCTTTGCTCTCGATCCCGTCGGGCCAGGTCACGACCTACTCCGAGATTGCCCAAGCCATTGGCAACCCGAAAGCAGTGCGCGCTGTGGGCACGGCTGTGGGCCGCAACCCGATAAGTTGGCTGATTCCTTGCCACAGGGCTCTGCGCAAATCAGGCGGTCTGGGCGGATATCACTGGGGGCTCCCCATCAAGCGCGCCATGTTGGCCTATGAAAGCGCACGCGCGGAAACCGCAGCTTAGTGGTAAAAGACCAAGTTCAGCGGAAACCCGCCTGAGAGGCAGGACAAAAACGCGTCTGATATTGGATATCACCGCCAAAACCCCCACTGCTAACACAACACCAAAGAAGCAGACGAAGGTTTTACGATGTCTATGAAGATGATCCCCCTGGCACTTGCAGCGACGTTAACGCTCACAGCCTGTACTGACCCAGCCCGCATTGGCTCGGAAGACACCCGCAAGCGCGACAGCGGCGCCCTGGTTGGCGGTATCGCCGGCGGGGTCTTGGGCGCGCTGATTGGCGACAGCGAAGAAGAAAAGCGCCGGGGCGCGCTGATTGGTGCAGCCGTCGGCGCAGGCGCAGGGGCTGCAATTGGCAATAACCTCGACAAACAAGAGGCCGAGCTGCGCGAAAGCCTCAACAACGAAACTTCTATTGTGAACAATGGCAGCTCGCTCGTGGTTACACTGCCGCAAGACGTGCTCTTTGCCGTTGATAGCGCGGTTCTGCGCCCTGATCTGGAAACCGACATTCGCACGCTTGGCGCATCGCTCCTGCGGTACCCAAACAGCGCTGTGGACGTCATCGGACACACCGACAACACCGGCGATGCTGCGTACAACCAAGGTCTCAGCCAACGTCGTGCTGACGCGGTGCGCAATGTGCTCGTCTCCTCTGGAGTGAGCTTCAGCCGAGTGAACGCAATTGGGGCTGGCGAAAATACACCCGTTGCGACAAACCTCACACCCGAAGGCCGGGCCAAGAACCGCCGGGTGGAATTTGTGATCCGGCCTACAAACTAGGCCTGGAAAAAACGCAAGGCTTGAAGGCATTCGAGCAACTCTTGAAGGCTCCGGAGAACCTCCGGGGCCTTTGCTAATTCAGTCTAACAGCTCCAAGCTCCAGAGATTGCACGAGGCGCGAATTGGTCATATCATTTGACCAGTTTCGACAAACCTCCCACACGGAGCCAAAACCCATGCCCTTCGAGCCTATCGCGCCCGAGAAACTCAGTCATGCTGTGGTCAAGCAGATGGAACTGTTGATCTTACGGGGCATCCTGCGTCCGGGTGAGCGGCTTCCTTCCGAACGCGAATTGGCCGAACGGCTGGCCGTCTCGCGCCCCTCTTTGCGCGACGCGATTGCGACGCTGGAAGGAAAGGGGCTTTTGACCACCAAAGCGGGCGCTGGCGTTTATGTGGCCCAAGTGATCGGATCAGCGTTCTCAGAAGGGCTCGTGCAGCTCTTAGGTGCGCATGACGACGCGCTCTTTGATTACATCGCCTTTCGCAGAGATCTTGAAGGCCTAGCCGCCGCCCGCGTGGCGGAGCTTGGGTCCGACACAGATCTGGCCGTGATCAACACGATCTTTGAAAAGATGGAAGCCGCGCACAGCCAACGCTCCAGCAAGGTAGAGGCGGAGCTAGACGCGCGCTTTCACATGGCCATCATTGAGGCCAGCCACAACATCGTCATGCTCCATATGATGCGCGCGATGTTCGATCTTTTGCAAAAAGGCGTCTTTTACAACCGGCAAATCATGTTCAAACAACGCGCCACCCGGGATGTGCTCTTAGAACAGCACCGCGCCATCAACGACGCCCTGCAAGCCCGTGATAAGAAGCAGGCACAGCAAGCCGTGCACGACCACCTGACCTTTGTCGAAGCAACCCTGGCGGCCCATAACAAATCTCAAATGCACGAAGACATCGCCAAACGCCGCCTGCAGCACACTCAGTAGATCCTGCAAAAGCAACAAGTAGTCTGATGGCGCGCCGGAGGATATCTAAAGCAACGTCGAGGTCCGCTATGCGGACGAAGCTGACCTCCGCCGAAATCCCATGAATGTCCGGTTCGGCGCCACGCGGCGGAACAGTGACTGTCGCTAGTGACAAATGTTGTGAGTTGTGAGCCTACTAGAGCCTACAGCAAAATAAGCGAAATCCAGGGAGATGCACCAGTGCAGTACAAGGTGGTACATGGCGACGGGATTGTAGACATTGAAAAGGAAGTTCAGGAATTAATGCGTCAAGGCTGGAAGCCTCAGGGAGGCATCAGCGAAACCACATACATCGGGGGCCAGGTGCTACTTGTCCAAGCGATGGTGAAGGCGGGTTAATCTATTCACATAGCGGACGTTGGTGACGGTCGCAGCATCCGTCAGAATGGGCTCAAACCGGACATCGCACGTTTTTCAACCAGCTCTATGCGTCGTTTTGAGAATAGCTCATGGTATAGATGAAATTATTAATTTAGCCTGCCTTAGGCCCAACAATAAACCCGCTCGTGGCATCGCCAGAGCGGGTTTATTCGTTTTGTCTTCGAGTCGCGTTTAGTGCAGCTTTGCGCCCACTTCGGCGATGCCTTCGTCGATCAGCTTGTTGGCTGAGGCGGAGGTTGTTTGATCTGCGAGCACGTCGCGTGCGGCGTTGATCGCCACAGTAATAGCCGTGTCTCGCACCTCTTTGACGGCGGAGGCTTCGGCACTTGCGATCTGCTCTTCAGCAGCAGCCAGACGGCGGGCGATGGATTTTTCCAACTCGACCTTTGCTTCTTCAGCAGCAGCTGTTGCGTCTTCTTTGGCCTGGGCCACGATCCGGTCCGCTTGCTCACGCACGTCTTTGTGCTTGCGCTCATAAGAGGCGAGTAGAACCTGAGCTTCGTCGCGCAGCGCTTTGGCTTCATCGAGATCCGCTTTGATCCCTGCCGCGCGTTGATCGAGCATGCCCATGAGCATGCCGGGCACTTTGAAATAGATCAAAACACCGATGAAAACCAAAAAGCCGATGAGCACCACAAAGTCTGTGTTTGCAAGGCTAAAGAACGGGCCTTTGGCGGCCAGTGCTGGTGTCGCAAAGAGCGCAAAGAGGGCTGCGAAATAACGTGTCATCAGCTTACCCTTTCATCCGGTTGGCAACGGCAGCTGCCACCGCTTTGGGATCCGCTTTGCCCCCCAGAGCGCCGAGCAGTGCGTCTGCGGTATCAGCGGCAACGTCTTTGACGCTGTCCATCGCGCTGGCGCGGATCTCTGCAATGGCTGCTTCAGATTCAGCGGCTTTCGCGGCGATCTCTGCATCCGCTTTCTCGATGGCTTTGTCGAGATCTGCTTGGATCGACGCTTTGGTCTCTGCCGCTATTTTTTGAGCTTCTGCACGGGCGTCAGCCAACGCCTTCTCATAGGCCTTTTCAGCGTCTTGCGCTTGCAACTTCAACTCTTCCGCTGCGGCCAGATCATTAGTGATCGTGCCCTGGCGTTCGGCCAAAACAGAGCCAATGCGCGGCAGTGCGATGCGGCTGAGCAAGAAGTAAATCGCCAGCAGAGTGAGAACGAGCCAGAAGATCTGGTTCGGGAATGTCGAGAAATCGAGCTGCGGCATACCCGCTTCGACTTCTTGGGCTACGGTTTCGGTCGCCATGGCGTCCTCCTCACAAACCTATCGGTGGATTTGTAGGGAAAGCTTGCGCGCTTTCCCTACCCCAAAAGCAGGTGTGAGTTTGCTTAAACAGCGAACATCAGCAGGAGTGCGACGAGGAACGCGAAGATCCCTAGCGCTTCTGCGAACGCGATGCCGATGAAGAGTGTTGCGGTTTGACCGGCAGCTGCCGATGGGTTGCGCAGAGCGCCCGCGAGGAAGTTGCCAGCCACATGGCCCACACCAATCGCAGCGGCGCCAGAGCCGATTGCTGCGAGGCCTGCGCCGATGAATTGACCCATTTGTGCGATATCGCCTTCCATGTCCATGTCTCCTTTTGGGTGGGAAGTTCTGATGATTGTGTAGATCGGGGCCGCGCCCCGACCACGTTAGTGATGCGGGTGAAGCGCGTCCTTGAGATAGACACACGTCAGAATGGTGAAAACGTAAGCCTGGATGAACGACACCAAGACCTCGAGCGCATAGATCGCGACAATGCCTGCGATGGCCAAGGGGGCGACCCAGACCACAGCGGCAAAGCCAGCGAACACTTTAAGCACGGCGTGGCCCGCCATAACGTTGCCCGCCAAACGAATGGAGTGGCTCACGGGGCGCACGAAATAGCTGATCAGTTCGATTACCGCGAGGATTGGACGCAGCGGCAGTGGCGCGCTGGACACCCAGAAGAGCGAAAGGAACTTCGTGCCGTTTTTGACGAAGCCCAGCACCGTCACGGTGATGAACACAGCCAAGGCGAGCACGGCTGTCACCGCGATGTGCGACGTTGTCGTAAAGCTCATCGGGATGAGCCCCAAGAAGTTCGCGAAGAGAATAAAGGTGAAGAGCGTGAAGATGTAGGGGAAGTAGCCAACAGCATCTTTTCCAGCAACGTCTTCAACCATCTTGTAGACAAAGCCGTAAGCCATCTCAGCGACAGACTGAACGCGGCTTGGGATGATCGCGCGACCGCGTGTGCCAAAGACCAAAAGCGCTGCAATGCAAGCCACAGCCAAGGCCATCCAGAGTGTGACGTTGGTAACGGTCATCACATTCACCGGGCCGTCTCCGAAGAGCGGCTTTACGATGAATTGGTCCATGGGGTGGATTTCAATCCCGCCGCCGCTTTTTGCTTCGTCCGCCATTACGCGTCCTCTTCATCTTCAACGTCTGGCAAGTCCTGACCAATTCCAGCCCCTGCCGTTTTCTCCTGGACCTCTTTGGCAGTGCGCATCATCACATTGACGCCCGCCGCGAAGCCAAATCCAATAAACAGCACCAAAAATATGGGCGTGGTTCCGAAGAGCCAATCGAGCCCGTATCCGATGCCAAAGCCAATCGCGAGCCCCGCGACCAACTCAATCACCATGCGCCACGCCAACTGAGCTTGGCTATGGCCGTCTTCCACTTGGGAGGTCTGTGCCTCTTTGCCTTTGGCTGCATCAATGCGAGCCTGAAGGTCGTCTAAAGGAGAGTTTGATGGGTCTGAACCGCTCAATGTCCGCTCCAAGTGGATCGTCGCTTAGCTACGGGGCTGAGGCTCTTGTGTCAACGCCGTAAAGTCGCGGCAGCATTCCTCTCTAAACATCTGTTTATATTGAGTATTTATACCAAGAAAAAGAGATCAGCCAATCTGCCGCGGGCGCGTAGGACAAGATTGATATTTAACCATTTGGTTGACGTTTTGCCAAAGCGCCCACCATAAGGCTCCTATGGACACCCGCCTTGACCTTGTCTTTTCTGCTCTTGCGGATCCAACCCGCCGCGCGATCCTAACCATGTTGCTCGAAGACGACATGGCTGTGACAGATGTTGCTCTGCCTTTTGACATGTCGCTGGCGGCGATCTCTAAGCACCTTACCATCTTGGGCAAAGCCGGGCTCATCAGCCAAGAGAAACGTGGGCGCGTAAAATGGTGCAAGCTCGAACCCGACGCCTTGCGTGATGCGAGCATTTGGATGCAAAGCTTTGGCCAGTTTGAGGCGGTGAACCTCGACGCTTTCGAGGCATTCTTGGATCAAGAGCTTTCTTAGAGGTGTTATTGCGAGCCTTACTAACTGTCAGCCGATGGTCGCGCCAATCAACAAGACCATCAGCGTCATCCCCACAATCAACACTTTTGTCCCTAACATAGCCCACCCCTGGCTCATTTCGACTCACACTAAGAAACGGTAGCAGCGGCCCGAAAGTGACCTAGGGGAAAGGGTGCACATTCTTCCCCATATTGGAGGGGACATCCCGATCAATCGTCTTTGAGCAAAATGAACAAGGCCAAGACGGTCGCTAAGACGCCAGATAGGATGAGCAAGCTTGGGGCCTTGGCACCAAAAGCCAGTTCCCACAACAACACCCAAGACGGCGTGAGATAGGTATAGGCCATCACCTTGGAAGACGGGATCCTGAGCGAGGCATATTGCAACAAGGTAAAGGTGGCCGCCGACGCAAAGATCGCCGTATAGCCGATCGTAATCCAAACCAGGGGTGGCAAAGCCGACCACTGCGTCGCGAGAAGCGCTGGCGCGCCATAGATGCCAATCCAGATCAGCGCACCGATCATCATGCCGAGCGTAAACACCAAGGGAGACTCGCCGCGATTGAGCTTGGGCACCATGGGTGTGTAGAGCGCATGGGCCACACAGCCCACAAAATAGATCATCTCGCCGCGGCCCACCTCAAAAGCCAAAAACGCCGACAGATCCGCGCGAAAGATCACCCAAGCTGCGGCGAGGCCGCCGAGGCCCAAGCCTAGGGCAATCCGGGGTGTGGTGCGTTGACCCAAGAGTAAGTAGCCAAAGCCCGCAGACATCAGAGGCGTGAGCGTGAAGACGGCGGCCGCTTGGGTGGCAGGCGCTGTTTTGAGCCCCTCGAACATCAAGATGAAATAGGTCGCAAAAAGCGCGCCCAACACAAGATAGCGCCAAGGCGCCTGAAACGCGGGCCCAATCGCTGGCCGACGCCAAGCCAAGACCACTGACAAAAGTGCAATCGCCAGCACAAATCGCACGAAATTCAGCGCTGCAGGATCAATGTCGTTGGCAACCCGATTGCCGAGCGAAAAGGACCCCGCCACAAGCGCCGAAAAGACCAGCATCGCGGCGTGGCCTTGTTGCGCAGAGCTTAGCGCCACGGTGCTAAATCACCCATGACTTGGCACGCTCTTTGATAAAGCTCAAAAAGGCTTGAACCTTTGCTGTCCGGTGAAGATCCACATGGGTCACAAGCCACATCGGCGCGCCCCATTCGGGCAACTGCGGACGCACGACATGCAAGCCAGGCGTCGCAGCAACGCGCGACTTCGACATAAACCCAATGCCAGCACCCGCCAAAACAGCATCTTCGATGCTGGCGATATCGGAGGCTCGGAAGGTAATTTGATCCGGGCGCACCTGCCCACGCAACCAGCGATCAAACGGCGCTCGGAAGGCCTCATTGTCGTGCGCCACAAAGAAATGCCCGTCAAAGCTGTCGTCTTTCGGCAATCCATGGCGTTCGACATACCGGTCATGCGCCACAAGCTCGACGCTCGCACTGCCAAATGCCTGCACCACATTGTCGGGTTGATCAGGGGCGTTGCCAACACGAATGGCCACATGCGCCTCGCCGTATTCCAGACGGAACACGCGGTCGCTCGTCAAAAAGCGCACGACGATGTCTGGGTGTTCTGCTTGGAAATCTGCAAGCTCGGGCGTGAGAAGTGCGGACAGCGTGGGCAGAGTTGTAACGACCAGATCTCCCGTCACGCCCGAACCCCGGCCTTTGATCCGCCCCACAAGCTGGGTCAACTGATCATCCGTGGCCTGCGCCACTTGCAAAAGATCCGCGCCCGCTTCCGTGGCCGTGTAACCACGCGCGTGGCGCTGAAAGAGCTTAACGCCAAGGCGCTGCTCAAGACTGTCGATGTGACGAATGACCGTTGCGTGGTGAACGCCCAGTACCTCCGCAGCCCCACTCACAGTCCCCATCCGGGCCACTTGATAGGCGGTGCGAATTTCGTCCCAATTGTCGATCATACTTAGGGGTCCACTTCAAAATGCTTGAGGGGGCTCGCCTCACAGGGCCAAAAAATCCCTAAAAGCTATTGTTCAATTTTGCACATAACTTCCTCGATTTTCAAAAGTTGCGCAAGTCCAAACTCCTTCCAAAATAGAAAACAGACCAGCATAGAGGACATTTTCGAATGGCAAACCACATCCTTCAAATCGACAGTTCTGCCCGCATCGCAGGCTCCGCAACGCGCAGTTTGACCGCTCAAGTCGTCGCACACCTAAAAGCGTCAACCGTAACCACACGCGACCTCAGCGCAGAGCCGATCCCTCATGTGACGCAAGAGTGGGTCGCCGCAAACTTCACACCCAAAGAAACGCGCACGCCTGAGCAAGCAAGCCAATTGGCCCTATCCGATGCCCTCATTGACGAGCTCCAAGCCGCCGACACGGTTGTGATCGGTGTTCCGATTTATAACTTTAACGTACCTGCAGCTTTCAAAGCTTGGGTCGATCACATCGCCCGCGCAGGCGTGACCTTTCAATATACAGACAGCGGCCCAAAAGGCCTTTTGACCGGCAAGCGTGCGATTGTTGTTGTGGCGTCTGGCGGCGTCAAACTGGGATCTGAAGCGGATATTGTATCGCCTTACATGACCCAAATTTTGGGATTCGTTGGCATAACGGACGTGACCTTTATCAGCGCCGATCAGATGGCCATTGATCCCGAAAACGGCCTCAAGGCTGCGCAAGCTGCCATTACGGATCTAGCTGCATAGAAAGGCTTAACGCTCGCGGGGTGTCCCGGTCGTTTTGGCCGGGGCTTTCCCTCAATTCTCGCCAGGGTTGCGCGAGCAAAGATCTCTTCTCAACTTGCGGGCTTTGCATCTTCCATTTTGATGAAAATTTTAGGTGAAACCGCCACATTTCAGCCATATTACCGCCATAGCCCAAGCCGCGATATGCGTGTTGTTAGTAAGTCTGCGGCAGTGTTAATCGCCGAAGCGCGCCCTTGGGTGCCGAGTGTGCTGAGCCTTTGGTTCGCTCTCATCTTTGCCTTTGTTGCTTTGCGAGACGTTTCTTTGGGCGCGGGGCTCATTGCGGGGGGCGCTTTTTATATCTTCACGCGGTTCACGCAATTTTCGCGGCTTGAGATCGACGTGGATCGCAATGAGATCCTTCTCATCACACGCACCCTGTTCGATCACCATATCGATCGCTACCCAGCTGAAGCCATTTTCAGAGCCCAAACCGAAACGCTCGCAGAATTAAGCCCCCTGCCACTGTCGCGTACCTCTTTGGTTTTGCGATTCCGCTGGGGGGATGCGAACCTACCTCTGACCGGGGGCTACTTCACCCACCCCCGAACAGACGCCTTCACTCGCGAAATCAATGATTGGCTGGGTTTGCCCGAGATGTGGCGCGCGGCCCAATCGCCTTTGTAGGCTCCGAAGAGGCCCAGCCAAATCGCCCAGCGCGCTTGACAAAAGCGCCCGCTATCTCCTAGAGCCCCCTCATCCTGGAAGTGATAACCGCTTCTGGTCCCGGCCCAGCTCGGGATCGCCCTCCACCAGCGCGTTGCGCCCGTGGGGGCGTTTGTCGTTTGGGTCTCGGGGTTTGCGTGCTTAGATACGCAAGGATGTGAACAAAGGAGCGCGACATGTTTGAAAATCTGTCTGAACGTTTAGGGGGCGTCTTTGATCGCCTCACCAAGCAAGGCGCGCTTTCCGACGACGATGTCAAAACAGCTCTGCGCGAAGTCCGCATCGCGCTTTTGGAAGCGGACGTCTCACTGCCCATCGCGCGCGACTTTGTAAAAGCGGTGCAAGAGAAGGCCACTGGCCAAGCCGTGACCAAATCCGTCACGCCAGGCCAGCAAGTTGTGAAAATTGTCCATGACGAACTCGTCCATGTGCTCGCAGGCGACAACGCTGACCCAGGTGAGCTGAAGGTCGACAATCCCCCTGCTCCCATCCTCATGGTTGGTCTGCAAGGTGGCGGTAAAACCACCACCACTGCGAAGCTTGCCAAGCGTCTCACTGAGAAGAACGGCAAGCGCGTGCTGATGGCGTCATTGGATGTCAACCGCCCGGCGGCCATGGAACAGCTGGCCATCCTCGGCGTGCAAATTGGCGTCGATACACTGCCTATTGTCAAAGGTGAAGATCCAGTTGCCATTGCCAAGCGCGCCAAAACGCAAGCCTCACTTGGCGGCTATGACGTATATATGCTCGACACCGCGGGCCGGCTTTCCATCGACGAAGAGCTGATGGCGCAAGTAGAAGCCGTGCGCGATGTCGCCAATCCACGCGAGACGCTGCTTGTGGTCGATGGGCTGACAGGCCAAGACGCCGTGAACACCGCACAGAACTTTGATGATCGCATCGGCATCTCTGGCGTTGTTCTCACACGGATGGACGGCGACGGCCGTGGCGGTGCAGCGCTCTCAATGCGCGCCGTGACCGGCCAACCCATCAAGTTCGTCGGCCTTGGCGAGAAGATGGACGCGCTCGAGGAGTTCCACCCAGAACGCGTTGCGGGCCGGATCTTGGGTATGGGCGACATCGTCAGCCTCGTGGAAAAAGCCCAGGAGACCATCGAACAAGAACAGGCCGAGCGCATGATGAAGCGCTTCACCAAAGGCCAGTTCAACATGAACGACCTCAAAATGCAGCTCAATCAGATGCTCAAAATGGGCGGCATGGAAGGCATCATGGGCATGATGCCCGGCATGGGTAAGATGGCCAAACAAGTGGAAGAAGCAGGCTTTGACGACAGCATACTGCGCCGCCAGATCGCCCTGATCAATTCTATGACCAAGAAAGAGCGCGCCAACCCTCAGCTTTTGCAAGCCAGCCGCAAAAAGCGCATCGCGAAAGGCGCCGGGCTTGAGGTGAGCGAACTCAACAAGCTCATGAAACAGCACCGTCAGATGTCCGATATGATGAAGAAGATGGGAAAAATGGGCAAAGGTGGCATGATGAAAAAGGCCATGCAGCAAATGATGGGCAAAGTTGGGCCCAGCCAAGAAGAGCTCGCCGCGGCCCAAGCTCAAATGGGCAAAATGCCCGGTGGTATCGGTGGACTTGGTGGCATGGGTGGCGGATTGCCAGGCTTGGGCGGCGGCAGCCTTCCTCCTGGCCTGAGCGGGTTTGGCAAAAAGAAATGATCACCTGTTCTCTGACATATGAGATCGACCCGGACAAAGTTGCCGAGTTTGAGATCTATGCAAAAAGCTGGATCCATCTCATCACTAAAATGGGTGGCACCCACCACGGCTATTGGTTCCCTCACGAGGGCCCAAATGACATCGCCTATTGTCATTTCTCCTTCCCGAGCCTGGCGGCTTATGAAGACTACCGTACCAAAATGCACAGCAGCGCGGACTGCCAAGCTGTCTATGAATACGCGCGCCAAACCAAATGCATCCGACGCTATGATCGCAGCTTCACGCGTCCTGTGTTGGAAGGCGCATCCTTTGAAAGCTTGACCAAGTGACCCTGCCGCGTTGTTCTCAGGCCCCAAGCGGGCAAGCGGCGATCAACGCTGCACAACTGGCGTGCCATGTGCCTCAGCTCGAAACCGCGCGGCTCAAACTGCGCGCACCCACTTTGCACGATCTGCCCGCCTGGACTGAGATCTACACGCGCGAAGATGCTGTGCATTTCAATAGTCCATTTACCAACGAAGACGCTTGGACCGAGTTTTTCTACTATACCGCCGGTTGGCTATTGCATGGCCATGGGCTTCTAAGCGTAGAGCTGAAAGCATCAAACGAGCTCATAGGCTTTGTGTTTTTGGGGCTCGAATGGGACGATATCGAACCTGAAATGGGATGGATGCTGCGCTCTGAGCATCGCGGCAATGGGTATGCGCAAGAAGCAGCACGTGTGTTGCGCGATTGGGGAACAGACCTGCTCGGCTCCGGTGCCTTCGTAATCTACATTAATGCTGACCACCCACGATCCGCAAAAGTGGCGGCGGCACTTGGTGCAAAACGCGACACCCAAGAAGAAGCCAAGATCGGCGACGGCACAATGGTTTGGCGACACTTCGCACCTTTTCCTGGGAAAAATACTCAAAATCCTAAGGCCTGCCCATGATCCCAGCCGATTGGATATGGGGGCTCATCGGAGGCCTGATGATCGGCGGTGCGGCAGCGCTGTATTTGCTGGTGGCGGGCCGCGTGATGGGAGCGTCGGGCATTGTTGGCGGTCTTCTCCAAAACGCCGGGTCCAATCTCTGGCAAGAACGCGCAGTATTTATCGCTGGCCTCGCGGGCGTGCCGATGATTTACGGGTTGTTGAACGGCTTCCCCACCACAAACCTCACATCCAACTGGGTCCTTCTCCTAATCGCAGGGCTGATCGTTGGTTTTGGCACACGGATGGCCAATGGCTGTACCTCAGGGCACGGCGTCTGTGGCATCTCCCGCTTTTCAACGCGCGGAATCGTAGCCACGCTCACCTATCTTGGCTTCGGATTTGCCGCGATGGCGCTTTTTCGCCACGGATTGGGGATCGTCTAATGCGGCTTGTGGTCTCTTTGCTGACGGGGAGTCTTTTCGGCCTGGGTCTCACAGTGTCGGGCATGACAAACACAGCCAAAGTCCAAGGCTGGCTGGATCTCTTTGGCCAATGGGACCCAACACTAGCTTTCGTTTTGGGCGGTGCAATTCTACCCATGCTTCTGGCCTGGCGCATCGCTGCCAAACGCGAGCGTGCTATGCTTGGAGATCCAATCCCCGCACCTTCAGAGCCAGTGATCGACATGCGCCTTTTGGGTGGCTCCGCGCTCTTTGGGATCGGCTGGGCCTTGGTTGGGCTCTGCCCCGGACCAGCGGTTGCGGTGCTTGCCTCCGGCGGCTTGGCCCCTTGGATCTTCTTTGCGGCAATGCTCACTGGCATGGCGCTTTGGGCGAGGATCGCTCCATGAGCGCGCGCCTTATCGATATGCCCACACTTGAGACCGAGCGCTTGATCCTGCGCGGTCCCAAACTGGAGGACTACGCCGCTTGGGAGACCTTCATGGCGTCTCCACGTGCGCAATATGTGGGTGGCCCCGTGGGTCAGCACGAAGCCTGGCGGGCATTTGGGCATCTTGTCGGTCTCTGGGCTCTGCGTGGCCATGGTGCATTCATCATCACCCAAAAGGGCAACGATCAAGGCCTTGGCACAGTGGGCCCCTGGCTCCCCATCGATTGGCCCGAACCCGAGATCGGCTGGACCTGCTGGGAGCCAAGGCTTGAGGGCACTGGCATGATGTATGAAGCCTCCCGCGCGGCGTTGGACTATGTGTTCCACACCCTAAAGTGGGAGACGGCTGTTAGCTATATTGATCCCGAAAACCCGCGCTCCGTTGCCTTGGCCAAACGCCTCGGCGCGCACCACGACACCAAAGCCAAAGGCCCCCATCCCGACGATCATGTCTATCGGCATGCCGTACCGGAGCGCCTGATATGACTGTATCCTTCAAAATCCCAGAGCTTTTGACCCGCGATCTGCGCTTGCGCCTGCCGCGTATGGACGACTTTGAAACCTACGCGGCCTTCCGAGGCTCCCAGCGCTCAGCCACAGTGGGCGGGCCGTTTAGCGTAGAACAAGCCTTCGGAAGCCTCGCCGAAATCATCGGGCAATGGCAGCTCCGTGGCTACGGCCGCTGGCTGGTGGCGGACCGCGCATCAGATGAGCCGCTTGGCATCATCGGGCATTATCATCCCATGGATTGGCCAGAGGTAGAAATCGGCTGGTCCCTCTTCAATCAAGCGGAAGGCCGAGGTGTGGCCACTCAAGCCGCGAAAGCCGTGCGCCAATACACCCATGAAACCCTCAAATGGGCGCCCATTGCCAGCCTCATCACAGATGAGAACACCCGGTCGCGCGCGCTGGCGGAGCGCTTAGGCTGCTCCCCCGAAGACACCTTTGCGCATCCCACCTTTGGCGCGCTCCGCATATGGCGCCACCCCATGGGACAAGACGACGTATTGGAGGCCGTTCAATGAGCACCGCAACGAACACCGCAATGAACACTGACGCAACCCGCGCTGCCGAGATTCTCAAAGAGCATCGCAGCAGCATCGACCGCCTCGATGCCATCCTGGTCTATACCTTGGGCGAGCGGTTCAAACACACGCAAGCGGTGGGCAAGCTCAAAGCAGAGCATGACCTGCCCCCCTCTGATCCAGATCGCGAAGCCAAGCAAATTGCGCGGCTTGAAGATTTGGCAAACCGGGCCGACCTGGACCCGGAATTTGCCAAGAAGTTCCTCAACTTCATCATCGCTGAGGTTATTCAGCACCATAAGAAACACCAGGCATAGCCGGACAGATCCGGCCCCCGCCATTCAAAGGAGAACAACTCAATGGCTATGAAAATCAGGCTCGCCCGTGGTGGCTCAAAAAAGCGCCCCTTCTACAGCATCGTGGCCGCAGACAGCCGCATGCCACGTGATGGTCGCTTCATCGAAAAGCTCGGCACCTATAACCCGCTTTTGCCCAAAGACAGCGAAGAGCGCGTGAAAATGAAAATGGAGCGCATCGAATATTGGCTGGGCCAAGGCGCGCAACCAACAGACCGCGTTGCCCGCATGTTGGAAGCCGCTGGCAAGCTCGAGAAAAAAGAGCGCTCCAACCCTAAAAAGGGTGAGCCAGGCAAAAAAGCCCAAGAGCGCATCCAGGAAAAAGCCGACAAAGCCGCAGCAGCTGCTGAAGCGGCTAAGGAAGCTGAAGAAGCAGCAAAAGCAGCTGCAGAAGCCCCCGCTGAGGACGCTGCGGCAGAAGAGACTGCAGAGTAAGGCTGAGCCCTCGTGTTCAAACTCGTACGGACAGCAATCCTTGTGCTCGCGGCGTTTGTCGCGGGCGTGCTTTATGAACGCGGGCATCAAAAGGATGTTTGCGAGTCCGTCGACGGCGTCTGGATTGGCACCGGCTTTTGCGGAGTACCTAAATGACTGACGCCGGAAACGACCGCGTCTGTGTGGGCGCAATCGCGGGAGCCTTTGGTGTCAAAGGCGACGTGCGCCTCAAGTCGTTTTGCGCCGAACCTGACGCGATTTTTGGCTATGCGTTACACTCTGAAGACGGCTCAAAGCGTTTTGACGCGACCTTCGTACGCGCCATCAAAAATGGCTTTGCAGCGCGTCTCTCGGGGGTCACAAGCAAAGAAGACGCAGATCTTTTGCGCGGTCTGCGCCTTTATGCCAATCGGGCCGAACTGCCCGAGTTGGAAGACGATGAATATTACTACACTGATCTTATAGGGCTGACGGCCCTAGACACCGGCGGCACCGAGCTTGGCACAATCAAAGCCGTGCTCAACCATGGGGCCAGCGACCTCTTGGAAATCCATGGGCCTGGGCTCAAAGCAACCGTTCTAGTGCCCTTCACCCACGAGATTGTCCCCACTGTTGATATCAGCGCCAAGCGCGTGATCTTGGATCCACCTGACGGGCTCTTTGAATGAGTGGTCCTTCGAAATCTCATGGCCGAAAGTCCATTACCGCCAGCCTCAAGCCGCGCGATCTCATGGCTGAGGAACGCCTCACAAAAGCCTGGCAAGCGCGGATCATCACGCTCTTTCCGGGCGCCTTCCCGGGCGTTTTGGGCGAAAGTCTTATCGGCAAAGCTCTCAAAGACGGGCTGTGGCAGCTCTCCACCACGGATCTGCGGCTCTTTGGCGAAGGCAAGCATCGAAACGTCGACGACACGCCTTCGGGTGGCGGCGCGGGTATGGTTTTGCGGGCTGACGTTGTGGCCCGCGCACTTGGAGATGCAATGCGCGGCGGGCCACTCCCCCTTTACTACCTCAGTCCACGCGGTCGCCCTTTTGATCAAGCCATGGCGCGCAAATGGGCCTCTGGCCCTGGCGTAGCTCTCCTTTGCGGTCGTTTTGAAGGCGTCGACGAGCGTGTGCTGGAGCATTTCAGGGTCCAAGAAGTCTCTTTGGGGGATTTTGTGCTCACGGGTGGCGAGATCGCAGCCCAAGCTATGCTCGATGCAACCATCCGGCTGTTGCCCGGTGTTTTGGGCAATGCGACCTCCACCGAAGAAGAAAGCTTTTCTTCTGGCCTTTTGGAGCATCCGCAATACACTCGCCCATCCGAATGGGAGGGCCGCAAAATCCCCGATGTGCTTTTGAGTGGCAACCATGCCGAAATCGCCAAATGGCGGCGCGCGCAAGCAGAGCAGATCACCAAAGAGCGCAGGCCAGACCTTCTGCCCCCCGACAGCGCTGAAACCTAAAATGCGCGTGGGCCTTTTCACATGACGGTTGTTGTTGCAGGCGCCACAGGCACCATCGGGCGCGCGGTTGTGAAAGAGCTCTTGAAACAAGGCCACGAGGTACTTTGCATTCTGCGCCCGGGGACGGATCATAGCCATCTCATCCAAGGCGCAAAGGCGCTAGAAGCCACGTTTGACCAGCTTGAACTGCCGCATAGCGCAACAGCCATCATCTCTTGTATCGCTTCGCGAACAGGCGAGCCCAAAGACGCCTGGGCGGTGGACTACGCCGCCAACAAAGCCCTTCTCGCCGCGGCTCAAACCGCTGGAATCGCGCAATTCACCTTGCTCTCCGCCATCTGTGTTCAAAAACCAAAACGCGCCTTTCAACAGGCCAAACTGGCTTTTGAGGCAGAACTTCAATCCTCAGGTCTCCCTTGGAGCATCGTACGCCCCACAGCCTTTTTCAAATCCCTTTCAGGCCAGGTGGAGCGGGTCAAAAACGGCAAGCCCTACCTCGTCTTTGGCGACGGCAACTTAACAGCCTGCAAACCCATCAGTGACCGCGATCTCGCACGCTACATCGTCAGCACACTTGGCAACCCTGAGCTCACTGGGCGCGTCTTGCCCATCGGTGGTCCAGGCCCTGCGATCACACCGCGCGATCAAGCGATGAAGCTCTTTGAACTCCTCGATCGCCCCCCAAAGATCCGCAAGGTTTCGCCCAAGCTCTTGAGCGTTATCGGGTCCGCTCTATCGCTAGTTTCTAAGATCTTCCCAAGCCTTAAAGCCAAAGCTGAGCTCGCCAAAATTGGGCACTATTACGCAACAGAATCTATGCTCGTCTGGGATCCACAAACCCAGAGCTACAGCGCTGACGCCACACCAGAATTTGGCCAAGATCACTATTTTGACCACCTCCAAGCGCTGGTGGTAGGCGAGGCCCAAACAGAGCTTGGCGCGCATCA
This sequence comes from Pseudomonadota bacterium, assembly GCA_039182515.1. Classification (GTDB taxonomy): domain Bacteria; phylum Pseudomonadota; class Alphaproteobacteria; order Rhodobacterales; family Rhodobacteraceae; genus JBCDCE01. Next base: position 17,667 of record JBCDCE010000036.1, on the reverse strand, counting down.
GATGTTTGGGGCGGCGGGAAGCTCTCGCACCCGCGAGAGCTGACCCAAACATCATGCCGCGCGGGCACCGCGCGTCCTTTAGGTCAAACCGCCATTTTACTTGATCCATTAGCCCGCCTCCCCTATAGCACCGCATGGCTTGGCTCTGGGGCGACTCGGAGCCGTTTGCCGGGAAATCAACAGCTGCCGTATACAGCCCCTTAAGGCTGCTCTGGGTAGACATCATCCGCGGACAAAACCGCGACGAACAAAGGAGTTGGTCCCATGGACCTCATAGCACAGCTCGAAGCAGAGCAAGTTGCCGCCCTTGGCAATGATCTGCCCGACTTTAAAGCCGGTGACACCATCCGCGTCGGATACAAAGTCACCGAAGGCACCCGCAGCCGGGTACAGAACTATGAAGGCGTCTGCATCGCACGCAAAAACGGCGAAGGCATCGCAGGGTCATTCACAGTTCGCAAAATTTCGTTTGGCGAAGGTGTGGAGCGTGTGTTCCCATTGCATTCCACCAACATCGACAGCATCACCGTGGTCCGTCGGGGTCGTGTGCGTCGCGCCAAATTGTACTATCTGCGCCAGCGTCGCGGTAAATCCGCACGTATCGCAGAACAAACCAACTACAAACCTAAGTCGTAAGGATCCGGTCCATGAAAAAAGACACTCATCCCGACTACCACATCATCGACGTCAAAATGACGAACGGCGATATCGTGAAAATGAAATCAACTTATGGATCCGAAGGCGACACGCTCGCACTCGACATTGATCCTTCCGCGCACCCAGCCTGGACAGGTGGCAACACCAAGCTTCTCGACACCGGTGGCCGCGTCTCAAAATTCAAAAACAAATACGAAGGCTTTGGCTTCTAAAGCCGAAAGCACGCGCCACATGTTCAAAGCCACCAAGGAGAGATCCCTTGGTGGCTTTTTCTTTGGCATGACCATGCTGCCAAAGCCGCAATTTAATCACTCATCGAGGGTCGATTATAGCGTTTGACGAAATACCTGGAATATCGTGCATCAGCTAACGCATTGAAACCAAAGGTTTCAGGCAGCGTTAGGTGATGCACGTTTTTCGCATAACGCTTTAAGCATAGTCTCGCATGGGACCAGTCGGAGCCACGGAGCTCAAAAGCGGCTTGGAAGAGACCTTTAACAACACCCCCATGGCGCTCAAACACCCAAAGGCCACCAAGGTCGGCATCATACCGAAATGCGCCAAGCCATAGCCAAACACGCAAGACCCCGCCACAAGCCCTGCAGGAAGTAAAAAGAACTCCGCCGCAACCACCGCAGAGGGGTTTTCAGGCATCTCATCCACACCCCAGACCAAATAGACCCCAGAGATTGTCATATAGGCCACGCCCTGCAACACCGCTCCCAGCACCGCCACAGCTGGGCTTAGGCCAGCATAAATCAGACAAAAGATTGAAAGGGTCAGCGCCATAAAGCTCACCCTATGCACGGCTTGAGTCCCAAAGTGGCGCATGACTGCACCCGCGGGCGCGCCCAAAAGACCAGCGACGCCGAGCACAATCCAGAAAAAGCCAATCTGTCCGCCCGTCCATCCGCCCAGTTGGCTCAAAGCTTCCCCGCCGAATGTCCAAAAACTTGTGATCACAAATCCACAGAGAAACGCACTCGCAAAAAGCACACGCAGCTGTGAGCGCTTCCAAAAGGCTTCTAAGACCGTCATGCTTTCCACAAAAAGGCCGTCTTGTGCCTCTTCCGACATCTCCAAGTGACGCCTGCGCCCAGGCGTTGCCAATAAGGTGGCAAGGGTCACCACACCCGCAATAATGGCAAAGAGCGCATAGGTTACACGCCAATCGCCTTCGGCAGCAAAAGCAAGCGGAGCTGACGCAATCAGACCTGCTGATGTGCCCGCATTGATGATCGTGATCGCCAAAGCGCGTCGCCCAGCTCGAACAGCACATTGGATTGCCGCCACTAGAGGCGGAATGGTCAGGCCCGCAGCACTGCCTGCCACCAACATCCCCACCCCGAAGACCAAGGGTGTTTCTGCTATCACCATGGCGACCAAACCCGTAGTTGCCAAAACACCTGCGAGACTAGCAGTTATCCTCGGGCCCCAGGCATGGGTGAGGATCGCTGCAAACAAAAGCGCGATGCAATTGCCGGCAAACAAACCGGACGACAAAAGCCCAGCCCAGGTTTCGCTCAACCCCAATTCGGCGCGGATTTCGGGCAAAAATTGACCCAATGACATACGCACCAAACCGTAGGTCACTCCGGTTAAGACAAAACCGACAGCTGTTAAAAGGGTTGCGCGAGTTGCATCAAGCCAAGAGGGAGCGGGCGGGCGCAATGCGCCCGTCGACAACTGATCCGTCATCCAAATTACTTTCTCAAATTCCAAGAACGCACAAAAATATCAGGCGTTGACAATGGCGTAGGGGCAAAGCGCGTCTTGAGGAAGTGGGATTTTCCTTACCCAAAGTCACTTTCAACCAGCGCGTGTTGGGCCGCATAATAATTCAGCAGGCGTTTGATCTGCCGTTCTATGTCATTCCTGGCTTTCCATAGAGCCACCCGCAACATATAGTGGCACTAAGAGACCAAATCACAAAGGCAAGGGCCATGGCGCATATCATCGTGGTGGGGAACGAAAAGGGCGGCGCGGGCAAATCCACCGTCTCAATGCACATTGCAACGGCGCTAGCGCGCTTAGGTCATCGCACTGGCGTTCTAGATTTAGACCTGCGCCAAAAGACACTTGGGCGCTACGTTACCAACCGAATGGAATACCTGGGTTCCATCGGAAAAGACCTCCCCAGCCCACGCTATATAGATTTGCCAGACGTTGCCCAAGATGCCCTATCGCCCGGAGAAAACATCTATGACCGCCGTCTCTCCGCTGCCGTGGCCGAGCTCGAGGGCGGGTCGGATTTTATTCTGATTGACTGCCCTGGCTCGCACACGCGGCTTAGCCAAGTGGCACACTCTTTGGCGGACACGCTGGTCACGCCGCTCAACGACAGCTTTGTGGACTTCGATCTTCTCGCCCATGTCGCCAGCGACGGGCACACCATCGAAGGCCCATCCGTTTATTCCGAAATGGTCTGGCAAGCGCGCCAATTGCGCGCCAAAGCGGGGCTGAACCCCATTGATTGGGTTGTGTTGCGCAACCGGATGGGCGCCCAAAACATGGTCAATAAAAAGAAAATGGGGGAAGCTATCGCCAAACTCGCAGATCGCATCGGCTTCCGCGCAGTTCCCGGCTTCAACGAGCGCGTCATCTTCCGCGAACTCTTTCCGCGTGGCCTCACCCTGCTCGATCTGCGCGACATTGGCGTGAGCCAACTCAACATCTCCAACGTCGCAGCCCGCAATGAACTGCGCGAACTTATGAGATCGCTCAATCTGCCGGGTGTCTCGATAGACTTCTAAACGCCAGCCACTGAACTCCAACGCTTCAAAATAAATTTCAGCTTAAACAGCTGATGTCGCTGCGCTCAAAACCGCAAGACCAGAGGGCCTTCGTGCGAAAAGTTCAGGACTTCAGACAGGTCTTCACGTCAAAGGCCAATACATACTCTTTTTCTTGGCCAAAATACTCCGGGGGGTCAGGGGGGCAGCGCCCCCCGCCCAGCGTTAACACATGCGCCGTCTACTTGTTAGGCAGCACCAATACGCGAGACATTTTGACCAGAGGCCGCAAGGATCGCTTTGACAATGTTATGATAGCCTGTGCAGCGGCAAAGATTGCCTTCAAGATGCGCACGCACGTCCTGCTCGGATGGCTTGGGATTGACCTCTAACAGAGCTGCTGCGGACATCACCATACCCGGCGTGCAAAACCCACATTGAAGCCCGTGATGCGTTTGGAAGGCTTGTTGTATGACACTTAAAGACCCATCCGCATGGGCCATGCCTTCAATGGTCCGCACCTCCGCGCCATCCGCTTCCATGGCGAGCATCGCGCAAGACTTCACCAATTTACCGTCCACATGCACAGAACAAGCACCGCATTGGGAGGTATCACAGCCGATATGTGTACCGGTCAAACCCTGGCCCTCACGCAAGAACGTCGAGAGCAGCGTGCGGCCCTCTGCCTCGGCGGAGACAGATGTCCCGTTTACCGTCATTGTCACCTTGGTCATACAGAATTTTCCCTGAGTGTTTTGCGGACTATCCCAACCAAATAGCGCATTTTCTTCAACGTCACGCTAAGCCGTTCGCTAGCCTCTCACAAGCTTGCGAAACCATCCCTTTTTGGGAGCCGCATCCTCTTGAGTTTCGGCTTCGTCTTCCTCGTCTTCGGGGCTCAGCGCCTCTTGAAACCGCGTGAAGAACTCATCAGCCATTTTTTTAGCAAAACCATCGATGATCCGGCTGCCAAGCTGAGCCAATTTACCACCAACTTTGGCTTGCACCTTATAGCTCAGCTCGGTGTCTTCCCCGAGATCGGTCAAAGTGACATCTGCGCCCCCTTTGGCAAATCCGGCCGCACCGCCTTTGCCAGCGCCCGAAATCCGCAGGCTTTCTGGCGGCGCTTGGTCCGCGATCTCAACCTCGCCTTTGAAGGTGGCCTTCACGGGCCCAACCTTTTGCACAACAGTTGCGGCAAAGCCCTCGTCCGCGCTGCCTGAAAGCTCTGTGCACCCAGGCACACAGGCTTTGAGTACGTCCGGATCGAGAAGCGCACGATACACCATATCTCTCAGCGCTCGGATGGTTTTGCTGCCTTCAAGATCCATGGAACTATCCTCGTCATTAAGGGCACAAACAGTGCACAGATGCCAAGCTCACACCTAAGCTGGGGCGCAGCGTTTCAAGACCGTAGGACAAGTTCACGCCCAATATCCAGAACACCTTTTGCCTTTGGTTCAAAAAAATCAAACCGACAAAGCAGGCCCGAAACAAACACGGAGCCGCCGCAAGGCACCCATTTGACACCCCTCCTGCCCCTTGGTAAGCGGGCGTAACCGTTGGGGTGCTCACGAGGAGCTGAGATCTGCATACGCAGGGACCCATCGAACCTGATCCGGGGTCATTCCGGCGGAGGGAACGGTGTCTTGATATCGAAAAGACAAGTGCTCCGCCAAATGCCCCAAACCGACACGACGGGAGCACAGGGGAGTACTTGGGGCTTATGAGTGCAATTGCTTTAACCATAGCGGGATCCGACAGCGGCGGCGGCGCGGGCATCCAAGCCGATCTCAAAGCCATGTCTGCGCTTGGCGTCTACGGCGCAAGCGTCATCACGGCTGTCACGGCGCAGAACACCAAAGCGGTTACCGCCATTCAAAGCATCGACTTGCCCGTGATTGCAGCTCAGATCGACGCCGTGCTCTCGGATTTAGACGTCAAAGCCGTCAAAATCGGCATGTTGGCCAACTCGGAAATTATCGAAACGGTTGTGGGCGCACTGGCGGGCTTTGAAGGGCCAATCGTCGTGGATCCCGTGATGATCGCGAAATCCGGCGATGCGCTTTTGGCCGACAAAGCCGTTAGCACTCTACGCGAAGAGCTTCTACCCCGCGCCACGGTCCTGACCCCAAACTTGCCAGAGGCAGCGAAGCTTTTGAAATCTACGGCTGCCAAGTCCACCAAAGAGATGGCAGCCCAAGGCGAAGCGCTATGCGAATTTGGCCCCCAGGCCGTCTTGATGAAAGGCGGTCATGCGGAAGGCGAGGTCTGCCGCGATATCTTAGTCTCGAACGATGGCAGCCAAGCTGAATTTACCGCCAAACGCCTGAATACTCCCAACACCCATGGCACCGGATGCACGCTGTCAGCGGCCGTCGCGGCAGGGCTCACGAAAGGCTTGGATCTCACCCATGCAGTGGGCGACGCCCATGCTTACTTACAAGGCGCCATCGCGGCTGCCGACAGCTTGGAGATTGGCCAAGGGCATGGCCCCGTACATCACTTTCATCAGCTGTGGAAAGGGCGCACATGATCCGCGTCTTGGGCGCAGGCGTGGCAGGTCTTGCGGTCTCAACTGAGCTTGTTGCGCGCGGCGCTGAGGTCGAGCTTGTCGATCCCTCCGGCCCGCCCGGCGCGCACAGTTGCAGCTGGTGGGCGGGCGGCATGCTGGCGCCTTGGTGTGAATTTGAAAACGCCGAAGAGCCGGTTTTGCGCCTGGGCCAAGAGGCTTTGAAGTGGTGGCGAGACAAAACGGAACTCACCAACGGTGGCACGCTCGTGGTCGCCAACCGCAGAGATCTGCCTGACCTCAAACGCTTCTCGCGCCGCACGAGCGGTTTTGAAACCTTGGATCAAGACAAAGTCCAAGAGCTCGAGCCCGATTTGCACAGCTTTTCCCAAGCGCTTTATTTCTCGCAAGAAGCCCATCTTTCTCCGCGCCAAGCTCTTGCAGATCTCACAAAGGGCTTAGGCGCAGCAGGCATTGAAATCCAAGCAGAGCCCAGCGCGTCTTCCGCTCATTTCGAGATCGATTGCACGGGCTTTGCCGCACGCGAAGCCCTGACCGATTTGCGCGGCGTGAAGGGCGAAATGCTCCTGTTGCACGCACCAGACGTGCATCTAAGCCGCCCCGTGCGCCTCCTCCACCCGCGCATGCCGCTCTATGTCGTGCCACGCGGGCAAGGGCTTTATATGCTGGGCGCTACGATGATTGAGGGCGAAGATCGCAAGCGCATCACAGCGCGATCCATGCTCGAGCTCTTAAGCGCGGCCTACGCGCTCTCGCCTGCCTTTGGGGAAGCAGAAGTGGTCGAGATTGGTGTCGATCTGCGCCCCGCTTTCCCCGACAACCTGCCCCGCGTGCGCAAACGCGGGCAAAAGATTTATGCCAATGGCCTGTATCGGCACGGCTTCTTACTGGCCCCAGCCTTGGCCAAAGCCGTGGCGGATCTCGTTTTCAACGCCCACGCATCGGAGCTTGTAGATGAAAATCATCCTTAACGGCGAAGCCCAAGACTTGGCGGGCCCCAACCTGGCAGAGGCATTGGAGCAAGCAGGCCTCACGGGGCGCTTTGCAACGGCCCTGAATGAAGCCTTTGTGCCCAGTCATATGCGCGCCCAAACGCTCCTCAAAGATGGGGACCGCATCGAGGCCCTTTCTCCCATGCAAGGCGGATAACCCATGCGCACCTTCTACGGCACAACCCTTTCGCATCCCCTCATGCTCGGGACCGCGCAATATCCAAGCCCTGCCATTTTGGCGCAGGCTTTCAAAGAAAGCGGCGCAGGCGTCGCGACGGTCTCCTTGCGCCGCGAAGGGGCGGGCGGCGAAGGGCAGAGCTTTTGGAAACTCATCTCCGATCTTGGCGTGCCCGTTTTGCCCAACACCGCGGGCTGCCACACGGTCAAAGAGGCCGTCACAACCGCCCATATGGCGCGCGAGGTGTTTGACACCAAATGGATCAAGCTCGAACTCATCGGCCACACAGATAGCCTGCAGCCGGATGTCTTTGGCCTCGTGGAAGCGGCAAAGATCCTCGCCGAAGACGGCTTTGAGGTCTTTCCCTACACCACCGAAGATCTGATTGTGGGCGAGCGCCTCTTGGCCGCAGGCTGCGAAGTGTTGATGCCTTGGGGTGCCCCCATTGGATCGGGGCGCGGCTTGGCAAATCCTTATGCTTTGCGCGCGATGCGGTCCGAGTTTCCCGATGTCCCCTTGGTGATTGACGCAGGCATTGGCCTGCCATCACATGCCGCACAGGCCATGGAAATGGGCTATGACGCGGTGCTGTTGAATACAGCCGTGGCCCGCGCGGGCAACCCTGTGGCTATGGCCAAAGCCATGGCGATGGCCGTCGAGGCCGGGAAACTGGGCTATGAGGCTGATCCCATAGAGGCGCGCGACATGGCCGAGGCCTCCACACCCGTGATCGGAAAGGCCTTTCTCACATGATCCTGCCGCGTTTTTACCCGATCTTTGATGATGTCTCCTGGCTGCACCGGATGCTGCCCTTGGGCGTGAAACTTGTGCAACTGAGGCTTAAGGACAGATCCGCAGAGGAAATCGCAAACCAGGTCAAAGAAGCTGTTACGCTTTGCGGAGATCACGGTGCGGAGCTTGTGGTCAATGATCACTGCAAAGCCGCCATCAAAGCGGGCGCGCCATGGGTGCATTTGGGTCAAGAAGATCTCGATGTCGCCGACGTCCCCGCGATTAAGGCGCAAGGCATCAAGCTTGGGCTCTCCACACATGACGAGGCAGAACTCGAGCGCGCGCTCTCTTTTGAGCCCGACTACGTGGCGCTTGGCCCTGTCTATCCGACGATCCTCAAAAAGATGAAATGGCACCAGCAAGGCCTGCCCAAACTCACGGAGTGGAAAGCGCGCATTGGCGATCTTCCCCTCGTGGGGATCGGCGGCATGAGTGTAGAGCGCGCGCCAGGTGTGTTTGACGCGGGCGCAGATGTGGTCTCTGCGGTGACGGACATCACGCTCAACGAGGATCCAGAAGGCCGCGTTAAGGCCTGGCTCGAGGTCACCAAGTGAGCCGCTACGCACGCCAAACGCAGCTTCCAGAGGTGGGTCTTGAGGGCCAATCAAAGCTCGCGGCAGCCCGCGTACTTGTGGTGGGTGCAGGCGGCTTGGCCGCACAGGTGTTGCCGCTGTTGGCAGGCGCTGGCATCGGATTTATCCGGATCGTGGATGAAGACAAAATTGCGCTCAGCAATCTGCACCGCCAAACACTCTTTACCGAAAGCGATCTTGGGGCGTCCAAAGCACGGGTTGCTGCAAAACGCTGCACAGCGCTCAACAGCGAGATCACCGTTGAGCCTATTGAGACCCGCCTGACCCCCGCCAATGCGCCCGACCTGATGACCGGTATGGATCTCGTCGTGGACTGTGCGGACAGCTACGCCGTGAGCTACACCCTCAGCGACCTTTGCAAAGCCAATAAAACACCTTTGATCAGCGCCTCTGTGCTTGGGTTTCAAGGATATGTGGGTGGCTTTTGTGGCACGGCACCCTCACTGCGCGCGGTCTTTCCAGACGCGCCCACGCAAAGTGGTACCTGCGCAACTCTAGGCGTGATGGGGCCTGCCGTGGCGAGCCTAGGCGCGATGCAAGCGCAAATGGCGCTCACAACCTGCTTAGATCTCAATCCCAGCCCCTTGGGCCAAATGATGCAGCTTGATCTACGCAATTTCCGCGTGTCGAGCTTTCGCTTTGATGGAGCCCAAGAGCCCACCCAGGCCTTCCAATTCATCAGCGCGAGCGATCTTAGCACCCAAGATAAAATCGTGGATTTGCGCGGCGCTGGAGAAGCGCCAGAGCTTTTGCACAGCGCTGCGATCCGACTGGATCAGACCGAGGTTGCAACGGCGCTGGGCGCCGAAAACACAGACGCAAAAACACGCCTCGCGCTTTGCTGCGCCTCCGGCCTCAGAGCCTGGCGCGCCGCGGATGATCTTCACTCCATTTGGCCCGGCGAGATTGTTCTCGTTGCGGCCTCAGCCTCCTAAATGAAAAGGACCTATTCCATGAAACACTTCCTCACGGCCTTAGCGCTCTTCGCGGCCACCCCCGCCATGGCGCAAGACAAGATGACCCTTCTTCTCGATTGGTTCATCAACCCCGATCACGGGCCCATTCTGATTGCCGAAGAAAACGGCTATTTTGCTGAAGTTGGCCTGGAAGTGGAAGTTGTGGCGCCTGCGGATCCGTCGCTGCCACCGCGCTTGGTCGCTGCCGGGCAAGCGGATCTCGCTGTGTCTTACCAGCCGCAATTGCACCTTCAAATCCACGAAGGCTTGCCCCTGACCCGTGTTGGAACGCTTGTGGCCACACCGCTCAACTGCCTTTTGGTGCTCGAAGACGGCCCCATCAAATCGCCCGCTGATTTGAAAGGCAAACGCATCGGATTTTCCGTCGCTGGCGTTGAAGAAGCGGTGCTGGGTGCGGTTTTGGGCAAATATGGCGTGAGCCTGGACGACATCGAGCTCGTCAACGTCAACTTTGCCCTCTCGCCCTCGCTGATGTCAGGCCAAGTGGACGCGGTGATCGGCGCATACCGGAACTTTGAGCTCAACCAGATGGACATCGAAGGCCGCCCAGGCACCTGCTTTTACATCGAAGAAGAAGGCGTGCCGCCCTATGACGAGCTGATCTATGTGGCCAAATCCGACGCGCTCGACAAAGACAAGATCGCCCGCTTCCTCGCAGCCACCGAAAAAGCCACGCAGTACATCGTTAACAACCCTGAAAAGAGCTGGGAAATCTTCTCGGGCACAGCCGCTGAATTGCAAGATGAGCTGAATGCCCGCGCTTGGGTCGACACGCTGCCGCGGTTCGCTCTGCGCCCAGCCGGTTTTGACGCAGGTCGCTACGCGCGTTTTGAAGCCTTCTTGGCCGAAAGCGGGCTGATTCCATCGCAGAACCCCGTCTCAGCCATCACAATCGACGTGACAGCGCAATGACCCAAACGCCCGACTACGGCGCCGCGATCGCAGCCCTGCGGCGCGCGGCTGGCCCCACCTGGCAAGCCTATACCGAGCACGACTTCGTGACAGGTCTTGGCCAAGGGGATCTGCCGCGCGAGGCCTTCCTGCACTATCTGCGGCAAGACTACGTGTTCTTGCTGCACTTCTCGCGCGCCTGGGCTTTGGCCGTGGTCAAAGCAGGCAACCTGGCCGAGATGCGCGCGGCCTCGGCCACGGTGCATGCCCTCCTCGATGAAGAGCTGAAACTGCATGTGGCACTCTGCGGCGAGGCGGGGATCTCTGAAGCAGAGCTCGAAGCCACGGAAGAGCGCGCAGAGAACCTCGCCTACACACGCTTTGTGATGGACGCAGGCTTTTCGGGCGATTTCTTGCGTTTACTGGCCGCACTAGCGCCTTGCGTCTTGGGCTACGGTGAAATCGGCGCCCGGCTATTGGCAAGCTCCACGGCGGAAACCTATGCCGATTGGATCGGCACCTATGGCGGGGCGGAGTATCAAGAGACCTGTGTCGCTGTCGGCAAGCTCTTGGAGGACGCGCTCACCTCGCGCTACGGCGCGGGTTATAGGGATCTGCCCATTTGGACAGAGCTTTGTGAGACCTTCACCACAGCCACACGACTGGAAGTGAGCTTTTGGGACATGGGCCTCACGCCATGACACCACTCAAAGGGGCAAACGGGCCATCTATCTCGATAGACGGCGAGGCGCGTTATGAAAGCGTGCAAGTGTTTGCGCCCTTGAACCTGACACTTATGGCCGAGGCTTGGACCTGCCTGTTGGGGCCATCGGGTGTGGGTAAAACCACGCTGTTGCGCGCTCTGGCGGGGCTCGATTCCGAGGTGACCTTCACTGGGAGCATCCAAGCCTCCGATGGCCTGCCGCTTACAGGTCGCGTGGCTTATATGGCGCAAAGCGATCTCTTGATGCCTTGGGCAAGTGTTGCCCAAAATCTCAGCCTCGGGCCAAAGCTGCGTGGCGAGCGGGTGGATCAAGAGCGGGTGTCGAGATTGTTGGATGCTGTTGGCTTGCGAGAACACGCCACCAAACGCCCCGATGCCCTCTCTGGCGGGCAACGCCAAAGGGCTGCCCTTGCGCGCACTTTGATGGAAGACCAGCCCGTCATTTTGCTCGACGAGCCTTTCTCTGCGCTCGACGCCCGAACCCGCGCAGATATGCAGGACCTCGCTTTTGAGCTTTTGCGCGGTCGTACGGTACTTTTGGTCACCCATGATCCCGGCGAAGCCGCCCGGCTTGGCGATAAGATTGTGATCATGTCGAAAGACGGCCTGACTGAAGTTGCACCGCCTGCGTCCCCCGCGCCACGCGGCGTGGATGATCCCGAGACACTCACCGCCCAAGGTCAGTTGATGGCAAAGCTCAGAGATAACCCCAGGAATGCGGCGTAATGCGCGGGCTAGGCGGCATCATTGCAGCCCTTGCGGCTCTGGCGATTTGGCAAGGGATTGTCACCCTTACGGACGTGCCACGCTTTATTCTGCCAAGCCCTGCCCTCGTGGCGCAAACCTGGTGGGACAACCGCGCCTTGATCGCAGAGCACAGCCTGGTCACGCTCACGGAAATCCTGCTTGGCCTCCTCTTTGGCGTAGGGTTTGGCGTGCTCACAGCGCTGACCTTGGCCATGTCACAATCAGCGCGCGTGGTCATGCAGCCAATCTTGGTCTTCACCCAAGCCTTGCCAGTTTTTGCACTCGCTCCGATCCTTACCCTTTGGCTGGGCTTTGGGCTTGGCTCCAAGATCGTTATGGCCGTTTTGATCATCTATTTTCCGGTGACATCAGCGTTTTTCGACGGATTGATGCGCACCCCAAAGGGCTTTTTGGATCTGGCCCAAACCATGCAAGCGCGCCCGCTGGCTGTTCTCTGGAGGATCCGCGTGCCAGCGGCTTTACCGTCCCTGGCAAGCGGGCTGCGTTTAGCAGCTGTTTATGCCCCCATCGGCGCTGTGATTGGCGAATGGGTCGGTGCGAGCCGAGGCCTGGGCTACCTCATGCTATTGGCGAATGGGCGGGCAAAAACCGATTTGATGTTTGCGGCTCTTTTGACCCTTGGGATCGTATCGGTCTTGCTCTTTATGATCGTCAAACGCGCAACCCAAAGGTGGTCAGATCAGGGCGCGTTGTTGAGATAAGCCCGCGGAGCAAAATTGGTTGATAGATCAACTGATTTCTTGACCTCTCCGAGTGTTCCCGTGATGGTGAGGCCAACAGAGCGCAATAGGACACCTGATGACACGCGACGACACCCCCGCATCGCCTCAGATCCAAGACCTGGAGCATATTCCGCTGCGCGCCTATCTCACGTTTCGGATTTCCAAAGTTCACGCCAAACTGAACGCACAAGCCACCCGCATATTGCGCGACGCAAGCGGGATCACGCTTTCACAATGGCGCGTCATCGCCTTGATCGGCCCTCATGGAACCACCCGCTCTGCCGATCTCATCAAGGAAGCCGCGCTCGACAAAGGCCTTTTGAGCCGCAACATCAAAACGCTTGTAGAAGACGGTATCGTGGCCACAAAAACAGACCCCGCAGATAAGCGTGTTCAGATCCTAAGCCTGACAGAGGCCGGACAAACCATTTTTGAAAAAACCCTGCCCGTTACGCAGGCGCGCCAAGCCAACCTGCGCGCAGATCTCACACCGGATGAAGTTGAAACCTTCCACCGCGTGCTCGACAAGCTCGAAGAAGCTGCAGACCTCTAGAATACCGCCAGGACCTCAAATGACCCGCCCTTCCAACCTTTTAATCTTGATGTCTGACGAACACCAAGCGCGCGCCATGGGCTGCGCTGGCCATCCCTTTGTGCGAACGCCAAACCTCGATCGCTTGGCGCAGTCTGGTACGCGGTTCACCAAAGCCTACACGCCGTCACCCATCTGTGTGCCTGCGCGCGCGGCGTTTGCCACCGGTCAACACGTGCACAAAAATCGGCTTTGGGACAACGCCATGCCTTATCGCGGCACCCCAACAGGATGGGGCCATTGCCTGCAAGAGGCTGAAGTCCCTTTGCAATCGATTGGCAAGCTCCATTACCGGGATGCCAAGGATCCTTCGGGCATTGATCAGCAGCACATCCCCATGCAGGTGGCGGGCGGTGTGGGCATGGTCTGGGCTTCAGTCCGTCGCGAAGACGAGCGCAAAATTCTCAAAGACGGTCGTATGCTGGGCGAAGAGATCGGGCCTGGCACATCAACCTACACAGACTACGACAAAGCCGTCACCGAGCGCACGCTGGATTGGCTCTCTGCAAGGAACAAGGATGACGCGCCTTGGTGCCTCTATGTGGGGCTTGTCGCCCCCCATTTCCCGCTTGTGGTGCCGCAAGAGTTCTACGATCTTTATCCCACGGATGAGCTCCCTGAGGTTAAACTGCACCCCAAAGATGGCTACAAACGCCACCCTTGGGTGGACAAACAAAACGCGATGCTCGAGAGCGAAACGAAGTTCAAAGACCCAGACGAAAGGCTCGCAGCGATGGCCGCCTACTATGGGCTGTGCAGCTGGATGGATTACAATGTCGGGAAAATTTTAGGCGCGCTGGACGCGGCAGGCCTGAGCGAAAACACCACCGTGATCTACACATCCGATCACGGCGACAATGTCGGCGCGCGAGGGCTCTGGGGCAAGTCCAACTTTTATGAAGAAAGTGCCGCTGTCCCGATGATCATGGCGGGCCCCGGTGTGCCGAACGGAACCTGCGACACGCCCGTTTCTTTGCTGGATATCTCAGCAACCATCCCTCGGCACTTTGGCCTTGAGTTCGCATGCGACGGACAATCCTTGCACGACATTATCGCAGCGCCGCTTGACCCAGAGCGCCCCATCTTGAGCCAATACCATGCCGCGGGGGCTGTCTCGGGCGGGTTCATGTTGCGAAAGGGACGTTGGAAGCTGAATTACTACGTGGGCTTTGAGCCAGAACTCTTTGATCTTGAGGAAGATCCGGAAGAACTCTGTGATTTGGCGCAAGATCCCGCTCATGCCGAGCAACGCGCCCAGATGGAGCGCGCGCTACGCGAAATCCTGGATCCCGAAACCGTGGATGCTCAGGCTTTCGCGGATCAAGACGCGATGATCGAAGGTTATGGCGGACGCGAGATCGCCTTTACAATGGGCGCGCCTGCCGCCACGCCACCCCCTAAAATCAGCTCTTAAGGAGAGCCCATGAAACTCACGATCTTAGGATCTGGCTCGCCAGAAGCTTATGCCCGCCGCGCCTCCTCTGGCTACTTGATCGAAGCAGGCAATGACGTAATCCTCTTTGACTGTGGCGGCGGCGTTTTTGACAACCTGCTGCGCAGTGGCCGCAAGCCGTCTGATATCACACATCTTTTCTTCTCTCATCTGCACTCTGATCACATGATGGACTATGCGCGCTTAGTGCATGCCGCTTGGGAAGAAGGGGGCGCGCCCATTGAGATCTTTGGGCCAACACCTCTCGCACAAATCACCGAAGGCTACTTTGGAGCGGCGGGCGTCTTGGCCCATGATCTAAGGGCGCGCACAGAATTTCAGCCCAGCCAAGAAGTGTGGAAAGCACGCGGCGGCACCCTGCCGCGCCCCTGGCCTGAGCCCCATGTCCATGAGATCGGCCCTGACTTTACCTTTGACGGCAACGGCTGGAGTTTGGCCACCTGCCCCGTGCCCCATGCGCAGCCGCATTTGGAATGTTTTGGTTTTCGCTTGGAAAGCGGCGGACGCAGCTTCGTCTACTCAGGCGACGCAGGAATTTGCGATCCGCTCAAAGCGCTCTCTCAAAACGCAGATCTCTTGCTTCATTGGTGTTATCGGCATGATGACGAGCCCGCCTCAGAAGCCATGGCCCCGCTCACGCCGACCCCCAAAGAGATATCAGAGATGGCCAAAGCCGCAGGCGTTAAGCAACTCGTACTCAGCCACTTCCGCATCCATATGGATGCGCCTGAGCTCTACGCAAAAGCGCTTGCAGACCTGCAAACGACCTTCGGCGAAAGGGGCGCCATTGCCGAAGATTTGGACCAGTTTAACGTCTAGTCCCTTTGAATTTTGAGCTTGGTCTTGAGGTCCGTGCGGCAAAAGGCGTGCAAAAAGCAGGTTTGTTCTGAGATATCCAGCATCTCTTGTGCCGTCTCATCGCTCTCGGTGGTCTGCAAATACACATGGGTCTCGATGGGATCTGCCGTGCCCGCTTTGCCGGTACCGCCAGAGGCGCCACCCAGCGAAAAATGCGTGTCCTGCACGATGCGGTAGTCAGGCAAATCCAGCTTGAGCATCGATACAAACCGCCCAAACTGGGTCATGAAGCAAAAGCCAATCCCAGCTGAGATCAACGTGTTGGCATCCGGCGCGCGGCCATCCTCGGAACTGAGGAAGCGAAACGACGTGCCATAGGGCGAATATTGCATCTGTTGGATATCTTTGAGGCCATCTTCGCGCAGCTCGGCCACCGCTCCAATGTTCAAACGCCGATCTTGCTCTTCGGCCAGACTCCCAGCCGCCGCGACTGTGCCGCCTGCAACAGCCTTCTTGGGTGTTGGGCCAACCGGGGACATGAGCGTCAGATCACTGCCTTCCGCTCGGGACTTGGCAAAATGATCGCCGGGATCGGGGAAGAGTGTGCCTTGCAGCTCAGCCACTTTGGCCGTCGGCAAAGGCGCGCCGTTTTTACCCAGCTTAAAGAGGCTTTCAAGCTGCCCCCGCATCAATCCATTGAGAGGCGAGGCATGCACGGCGTTCATCAAAAGCGTGTTGAGCGCGCCGTCATCTAGATCGCAATCGATCTCTACGACAAGCTCCACGGGCTCCGCTCCCCCCACCATGGTGCGCTTGGGCATGGAGCCTTTCATGGTGTAATAATTGTCTTGGATAAGCTTGAGTTTACGGATCTCAACGCCCTCCATTTTCGCCAGCGCCAAGATCTCGTTCATGTAGCTCGCAACCATACCCGTGGACAAAAACGCCAAAGGGCACGGTGCCGCATCATGGCCGTTCAGGTAAGGGCCTTCATCAGAAACAAGCCGCCAAGTATCACCCGTTTTAGCCGAGCGCACGAGTGCTTCTTTTTGAAACCCGCTGAGGCTGCGCACCCAGGTTCGCAAGGCGTCGCCTTTGCGATTATCTGGCGCATCGATGCTCACCTCACCTGCATTTGCCACTTTGAAAAACGGGGCAACGCCGCTGGTGCCAATGATGTCTTCACCGAGTTTCGCCATAAGGGCTTCCTTTGTTGCAGGGCTTTGGGGTGGGCTCACGCCGACTATTCAAAATTACGAAGAAATGAACAAGTGATCTTGTGATTTTTTAAAAGGCCGAGAGCATGAAGTTTCTAGGGGCTGGGCCTCAATCCCAAGATCGACCGCGCTTGCGCCGCAGTGGCAACGGGGCGTTCGTATGTTTCGCACAAATCCACCGCTCGTTTGACCAAGGCCGCGTTGGAGGGTGCGAGGCTGTCACGATCTAGCCGAACATTGTCTTCAAGGCCCGTGCGCACATGGCCGCCGGCAGCAATCGACCAGTCGTTGAGCACAATTTGATTGGCTCCAATTCCAGCCGCACACCAGGGCGCATCCGCCCCAAACAACCGCTCAACGGTCGCGACGTAAAACTCGAAAACCGAAGCGTCTGCAGGCATCGCGTTCTTCACGCCCATGACAAATTGCACATAAGGGACGCCTGCCAATTGGCCACGATCAGACATGAGCTTGGCATGGAAAATATGGCTAAGATCAAAGGCTTCAATCTCGGGCTTAACGTCATTTTCCAGCATCTCTGCTGCCAGCCAATCCACGAGATCCGGCGGATTTTCATAGACCCGTGTGGGGAAGTTATTGGAGCCCACAGACAAAGACGCCATGTCCGGCTTCAGGCTCAACATGCCTCCGCGCTCTTTGCCCGCGCCGGAGCGCCCGCCCGTGGAAAGCTGCACAATCATACCCGGGCAATGGGTCTCAATGCCCTCTTTGAGCTGGGCAAATAAGGCGGGGTCACTGGTGGGGGACTCGTCTGCATTTCGGACATGACAATGCGCAATGCTCGCACCCGCTTCAAAGGCCGCATGGGTGCTTTCAATTTGCTCAGAAACCGTAATCGGCACAGCCGGATTATCCGCTTTGCGCGGCACAGATCCGGTGATTGCGACGCAAATGATGCAGGGTTTGCTCATCTGATCCCCCATAAACCGATAGGGGCATTTAACCTGTTTTGCGGGTCGGTATTGAACAGTGGTTTACTAACCAACCAGATACTGAAGATATTGACCCCACGAATATAATGGTGCAC
>JBCDCE010000035.1:0-41132 GCA_039182515.1 Pseudomonadota bacterium | reverse complement strand
TTGCCAGCATTTAAGCCTGCTTGTGCACCCGCCCTTTGACCCATTTCAGCGCCCTGTTGCATCAAGGTTGGGGTGGCGGCCACGTAAGCTTGACCCGAGGGTGTTTTCATGAAGGCGGCGATGTCGTTCAATTCGCTTTCTGAAAAATTGTCTAGAAAGATCTGCGCGCTTTGGGCCTGCATCGACTCCACAAATTCGTCCATAAATTCGCTTAGGAACAGATCGAAAAAGCGATCAGGATCTTTGAGTCGAATACCGTTTTCGCGCATTTGGTTTTGTAGCGCGCCCGTAATAAGAGGTTTTTGGGCGAGAATGGCCCCTTCAAAAATTGGCTGCGTGACCGTTTGGCTCACAATGTAGTCGGCTGCGGCTTTTGGATCCGCGCTTGCCTGTGTTCCAAGAAAGGCCAAAGCCAAAATCCAGATACGACCAGATATTTTCATCCATCAAACCTTTTTCTAAACTGCGATAATCTTCCACGAGATTCATTTAGCCAAAAAATCGCGAAAAACCCCAGGCGAAAGTGGTCATTTTTGGGGGCCAAGCCTATGAGAGCAAAATGAGATCCAAATCGCTGATCTAAGCCCTCCTTTTTCTTGGCGGGAAATACTCCGGGGGAATTGCGCGCATGCGCAAGGGGGCAGCGCCCCCAATTCCCATATAAAAAGCGCCCCAGCTCAGCAGAGTGGGACGCTTTTCGCCATTTTATAGCGCGAAGCCCTATGAGGCGTGGTCGTAAGCCCGTTCACCATGTGCCGCGATGTCGAGGCCAAGATTTTCGGTCTCCTCATCCACTCGCAATCCAAAGATCGCTTTGAGGACCAGCGCGATCACAACAGTCACCAAAATGGTGTAGACACCAACGATCAAGATACTGCCACCCTGCGCGGCAAAGCTGCCTGCGCCGAATACAGCAATCATAAGTGTACCGAAGATCCCACCAACGCCGTGCACAGCAAACACATCCAATGTGTCGTCGATGCGCAGGGCGTTGCGAATGAGGTTTACCGCTTCTTGGCAAAGCACCCCGGCAATTGCTCCAATGATAAGCGCTTCCATAGGGCCCACAAAGCCGGAAGCTGGCGTGATCGAGGCCAGGCCTGCGATTGTGCCGGTCACAAGGCCCACCAGCGAGGCTTTGCCGTGCTTAATGTACTCCCACAGGGCCCATGTCAGTGAGGCGGTTGCGGCTGAGATATGCGTCACCGTCAAAGCCATGGCCGCACCCCCGTCGGCGGCCAGTTGCGAGCCACCATTAAAGCCGAACCACCCAACCCAAAGCAGCGCCGCGCCCATCATCACCATGCCTGGGTTATGGGGTGGTTTGGCGTCGTCCTTCCGGCGTCCGAGCATTACGGCAAGCACCAGCGCCGCCAGACCAGCCGTTTCGTGAACGACAACACCGCCAGCAAAGTCCTTGAGGCCAGTCTCACCAAAGAGCCCGCCGTCTGCTAGCCTGCCGCCGCCCCAGACCCAGTGAACCACGGGTGCATAGCAAATTAGCATCCAAAAGGCGGAGAAGGCCAAAACAAACCCAAACTTTATACGCTCCACATAGGCTCCAACAATCAGCGCCGGTGTGATGATTGCGAAGGTCATCTGGAAGGCAAAGAAGAGGATTTCAGGAAGTGTTCCACTGAGGCTCTCGGTCGTAACGCCGTTCAAAAATAGCTTATCCAGGCCGCCCCAATAACCTGTTGTGCCGCCACCAAAGGCAATCGAATAGCCCGCAACGAACCACAAAACACTCATCAGACAGGCAATGGCATAGCAGTGCATGAACACACTGAGCACATTGCGTGCCCGCACCAAGCCTCCATTAAAGAGTGCCAATCCTGGCAGCGTCATGAGTAAGACAAGTGCCGTCGCAACGATGATCCAAGCGGTATCCGCTCCGTTCATATGAAAGTCCCCTTGAGTTTTCTGTTCCCGGTTCTCCGGTAATCGGATCGGTGAAAATACAGGCGAAGTTAAAAAAACAAGCCAAAAAATTGTGCGATGCACGGGTATAGCCGCCAAGGTGTGCGTCTCTCAAGGAAATAGCTTAAAATTTAGACGCTTTGAGAACTTTTGGTCGCGCTTTTTTAGCGCAGCTTCTCAAAAGCATGGCCCTACTTTTTCTTGGTGGAAACCATTCCGGGGGAATTGCGCGTAAGCGCAAGGGGGCAGAGCCCTGTGTTTAAGGGCGTAAGATCGCGCTCGGTCGTACGAGATGCCAAGCCGAAAAGGGCAAAATGTGCCCGCAGAAACGGAGAGTTCACGCCTGCCCAAGCGCACCGCTTGATTTCTAAGCCTTCCCTCGCTAAACGCCTCCAGTGGTCAAACAAAAGACTCGACTCAACCAATCAAGAAACGCCGCGTGCCGTCCCTTCGCTTCGGGGTGGTCTTCCGGCAAAGGAGAAGCGACATGAAACTCAATGAACTGCGCGACAATCCAGGCGCAACCAAACCAAAAAAACGCGTTGGTCGTGGCCCAGGCTCCGGCATGGGCAAAACCGCAGGCCGTGGTATCAAGGGTCAGAAATCCCGCTCCGGTGTGGCCATCAAAGGCTACGAGGGCGGCCAAATGCCCCTCTATCAACGTCTGCCAAAGCGCGGCTTCAACAAGCCGAACCGCAAGAAATTTGCCGTTGTGAACCTTGGTCTCATCCAAAAGTTCATCGACGCGGGCAAGCTTAAGGGCGACATCACTGAAGATAGCCTTGTGGAAAGCGGTCTTGTGCGCCGCAAGCTTGACGGTGTGCGTGTTCTTGCCAAAGGTGACATCACTTCAAAAGCGAAGATCACCGTTACTGGCGCGTCGAAATCCGCCATTGAGGCGGTCGAGAAAGCCGGTGGGTCTCTCACTGTTGCAGCGGCCGCGACTGAATAACGGCTTGTGAGCGGCGCATGCGCTGCTTACATACCCTTCAAGTTTTCCAAAGCGCGCCGCCAATCGGGGAAACCGGTCTGGCGGCGCAACCATGAGAGAGAGACCGTATGGCATCTGCAGCAGAGCAAATGGCCTCCAACATCAGTTGGAGCGCGTTTGGTAAGGCGACTGAGCTTCGGCAACGCATCCTTTTCACGATTGGCATTCTGATCGTTTACCGGATCGGGACTTATATTCCCGTGCCGGGCATTGATGGGGTCGCACTTCGCCAGTTTATGGAGCAAGCTACAGCTGGCATCGGCGGTATGCTCAATATGTTCACAGGCGGCGCGATCAGCCGCATGGGTATCTTTGCGCTGGGCATTATGCCTTACATCTCGGCCTCGATCATCATTCAGCTTCTCACGGCCATGGTTCCGTATTTTGAACAGCTGAAGAAAGAAGGCGAGCAGGGGCGCAAGAAAATCAACCAATACACCCGCTATGGCACGGTGGTTTTGGCCACGTTCCAAGCATATGGCCTAGCTGTGAGCCTTGAAGCGGGTGATCTTGTGACAGACCCAGGCTGGTTCTTCCGTGCGGCCTGCGTGATCACGCTGGTGGGCGGGACGATGTTCTTGATGTGGCTCGGTGAGCAAATCACCGCGCGGGGCATCGGCAACGGTATTTCGCTGATCATCTTTGTGGGCATTATTGCCGAGCTTCCTTTGGCCTTTGCACAGTTCTTTGAGCAAGGCCGTTCGGGCGCGGTGGGCCCTGCGGTGATCATTGGCGTGCTTGCGATGATTATCGTGACCCTGACCTTTGTGGTCTTCATGGAGCGGGCGCTTCGGAAGATCCACATTCAATATCCCCGCCGTCAGGTGGGCATGAAGGTCTATGACGGCGGCTCTAGCCACCTTCCTGTGAAAGTGAACCCAGCGGGCGTGATCCCAGCGATCTTCGCATCTTCGCTGCTTCTTTTGCCAACGACTCTGGCCACGTTTTCAGGCAATCAAACCAGCCCGATTATGACAACAATCCTGGCTTACTTTGGTCCTGGCCAACCGCTCTATCTGATCTTCTTTGCGGCGATGATCATTTTCTTCACGTTCTTTTACACCTTCAATGTGTCCTTCAAGACGGAAGACGTGGCTGAAAACCTCAAGAACCAAAACGGCTTTGTGCCTGGTATTCGCCCTGGCAAAAAGACAGCAGAATATCTCGACTATGTTGTGACGCGGCTTTTGGTTTTGGGTGCAGGGTACTTGGCGCTTGTCTGTCTCCTGCCTGAAATGATCCGCTCGAACCTACAGATCACGGCCTTCTTCGGCGGTACATCGATCCTCATTATTGTGAGCGTCGGTATGGATACGATCCAGCAGGTGCAGAGCCATCTCTTGGCGCACCAGTATGAAGGCCTCATTGAGAAATCCCAGCTGCGTGGCAAGGGTGGCAAACGTAAGAAACGGGGAGCCGTTAACCGATGACCAACATCATCCTTCTCGGCCCACCCGGCGCTGGCAAAGGCACACAAGCCGGACGTCTTGTAGAGAGCCGCAACATGGTTCAACTCTCCACAGGTGATATGCTGCGGGCCGCTAAAACCTCTGGCACTGAAATGGGCAAGAAGGTTGCGGCGATTATGGACGCAGGCGAGCTTGTCACGGACGAGATCGTTATTGGCTTGATCGAAGAGCAACTGGACGGCGATGCAGCCGGTGGTTTCATCTTTGATGGGTTCCCGCGCACGCTGCCACAAGCCGATGCTTTGGGGGCCCTGTTGGCGTCGAAAGGCATGAAGCTGGATAGCGTGATTGAGATGCAAGTGGACGACGAAGCGCTTGTGCATAGAATCGTCAACCGCGCCAAAGAAGCGGTTGCGGCTGGCGGTACAGCTCGTGCGGATGATAACGAAGAGAGCCTCAAAACACGGCTTATGGAATATTATAAAAAGACATCACCACTTATCGGCTATTACTATGCCAAAGGCGATCTAAAGTCGATCGATGGCATGGGCACAATGGATGAGGTGGGCACGTCTATCGAGGGTATTCTGGGCAGTTAAAGCCGGTGGCTTTAGCGATTTCCCCAGGGTGGACAAAAAAACTTCTTGACACCGGCCAAGGCGCTCTTGACGCGCGTTTAATTACTCCTTAAGTCACGCCATCTGCGCCAAAAGCGCGGATTCCCGCATTTTGCGAGAGACCACCTCAAACCCGTGTAGCCCCAGGGATCCCTACGGCTGCACATGTTGTGAAAAAAGAGCCTGGAATGACGGGCTCGCAACTGGAAAAGGATATAGCCTTGGCTCGTATTGCCGGCGTAAACATTCCCACCGCAAAGCGAGTGCCTATCGCACTCACCTATGTCACAGGCATCGGCCCCACATCGGCCAAAGCCATTTGCGAAGCCGTTGGCATTGATCCAGCACGCCGCGTCAACGATCTGTCGGACGCCGAAGTCCTCGCCATCCGCGAGCATATCGATGCGACCTACACCGTTGAAGGTGACCTGCGTCGTGAAACGCAGATGAACATCAAACGCCTTATGGATTTGGGTTGCTACCGTGGCTTGCGTCACCGTCGCAATCTGCCTGTCCGCGGTCAGCGTACGCATACCAATGCCCGCACCCGCAAAGGTCCCGCAAAAGCCATCGCTGGCAAGAAGAAATAAGGAGGCGCACCCATGGCACGAGATACCCGTCGTGGAGGCAAGAAAAAGGTCTCCAAAAATATCGCATCTGGCGTTGCACACGTGAACTCCAGCTTCAACAACACCAAGATCCTCATCTCGGACGTTCAAGGCAACGCGATTGCCTGGTCATCGTCCGGTACGATGGGCTTCAAAGGCTCGCGTAAGTCTACACCCTATGCTGCTCAAATGGCCGCAGAAGATGCGGGCAAAAAAGCGCAAGAGCACGGTGTCAAAACACTGGAAGTTGAAGTGCAAGGCCCCGGCTCTGGCCGTGAAAGTGCTCTGCGCGCTTTGGCTGCAATCGGCTTTAACATCACGTCGATCCGCGACGTGACCCCAATTGCCCACAACGGGTGCCGCCCTCCAAAGCGTCGCCGCGTCTAAGCAGATTGTCTACCTTCGGGGGCTTGCTTTGGCATGGCCCCCGTTTTCGTCATTTAACCTCGGGCGTTGGCCTTTTTTGGACATGGAAGGACAACAAGAATGGAGGGACGCATGATCCACAAAAATTGGCAAGAGCTGATCAAACCCACACAATTAGAGGTCAAGCCGGGCAATGAGCCCGCGCGCAAAGCGACCGTGATTGCGGAACCTCTCGAGCGCGGTTTTGGCCTGACGCTTGGCAATGCGCTGCGCCGCATTTTGATGTCGTCGCTTCAGGGTGCTGCCATCACAAGCGTTCAGATCGACAACGTGTTGCATGAGTTTTCTTCTGTGGCCGGTGTGCGTGAAGACGTCACTGACATCATCCTCAACCTCAAAGGCGTTTCCGTGCGCATGGAAGTGGAAGGCCCTAAGCGCCTGTCCATCCAAGCCAAGGGCCCTGGTGTTGTCAAAGCTGGCGATATCTCCGAAAGCGCTGGCATTGAGATCCTCAACCGCGATCACGTGATCTGCCACCTGGATGAGGGTGCGGACCTTTTCATGGAGCTGACCGTAAACACCGGCAAAGGCTACGTTGCGGCCGAAAAGAACCGCCCAGAAGATGCGCCTATTGGCCTTATGCCGATTGATGCGATCTTCTCGCCGATCAACAAGATCAGCTACGACGTGCAGCCCACCCGCGAAGGCCAAGTGCTGGACTACGACAAGCTCACCATGAAAATCGAAACAGATGGCTCGATCACGCCAGATGATGCTGTGGCTTATGCCGCGCGCATTTTGCAAGATCAGCTTTCCATCTTCGTGAACTTTGATGAGCCTGAAAGCGCGTCGAGTGCGTCTGAAGACGATGGTCTCGAGTTCAACCCGCTGCTTCTCAAGAAAGTGGATGAGTTGGAGCTTTCTGTGCGTTCTGCGAACTGCCTGAAGAACGACAACATTGTCTACATCGGCGATCTTATCCAAAAGACCGAAGCAGAGATGCTGCGCACGCCGAACTTTGGCCGCAAGTCGCTCAACGAGATCAAAGAAGTGCTTTCGGGCATGGGTTTGCACCTTGGCATGGATGTCGAAGACTGGCCGCCAG
This sequence comes from Pseudomonadota bacterium, assembly GCA_039182515.1. GTDB lineage: Bacteria > Pseudomonadota > Alphaproteobacteria > Rhodobacterales > Rhodobacteraceae > JBCDCE01. Next base: position 34,116 of record JBCDCE010000035.1, on the reverse strand, counting down.
ACAACATCGAAGACCTCGCCAAGAAGTTCGAAGACAACTTCTAGGGCTATCTGAAAGGCGGGTCATGGCCCGCCTTCCTTCCGTTCGGAGGGAAGAGGCGTTCTTAACGTCTCAAAGCTAAATCTGGGCTCGGAGGTTAACGCCTCCTTACCCGACCCCAACGTTACGTATGCATGTTAGGCATACGTTGGGGCATACGTGGAACATACCTTGGTCATACAGAGGCCAAAGTCATGTAACACACTGGAAAGACTGGGCAATCCCGCCCCAACAAGGAGAGAAATCGCGCAACGCAGCGATTTCCGGACAAAGTATAAACGAAGGATTAACATCATGCGTCACGCAAAAGGTTACCGCCGCCTTAACCGCACCCACGAGCACCGTAAGGCGCTCTTGTCGAATATGGCTGGCTCGCTCATCGAACATGAGCAAATCAAAACAACGCTTCCCAAAGCCAAAGAGCTCAAGCGCACCGTCGAAAAGCTCATCACGCTTGGTAAAAAAGGCGATCTGCACGCGCGCCGCGTTGCCGCCTCGAAGCTGATCCAAGACAAACACGTGGCCAAGCTCTTTGAAGTGCTCGGCCCCCGCTATGCAGAGCGCGCCGGTGGCTACACCCGTGTTCTAAAAGCAGGCTTCCGCTACGGTGACATGGCGCCCATGGCCATCATCGAGTTTGTCGATCGCGACGTAGACGCAAAAGGTGCGGCCGACAAAGCGCGCCTGGCAGCTGAAGAAGCTGCAGAGTTTGAGACCGAGTAACGCACACACACACTGCACCTATTTGGTCTTCGAAAAGCCTTCGCTCGCGCGGAGGCTTTTCTTTTTCCATGTGCTTGCAAAGCCTAAGCGGTCTTCGCATATCATGGGCCATGACAAATTTTATTTCTGCTCTTTTTAGCCTCTTTCTGATCACGCTTACAGTCAGCCCGCTCAATGCTCAGTCGGTGCCCACAAGCCAAGCTCAAATTGCGATGAGCTTTGTGCCCGTTGTCAAAAAAGCTACGCCAGCTGTTGTCAATATTTACGCGCGTCGCGCAGTCCAAGCGCGGCAATCTCCCTTTCTTGGAGACCCGTTCTTTGACCGTTTCTTTCGCGAATTTGGGCAAGCGCGCCCGCAAGTGCAAAACAGTCTTGGTTCGGGTGTGATCCTTACGGAAAGCGGCATAATCGTCTCGAACTATCATGTTGTTGGCGATGCCACCGAAATCCGTGTTGTGCTCTCAGACAGACGTGAATTTTCTGCTGAAGTGCTTTTGGGGGATGAGGACTCTGATCTCGCCATCCTAAAACTCGACACCGATGAAGCGCTGCCTTTTTTGACGATGCGCGACAGCGACACCGTTGAGGTCGGGGAACTGGCCTTGGCCATCGGCAACCCCTTTGGGGTGGGGCAAACGGTGTCGTCGGGGATCGTCTCGGGCCTGGCGCGCTCCGGCATCGCAACTGGGTCAGCTCGGGGGTACTTTTTGCAAACGGATGCGCCCATTAACCCTGGCAATTCGGGCGGTGCGCTTGTGGATCTTAATGGCGATCTGATTGGCATCAACACAGCTATTCTGACGCGCTCTGGTGGGTCGAACGGTATTGGCTTTGCCATCCCAACCAATCTCGTTGCGCAATTTGTGGCACAGGCAGAGGCGGGCAATCGCCGCTTTGAACGGCCTTGGGCTGGGATCACGGGACAACCGGTGACTTCTGACCTCGCGGAAGCGTTGGGATTGGCTATTCCAGAGGGGATCGTCATAGCCGACTTGCATCCCTTAAGCCCCTTTGCAGAGGCTGGGTTTGTGCCGGGCGATGTCATCACGGGTGTGAATGGACAATCGGTGAATACGCCCGCGGAGATGGTCTACCATATGAGCGTCATCGGCATTGCGGCCACGCTCGATGTTGCCTATCTCAGGGCAACAACTATGAGCACGCGCACCGTGGATTTGATCGCGCCGCCGGAAGATCCTCCGCGCAACACGACCCGTGTACCTCCCGGCATTACCCTTCAAGGGCTCACCGTTGCCAATGCTAACCCAGCGCTTGAGATTGAGCTGAACTTGCCGCCGGATCAAAACGGTGTTTTGGTTCTCAATCCCGGCCCCATCGGTGCGCGTGTGGGCATTCGAGCAGGAGACCGGATCATCACAATCAACCAGATCGAAATCCGAGAAGCGTCGGAGGTGCCCAAAGCGCTTGCTGGCTCACAGCGCAGTGTTGCTGTGAACGTTGAGCGAAAAGGGCGGCGGTTTGCGCTTAGGGCCAGGCTCTAGTGACAGATCTCTTCGCGTCTTTTCCAGCACCGGATGTGTCTGAAACCGCGCCGCGCCCCTTGGCGGATCGGCTCCGCCCTCAGAGCTTGGCAGAGGTCATTGGCCAGGATCACCTTTTGGGTGCCGATGGGCCCTTGGGAACGATGCTTGCCTCGGGGCACTTGTCGAGTTTTGTGCTCTGGGGTCCGCCGGGGGTTGGCAAGACGACCATAGCACGGCTCATGGCGCTTGAGACGGATCTGGCCTTTGTTCAGATAAGCGCGATTTTTTCCGGTGTGCCGGAACTGCGAAAGACCTTTGAAGCCGCCAAATTGCGGCGTCAGAACGGGCAGGGCACGCTCCTGTTTGTCGATGAAATTCACCGTTTCAACAAAGCGCAGCAAGATGGATTTTTGCCTCACATGGAGGACGGCACGATCCTCTTGGTCGGAGCCACAACCGAAAATCCCTCGTTTGAGCTCAATGCCGCTCTACTCTCTCGTGCTCAGGTTTTCACGCTCAACCGGCTCGATGACACAGCCCTTGAAGCCCTTATGGAAAGAGCTGAAGCGGAGTTGGGTCGCACCTTGCTGGTTCAAGACGATGCCCGCCGCAGTCTTATCGAAATGGCCGATGGGGACGGGCGCGCTTTGCTTAATCTCGTTGAGCAGATCAACGGCTGGAAGATCGACAAACCACTTGGTCGGGAGGCCTTAAGTCAGCGCCTTTCGCGGCGCGCCGCGCAGTACGATAAATCGGGTGATGCGCACTACAATTTGATCTCAGCGCTGCACAAATCGGTGCGCGGCTCAGATCCAGATGCAGCACTTTATTGGTTGGCGCGGATGCTCAAAGGCGGGGAGGATCCCCGCTATCTGGCGCGCCGCATCACCCGCATGGCTGTGGAAGACATTGGTTTGGCCGATGTTCAAGCCCAGCGACTTTGCTTGGACGCTTGGCAAACGTATGAGCGACTAGGCAGCCCGGAAGGCGAGTTGGCGCTGGCGCAGGCCGTCCTTTATCTCGCGCTCGCGCCAAAATCCAATGCGACTTACGTGGCCTACAAAGCGGCCATGCGTGAAGCAGCCAAAACCGGCTCGCACCTACCTCCAAAGCACATTCTCAATGCGCCAACACAGCTTATGAAAGATGAAGGGTATGGCTCTGGCTACGCCTATGATCACGACGCTGAAGACGGTTTTTCGGGCGCCAATTATTTCCCGGATGGGATGGCGCGGCCCGATTATTACGCACCTGTCGAACGCGGGTTTGAGCGCGAGCTAAAAAAGCGCGTGGCCTATTTTAATAAGCTTCGGGATGAGCGATCTGACTAACGCGGCGCACTTGCCTCTGGGGACCAGAACGCAGTCTTGACTTCGCGTGCCTTGCCAGCAAAACCCTGGGCATGATCACCACGCTTCATGTTGCTCTTGGAGGCGCCATCGGCGCCGCACTGCGCTATCTTGCAGGCGTTGGCATATTGCGCCTTGTTGGCCCATCCCCCTTTCCCATCGCGATCCTGAGCGTGAACGTTATTGGGTCCTTTCTTATAGGGGTTTTTGTGGTGGCGGCCGCACAGCGCGGGCTGACGCATCTGTCGCCTTTTGTCCTGACGGGCCTTTTGGGTGGCTTTACAACCTTTTCGGCCTTCTCATTGGAAACTGTCACGCTTTATGAGCGCGGCGATTTTGGGCTCGCGGCGCTCTATGTTGGGCTCTCAGTTGGGCTTTCTATCCTGGGGCTTTTTGCCGGCCTGATCCTGGCGCGTGGGGTGTTGTTATGAGCGGTGTTCAGATCCTGACAGTGGGCGAGGGAGAGGGCGATCAGCGGTTGGATCGCTGGCTCAAACGGCGTTTTCCGCATTTGGGCCAGGGGCGTATCGAGAAGATGTGCCGCAAAGGGGAGCTGCGCGTCGATGGCGGACGGGCGAAGCCCTCCTCGCGGGTTGAAACAGGTCAGTCTGTGCGTGTGCCGCCTTTGCCAGATCCCGATGAGATCAAAACGGCGCACTATAGCCAGCCTAGGCCCCGGATCAGCGACGCTGATGCAGCCATGATCCAAAGCACGGTGCTCTATCGCGATGCACATGTCATTGCGATCAACAAACCGCCTGGGCTGCCCAGCCAGGGTGGCTCTGGACAGCTCAAGCATGTGGATGGTTTGGCAGAAGCGCTTAAGTTCGATTTGGATGAAAAACCCCGGCTAGTGCACCGTCTGGACAAAGACACGTCCGGCATTTTGCTCTTGGCGCGGTCCAGATTGAGTGCTGCCGCTCTAAGCGATGCGTTCCGCGCACGGACAACGCGTAAGATCTATTGGGCTGTTGTTGCCGGCACTCCGAGCCCGTCTATGGGCACGATCCGTTACGGATTGAAAAAAGCCATGGGGCACGGCGCACGCGGCGAAGCTGAGAAAATGATCTGCGTACATCCCGAAGACGTGGATCGCGACCCGGATGCAAAACGCGCCACAAGCGATTATGCGGTACTCTCGGCGCTTGGGCGACGGGCGGCCTGGATGGCGCTGGTGCCTGTAACAGGCCGCACGCATCAATTGCGCGCGCATATGGCAGAGATGGGCCACCCGATCATTGGCGACGGCAAGTACGGTGGCTCAAGTCAGGAAAACCTCGGCGATGGCTGGGGCGCGCAGCTGGGCGGTGAGATGAGCAAAAAGCTCCATCTGCACGCGCGCCATTTGAGTTTTGAGCATCCAATCACAGGGGCGCAGATCCGTCTGACAGCGCCCTTGCCCGAGCATATGGCCCGGACCTGGGACACTTTGGGCTGGGCGGCGGGCGATGTGCCGGTGGATCCATTTGAGGATTTGGTATGAGCGAATGGGCGCTAAAGCGGTTTTGGACAGCGGTGAGCGTTGCCCGGGAAGACGACGGCTATGCCGTTTTGCTCGACGGTCGCGGGGTCAAGACACCTGCAAAGAAACCGTTGCACGTGCCGAGCCATGCTGCGGCTTCTTTGATTGCTGCGGAATGGGAGGCGCAGGTTGGCCAAGTTGATCCGACGACCATGCCTCACACACGGATGGCCAATGCGGCCATTGATAAGGTTGCGGTCCAATTTGACGAGGTCGCCAATCTTCTGAGCGATTTTGGCGAGACAGACCTTTTGTGCTACCGGGCAGAGGGGCCAGAAGGGCTGAGAGCGCGGCAGGCAGAGGCTTGGGATCCGTTGCTGGCCTGGGCAAATGAGCAGTACGGCGCGAAACTCACGCCTGTGACCGGTGTTATGTTCGCGCCTCAGGCACCAAAGGCATTGGAGGCTCTGCGTGCGGCGCTGCAGGAACAAAGCAATTTTGAGCTGGCGGCGTTGCATGACCTGATATCGCTTACGGGCTCGCTCGTGATGGGCTTGGCAGCGAGCCAAGCGGCCTTTGACTCCGAGCAATTATGGGCCTGGTCGCGCATCGACGACTCGTGGCAAATTGAGCAATGGGGCGAGGATGAAGAGGCCATGCAAGTGGCTGAAATAAAGCACCGTGCGTTCCAAGATGCCTATAATTTCTACCATGCCGTGCGCGTTTTGCCTGCCAAATAGGACTGTGCACAGCAATTCTCAGGAATTTGCGTGAAAAAGTATCAGAATCCTTGGCTTTGTCGGGACGTAAGTGCTTGACCTTATCCCGACAATTTGCCCAATCTTAGCCACTGCGGGAGGAGAAACCTTCCCAGGGCTATTCTGGGCTCTAAATCGCTCGGTACTAAACGCTCCTTGGGGGAGCGGCTTATCAGGAAGAGGTTACAATGAAAACATCCCTATTTTTAGGTGCGCTTGCGACAGCGACCGTTGCTGGCGGTGCAGCTTTTGCTGGCACGCTCGACGACGTGAAAGCACGTGGCAAAATGAACTGTGGTGTGACCACAGGCGTGCCCGGCTTTGCTGAGCCCGACGCAAACGGCGTTTGGCAGGGCTTCGACGTGGCTGTCTGCCGCGCGGTTGCCGCTGCTGTTCTTGGCGACTCAACAGCTGTTGAGTTTGTCCCAACAACCGGCAAAACACGCTTCACAGCGCTCGCATCTGGCGAGATCGACATGTTGGCGCGTAACACCACATGGACATTCTCCCGTGACGTCGACCTGAAGTTCGAATTCACTGGCGTGAACTACTATGACGGTCAAGGCTTCATGGTGCCAAAAGAGCTGGGCGTAAGCTCCGCGAAAGACCTCGACGGCGCGACTGTCTGCATTCAAACCGGTACAACAACCGAGCTGAACCTCGCAGACTTCTTCCGCTCCAACAACATCAGCTATGAGCCCGTGCCGATTGAAACCGGTTCTGAAGCTGTTCAGTTGTTCCTTGCGGGTTCTTGCGACGTTTACACAACGGACGCCTCTGCTCTCGCGGCTCAGCGCGCAAACTTCCCGAACCCAGGCGACTACGCAGTTCTGCCTGAGATCGTCTCCAAAGAGCCACTCGGCCCACTTGTTCGCCACGGCGACAACGCATGGGGCGACATCGTGCGCTGGACACTCAACGCACTGATCACAGCTGAAGAGCTTGGCGTCACGTCAGACAACATCGCTCAGCTCGGCGCTGCCGCAGGCGGCAACCCTGAAGTGAACCGTCTTTTGGGCACGGAAGGCACATTGGGCGAAATGCTCGGCCTCGACGCTGAATGGGCGAAGCGCGCCATCATGGCGGGCGGCAACTATGGTGAAGTGTTTGCCAACAACATCGGCGAAGACACAAACATCGGTCTGGCACGTGGCCTCAACGCTCAGTGGACAAACGGCGGCCTGATCTACTCGCCACCTTTCCGCTAAACATAAAAGAGAAGGGCGTGGGTTACTCCACGCCCTTTTCGTATCTACCAGCGGCTTGAGACATCCGTTGGGACGATTCCAAGACTTGCAAGACAAACACTGGGGTGGATTTGAGAGCGCGCAAAGCGCCGGTATGGCCCCGTAGCCAACAGAGGACGACCCATATGTCGACCACAGCTGATCCGGGACCGGGGGGCGAACCATTCCGCTTTGGAATGTTGTTCAACGACACCCGCTACCGCGCTTACACCTTCCAATTTATTGCTTTGATCTTGCTCATACTCGGGATCGGCTACTTGGTTGCGAACCTTGTTGCGAATTTGGCCGCTGCTGGCCTAAACATCTCTTGGAATTACCTCGGTGAGCCAGCGGGCTACGATATCAACCAACGTCCCATCGCTTACGACAGCCAATCCAGCCATTGGCGCGCCACACAAGTAGGCGCGATCAACACGTTGATTGTGGCGTTTTTAGCCTGTGTCTCTGCGACCGTACTCGGTGTGATCGCGGGGGTTTTACGCCTGTCGAACAACTGGGTCGTTTCAAAGCTGATGTCGGTCTACGTCGAGGCGTTCCGCAACGTGCCTGTGTTGATCTGGATCCTGATTATCTTTCTGGCCATGTCGAACGCGCTTCCGCAGCCGCGGGCCTTCCGGGGCGATAATGCGACGTCCTCGATGTGGTTTGACGCAATCGCCTTCACAAACCGCGGGGTCTATATTCCGAGCTTTGTGAACGGGGCAGGCTCGCTCGTGTTCTGGCTGGTGATCTTAGCGTCGATCATTGGTGTCTTTGTTTATCGCCGCTATGCGCGCAACCTGCTGTATTCCACAGGTCGGATGTTGCCCACCGGGTGGCCATCCCTTTTGATTCTGATTGTCCCAGGACTTTTGATGTACTTCATCCTGGGACGCCCTGTCGGCTTGGAATATCCAGAGTTGAAGGGCTTTAACTTCCGAGGCGGCATTCACCTCAGGCTCTCGCTCATTGCTCTATGGTTCGCTCTGGCAATCTATACAGGTGCCTTTATTGCCGAAAACGTGCGCGCGGGCATTCAAGCGATCTCCAAAGGCCAGACGGAAGCCGCTGGTGCGCTGGGCCTTCGCCCGGGCCGCATCATGAACTTGGTGGTTTTGCCGCAAGCGTTGCGGGTGATCATTCCACCGCTGATTTCGCAGTACCTCAACATCACCAAAAACTCATCCTTGGCGATTGCTGTGGGTTACATGGACATCACGGGCACTTTGGGGGGCATCACGCTCAACCAAACGGGGCGCGCGATTGAGTGCATTCTCTTGCTGATGCTCTTTTATCTCACGGTGTCGCTGACGATCAGCTTCGTGATGAACATCTACAACAACTCTGTGAAGCTGAAGGAGCGTTGAGATGAGCGATACAAACGTCTCTTTTGTGCGCCACGATCAAATCCCACCCTCGCCACCGCCTGCGCGGGAAACCGGGGTTGTCAAATGGATGCGTGAGAACTTGTTCTCGGGCTGGGTCAACTCGATCCTGACGCTGTTGGCGCTTTACTTCATCTATAAGATTATCGCCGGTTCTGCGCCTTGGTTTTACAACGGGGTTTGGGGCACATCGAACCTCGCGGAATGTCGGGAGATTTTGGCAGGCAAGACCGGCGCTTGTTTCTCCGTGTTGCAAGACCGCTGGGCGCAGATGCTCTTTGGCATTGCCTATCCTGCGGAAGGATACTGGCGCCCAACGTTGGCGTTCGTGCTCTTGTTCTTCTGTGTGGCACCTGTGCTTTTCTCCAAGCTGCCACGGCAGTTCTTGGTGCTGACAGCAATCTACCCCTTCCTAGCCTATTGGCTGATTTGGGGCGGAACGATCATGATGCCGATCTTTGTCGCTATTGGTTTTGTGGCAGCCTATTACGCCTTCATCGAGGGTGAACGGCGCTTTGGATTTGCGGCAGGGCTTGGCATCGGCGTTTTGACAGCCGCAGTGGTGTGGTGGATTGGCGGTCTTATCGCTGGAGGTATGTCGAATTTCATCGCACTGCCAGAGGTCGCGAGCCGCGACATGGGGGGCTTTATGCTCAACATGATCCTGGGCACGATTTGTGTGTCGCTTTCCCTGCCATTGGGCATCGTTCTGGCGCTTGGACGGCAATCCAACATGCCGATCATCAAAGGCATCTGTGTTGTCTTCATCGAGTTCGTGCGCGGCGTGCCGCTGATCACGCTCTTGTTCGTGGCCAACGTGGTTCTGGCGTATTTCTTCCCACCGGGCACCAACCTCGATTTAATCCTGCGGGTGATCATTATGATCACGATGTTCTCAGCGGCCTATATTGCGGAAGTGATCCGTGGTGGCTTGGCAGCTTTGCCAAAAGGGCAGTATGAGGCGGCGGACAGCTTGGGGCTTGATTACCCACAAGCCATGCGTCTGATCATCTTGCCACAAGCGCTGAAGATCTCGATCCCAGGCATCGTGAACGTGGCGGTGGGCCTTTTCAAAGACACCACGCTGGTTTCCGTGATTTCGATGTTTGACTTGGTTGGTGCGATCCGAGGACCCATCCTCAGCTCGACCAATTGGACCGGCATTTACTGGGAAGCCTTCGGCTTTGCCGCGCTTTTGTTCTTCGTGATCTGCTACGGCATCTCACAATACTCACAATGGTTGGAGCGTCAGCTCGCAACCGATCACCGATAAGGGAGGGCGATAGCTATGGCTGAAGCTCAGATGAAAGTTTCCGACGAAGTCGCCATCGAAATCAATAATATGAACAAGTGGTACGGCACCTTCCACGTGCTGCGCGACATTGATCTGACCGTTTACCGAGGCGAGCGCATCGTGATTTGCGGGCCTTCTGGCTCGGGCAAATCGACGTTGATCCGGTGCATCAACGCACTGGAAGAGCACCAAGCGGGCTCGATCACGGTGGATGGGACGCTCTTGTCATCCGACTTGAAAAACATCGACACGATCCGCTCTGAAGTTGGGATGTGCTTCCAGCACTTTAATCTCTTCCCGCACCTGACGATTTTGGAAAACTGTACGCTTGCGCCGATTTGGGTTCGTAAGACCCCAAAGAAAGAAGCTGAAGAAACAGCGATGCATTTCCTGACGAAGGTGAAAATCCCCGATCAGGCGAACAAGTATCCTGGTCAGCTTTCAGGTGGTCAGCAGCAGCGTGTGGCGATTGCGCGCTCTTTGTGCATGAAACCGCGGATTATGCTTTTCGACGAGCCAACCTCGGCGCTTGATCCGGAAATGATCAAGGAGGTGCTCGATACGATGATCGAGCTCGCGGAAGAAGGCATGACGATGCTTTGTGTGACCCACGAAATGGGCTTTGCCCGTCAGGTTGCGAACCGTGTGATTTTTATGGATGCAGGGCAAATTGTTGAACAGAACGAGCCAGAGGCTTTCTTCGACAATCCTCAGTCCGATCGGACAAAGCTCTTCTTGAGCCAGATCTTGGGCCATTAAATCGGCCAAAAGTGGCTTTAAGGAGCTGCGCTTTAAGGACTTTTGACGCGCGTGCCAAACCTGGCCGCGCGTATTTTTTTGACCCGCAAGCATCCCTCTCCCTACCGCCCTTCATTGTTGGGCGATTCGGATAAAGGTGTCTGAACGTCGTTTGCTATTGGCGAAGGTTAGAGGTGACAGTTTGTCGACAATTCGATTCAAATTTGTTGGTCTCACCCGTCATTTTTGTGGCTCAATCGGCGATCAGATCCTTTGGTGTCACAAAGTGCAGAACCTTACCTCGAACGCGGCTCAGCTTTGGCCAGTCAGTATTGAATTGCAAAACAGTAGTTGCCGCTGTTGGGTAGTCAGCAAAGCGCGGATGGGACGGCGCTACGTCAGCTAATCGATGTGCCAATTCGGCAATCCCAGGATTATGGGCCACCAGCAAGACGCGGCTCGCTGTGGCACCTGCCAGAACGTCGAGGATGCCTTCTGGTTCCGCGTGATACAAAGCCCGCGTGTATTGGGCCTGGTGCTCTAGTCCCAAGCCCAAGCGCGCAACCGTCTCCTGTGTTCTCGTCGCCGAAGAGCAAAAAACTTCATCTGGAATAAGGCCAGCAGCGTTTAGCCAAGCGCCAATGGCGGCAGCACCGCGTTGACCCCGTGCGTTTAAAGGGCGCTCGATATCTGGCTGACCTGCTAGGCTCCAATCAGATTTGGCGTGGCGCAAAAGAATGAGTTCAATCACCTAAAAAAACCTTCATATGGTAGCCTGATTGCAAAGGATCGCGTCCAAAGCTGAGACTAACGGGGCAGGCACGGCGCACTAGGCAGCCGTTTTGTAAACAGTCTATACCTTCGGGCTCCCGTAAATAGCTTTTGCAGGCGGCGACGTCGTAGTTTTGGTCTGGCCCCAAAGCACCCACAGGGCAAGTTGATATACAGGCCTGCGCTTTGCAAGAAAGGCATGGTGCTTCTCGGTGCGTGTGTGAGGCGGCAAGAGTATCAACGAAGCGAAGCGCGCCTCGGTATGAGACCATCAACCCACTCACATCGTGGACGAGCATACCCACAGGAGAACTCCAGGCACGGCCACTGTTTAGAGCCCAAGTCAAGAAAGGCGCATAGGGCGGCCCCCCAAACGGAAACTCAGGCCGCGCACCGAGTTCTTCGGCAAGCGCTGAGATCACCCGAAACGACCATCGATCGATTGGGTCTTTTTGCCCGTCTTGGGCCTCCTGCGACCCTTTAAAGATCTGCCAAAACTCTGGTTTAGGACCAAGTAGAAGAAGTGTGTCTGTGCCATCTTGAAGATGGCCCATCTCCATCAATCCGTGCTCTGCGAGCACTTGGTCGTTCCAAGTGGATGTCATTTGTTGCGAAAGGGCAAAGCCAGGCTCCAGCCTAGGCGGTTGGCCTGACCCTCTCGCCAACGCAGCCCAACTAGCATGGCGTCGTGGCCGTCTTCAGGTTGGGCTGTGTATGTCCCAAACAGTCGATCCCAAAGGCTCAACGCGAAGCCGTAATTGCTGTCGTGTTCGCGTCGCTCCACGGAATGGTGCACCCTATGCATATCTGGCGTGACGATCACCAGCCTCAGCCATCTGTCGAGCCAGAGTGGAAGCTTAAGATTTGCATGGTTGAACATGGCAGTGCCGTTCAACAGCACCTCAAAAACCACAACAGCCAAGGCGCTTGGACCTAGAAGATACACAAGCCCGATCTTGAGAAGCATCGACAGAGCGATTTCTACGGGATGAAACCGTATTGCCGTGGTCACATCCATATCTTCATCTGCGTGGTGAACTTGGTGCAAGCGCCATAGGATCGGCACCTTGTGGGTGATCAGATGCTGGGTCCAGATCGCGAGATCCAAAATCAGTATGACCGCGAGTGTTTCGAGCCAGAACGGCCAGTTGAGCGCATTGAAAAGCCCCCAATCTAGGCGCTCAGCGTCCATCGCGGCGCCAACGGCCAAAAGTGGGAGCGCAATTGCAACAAGCCGCAAGGTGAGTGTGTCGAGGATCACGATGGCCCAATTTGTGATCCAACGTGCGCTTTGGGCTTGCCGGCGCGGGCGGCGCGGCAAGACCCACTCTAGAAGTGCCAGGAGCGAAAAGAGCCCCAAAAAGACGCTCAGCCGAATGATGCCTTCGTGTTCCATGGCTTATATGTCGTCCGGCTAGAGGGTTCTGGCAACCCTTGCCCACGCATGTGTGACCTTATTTCGCTTGTGCACGCATCAACGTGCCAGCCCCGTGATCTGTAAACAACTCCAACAGGCAAGCGTTTGGCGCACGGCCGTCCAGGATAATCACAGCGCGCACGCCGCCTTCGAGGGCTTCAAGGGCAGTTTCCGTTTTGGGAATCATGCCGCCTGCAATAATGCCTTGGTCCGTCAGTTCGCGCACCTGGGCAATGGTCAGATCGGTGATCACCTTGCCCTCGGCGTCCTTTACGCCGTCAACATCCGTGAGCAGTAAAAGCCGGTCGGCCTGCAAGGCAGCCGCAATAGCGCCCGCGGCTGTGTCTCCGTTGATGTTATACGTTTCTCCGTTGTCGCCGGAGCCAAGCGGGGCAATGACGGGGATTTGGTCCGCGTCAAACAGTGTTTGAAGCACCTGCGGATTCACAGTCTCTGGCGTGCCAACCAGGCCCAGTGTGGGATCGGTTGGCTTGCAATTGATGAGTTTGGCATCTTTGCCCGACAGGCCAACAGCCGAACCACCTTGGGCATTGATCGCTTGCACAATTTGCTTGTTCACGCGGCCCGATAGGACCATCTCCACAACTTCCATTGTGGCCTCATCCGTAACCCGTTTGCCGCCAACAAATTCGGACTGAATGTCGAGCTTCTCGAGCATGGCATTAATCATCGGGCCGCCGCCGTGCACGATCACGGGGTTAACACCCACTTGGCGCAGCAAAACCACATCGCGGGCAAAGCTTTGTAGGGCTTCATCGCTGCCCATGGCATGACCGCCCAGTTTAATCACCACCACAGCGCCGTCGTAGCGCTGCATATAGGGAAGCGCTTCGCTGAGCGTGCGTGCTGTGGCGATCCAATCGCGTTGCATGGTTTGTTGTCTCATTTTGATAACTAGGCCGGGGTCGTTGGTCCTGTGGGCCTACGCAATTCTGTCTGTGCGCTCAACCCTCTTGGGTCAACTGATGGATCACGCTGCGCAAAGTGGCGATCCCATCGCCTTTTTCCGAAGAGGTGGCGATGAGCTCTGGAAAGGCGGCCGGATGCTTTGCCAATGCGCCGCGCACTTGATCGAGCGTTTTTTCGAGCGCGCTGGATTTTGGCTTATCGATTTTGGTTAGGACAGTTTGGAAGGGTACGGCAGCGGTGTCCAGTAAGCTCATGATTTCGGTATCGACAGGTTTGATACCGTGTCGGCTATCGATCAGGACAAAGGCGCGGCGCAGCGTCGCTCTGCCGGAGAGATAGGCTTTGAGCAACCTTTGCCATTTTTCCACAACGCCCACAGGCGCTTGGGCGAAGCCATACCCCGGCAAATCGACCAAGTAGAGCTGGCTGGCCAAATCGAAGAAGTTGATTTCTTGGGTGCGGCCAGGCGTGTTGGACGCTCGCGCAAGGGATTTTCGGCCCGTCAGCGCGTTGATCAAAGAGGACTTGCCAACGTTTGAGCGCCCGGCAAAACACACCTCATGCCTGTCGCCAGGTGGCAATCCGTCTAGCCCGACAACCCCTTTTACAAAGAGCGTCTCATGGGCAAAGAGTTTGCGCCCTGCTTCTTTTGCGGCTGCACTGGGCTCCTCTGCGAGGGGAAAGGGCAAGCTCATGGCAGCGTATTCACAAGGTCACCTTGGCGCAAAAGGCCGCCTTTGGTGACAACGCCATAAAGCCCAAATTCGCGGCGTCCTCGCGCATCCTCAAGCAGCTCTAAGGTTTGAACGTCGCGCTCACCTGTGATGGGGCTTGTGCTTGTGGCCAGGCACCTTTCAATCGGTTCGCGGATTTCGAGGTCAACTTGGCCAAGTCTTAGTGTGCGTCCAACCCACTCTTCTTCTTGCCAGGCTTCAAAGCCCTCTAACCAGATATTGCCGCGAAAGCGCGCTGGGTCCAAATCCAAACCCGCCCGTTGTGAGAGTGCTTTCAGGGAGGACAGGGACAGGATGCTGATGGAGGGAAAAGCACTGTCGGTAAGGGCCGTGCCAGGCACCGAGATCACATCATGTGGTTGCGGTCTGTGAGAGGGGATAAGCTCCGTTAACCACTCTGCAATCTGCGCCCCGTCTGTATTGGGATTGGCGACTAATCTCGGTTTTTTGGGATGCGCCAATTCGATGGTTTCCGTGCTGTCATCGAACACACACGTAACGGCCATCAATTGCGGGGAAGACGCGCCGCGGTTAAACCCGCCACAGCGGCTCCATTCCGTTGTGCTGGCCTTCGACGCGTCATGTCGGACGGCCCAATGTCTGTCCCAGGGCACACAAGCGCCTTCACTGAGGGAAACTTGCTCTAGCGCTTCGCGCCCAACCGCTTTGATTGGATGACGCCAAATCTCGGCAACGCGGCCCATTAGCCATCGTCCGCTTTTTTCTTGCGTTTAAAGCTCGAGCGAATGTTGCCGAAGACATCTGGGGTCACGCCTTGCGACCGCATGATCAGATATTGTTGGGCGAATGTGATCATGTTGTTGGCGATCCAGTAAATGATCAGGCCGCTGGCGAAGGTGCCGAGCATAAACATGAAGATCCACGGCAAATAGGCGAAGATCATCGCTTGGGTTGGATCCGTGGGCGCTGGGTTTAGCTTTTGTTGGAGCCACATCGAAATCCCCAAAATGATTGGCAAGATTCCCAAGCTGAAGATGAACAAGAAGGACGTTGGGTCCGGCGTGTCGAACGGCAAGAGGCCAAAAAGATTGAGGATCGACGACGGATCAGGCGCGGAAAGGTCGCGGATCCAGCCAAGCCAAGGGGCATGCCGCAGTTCAATGGTAACGAATATCACCTTGTAGAGCGAAAAGAAGATTGGGATTTGCAGCAGGATCGGAAGGCATCCCGATGCAGGGTTCACCTTATTCTTTTTGTAGAGCTCGATCATGCCCTTTTGCATTTTCTCGCGATCTTCGCCCGCTTCTTCTTTGAGTTTCTCCATTTCTGGTTGAAGCTCTTTCATCTTGGCCATCGAGACGTAGGATTTATAGGCCAGTGGTAGCAATAGCGCTTTGATCACGAGTGTAAGCACGATGATCGACCAGCCCATGTTCCCAATGATGACGTTGATAAAGTGCAGCGCGGCGAAGATTGGTTTGGTTAAGAAAAAGAACCATCCCCAATCGATGCTATCGAGGAAATGGTAAATCCCGTTGTCATTTTGGTAGGATCGAATGGTCTCCCATTCTTTGGCACCCGCAAAGAGCTGCGTGCTGACTTGCAGCCTTTCGCCGGCAGCGATGGTTGCCGTGGGAAGACGCGCTTCTGCGCGGAATGTGTCTCTGCCAGCATTGTAAGAGAAAACGGAGGTAAAGCTTTGACCTGCGGCTGGTACGATCATCGACATCCAGTAATGGTCGGTGAACCCAAGCCAACCGTTGCCAGCAACTTCGATGGCTTCCGCGCTGGTGCCCCACCTGGGATCTGCGGAGAAGTCCTGAAGATCTTCGTATGAAAGCTCGTTCAGCTCTTCGCCAGTTTGGCGCATCGGGCCTTCATGGATGATAAAGAAGTTGCGCAGATCACTTGGAATGCTGTGGCGTGTGAGAGCCGAATAAGGCGCCATGCGGACATCGGTATCGCTGGTGTTCGTCACAGCTTGGTCGATGGTGAAAAGATAATCCTCATCTACGGAGATTGTGCGCTCGAAAATCAGACCTTTTGTGTTTGTCCAAGTGAGCGTCAATGGCGTTGTCGGGGTTAACACGGCGCCACTTGGCGCGCTCCATAGGGTTGCAGGTGTTGGGACGTCATCGAACTCCAACGAGCCGCCTGGCGCCCAGCCAAAGTCGCCGTAGAATGCTTCTGGCAACGTGGTGGGCTCGAACAGTTGAACAATTTCGCTGCTGTCGAGGGTCAATTTATAGTCTTTGAGGGCCAGGGTATCCAAGCGCCCCCCGGCCAAGCTGATGGAGCCCTTTAGCTTAGGCGTCTCGATTTCGATGCGTGGGGCATCGGTGGCTCGATCCATGGGTTCAGCGGATGATGGGGCAGTGTTGGAATTAGGAATTGTCGTGCTTTGCGAGCTCTGGTCGGCTCCCGCAACGACAGCCTCACCGTTTGCACCTGATTGAGAGGTTGCCCCAGGCACGGGTTCTGGCGGTGGAACGATAAACGGCCAGACTATAATTACCAGCAGCGACAAGGCGCAAGCGAGAATAAGATTGCGGTTCTGTTCGTCCATTGACCCAGCCCAAGTTTCCTCAAGTGTGCCAGGTTCAACAGACCCACGGAACGAAGGTCAAGGGCTTTTGATGTCCTATTGGCCCTGAGACGCCCCCTGCGGCCTGGTTAATCTCGATTGAGTGCTTTGGGACTTTTGGTTTCGGCCGTTATTGCGCGGCAATTGTTCGAGATTGGGATGTGTTGAGTTTTCGACGGTAAGCTTGCATCCACCGTGCAGTGTCCTCAAACGGCATGGGTTTTGCGACACCGAAGCCCTGCACCTGGCCACAGCCCAGTTTGCGCAGCATAGCGTGCTCGCCAACGGTTTGGACGCCCTCAGCAAGTGTTTCTAAGCGAAGTCGCTCGGCCATGGATAGAATTGCGCCGATGAGCGCTTGCTGATCCGCATCTTGATCCACGCGTGTCACAAAAGACCGATCTACTTTCAGGCGGGAGACGGCAAAGCGGCGAATATTCGCAATTGACGCATGACCCGTCCCAAAGTCATCGAGATCGATGGCACAGCCAAGTTTGGCTAGGGCTGCAATATTGCGGGTGACCATGTCGTCATCAGAATTGGCCACGACCGTTTCAAGGATTTCGATGGCAATGCGGGACGGATCCAAAGCGTTGCGGTCAAGCTCCCACTTGATTGTATCCACAAGTTTGGGATTCTTGAGCTCGTCACCAGAAAAGTTGATGCCGACTTGAGGAACCTGCAGACCGGATTGATCCCAGGTTTGCAACGCCACAATGCTGTGCTGAAGATTTACTTCGCCCAAGCGCCCCAGCAGACCTGCGGTTTCGATTGCGGGTAGAAACTCTTTGGGTGGGATAAGACCACGCACAGGATGCTCCCATCGCGCGAGGGCCTCAAAACCGGTGATTTCGCCAGTGCGTGCGCACACCTGAGGTTGGTACCAAGGCTTGATCTCGCCGTTGTCCAGAGCGTGCTTGACGTCCGCCACAAGATTGTCTTCTGCCAGACGGGCTTGCAGCATGTCGTGGGAAAAGGCTCTTATGCTCGCCGGTCCGGCGCGCTTTGCGACCAGCAGAGCGGTCTCTGCAGCTTCGAGGTAGGCGGGGCCAGATTGAGTCTTGAGCCTTGCAGGCAAAGCAAAGCCGACCGAGGCTGTTGCGCAGACTGTGGTTGCATCCAGAGGCAGTGGTGCTTCGATCACGCCTTGCAGGCGCTTTGCCACTTGCAGTGCTTGTTCCATATCCATGCGGTGGAGTGGAGCCATAGCAATTGCAAAACGTGGACCATCGAGTTGGCTCAACGTGTCTTCTGTGCGCAAAGCACTTCGCAAGCGATCTGCGATGGCGGTCAAAAGTGCGTCTCCCGCGGCAACGCCGAAGCGATCAATGCTGGCGCCAAAGTCATCCACCTGCAGCACTACACAAAGCGTGGACTTGGTTGTTCGATTGGTATCTTTCAAACCGCGATCGAGCGCGGTTTCTAGCACATATTTAGGGGAGAGACCGGTCACAGGATCCCGGGAAGACGCGCCGCGATCTTGTGTGAGTGGAGCAAGAAGGCTGATCACTAAGGGCAGACCGAGAGCCGTAACCAAAAGTCCCGTTTCTCCAAAAACCCAAAAGCTGATCAGAGTTAGAGAGGGCAGGAGGGCCAAGCAAATCGATGTCGTTAGGGTTTGCAAACCAAACGGGAATTGGATTCCGCGCCACATTGACTGGTTACTCATTCTCTCACTCTCCAACAGCGACCACACCGCTTGAGAGCCATAGACCAGGCGCGCTGACTATCTTCTTAACGCGCAGCTAGAATATATTTAGAGTTTGACTAAATCTCAGTGCGATCAAGCGTTAGCCCTTGGAAGTCAAAGAGCTTGGGATCCAGCAAATGGGATGGCCTCACGTTTGTGAGTGCTCGGTACATGACTTGCCTGCGCCCTGGTGAGCGCCGCTCCCATTCATCCAAAATAGCTTTAACCTGTTGGCGTTGCAGGCCGTCTTGGCTGCCACAAAGATCACAAGGAATAATCGGATAGTTCATTGCTGCGGCAAATTTTTCACAATCGGCTTCTGCAACATGGGCCAAGGGACGGTACACAAAAAGATCGCCTTCCTCGTTTTTGAGTTTAGGCGGCATCGTTGCTAGGCGACCCCCATGAAAGAGATTCATAAAAAACGTTTCTAATATGTCGTCTCGGTGATGGCCCAAGACCACAGCCGTGCAGCCTTCTTCACGGGCGATCCTATATAGGTTCCCGCGCCGTAGACGTGAGCACAACGCGCAAAACGTACGTCCTTCGGGGACTTTGTCCATGACGATGGAGTAGGTGTCTTGGTACTCGATCCTGTGCGGCACCTGCATTTTTTCTAAAAACGCCGGCAAAACCGTGGCTGGAAAGCCGGGTTGGCCTTGATCGAGATTGCACGCGAGGATCTCCACAGGCAGCAGGCCACGCCACTGCAATTCGTAGAGCGCGGCAAGCAACGTGTAGCTGTCTTTACCACCAGAGAGACAAACGAGCCATTTGCCACCCGGTTCGACCATCCCAAATTGCTCGATGGCCTCGCGGGCTTGTCGCACGATCCGTTTGCGCAGTTTCTTGAATTCGGTTGTGGAGGGTGCGCCGTGAAAGAGCGGATGGATGTCGTCGAGGTTGTCGAGCATGGGAGATGTCCGATTGCGGTGTCAGGCGTGGTTCTATCCCAGGGACTAGGGGGAGAGGAAGCCCCCGGGCTTACGCTCAAAGAGACCTGTCTTTGACTTTGGAAGGAACTGGATCATAGCCGTCGCGCCCCCAAGGATGACACCGCGCTATGCGCCGCAGCGCCAACCAACCGCCTTTCACCCCGCCGTGTTTTTCCAAGGCTTCTAGCGCATAGGCAGAACATGTGGGCTGATAGCGGCAGTTGTGCCCGACCCATGGCGAAAAGATCAGCCTGTAGGCCCGCACTGGTAATGCTAGAAGCCAGGCGAGGGGGCTCATGAGCACTGAACTTTCTTGAGCGCCCATTTCAGATCGGATTTCAGATCCCCAAAATCGCGCTCCGCCGTGGCCTTGTGTCGGCCGATGAGAACATAGTCCCATCCTGGTTGTGCATGTGTCGGCAAAATCAAACGTGCGGCCTCGCGTAGGCGCCGTTTGGCGTGATTGCGCGCCACGGCGTTGCCCAATTTTTTGGAACAGGTGAAGCCGATGCGGATGCACGCATTTTCGTCGCCCCGCGCGCGCGCCTGAAGGTGAAAAGACTTGGTGCCTTGCCGCCGCGCGCGTGCCGCTTGCAAAAAGTCGCTTCGCATTTTCAAAGTCACGAGGTCGGTCAAAACAAATGTCTCCAAAACAACAAAGGGACCAGCCTTATCGGCAAGTCCCATCGTCTTAGCAGTGATATGCCGGTGGCGCTGTTTACGCGCTCAGTGACTTACGGCCACGTGCGCGACGGGCGTTCAAGATCTTGCGGCCAGCTTTGGTGGCCATGCGGGCGCGGAAGCCGTGACGCCGTTTGCGCACCAGATTGCTTGGTTGGTAGGTGCGTTTCATTGCATCACCCTTGGTTTTTTACGGTTACCAGTTTTGCTTTCCCGGATTCGGTCCGAGCGCAGTCGAGACACGGGCATTAAGCGGCTTGAGCGCATGTGTCAATTCATCAAGGCGCTGTTTGTTGCAAAGGAGGGGCGAATTAACCCGCTTTTTGCCCCAAACCTGTAACATTTCGCGAGCAAGCATCAATGGCGCGTGAGGCCCCTAGGCCAAAGCGCTTCAAAGGCGCACATCTTGGGCAACGCAACATTCTCGCAGGATTGATATCCATGATGACAACCACTCAGCCCGGCAAAAAGAGCAGCCTCGTGCGGCTTTTGCCCATCCTGACAATCGCGACGGTCGCAATTGTTGGGGCTTTCACCCTTAAAGACTATCTGACCTTCCAAACGCTCGCTGATAACCGTGACGCTCTGATCGCTTGGCGCGACAGCAACTACATACTTGCGGTCGCCGTGTTCGTCGCGATCTATGCCGTTTTGGTGATGTTCTCGCTGCCCGGCGCAACGGTTGCCACGCTCACGGGAGGCTTTCTCTTTGCAACCTTCCCGGGGGCTCTATTCAACATCCTCGGGGCCACGATTGGTGCAACAGCGATTTTCCAAGCTGCGCGCTGGGGCTTTGGCGAAAAACTTGGAGCCAAGCTCGAAGGCTCCGATGGCATGGTCAAAAAGATCAAAGATGGCATTGATGAAAACCAATGGTCGATGCTCTTTTTGATCCGTCTTGTTCCAGTTGTTCCGTTTTTCATCGCGAACCTTGTGCCAAGCTTTTTGGAAGTTCCGCTCCACCGTTTTGTAATCTCGACCTTCTTGGGCATCATTCCGGGTGCTGTGGTCTTCACATCTGTTGGTGCTGGTTTGGGCGAAGTCTTCGCTCGCGGAGAAACACCTGATCTTGGGATCATCTTTGAACCCTACATTCTGGCACCGCTCTTGGGCCTTGCAGCTCTGTCGCTCTTGCCTGTTATCGTGAAAGCCGTTCGCGGCAAGAAAGGGCTCTGAGCCATGGAACATTCAGCGATTGATACCCAAAACGCGCAGCCCGCGACCCTCAAAACGGATCTCTTGATCATTGGTGGCGGTTCAGGCGGGCTCTCCATCGCCGCTGGCGCGGTACAGATGGGCGCAGATGTCACGCTTCTCGAAGGCCATTTGATGGGCGGAGACTGTTTGAACTTCGGCTGTGTGCCATCCAAGGCTCTTATTGCCTCAGCAAAGCAGGCTCATGCACAAGAAGCAGCACAGTTTGGCGTGAGCCCGGTCAGCCCAAAGGTCGACTATGCGCAGGCGAAAGATCACGTGAAATCCGTGATTGCCGCGATTGAGCCGCACGACAGTCAAGAGCGCTTTGAGAGCCTTGGTGTGCGCGTGATCCGCGCGTTTGGTCGGTTTATCTCGGAAACAGAAGTGCAAGCGGGCGAAACAGTGATCACGGCGCGCCGGATTGTTATCGCAACGGGCTCTGGGCCCTTTGTGCCGCCAATCCCAGGACTGGAGGACGTGACCGTCCACACCAATGAGACGATATTTGATCTGCGTGAGAAGCCGGAGCATTTGATCGTCATTGGCGGTGGCCCCATCGGCATGGAAATGGCCCAAGCCCATGTGCGGCTCGGGTCCAAGGTGACAGTGATCGAAGGCGCAAAAGCGCTGGGCAAAGACGACCCTGAAATGGCGGCCTTTGTGCTAGACAATCTTCGGGCTGAAGGCATTGAGATCATAGAGGGCGCTCAAGCGGAGCGGATCTCAGGATCCGATGGATCGGTCACAGTGCACACGCCGCAAGGTGATATCACCGGATCCCACCTTTTGATGGCCGTGGGCCGCAAAGTGAATGTGGACAAGCTGGATCTCGACAAAGCGGGGGTCAAATTTGACCGCCGCGGCGTTGAGGTCGGGGCGGATCTCCGCTCTGTCACCAACAAGCGCGTTTATGCGGTGGGAGACGCGGCAGCTGGTCTGCAATTTACCCATGTCGCCGGCTATCATGCGGGTGTTGTTGTCCGCTCGATCCTCTTTGGTTTACCAGCCAAAGCCTCGACCAAGCATATCCCTTGGGCCACATATACAGATCCTGAACTTGCTCAAGTGGGCCTGACTGAGGCGCAAGCGCGCAAGGAATTTGGGCCAAAGCTTGAAGTTGTGCGCATGGACTATGGCGGCAATGACCGCCTAATCGCAGAAGGTAAAACCAAAGGCTTGGTCAAAGTCATGATCGTAAAAGGCCGCCCCGTGGGTGCTTCGATCGCGGGCTTTATGGCGGGCGAGCTTATTGGAACCTGGGCTATGATGATCGCCAATAAGATGAAGATGACAGCGCTTTCCAACACGGTTTTCCCTTACCCCACGGTATCAGAGATTAACAAACGCGTGGCGGGTGCCTATCTTGGACCTAAGCTGTTTGAAAGCAGCGTGGTGAAGCGGGTCGTGCAAACGGTCCAGCGCTTCATTCCATAACAAAAACGAGCGGCGCACAAAAAGGCGGGGAGGCACACATGATCAATTCGCTGTCAGGGCGATTTCTGATCTTAACGATTGTGTTCGTTATGATTGCGGAGATCTTGATCTTTGTCCCTTCCGTTGCGCGCTTTCGCGAAGACTATCTGCGCAACCGCCTTGAGCGGGCTCAGATCGCCAGCCTGGCTCTGGTTGAAAACGACATGGTCAGCCAATCTTTAGAAGAAGAGCTTTTGGAAAACGCAGGCGTTTTTAACATCGTGCTGAGGCGCGATGCGATGCGCCAACTGATGTTATCGTCGCAAATTCCATCGCCCATCACGGAAACCTATGATCTGAGAAACCCAACGGCATGGGCGCTTATCCGAGACGCGTTGTCCGCTCTTACAAACACGCAAGAGCGCATCATTCGGGTTGTTGGCAATCCGGTACGGGACGCCGGGATGCTCATCGAAGTGACAATGAGCACTCAGTCCTTGCGCACGGCCATGGTGGAGTATGGGTTCAACATTCTGAGGCTCTCAGCCATCATTTCGATTGTCACAGCGGGGCTCTTGTATCTCGCTGTGCGCCAGCTGATGGTGATGCCGATCAAGGGTGTTGTGCGTCATATGAAGAGTTATCAGCGCGCTCCCGAAGATGCGCGGCGTATCATTGCTCCACAGGCGGGTGTCAAAGAGCTTCACGATGCCGAAGTCGCCTTACAAGAGCTGCAAACGCAGCTGACAAACTCGCTGAGGCAAAAAGACAGGCTCGCGCAATTGGGCAGTGCTGTAAGCAAAATCAGCCATGATCTGCGCAATATCCTGACGTCGGCACAGCTTTTCACGGACCGCATTGAGATGGTGGAAGATCCCACAGTGAAGCGCCTGGCGCCTAAGCTCGTGAATTCCATCAGCCGGGCCGTCAATCTTTGTGAAAGCACGCTCGCCTTTGGCAAGGCCGAAGAGCCAGCACCCGCATTAAGCCGCTTTGCCTTGGACAAAGTTGTGGACGATGTGGTGGAGAGCGAGCGCTTGAGCGTCGGTGACCTGCCGCTCACCTTGGTCGAAGATATCCCAACAGGCCTCGAAGTGCGTGCGGACGCCGAACAACTCTACCGTGTTTTGGGCAATTTGGTGCGCAACGCGCGGCAAGCCATTGTGGCGTCTGCGCGCCCAGGTGAGATCAAGATCTCAGCGCATGAAACGGCTCAGGCCTGGATGATTTGTGTCGAAGACAACGGCCCTGGCCTTCCACCCAAGGCCAAAGAGAACCTTTTCACGGCTTTCACGGGCAACGCGCGTAAGGGCGGATCGGGCCTCGGCTTGGCGATTGCGAGTGAATTGATCCGTGGTCACGGTGGTGCGCTCACTTTGGAGCGGTCTGATGAGACAGGAACGCTATTTGAGATTTGTCTGCCCAAAGGGGACATTGTGCTCGAGGATGAATTCACCGCCCAGGCCGTAAGCTGACGTCCTTTGAAAGATTTATCCGCTTACCCCCCTTGCATGGTGTGATCCCAACGGCTATCTCAGCCGCCAGTGCGGACCGATAGCTCAGCTGGATAGAGTACCTGACTACGAATCAGGGGGTCGGGGGTTCGAATCCTCCTCGGTCCGCCAATTCTCCATACTTGATATCTCGCGCGGAGCGTCCTTCTGAGCAGTTGGTCGGGCTTGGAGATGGTGGACAAGCGGAAGGTTTGTCTGTGTAAGCGGATGCGCTCCTTGATTGTTGCAAAAACTGGCTGCTGCAAGCTGTCTCAATGTGTCTCATTCTGAGACAGTTTTCGCCTCCGACTTGGAGGCAAAAGATCTGTGACTTGCCAGGATCCATGCGCCTTCGCAGCCTCCATTTGTTGAATCAGCAAGAGCTGGCGGCAAGGGAGGACACCACATGACACCAACGCGCGATGAGCAGCATTGGATGTATCGCAATATGGTCACGAGCAGGAAACTCGAAGAAACCATTGCGGGCATCTATTTCGAGGGCAAAACGCCCGTATTCAGCATGGCAGACGGCCCGATTCCGGGCGAGATGCATTTGAGCGACGGCCAAGAGCCCGTGGCGGTGGGTGTTTGCGCCCATCTCAATCCTGACGATGTGGTCACCGCCACGCACCGTCCGCACCACCAGGCGATTGCGAAGGGCGTTGACCTGGACAAGATGGTGGCCGAGATCTTTGGAAAAACCACAGGGTTGTCCGGTGGACGCGGCGGTCACATGCATCTGTTTGATCCAGACGTGAACTTTGCTTGCTCAGGCATCATCGCCCAAGGTATGGGGCCTGCGGTCGGCGCAGCGCTCAGCCGTCAGATGCAAAAAAAGCCCGGAGTTGCTGTGGCCTTTGTGGGAGAAGGCGCGGTCAACCAAGGTGGTTGGCATGAGGCGATGAACCTCGCGGCCACTTGGAACCTGCCGTTTGTCTGCGTGATCGAAGACAACGACTGGGGCATTTCTGTTGCAAAAGAGGATTCAACCGCTGTTGCCAACAATGCGGATCGGGCTGCGGCTTACGGTATCCCTGGCGTACGCGTGGCGGACAATGATCCTTATGCGATCTACGCCGCAGCTGGTGAAGCAATTGCTCGTGCACGCGACGGCAAAGGACCTTCCTTGATTGAGGTCGAAACATACCGCTTAGCGGGGCATTTCATGGGTGATGCTGAGGGCTACAGACCAGAAGGCGAAAAAGACGCGCTTTTCGAAAAGGATCCGATCCCGAAGATGCGCGCAAAGATGCTTGCGGATGGTATGGCCACTGAGGCCGAGTTGGAGACCATCGAAGCTGAGAGTGCAGCTCGCGTTGAAGCCGCAATCAAATTTGCCCGTGAAAGTGCGGATCCAGCGCCAGAAGACGCGCTGA
Source organism: Pseudomonadota bacterium (assembly GCA_039182515.1). Lineage (GTDB taxonomy): Bacteria > Pseudomonadota > Alphaproteobacteria > Rhodobacterales > Rhodobacteraceae > JBCDCE01. The sequence goes on along the minus strand of JBCDCE010000035.1, from coordinate 8,476 downwards.
CAGCCGTGTTTGCGTGAGGGAGAGGATACCATGAACAAACCAAACGAAAGAAAACTCACCATCGCGCGTGCCATGGCGGAAGCTGTGCAGCAAGAAATGCAAATGGATCCTTCCGTTTTCGTAATGGGCGAAGACATTGGCGCATTGGGCGGCGTTTACGGCAACACGCGTGGATTGCTAGAAGAGTTCGGTTCCGAGCGCATTCGTGACACGCCGATTTCTGAGACTGCCTTTATCGGTGCTGCCGTGGGGGCCGCGCAAGATGGGATGCGTCCGGTGGTCGAACTGATGTTTGTCGACTTCTTCGGGGTCTGCTTTGACGCAATCTACAACTTGATGGCCAAAAACACGTATTTCTCTGGTGGCAATTTCAAAGTGCCAATGGTGCTGATGACCTCCACGGGAGGCGGCTATTCGGACGCGGGTCAGCACTCGCAGTGTCTCTATGGAACATTTGCGCATTTGCCTGGCATGAAAGTCGTCTGCCCATCAAATGCTTACGATGCGAAAGGGCTGATGACAGCCGCGATGCGCGACGATAGCCCGGTGGTCTACATGTATCACAAAAGCCTTCAGGGCATGGGCTGGTTGGCAACAGAGCCTGGCGCCACAGTGCATACCCCTGAAGAAAGCTACACGGTTGAAATTGGCAAAGCGAACGTGGTTCGCGAGGGCAGCGATGTCACCATCGTGAGCCTTGGAATGGGCGTGCACAACGCGCTGAAAGCCGCTGCGCAGATGGAGGCGGATGGTGTGAGCGCTGAGGTCATTGATCTCGTGAGCCTTGTGCCGCTGGATCGCGATACAATCCGTGCGAGCGTGGCAAAAACGGGTCGTCTGATCGTGGTGGATGAAGACTATATGTCCTACGGCGTATCGGGTGAGATCATCGCCAGTGTCACTGAACATGACATCTCGGTTCTCAAAGCCGCGCCCAAGCGCGTCGCCTATCCAGACGTGCCAATTCCATACGCGCGGGTGATGGAGCAGTTCTGTTTGCCCAACCCTGAAAAGATCGTTGCGGCCTATCAATCCATGAATGCGGCCTAAGGCAGTTCTTGGGGCGGCTCTGAAAAGGGCGGCCCTGAAGCTCTAATTTACAGGAAAATCTAATGGCGACAGACATCATCATCCCCACCGATTTATGGGAAGAAGACGAAGAGGCGGTGATCACAACTTGGCTGGTCAACGACGGAGCAACCGTGGAAGAAGGGGCTCTCATCGCGGAGATCATGACGGCCAAAGTGCAATATGAGATCAACGCGCCCGCCTCTGGCACCGTCAGCATCACCGAAGAGGCCGACGCTGTTGTGCCCAAAGGCGCTGTGATCGGGTCGATCTCGTGAGCGACGGCACGCGCACTGTTCCTTTAAAAGGGGTGCGCGGGATGATCGCTGATGCGATGGTCAAAAGCCTCGCAACAGCCGCTCAGCTCACCCATCACGCAAGTGCGGATGCGTCCGGGCTTATGCGAGAAAAGGCGCGGTTGTCAGAAGCCGCCACCAAAGTTTCGGTGGAAGATCTGCTGATGCTGGCCGTGGTGCGCGCTTTGGCAAAACATCCAGATGCCAATGGCAAGGTCGAGGAGCGTGAGGTGCAGCTGCAGGATAAAGTCGACCTGTCTGTGGCCATTGCGCTGCCTGGCAATCTACTTGTTGCCCCGGCTATCTTTGGGGCAAGTGAGATGGACGTCTTCGAGCTCCGCGCAGCGCGCCAGGATCTCGCAGCACGTGCCAAGATTAACAAGCTGACGGTGACAGAGATGACAGGCGGGACTTTTACAATTTCTAATCTTGGGCTCACACGGGTTGAGCATTTCACGCCAATTCTCAACCAGGGCCAGATTTGTATCCTTGGCATTGGCTGTATGGCGGAACGGGCCGTGCGAGCGCCGGACGGCGACATTGAGCTGCGTCCCCATATCGGCTTGTCTCTAACGTTTGATCATCGTGCTCTGGATGGTGCGCCTGCCGGGGATTTGCTGACAGAGATTTGTCATGAAATCGAAGGTTTTTCTAAGTGACGCGCGCTTTGCGTCATGTGGGGAGCGCGATTGAGGGCTTGGCTTACGAACAAGCGCTTTTTGCGGAAAGCGGGTCTCACGTTGGGCTTTGGCGCGCAACGTCAAACGGATTGGTATGCCCAGAAGCCTATTCGCGCCGCGAAACTTTTGAGGTAGCCGAAGCACGCGCTAGGCGTGCCGAATGGCCGGTTGCTTTGCGGGGCACAGGGGGTGGGACAGTCCCTCAGGGCCATGGGATCGACAATCTGGTTTTGGCCTTTGACATGTGGCCTGGCGGGACAATCGAAGACGGCTACCGGCTGCTGACACGCATTATAAAGCGTGGGCTTGGCACGTTTGGAGCATCTCTCGCACCCGGCGAGACACCCGGTAGTTTTTGCGATGGCGCTTGGAACTTGTCGCTCGATGGACGCAAGATCGTTGGGACCGCGCAGCGTTGGAAGCCGGCGCGCGGTGGGCCTCCGCGTGTTTTGGCACATGCGGTTATTCTGACATTGGACAGCTATGATGACGGGGCAAAAGCCGTTGCCGCGTTCCATGAAGACCTTGGCCTCTCAGCGATCAATTCAAAGGCGCACACAAGCCTGGAAGCGGCCTTTGGTCTGACCGAGTTGCCAGTAGCTGACCTCATCGCCTCTGCGCAGGACGAGCTGGATCTGTTTCCAAGGAGCCTTGCCAAAGAGCTTTGAATGACCGGACGAAATCAAATGGGAGGAAACAATGTCCAACGAAACCATCCACATTCATCTTGAAGTTAAGGTGCCGGAAGCCAACCGTCCCGGATTTATCGACCTGATGAACGAACTCGTCGAGCGCACCAGCAACGAATCCGGCACGCTCGTTTACGAATGGTACGAGGTTGGCACCACGGGGACTTGGCACATCCTTGAGCGCTACGCTGATGCGGAAAATGGTGATCTGCACGTCAAAGGCTTTGCAGAGAACTACGCTGGGCGCTTTTTTGAGCTCGTAGACAGTTGCATGGGCATCGTATCCGACAATGCAACGCCCTACATCAAGGCAGTCTTAGAGGGCATCGCGCCGCTCTATATCGTAGAAAAGGGCGGATTTAATAGGTTTTAAAGCCGTCGTGCGCGTTCCGTTTTGCTCTTTCAAGCAGGACGAGAAATGCCAAGCGCTTTCATTTTGCGATTGATCGTGGCGCGGCTCATTCCGAGAAGGCGCGCTGCTTTCGACACGTTCCAACGTGTGCTTTGTAAGGCTTCCAAAATCAGTTGCTCTTCGGACAATAACGCAGGCGAGGACCGTGTGACCATGACAGGCGTTTGCTGAGGAAAAAGATCCAAGGCGCCGATGCGCGCGCCATCTCCATACATCAAAGCCTGCTGCAACACAGCTTTCAGCTCGCGTATATTGCCTGGCCAATCGTGGGCGCGGATCGCGGATTTGGCTTCGTCGGAAAGCGTGGCTTTGGGGCCAGCCATCGACCTTGCGAGCGCTTCGGCCAAGGTATCGAGTTGTTCACGCGACCGCAGCGGGGGGAGCGTCACACGGGAACCGGCCATTAAGAAATAAAGATCGTCTCGGAACACATCGGTATCTACGAAGGTGCGGAGGGCCTTTTTGCTGGTCGCTATAATGCGCGGGCCGCGGGACTCCCCGTAGACCATCTCAAAATCGTTCAAAACGGCGCGCAAGCCCGTTTGGCCAAAGACAGGCATTTCATTGATGTTGTCAAAAATCAGCACAGATCTGACGGATCCGCCGTCGTCTACCATTCGAGCCTGTTGCAAAAGCGATTGGATGTAGGCCCGGTCCTGGGACGTGTCATCAACCGACGCACAGTCAATGGTTACAGCCCTAAAGGCTTGCGTGGCTAAAGCAGAGATGAGCGCTGTTTTTCCGGTTCCTGTTTCGCCCTCGATTAAGATCGGCACCCCGTGTTCGAAACTGGTTTGAACGCGCTCGAAGATGCCGCGCATAACAGAGCTACCAGCGGCCAAGTCCTGCAAACTCGGCGCATTTTGTCTGCGAAGTTTTGCTTTTGGTTTTGGTGTCCAACCTGGAACGGATCGCGCGTTTTTGGGGGGCATGCGGACCCAAACGTCAAGCATGGGCCCATCATCGCGCCGCACAGACATCACGCGCTCGGGCGCGCAATTTAGCCCGTTGATATCAGCGCCGAAGACAGCGTCAAAACGCTCTCCTATGATCGCGTCTCGGGATGTTTTGCCAGACACGTGATGTGCAGATGATGTGGCCCCGGTGATGAATCCCGCGTCATCTACGGCAACACGCTCCGCTTCCTTGAAGAGCTCCTTGCGACCTGGTGCTGAGAAAGAGACGACCGTGGAGTCTTTGAAGGTCTGCTCAAAGAGCGTTGTTTGCAAACGGCTTGCGGCGACCCTGAGCACTTGTTGCGCAAAGAGGGTCTCAGATGGATTTCCGCGGCCCACTGAGGATAAATTGGCGACGCCGATAATTTGGTCATGGGCGTCTCTTAGCGGCACCGCGCTACAGGCAAAGTTGGTCAGCTGAGCGTAGTAATGATCCTGCCCGCTGACGGTGAAGGCCTGTCCTTCTGACAGGGCCATCGACACGCCATTTGTGCCAGCAACGCGCTCGTCCCAGACTGATCCCAGCGCAATGCCATTCCAGCTCGCTTCAGCGTCTTTGCTTTCTAAACGCACCAAAATGCCGTCGGCATCTGTTATAACCAAACAGTGCCCAGCACCAGCCGCGACGGATGCCAATTGGCGAAAAATACCTTGGCGACCACCTGTCAGTTCAGTCAGGGCCTCGAGGCGCGGTGCGACTTCAGAGGATTGTAGGCGCAAGATTGGTCGCGCTGCATCGCGCTTAAGGTTGTAGGTTTTCGCACAGCGCGCCCATGAGGCATTCAGGGCCGATTGCGTTACACTGTTGGGCATGTTCCCATTCACGAAAGCCTCCTCCCAAAGCGCTTTCCGACACCTGTTAGCTTCGGCGATTGATGGGAGTTTGTCTAGATATGCGAAATTTCAAATATTTGGAGCGTGAGCGGTTAAAACGCGACTTTGTCGCTGCCTTTAAGATCCAGAATGTCTCGCGCCTCGTCAGGGCTGGCAACGCTGAGCCCCAATCCTTCGATCAAGCTCCGCACCTTTGTGACTTGTTCCGCATTCGACTGAGCAAGTTGCCCTTTGCCAATCCACAGGCTGTCTTCCAGGCCCACCCGGACATTTCCACCCATTGTTGCGGCTAGGGCTGCAATGCGAAATTGGTTTGCGCCTGCCCCTAAAACAGACCACCGATACTCAGAGCCAAAAAGGCGATCGGCGGTTCGCTTCATATGAAGCACGTCTTCTGGATGACCGCCGATACCGCCCAAGAGCCCAAAGACAGATTGCACAAAAAAGGGCGCTTTGATGAGGCCGCGGTCCACAAAGTGAGCCAGATTATAGAGGTGCGAAATGTCGTAGCATTCGAACTCAAATCGTGTGCCGTTGCCGTAGCAGGTCTTGAGGACATACTCGATGTCTTTGAATGAGTTTCTGAAAACCAGATCGCGAGACCCCTCCAGATGGTCGCGTTCCCAGTCGAACTTAAAGTCTTTGAAGCGGTTTAACATTGGATAGAGGCCAAAGTTCATTGACCCCATGTTGAGCGAAGCGACCTCTGGCTGGTAAGTGGCTGCAGGGGCGGCACGTTCGCTCACGTCCATGTAGGGGCTGCCGCCGGTGGTGATGTTTATGACCGCATTGGTTCCTTGCTTGATGCGCGGCAAGAAAGCCGCAAATGCGTCGGGGCTTTGATCTGGCCGACCCGTTTCCGGATCGCGCGCGTGGAGGTGCAAGATAGAGGCGCCAGCTTCTGCCGCAGCGATGGCATGAGAGGTGATTTCATCGGGCGTCACTGGAAGGTGGGGTGACATCGAAGGGGTGTGAATGGCGCCCGTGATCGCACATGTGATGATCACCTTATTTTTCGTATCCAATTTCCCAGTCATATCTATTTCCCTCGAATCCAAGCTGCTGTGCCAACCATCCACCATCGATATTGATCGTTGAACCTCGAATTTCGGATGCGGCATCGGAACAGAGATAAAGCACAGCTTGGCCTATTTCTTGTAGGGATACGACGGTTTTGGAGGGTTGTTTCTCGCCGAAAACCAAGAGCGTGCTTCATCCTCAGAAACCTGCGTGCGCGATGGCAAGCCCAATCCCACTTGTTGATCTGGTCACGAGTGCTGTTTTATCGCGCATATCATTTTTACCATCATTCAAGTGGGGCCAGAACGTCCATCGAGTTCGGCAACCACAGTGTAATTTCCGGGAAGACCGTCAGAAGGATAATCACAAGGACTTCGACGATCCCGAAAGGAATGATGCCGCGATAGATCGTGGCCATTTTGAGGTTGTACTTTTTGGCAACGCCGTGGATGACAGAGACGTTGATGCCAATGGGCGGAGTGATCTGCCCCATCTCCATCATGATCACCATGATCACGCCAAACCAAATCGGGTCGAACCCGAGGCCCACGACCGTTGGGAACAGGATTGGCAAGGTGAGCATCATCATTGGGATGATATTCATGACCATACCAAGCACGAGATAGAGCAGCAGGATAAGGACGAAGATCACATACCGAGATACATCCAGGCCGCCTCAGAAATTCGCAAATTCTCTGGGGATGTCGGTCAGCGTGACAAAGTATCCCAGCAAGCCCACGCCGATCAGGATCGTAAAGATCATGGCGCTGGTTGTGGTTGCGTCTAAAAGTGCTTCGAAAAGCTTCTTGCGGTTAAAGCCTTTGGCAAAGAGTGCGATCAGCAGCGCGCCGCTTGCGCCAACGCCACCTGCTTTTGTCGGCGTGAGGATGGCGAGCGTTCCGCCCGCCGCGACAGACTCTATGGCGCGGGAGTCATCGTAATCGTATTTCTTCATCTCTGGGATCGAGACCGAGCCCATGGTGGCGGCTGCAGCGACGCTCTCGCCGCAGATGGCTGCAAAGCCGCCGGGCAATCTGCCAAAGACCTTGATGCCTGCGTTGTAAAGCTTGGCTCCGATCCCCGCGTGTAGGATCAAAAATCCCATCAGCAAAAAGAAGGGGATCACGGTGAAAACGTAGTGCGCCACGGATTCGTAGGTGTTGATCCTCGAGACTTTGACCGCGAATTCTTGACCAATGATGAACGTGTGTCAGGTGAGCCCTGCAAAGCCTGCGAGCGCATTACTTGCAGCAACCGGGGCAAATTTTGATCCGCCTTTGTGATGCTGTAAAAGTCCCGAGGGATGTGTCTTAGCCCGGTAAAACTGTGGCACTATTTGTGTGCCACATGAGGGATTACGGATGGCTCGGAAGCGGTATTCTGATGAAGATGCGTTGAAGCTGTTGCGCGAGATTGACGTGCATTTGCATGATGGTCTGGGTGTTGTGAGCGCGTGTAGGAAAGCAGGAATTTCGGACAAGACGTACGACGACTGGCGCAAGAAGTTTGGTGGGATGGGTCGGCCGCAGTTGTCTGAGATGCGGGCGTTGCAAAAAGAGACTGAGCGGCTCAAGAAGATTGTCGCTGATCTACAGCTCGACAAGTTGATCCTGAAGGAGAGCCTGGATCATTTAAAGCCCAAGGCCTGACGGTTGATGGGTTGCGTCAGGCCGTGATCCACACCCGTCAGAAGCTTAACACATCTGAACGGCGCACCTGTGCGGTGTTGGGGCTTTCGAGGTCGAGCCTGCGTTATCAGGCCAAACCTCTGAATGACGATGTCCTGCGCCTGGCGATGATCCGGTTGGCCAAGCAATATGGGCGATACGGTTACAGGAAGGTGACCGCTCTGCTTCGAATGGAAGGCTGGCAGGTTAACCATAAGAAGGTTGAGCGTTTATGGGGCGAAGACGGCCTGCAGCTGCCGTATCGCCAAAAGAAGAGACGGCGGCTTTACCACAAGGACAGCTCTGTCATCCGGCTGCGGCCGACACATCCCAACCATGTCTGGGCGATCGACTTCGTGCATGACAAGCTCAGCAACGGGCGGCCATACAAGATGCTGACGGTGCTCGATGAATACACCCGTGAAGCGCTTTGCGTGGCGGTACGTCCCAAGATGAACGCAAACGATGTTCTGGACGTACTGCACCGTCTGCTGATGAAGCACGGAAAGCCGGAATACATACGATCAGACAATGGCCCGGAGTTCATCGCCGTGCAGCTTCAAAACTGGCTCAGAAGGGTCGGTATCCAGCCGATGCAGATCTATCCGGGCAGCCCTTGAGAAAACGGCTATTGGGAAAACGGCTATAACGAGCGCTTCAATGGAACTCTCCGTCGAGACGTGCTCAACGCCGAATGGTTCCAATGCACCAAACAAGCCCAAGTCGCCATCAATGTCTGGCTCAGGCAATACAATAAAATCCGGCCTCATCATGCCCTAGCCATGCGGCCAACCGTCCCAGAAACCTTATTAGAGAAACGCCAAATTAGTGGTAATGAACAACCGGGCTAGACA
>JBCDCE010000034.1:0-41432 GCA_039182515.1 Pseudomonadota bacterium | reverse complement strand
GTCTGGCCGGATGGTTGTTCTCTAACTCAATCTTGGCCAGTTCTGTATTGCCAATAATTGCTGCGAGCTGATTGTTGAAATCATGCGCGATGGTCCCGGCCATCAATCCCAAACTTTCGAGCTTTTTGCGCACGTTCAGTGCGTCACGCAGGTCTTCGCGTTCTTTTTCGACGGCAAACCGCTGCAGTTCTTGACGCGCGCGGGATGCGACCACGTTCACAATCCGACACTCTAGCATTCTGCGGGCGATGGGGCGGGTGTGCAGAAGAGACAAATGGCCAATCGGCGTGCCATCGCGTTCTCGAATGCCAAACCCACAATAGGCGTGCACACCAAGCGTCCGGAAAAGTTCTACGTGGGGAAAGGTTTCTTGGAGCCCGCTGCCCTGGAAAAAGACATCACAAGTTCTCAAGTTGCCGCAGGGTGTGTCCTCGTAGGGCAGCAACGTGTCTTCGGACTCAAAGAGCAGCTCTCCCCCCGCAACCGCCGCCAATATTTGAAAGTTCTGAGCGTCACGATCCACACAGCGTGTCAATATGGCTGAGTGCACCTGCGCAATGGAAGCAGCTTGTTGAACAATTGTGCGAAAGATTGCTTTGTCAGGAAGGCGTGGATCGTCCGCGATTGGGTTCATGAACGCCCCAAAAGCATGGCTTATGTTATGCTCTACAAGCTCTGCTTCGATCCTGTTGATCAGGGGCTTAAGAGCGTCGACATGATCGCGTGCTTCATCTGGCGCAAGCTGCTCGGTCCACAAGAGTGATAAGAGCCCAATCACCTCCCCGTTTCGGTTCTTTAACGGCAAACCCAAGTAACTTTTTGAGCCGCGCTCTTGAACGAGGCTATCTTCTGGAAAGAGCTCGTCCAGCTCACCGTGGTACAAAACCGTATCGTTACGCTCAATGACGTTCATGCAAGGACCACGGCAGGCATCGTAGTTTACCAAGCGTTTGCCTGGCTTTTTGGCACTCCATCCAAGAACTTCTATATACTCGGCTTCCGAGATCTTGAGGGATCCGATAATTGCCAGATCGGCGCCCATCTGCGTCCCTAACCAATCGGCCATAGCGGAAAAAAAACCGCCGCCCGAGATCAGTAAAACGTCACGCAATTCGCTAAAGTCTTTTTCTGCGTGCAAAACGCCACCTGCCTAAAAATCAATTTGTCCCTAAATAAAATGATAGCAGGTGCGCCCGCTTGGACAAGCACACATACTCAAAACGCAGGATCACCCGTGGAACAACACCTATGCCCGAAGGGATGTCGACACTTGTCCATCCTTCAGATGCGTCTACCTGGGCCATATCGGCGGAACAAAACATGTCTGAAAAACCAGAATTTGGGCGACCTATAACGGTGCCGCGCAACCGCGCTGTGCGCGCAGCGCGCCTAGGCGGCATGGCTTTGAACGTGGCGGGCAACATGGCTGCGCAACGGCTTCAGGCCACGTTTCGAGGGGAGCGTGCCGGATTACGCGATTTGCTGATCACGCCTGCCAACATCGGTCGCATTACCAATGAGCTGTCGCGCATGCGTGGCGCTGCCATGAAGCTTGGCCAACTCATTTCGATGGACGCAGGAGACGTCTTGCCGCCAGAGCTTTCGCAGATCATGGCACGTTTGCGAGCAGAAGCCGACTACATGCCCCCTGCTCAACTCAAAACCGTGCTGACAAAGGCCTGGGGTCCTGATTGGCTGCGCTTGTTTGCGAAATTCGACGTCCGCCCAATTGCTGCAGCGTCAATTGGACAGGTCCATCGGGCCCAACTGAAAGATGGGCGGGATGTGGCCATAAAAGTCCAATATCCCGGCGTGGCACAGTCAATCGACAGCGACGTTGCCAATGTCGCAGCGCTGGTGAAACTTTCGGGGCTGATCCCGAAAGGCTTCGAAATTGATCCCTATATCGAGGAAGCGCGCAAGCAATTGCATGAGGAAACGGACTATCTGCGCGAAGCCGAACACCTAAATACCTTTCGACGGCTTTTGCGAGGCGCAGATCGCTATGAATTGCCCGAAGTCCATGAGGATTTTACGGTATCATCAATCCTAACAATGTCGTTCATCGACAGCCAACCCCTTGAAAAGGTTGCTGACCTGGACGAAACGCTGCGCAACCAAATCTCGGGTGATCTTGTGACCCTTGTGCTGCGCGAGCTTTTTGAGTTTGGCATTGTTCAATCTGATCCAAATTTCGCCAATTTCCGATTTAATCCACGCACGCAACGCCTCGTCCTTTTGGACTTTGGGGCGACGCGCGCAATAGACGCGGGGATCGCAGAGGCCTACCGCGCGCTTTTGTTGGCAGGGCTCGCGCAAGACATGCCGCGCGCGCAAAGTGCGGCGGAGCGCCTTGGCCTTTGGGATGACACCACCGATCCACAGCATATCGCCCAACTAACCGATATGATGCGCGTGGTGTTTGAGGCTGTTCGCGAAGGCATCTACGACTTTTCGGATCCAACACTGACGCGGTACATGAACACGCAAGGCATGGCACTTGCGGAAAGTGGCTTTGTTCCACCCAGCGTGCCGATCGACGTGCCTTTTGTTCAACGCAAGCTGGCGGGTGTGTTTCTGATCGCCGCGAACCTCAAAGCGCGGTTGGATTTGCAGCAGATCATTCGTAGTCAACTTGAGCTTAGCGTTTAAAGAAGCAGCGAAGCGACCGTCTGGCGCAGAGAAATCTAAAATGTCAGATCACCTGAAGCGTTTCAGGTTTTTCACATTACGCCTTGGGTTTCCGCGCGACCCCCATGTAAATCACGGTCTTGAGCGGCAGTGGCCCGAAGGTGAAGTCCCCCTTGCGATTTATACCGCGCGGTCCAAGCCCAGTTTGCCGCCCCCCAACCAACCCCGCATTGGTCAGCGCCTTTTCCAGCTCCTTTGGCTTGATGAAAAGCTTGGGATCATGGGTTCCTTTTGGCAAGAGGCGCAAAATATCCTCAGCAACGGTGATCGTCGCAAGTTTTGCCAAGACATTGCGATTGATGGTGTCATAGAGAAACAAGCCACCTGGGCGCAGCACACGCGCCACTTCGCCTGCAACCTGGCTCAGATCGCTCACGTGCTCCAACACATCGACACATACGATAGCGTCAAAGCTGTTCGCTGCATAGGGAAGCGCCTCCCCCACCCCAACGTCATAACGGATCTCATGGCCCATTTGGGCGGCATGCGCCTCAGCGGCTTTGATGGCCATGGCGGCGGGATCAATGCCCGTCACATGGGTACCACGGGTCGCCAAAGCCTCCGCCATAAACCCACCTGCGCACCCTAGGTCGAGAACGTCTTTGTCCGCCCAGTCAATATGCTTGTCGAACCACGACAAGCGCCCAGGCACCAGGTTCTTGAGGGTTCGCACCCAGCGAATATCATCTGACCACCACTGATTGGCGACGGTGTCGTAGATGGTCAGGTCGTTGCGATTGGTCTTAGTCATGTCGTGACACCCGCCTGAGCTGAGGAATGATATAGGGAACAGAACTGCGGTAGCGCTCGAAGCGGTCGCCGTATCGACGCGCAAATCTTCTTTCTTTGAGCCGTGGAGCCAGAAGGCAATACGCCGTCAGGACGAGGGCCAAAAACAACTGATCCGGTGTCCACACCGGCACGGTCCAAAGCGTCAACGCAAAAGAGACGTAAATGGGTTGCCGGATGATACGAAACAGCCCATCTGAAGGCATATCCGGGAACACTGGCCGCTTATCCTGCGCCAGTGACATCCAGCCAAGAGCTCCGGATTGCACCTCCGCGCCCGCATCGTAACTTGCCTTCATCAGCAACAACCATGCGCCTGCGTAGGCCGCGCAAATGCCATAAAACGCTATGCCTTCCGCACGCCACCAGACCACGCCCGATGGCGTCCAAAGCACAAAAAGCATGAAAAGCTGGGCTGACGCGACAATCGCAAAGGTTGTTGTTTTGAGCGTTCCGGCCATATCCTCGGGCGCCAGCCAGTTTAGCGCCGTCTGGCCCGAGTTGCTCAGCAATAGCGAATGCACGAGTGGAAATTGAAGAACCAACACCAGGTTAACGACGTAGGACCAAGGCGCTGGGACCTTTCCCAAGCTTTCGCTCATGCCAAAGAACATGGCCAAGATCATTGCAACGACCGCCAAACCAAAGATCACATGGCAAACGAGCCCATAAAGATAAGCCAACAGGATGCGGCGCGCACCTCTGGGGGGCGCAAGAGCGCCGAGAAACAGGCGTAGTAAAACAACGTATTTAGGCGGCTTTTGTGGTGTCATGCGGGACAGTTAGCTTGCCTGCGAAGGCAACCAAGCCCAAAGACCAAGAGTCGCATGACAACGTGTTTCTGCCCCCGACACAACACCGCACTCGCCACGTCCTTTTGCCACCATGGACCAGGCAATGCGAAGCCAATCAGATTAAAAATGGTAAGTGGCGGAGTCGAAGGGATTCGAACCCTCGAGACGGTTTCCCGCCTACTCCCTTAGCAGGGGAGCGCCTTCGACCACTCGGCCACGACTCCACTTGCCGGGATAGTCGCTTGGCGCGGATGGGGCAAGTCGAAAAAAGGCTTAACGCGCAACGCACGCTCCCCCTTGGGCGCGGCTTGAGTGAACAGCGTGCCGCGCCCCGGCCCGAACCTAAGAAACAAGGGAAATCTGACGTATGCCTACATGTATGCAGCACGTATGCATCGCGTATGCCGGTGTGCATGTGGCGGAAGACTTACTCGCCTTATAGGGGAATTTTCCTAACGAGACGTCAATTTGCTGAGGCGAGGACACCCCCGCCCCAGCATGCGGCCAAAACCCACGCCCTAGACAAAAGCCAAGACCAAATAAAGCCCCGCCGCCAAAAGCGCGTTCCACCGCAAAGCGCCAGGGCACAAAACAGCCCAAAGGCACAAAGCCGCAAAGGCCAGGTTCACCGCACAGTCCGGCCCAAGCCAGACCAAGATGATCCACTCCAAAAGGAGGTAGTGAGGTTCAATCCATGCAAGGATTGGTTGAAAGATCCACATCATGAGGTATCGTCCTTAAAGATGCGGGGGCCCCCTGGGTTTCAGGGTGTCATGACACAGAGAAATGTAATTGTTTAAAAGGCTTAACGTGAGCACGCCGATGACAGCGGGTGACAACCGCAAAAGTGACATCGAGTGACACGTCGTGATCTAGGGTGACTTAGCGTGACAACAGAAGCGATGCGCGAGTTCGGCGTGGCGGTACGGCAGCAACGACTGGACCTTGGTTGGAACATTACGAAGCTCACGGAAGAACTCTACGGGTCTTCCGACCGTAAAGGGTACGTTGGTCAGGTTGAAAAAGGTCGAAAGAACCTGTCGCCAGAAACGATCGACAAGTTTGTCCAAACCCTGGATTTGCCAGACGATGTAGCGAAAGCCGCTCTTATCGGGCCTGCGCCTGAGCAGAATGAGCCAGAAGAAACCAAACTTGATCTCGATGCGGCAGCCTTGCTGCGACGCGCGCAAAACGATCCAACCGTTCCAGTGACAGGGGAGCGCTTGCTTATTGATTTGGCCTATCGTCACGCGGAAGGAAAATTTCGCGATCTCTTTGATGCCTACAATGGCCTGCGAGACGCTTTGGAAGCGGCAGAAGACATCAGAAAGCGTGGTACAGCCGCCCCTTCGAATGAAGGCGGTGGAATGGTGGAACGGATTATGGCTGAAGTTGCCGCACGCAACGAAGTCGGCGAGATAGATGAAGCTGGTGAATACCTTGATCAGGAAACAAAACGTCTAACAGAACAGTACGAACAAATTGTCGAGCAGCAACTGAAGCAAGATCAATTGCGCAATCGTCCTGATCTTGCCGCGAAGCGCATTGTCGCCAGGTTTCAAAGGCAAGAACCGAAAGGTGGGGTTTGGAACGCGACAAACGACTTTATTTTCCGCAATAATTTTGGCTTTAGTTTGTCAATGTATGATGTTCGAGTACATTACGAATTGGCCAAAATTAACCGAGCCAAAGCGAAAGGCCGACAAAAACCAGCTTCTGACTTCGTTCTAGGGACTCTTTGTGCTTTGCTTGGTGAATCGCTTCGACGCGACACCGGCTTAAGGAATGCTGTGAAACTTTTCGACAGTGCTCACAAGGGCTACAATAAACTTAATGACACCCTTGGGGCCGCAAGATCCATACATTCAAAGGCCAACGCTATTTATGAACTCGCCTTTAGAAACAGGGATACCGCTATGTTCGAGCTATCCATAGAATTGGCTAAACAGTCTCTCAAACATTTTTCAAAGGATAGGCATTTCGAAGCCTGGGCTTCAAATATGAACACTCTAGCCTTCTCTTACGGAAGACTAGGCGAAATGAACGATGACTTAGACCAACTTGAGACAGCGCTTAACTACTGCAATGAAGGCCTATCTTCTCTTGCAGATGTTGAAAACGCCACATTCAAAGCAGGCTTTGAAAACGCTTCTGGTCTTGTTCAACTCTGGATCGGAACCCTAAAGCGCGACGACATAGTGCTCGCCAAAGCAGAAGATCGCCTCTTAGTAGCAATTGATACCTTAACTGATGGAACACCACCGAGAGAGTTGGCTGCTTTACGTTGGAACCTTGCCGACTTGAACTTCGCCCGCT
Source organism: Pseudomonadota bacterium (assembly GCA_039182515.1). Classification (GTDB taxonomy): domain Bacteria; phylum Pseudomonadota; class Alphaproteobacteria; order Rhodobacterales; family Rhodobacteraceae; genus JBCDCE01. Next base: position 34,842 of record JBCDCE010000034.1, on the reverse strand, counting down.
TTGAGTTGACCCTAAAATCTAAATTTCTTGAAAAAGCTCGTGGTTTCGTGACCCAAGCAAAGGCTGCATTCGAAAAAGGCGGCGAATATGGCTATCAGGTTGAAAGGTGCGACGAGCTCCTTGCAAAAATCGGCGCCGCTGAAAACAACTTGGTTTAGACTTTAATCAATGGGGCAAGAGTAACGCGCGAACTCCTCGTGACCTAACAGTGGGCCATCCCAAGCGTCCACAACCTCAAAGCCCAAGACTAAGCCGAGCCAGCACTGGGCCGCGGGGCGGCGATCTGTCTGGTGTTCCGCTTGATTTATGGTGGTTTTGGTAGCGCGACGACGGTTTGGCGCGTTTACGTCAACCAAATCGCCGGACCGGTGGGGCGGCCCAGCGATGGCCCGGCGCCTTCGGCTTGTTCCGGGCCCTATGAGCGCTGAATAATCTTGGCGCAACGTCAGTTATTGAAGAGGAAGTGCATAACATCCCCATCTTTGACGAGGTAGGCCTTGCCTTCCGCGCGCATTTTACCCGCCTCTTTGGCCGGGCCTTCGCCCCCCAATTCGACGTAGTCGGCATAGGCGATCGTTTCTGCTCGGATGAAGCCTTTCTCGAAGTCCCCATGGATGACGCCGGCGGCCTGGGGCGCGAGGGTGCCTGTTTTGATGGTCCAGGCGCGGGCCTCTTTGGGGCCGACGGTGAAATATGTCTCGAGGCTCAAAAGCTCGTAGCCTGCGCGGATGAGGCGGTCGAGGCCGGGCTCTTCTAGGCCCATTTCACCCAGGAACATTTCAGCCTCATCTGGCTCCAGCTGGCTGATCTCTTCTTCAATGCGTGCAGAAATTACCACGTGGGAATTGCCTTGCGCCGCGGCCATCTCAGCCACTTTGGCGCTGAGCGCATTGCCCTCAGCAGCCTCCTCTTCCGCCACGTTGCACACGTAAAGTACCGGCTTGGTGGACAGAAGCTGGAGCATGGCCCAAGCCTTTTCGTCCTCCGCATCCACCTCACAAACACGGGCTGGTTTGCCCTCTTCCAAGGTCGCCATGGCCATCTTCATGAGCCGCTCTTGTTGCACGGCCTCTTTGTCGCCACCGCGCACTTTGCGCACGATGTTTTGCAGGCGTTTCTCGAGGCTTTCCATGTCGGCAAGCATAAGCTCGGTCTCGATGGTGTCGGCATCTTGCACGGGATCGACGCGGCCATCCACGTGGGTGATGTCGTCATCCTCAAAGCAGCGCAGCACATGGGCGATGGCGTCCACCTCGCGGATGTTGGCGAGGAACTGATTGCCCAAGCCCTCGCCTTTGGAGGCCCCTTTCACGAGGCCCGCGATATCCACGAAGGTCATGCGCGCGGGGATGATCTCTTTGGACGACGCAATCGCTGCAAGCTTATCGAGGCGCGCATCAGGCACAGCCACTTCGCCCACATTGGGCTCGATGGTGCAAAACGGAAAGTTCGCAGCCTGCGCAGCGGCGGTTTTGGTGAGCGCGTTAAACAGCGTGGATTTGCCGACATTTGGCAGGCCGACGATGCCCATTTTAAAGCCCATGAGTGCGCTCCTTCTGTTGAGATCGCGCCCCTGTAGGCGCTTCCCGCTTCTGCTGCAAGCGCGGGCCTTGTTTAAATCGGAGCGCTGGGGCTATGCTGAGATCATGAAACAAGAGAGCTTTGAGAAGTTTTACTACAAAAAGGTGGCCATGGGCGAAGGCTGTGGCTGCGCGGAACGCATCATTGACGTGCATGAGTTCAATCGTCTTGCAGGTCCTGAGCGCACAGGTGGCCCACAGTTGAAGCCGCTCAAGCGCTTGCGCAGGCTCTTTATGTCGAAAACCGCCAAACTCTTGGAAGACGGGACTGAGAACCAACGCTGAAACCTGCGCGACCTCTACTATGATGCTAAAAAATCGTGCGAGCAATCACACCTAGAAATCACGGCAAAATCACGTCTCTCGGCGAAGCTCGCTGCGATCCAGAATTGATTTGGATCAATTTAGCATTTCGCTTTCAGGAGAAGTCCATTGCCCGTTTATCTCGATATTGCGCTCGCACTGATCACGGTCTTTCTACTGCTCAGCCTCGCGACAACAACCGTTACAGAACTCATCGCAACGCTTTTCAAAACCCGCGCGCGGCACTTATCACGCGCGCTCGAAGGTATGTTGCAAGACAAAACTGTCCGAGAAAATTTCTATAGCCACCCTTTGGTCACAACAATCCGCCCAAAGCGTATGGAAAAGGATCCAAAACGCTGGGGCCACCCATCTTATCTGCCTTCTATGAATTTTGCCAAAGCGCTGCATCAAGCTGTCATTGACGCGCAAGATCACGATCCTCAGTCACCCGCGCAAGAAACTCTGGCTGGATTTCGCCAAACGGCGAGCAAGATCCAAGATGAGGACATGCGCCGCGCTGTTTTATCCCTCACGAACGACGCAGCCAACAGCATAGACGAGGTCAAAGAAGCCTTCGCGACCTGGTTTGACAGCTCGATGGAGCATCTCAGCGGCCAGTTTAAGCGCCGACAACAAGCCGTGTCTTTTGCCACGGCTCTGTGCCTTGCAGCAGGGCTCAACATTGACGCAATTGGCCTCTCAAAGGACGTGGCCGAAGACGATGCCCTGCGCATGGCACTCACGGAATTTTCCTTTGAAATCAGCCAATCTCAAGAGTTGGAAGACTACCTCGCAGACCCAGGGACAGACACCCAACCCGTGGAGCCTGACATAGCAACCCAATCTGCAGAGCAGGAAATATCCGAGCAGGAAACCAACCCCAAAGGGAATGAACCTGCGTCAAAACCTCCGCTCAACTCCTTTCAAAAGCTAAAGGACCTCGGCATTGGTCACGACGAACCGAACATCGTCAAAGCCCTTCTCAATGCCGAGTTTGGCCAAATGTTTGGCTGGGTGATGGCTGCCCTGGCCGCTATGCTCGGCGCGCCGTTTTGGTTCGATCTCTTGCAACGTTTTGTTCAGATCCGAGGTGCGGGCGTAAAGCCCGACGCGCTGGATAAACCCCAAACTCCCTCAACGAAAGGAACATCGTCATGACACTTGCAACAGGTGCTTTTCAAGGCCGCAGCGGCCATACAATGCGCGGGACCTACTCCGTGCGCCTTGTGAGCGGCAAACAGGTTTTTGAGACCAGCGACGACTTTTTCTTCGACGGCGCGCCGGAGCCTGGTTTTGCAATTTCCGCATCCGGCGTGCTGGACCACGCCACAGCCGTAGACACGGATTTCCTGCGTTTGGCTCCAAGTGTGAGTTCAGAGGGCGTTTTTACAGCCCCCCTGCCCGATGGCGTGGACATTACAGAGCAGACCACTGTGTTTCTGTGGTGCTACTTAGCCCGGGCTTTATTAGGCGAAGCGCCCGTTGAAAGTTAAGCCATGCCAGACTTTAAAATAGATGCTACGCGATTCGCCCCCGTTGCCGAAAAATTCTCCCAGGAGATAACAAATCGGATTGTTGATAAATTGGCCGAAATTGGTGCGATATCCGTCAGCAGCTCAGGGATGAGTATCGAGGATGAGGACAAAGTTGCCCTTATCCTGTTCAACATTTTCTTAGGCATCGAGGCGGTTGATGGGTTTGATCTTGGCGACAAGCGCTACACGGCCGGGCTGATTTTTGGAGAGTTTCCTGCGGGCACTCGCCCGGCGGATATACCTGTCACCGCGTTAAGCGTTTTGCTCACCGATAAGGGAACTGAGCTTCACGGCGGCTTCGCTTCAGAGGCTATTCAGAGCGCCGCGAAGTTGGCCGCGCGCCCATAAAATCAATCAACACAAACAGTAATAAAAAACGCCGCCCCAAGGGAACAGGGGCGGCGTTATGCGTTGCGGGGGAAGAACCGTCATTTTTCCCAATTGCTGGTGGGAGCAGACGCCGCAACGAGGTAAGGTGCACTGGAATTTGGACGGTCCTCGAACTCCGCCACATCCCGGGTCCACCAGGCCTCTTCTGAAATCGCATCTCCGGCTGCGTCCCAGATCCGCAGCTTGGTTGATTGATCCCCTGCCGTCTCAATACGAATGGTATCGCCATCGAAGCTTTTGAGATGCATCGCGATAGGCTCAGGATGCGAGATGAGGTGCTCGCGCAAAATGCCAATTGCGACCCGCTCGCCCATGCGCAGGCTGTCGTAATAATCGGTGTAGTAATGCACACCCGCAAAGTTCCGACCAATCGCAATATTGGCAGCAAGCTTGTTCAATTCGCCTTCGATTGTCAGCTCAGGAGCATTCGCCACGTCGTCCAGACCAGACCCATCGGGTTTGGCTTGCAGCACCTGTTTAAATCCAATGCTGGCCATCGTCTTTGCCGTGAGGTTCGGCTTGCCGGGATCCCCTGCGCTTAGGCTGCCATCATAGATGTTGAAGAAGGCCTTCAAAACCGTGGTACAAGCGCCCGCCACTGTCGCATGCCCAGCACCATAAGCTGGGTGCATCGGCGAGCCTTCTGGGAAGGCCATCGGCAACAAGTAATTTGGCTTGCCTGCCAAGGGGTCTGGAGTCTTAGGGATATCATAGTGAGCGCGTTGGTTCCGGTCCGTGTTGATCTTATCAACCCAGTCGAAAAGCTTCGTAATCTCGCGCTTTCCGCCTTTTAAGCCTAACTCGGTCAAGATCGAGGTCATGGCAGGCTCCGCTGAGCCAAAGACAGCCGTACCTTTTGCACTGCCCAGCGCAATCCTAGCGGCCAAACACTCTGGGCGTGCGCGCCGGTTGATTTGGAACTTTTGGCGGCGCACAGCCCTAAGCGCCCGGCTCGCCACTTCCGTCAATTGCGACAAGAGATGCGGCCCACCAAAGGTCGCAAAGGGCGCACGGGTTTGCATGCCGTTTGGCTCGGGGAAACCTACGTCGCCCCTGGCACCTGTTGACAGCATAAGCGCCGCGACAAAGTACGCCTGATAGAGCTCGTCGATATGTACATAGGTCGCCAGGTCGCGTGGGGTTGTGATGAAGCGCTGGGCATTGTCCGCAGCGTCTTCCCCAGACACGTTTTGACCGTTCTGAACAGAGACCCATTCGATCCAATTGGTCATCCAATCAATGCCTGGCGTATTGGTGGAGACCTTCTGGCTGATGCTTTGTGCGCCATAAGCCACCTGCCCAGACTTCGCATCCCGAGCATTGCCGCCAGGGCCTTGACCGCCCGCACCTTGCAGGAGGAATTGCGAGATGTAGGGCCCTTCCTTACACCCCGCGCTCGATCCGCGAAACAGAGTCTGAGCTGTCACGGCTGGGCTTCCGTCACCGCGCGCAATTTGACGGCGCTTTTCATGCTGCGTGATCGCACTGCCCCCGCCCAGGCTTGTTGTGACAGTGTCCGGTGACACGAACCAATTCAAGCTATTGAGAGCAGCAATGAGATCTTTGATCTGATAGTTTACCTTGCCGTTCTTGAACGTGTTACCGCCCTTCTGCGCGTGATCGACATAGGTGATGTCCGAGCTCTCTTGCTCGATTTCTGAGAAAGGCATGTCGCGCACAATGGCCATGGCATAGACCTCTGCCATCTCTGCACAGAGCTCGCTTTCGCCAAGCTTGGGCGCAGGCGCCATCGCAACACCATCGGGATCAGGGCCTTGATTGTCATAAGCCATACCCGAAAGCGGGCTTTCCCAAACCCGAAACGATTTACCGTTCAACGAAGGCCGCTCTAGATAGCCGTTCTTGTTCGTTGGAACCTTAAATTTGCGCCGCGTTTCTGTGTCTGTTCCCATTTCGGAACCAGGCTGCGTAAGCTCTTCTACAAACGTATCGAAATCTGCTGTGTTCTTTACAAAACCCGTAGCCGGATCATGGTCGAGACCCTTGGTAAAAGCCATGGGCAGCGTGTCGTGGAACTCCGTGTTGTCACCATTGTTGCCCGTTAGCTTTGCAGGGGGTGTGCCCACAAGATCGACACCGCTTCTGCGCCGTGACTTAGCCTTGTAAAGCCGCTCAGGGCCACTTTCAGGATAAAGTTCGTCTTTCATAATTATACCTCCGTGTTGAAAATTTCGCCCGACCAGGGGCGTTGAACGGCATCGAAGTGCCAATTGATGGCCTGAATATTGTCGCCGGGTTGCCCCGCATTCACGTTCGATCCGTCTGGCGCTTTGCTGTGCGCGTGCCGACCGTGGGCCTGGAGTGTGACCTTGCCATCTTGTGCGCAGAGCCGGACGTACCCTTCACCGGGAAAGAAATTTCCAAGCGTCAGCGATGTTTGAATGGGGAACTGGGAAAACAGGTAATATTCGTTGCCCGTCATCGGATCGAGTTCGATGAGGGTTGCAACAAGCGTGTTGTTGCGCGCAATGCGGTCGGGCGCAGGATGAGCGATGTCCTTGGCCTCTTCGGGCAAAAGACTGCTGGCATCGCTGATTGCAATGAACGGTCCAAACCGCTCAACGATCAGCCATTCCAGCGCAAATCCCGTAAGCTCCGAGGGCCGGTCAAAAGGCCCGATCGATAGCGAATTTCGCATCGCGATCGTAAAATTAGCGGGTAACATAAAAGCCTCCTCATTTGACTGAGGAGACTTTGCAGGGGCTGCGTGATTGCCCCGTGATTCACGCTTATTATTGTGACAGGCCGCTAAGCATAAAAATATCGCCCTGCGGTGTGCCGGGCTGATCGTCTGTATAAAGCCCATCAACCAAAGCGGAATCTTGCGTGAGCTCGACGAGCGCCAAACGGAGCGCGCTGGCGACGTCCGGATCAGTAAGGTCTTGAAACTTTATCTGATAGGCGCAACGCCGCCCGCCGACCGGCTCATTAATCGATTCCGTCAAAATGCCGACCACAGCCAATTTACCTTGCGAGCCAACGCGCAAAAGCGCAGGCGATCCACTGTCCGCGCCACAAGAGAAATCTTGGCTGTCATCAAGATTTTTGAGGACAGTCAATCCAACTTCATGCGCGGCGCAATCCTCACATTCATCTTGCGTGAAGCTGTTGTACCGCAGATCTCCCACAGGCAGATCCTCTAAGATCTCTCCTTCAGCAGAGATCCTTAAGCCCGCCCCATAACCCGGAGAGTAAATTAAATGCCTTCCCAAATTTTTGAGCGCCGTGTCAGGGTTCAGCAGTGGCGAGGTGAGCTCTTCGGCCGCATTTGGATCCGTAAATGTTACTTTGCGGGTTTGGATAATCGCCAAATCATAGGGCGCAACCCAGATGATCTCCTCTGCACGATACCGATCACCACCAGCCGGGCCCTGCCGCACAATCACTTGTGTCTTAGGAAAATCCCCGTAGCCAGCGCCCACGCGGCGCAGGACATGTTCTGCCGTCACCACGAGGTTATCCGCAATCATAACACCCGAACCGCGGTCGCTACCATTTACAATGATGGCAACCGTTTCCAAAAAACAATCCGGCTCGCAGGTCAGGGTGGTATTTTCTTCCACAACTTCCGGCACTTTGACCTGCTTAACCGCATTCAAATACGCGTCTGAAGTCAGAACCGTTTTTACCTGTTGTGCGACAACGACATCACCTCGGTCTCCGACGCTCGCAAGAACATCTATATTTGGGTTCACCACAACCCAATCTGTGTGTCGATACGTTGGCTGATCCTTAAAAAAGTCCGCTGCCAGATCAGGCCGGTAAACAATCCTATTCGGATCAAAACCCTGCGCCGTCAATTCATTTCGGGCCATCTCGAAGGCCCGCAGAGTTCCCTCCACGTCCTCACGCTGAGCTTGCAATAATAGCTCAATACCGGTGTCGAACAATGCGTCTGTGCCGAATTCAGCAGGGGGAACAATAATCCTCGCAAAGCTCCCATCTGAAAACTGGACCATCGATGTAGACCGATCATAGGAAGAAAACTCTGCGCTAGCATCTATGCGACCCAAATCGCGCGCGTGATTTTCGAAGCGTTCAATAAGTGCGGGCGGCGTGAGGTCTTGCGCGGCACAAGGCAACGCGCTCAAAAAAGCCAGACTAAAAATAGCGTGTTTGATCATCATAGTGTCACCTTCAACTTTCCTTTGCCGGTCTCAAAACCACCGACTGACTCTTCATCGATATGAGCGTCTAGTAGAAGCGTCCGCGCAATTGGCCCGGACCAAGGCTCGGTGTGGTCTTTGGGTGCGATGCGACCCAAAACGCCCGCGACAATCGCAGCGGCTGCTGAGGTCCCGCCAAACCCATAAACCTGCCCAGGTTTGGTGTGCAGCAGGTCAGGATCCTCGGAAAATCCTGCATGTCCATAGAGATCGATTGTCGGAATGGCGGCGCGCCCAGCGTCCGCCCCAATCGCGCTGACCGCGCAGGGTCTTTGGGGCAGCGGATCGTCCGAGCTTGGCGCAAGCAAGGCCAAGCCGGGCCCATATTGGCTGTAACTGACGCGCTCAAACGCGCCTTGAGCCGTCAAGGCGCCGGCGCCGACAACGATCAGCCCGGTGCCCTCAAAGGGATCCGAAGTGCCGAGTTTTCCCCAATCCCGCAACTTGATCATTTGATCGCGAAGATCGTTGAATTGAGCGCGCAGAGCATCGTTTGCACCTGTAGACACGGTCTCAAGATCAAAACCGATGGCCTCCATCATCATCAGTGTCGCCAAAGCGCAGCTCATCTCTGAAGACAAACAAGCCACGACCCGCTCGTAGTCTTTGGGGTTGGCTGGATAAGACAGCTGGCGCGTGCCGTTGTTGCCGGATGGCACAACGATTGGCGCAAACTCAGAAGTCATCATGATGGCCAGCAAAAACGGATCGCACGGCGCGTCTTCCGCCTCCAGATAGTCGGATACCAAGGCCGCAAAGGCTTCTGGCTTTGACAAGTAATCGGCCGCACTCGGGGCACTCGACGCCCCCCCATCCGCTGGGGTCGCTGAAAGATGTTTTGACTCAAGAACCTCCAACTTACCGGCAGACAAAAATGCCTCATCCGCATCCGGAGCTCTGAACGGCGGGCCGATCAGCAGAGCCTGCATCCAGCTGCTTTCAAGATCTTTCCCGTGGTCATACCACATCGTGAAAAGCAAATTCGCCAAAGTGAGCCGGTTTTCGTGCCGGTCTGCTAAGAGCGTCGAAATACGCGCCGCAATCAAGCCATGCTCAGTTGCAACACCTGAGAACGGAACCTCAGCCGTTTCACGCCCCACCATGATGCCTGCCATCGCCGTTCCGTGCCCGGTACCAAAAGAGCCAAAGCTAAAGGTATCATTCACTGGAACGGGGTGATCGAGATTGTAAAACCTTGCAGGTTCCGCCAGCAGAGTCTCCTCCCCACGCTCCATATGAACAAGCGCGGGATGCTCGACCTCAATCGCTGTGTCGATCAACCCAAGATGACGCGTAAGTGGAGCAGGCTCTTCGCCCGCAGCCAAGGTAATCGGCGCTAACCCAATGTCCGTTTGATACCACGGCGTCGGCGAAACAACTGGTGCGCCATTGCTGCCGCTATTTACATTCACCCGCGCAGGCGCATTCAAGCGGTACGCACAATCCGCCTCGGGGTCGCGATGCACTGAAGCGACGGCATCGGCAAAAAGATCATGAAACAAGACGCGCAAAATCGGGAAAATGGCCCGCGCAATATCTTCGCTAATTTCGCTGTCAGACCGGTAATGCACCCCCGCAAACTCGCGATTTTCCGCGATGCGGTCCGCAAGCTCCATCATGGCGATCACTTGCTCGCCCTGATCTCCCAAAACATCGATCAAACCAAAAGCGATCAAATAGGCCTGAAGCGCATGCCCGGATGGATAACTGTCGTGATTGGGCACCGGGATTTGCGGCGAAATTCGACTGTCGATTAAAAACGGGCGCGGCCGCTGGTAGCGTTCTTTGTAATAAGCCACGACAAAATGCCCAGCCGTCTCCATCATACTGGCCACGCGTGCCAGGTTTATGTCGTAGCCAGCTTCATTTGAAAAAATATCAAAGAAAGGCGACAATATATCATCGGCCTGTTCCTCAACCTCGGTCATTCGTAGGATATCGGCATTCGACGGGTTGGCGCGCGCCGCTGCGAATTCCAAGAGCTCTTCGAGATCCCTTTGCAAGACAGCATCAAGCGTCGCCGAAACCGGCAATATACCTGGATTTTCCACGGTTCCATCAGACGAAATCTCTGGCTCAAGTGCCTGGCGAATAACATGAAAATTCTCATGTAGCCGTTTGACGTATTTTGCCTCTTCAACAGCGAAGATATTGGCATCAAAGCCACCAGCAGCGGGCAAATCTCCGATCTTGGATTTCGTTTTGGTCTTGGTTTTTGTCTTGGTCTTTGTCTTCGTTTTGGTCTTGGTTTTGGTTTTCGTCTTGGTGAGCAAGCGCCCCCCAGACGTATCGCGACCAGCAAAGGTCGCAAAGGGAAAGCGCGGGCCATCCGGCGTATCAAGAGAGGGAACGTTTAGATCGCGCGACAGAACAGCCGTTTCCCCTATCGGGGCATTGAAGTACATATCTGCAAGCGTCAAACGCTGACCATTTTTTGCAATCACACAAAGGGGGTTCTCGACTGGGCCACATTTCAAGAGCGCGTTGAGTGCTGGATAGCGTTCCACCTCGCCAGTTGAGGCGGTATCTAGAGCTTCAAACAACACCCCCTCAAGCGACTTTGGACCCTCGGTTTGCGCGAAGGTTATGCGAGGCATAAAACCAGCCGCTGCAGTTGCCAGCAAAAGCGAACGGCGCGATATCACCATACCATTCATTGTTAAAACTCCCCATGTTTTTTGAGTATTCGCATGATCACATCGCGGCTAATTTCCGATGGGAGCGCATAAGCCTCACGCTCCATACCTGATGTTGCATAGACCGGATCAAGCTTACGAATGCGCTCCATAAGCACGGATGCTTCTTCGAACTCGCCAATCTCTAGGAGGCTAGGAAGCACATGGCGCAGAACCGGTAGAAAGTTAGGATGCTCCCGCAAAAGCGTGCGCCCAGCGGATGCTGCCCGATGATGGTCGCCCGAAAGCGTTGCCAACATAACCTCGGTACCCGCAACATATCCTGCCATCGCGCTAAAGCGGCCAAGTCTCAGAGCTTGATCCCCGTAAAAAACCGCAGATTTTAAATTGCCGTCGTAGAGCTCTAGCATCGCTCTCACGTCGAGAGAAAAATGCGAAAAAGGTGCTATATCAAAGGCGCGTTCATTTAAATCCCGCGCAAAACCATTGTCGCGTTCGACAAAGGCTTGGTAATGGGCGTAGACACTCAAAACGCTGAGATCCACAGGATCTCGCTCATAGGCGTCACGCAACAAGGCACCTGCTGCATCCGTCGCACTTCGACCATCTTGGATTAGCCTTTCACCGTTTTGCAGCATAAGCCCAAACGCTTGCCATGCGAGATTTTGAGGCGAAGGATCCTGTGCCGTCAGCTCGACAAGATCTTCGGTTGCAGACACAACACTTTCGGTGCGCAGCGTGAAAAGCTGGCATACTGTATCGTAAAGAAATGGTGTTTTTTGCTGAGCGATATCCGTTGCAAGAACTTTGGAAACCAAACGTTCAATTAGAGATCCAACACGGTGCGCAAACTCCAAAACGCTGTGTCTTTCACCACCCAGCGCATTGCCAGAGGCATAGTTCCTCGATTGGCTGAGCAGGCACTTTCCAAACCTGAACACCCCTATTGAGGCTTCGATTTGATCCCCAAGTTCAAGAACACTGACACGCACTTCTAGATCTTGCGATCCATCCCCTTGCACATCCCGCATGTCATGAAACTCGACAAAAGCGTTCCAAACCAGAACATCGCGGAGATGATTAGACACCCAATCATTCACGATCCCAGCCCTATGGCCGAGCGAACTGAGGCCTGCGTTTGTCAGAAATACCTTTGGTTTTTGCGCTCTTGCATGTCGCAGCGGCAGGTTGGACATGAGCGTTGGAACAATGTTTTGACCTGGGACTGACGACGTCTGTGCCGCCTCAAAATTGGCGCGTTCCACACGGAACCAATCTTCAAAATCCTCCGTACCAACACCCGCATCATCAAAAAAATCTCTATTATCAGATGCGGTTTGCGAAGTTGCGTTTTGCGTATGCAAAAGCGCAATTGTTGCACCGTCTGCCCAAAGACAATGGGCATGAATACCCAACCGTAAACGTGTTTGGCGAAGCAATTGCCTGAGGTTTGCTGCCGGGTCTGATTTCTCATCCCCCCAAAGCAACATCTGAAGAGCGGCGCGCGATCTACGCATATGAGGGGCCGTGAGTAGCAGCGCCAAAAGACGCTTACTCATGACGCTATTCACAGAAATTTCCGCACCGCTTTGCGACCAAAGACGAAAAGAACCTTCTAGCGATATGAACAATCGAGAGTTCAAAACTGAACCCAATCCCAACCTTAAATCGTCGATACGTTCCCCCCCACGAGGAGCGTCAATAACTTTAGCAAGCGCATTCACGTTTAACATGATTTTCCTCCACTCGCTACAACTTCACCAGCCCAAGGCACGTAAAACCCGCGAAACTGAATTTTGAGAAGTGGTGCTTCATCCACGGTTCTTTGAACAAAAAATGACCCAACTGCGGAAATAGGCGTTACGGCTCGGTAGGTTACGCAAAGATCTCCAACCGCTGGCAAAAACCGATGGTTGTCTGGCAATTTGGCTGGTCGTTTGTCGGTAAGTTCAAAGTCTTCTGTTGTATCTTGGCCTCTGCTTTTGAGTGATCCAATGAGAAGGCTGCTGGCTAAATTTTGATCCAGAGCATCAAGCTCACTACGCGGGAAAAGCGCGACGGAAATGGCTTCTCGCGCCGCACTCACACGTGTGACAGTGGCGATCCGATTTTTCAAAATGCGGATTTGCTCTGTCTTTGTTGATTTTGAAACCAGTGAAATCCGCATAGCGACCAATGATGACATTTAAGACCGTCTCCTTGGATGCAGACTTCATCACCTGCGTGATCGCAGCGTGACTCGCCTAAAGGAAACAGGTGCATATTTGCAAAAATAGGATCTTTTTTTGCGTTTAACCGATGATGTAAGCGCAATATCGAGGAACAGATTTGGTCGGAGACTTAGTCGTCAAGCTGAGCGGCAAAAAGCGCGGTTTTGCGCAAGAGGGCGGAAAACTGTGCGCGTTCGTCAGCCGTGAGCCCGTCCAGAACCACCTCTTGGCGCGCTTTGAGATAGGCCGCCGCTTTCAGGTGCATCTCAAGGCCTGCGGGCGTTATTTTCAGCTGTGCTTGGCGACCGTCTGAGGCATCGGGCGCACGTTCAATAAGGCCGTCATCGATCATGCGGTGCACCGCCCGCGAGACCGTATTACGCGGACGACGCGAGATGCGCGCCACGTCTTGTGCGGTCATTTCGTCAAAATGACTGAGACACGCCAAGAGTACGTATTCTGCGCGAATAAGTCCCAAATCTCGCTTGATATCCCCGTAAGCAGGCACCGCAACAGCGCCTGCGAGATAGGTCAGCCGGTAAGCCTCTGGAAACTCGATGGTGTCGAGGAGATCATCATAAACTCTCGCAGCCTGTCGCTTTTTAGATGTCCCCATACCGCGTCCTCTCCCCCAACTAGACCCCATCCAAGCCCTTAAAAAGGGCTTGCCACAGCATAGGCGAGCGTCCATGTTGTTCCAAATTGAACAAATTTGGCAAGGTAGAATCCATCCACCCGCCTAAATATTCCGCAACAGCGGAGCCCACCGGGGAGGAGTCTATCGTCAAAGGCCGATGGAGGACAGCCCGTGACGGATGCAGCCAAAAAGCCTGAGCGAAAGAAGCTTACGCTCCCAGATCTTGCCGCAAAGAAAGCGGCGGGCGAGCGCTTGGTCATGGTTGCCGTGGGCGAAGTACTCACCGCCACTTGGGCCGAACGCGCAGGCGTTGATATCGTGGGCGTGGGCGACAGCCTTGGCATGACGCTCCATGGCCATGAGAACACGCTCGCCATGACCGTGGATCAAATGATCATGCACACCAAAGCCGTGCGCCGCGGTGCGCCGAACACGCTCTCAATCGTCTCCATGCCCTACGGATCTTACGCCACCCGCGACATGGCCGTGACAAACGCTGTGCGCATGATGAAAGAAAGCGGCGCAGATGCGCTCAAACTCCAACTTGGCGCAGAAGGCGCTGACATCATCAAGGCTGTGGCATACGCAGGCGTGCCCGTGATGAGCCACGTGGGCCTCCTGCCCCATAAAGTACACCTATTGGGCGGCTTTAAGATGCAAGGGCGCACCGCAGAGGCCGCGATGGAGATCGTTGAAAACGCAAAAGCCATTGAGGCCGCAGGCGCGATTGGCCTTGAGATTGAAGCCATGCCCTATGAAGTGGGCAAGGCCGTAGATGACGCCGTGAGCATCTTCACCTTTTCCATCGGCGCAGGGGCTGCTGGCACCTGCCAATTGCTCAACGGTTATGATCTTTTGGGAGCCTTTGACACCTTCAAACCGAAATTTGCCAAGCGCTACGCAAACCTCGCTGAGATCGCGACAGAGGCTTTTGGCGCTTATGCAGAGGACGTCCGCTCGGGCAATTTTCCGGATGCAGATCACAGCTACCAAATGAAACCAGACGAAATCGCGCGCTTTCACGCGCTTTTAGGCAGGGAGGATGCCTCATGAAAGACGGAACGCCCCACCCAAACGGTCAAACCATTCCCAACGGGATGCTCATAGATAACTATCCGCGCAACATGTGGTGGGTGGCCGCTCATAGAGATGAGGTCTCCACCAAGCCGCTGGCCCGTTGGATCTTGGAAACGCCCGTGGTGCTCTACCGCTTTGAAGACGGCACGCCTGCGGCGCTTTACGATCGCTGCCCGCACCGCTGGGCTCCGCTCTCAGAAGGGCATGTTTCGGGCGACAAGATCGTCTGCCCCTACCACGGGATGGAATTTAATGGGGCCGGCACCTGCACCAAAACGCCCACCCAACACATGAAACCCAAAACCGCCCATATCCCCAGCTATGCTGTGCGCGAAGCAGGCGCGTTCATCTGGATTTGGATGGGCGATCAAGACGCCATCGACTGTGATCCGCCTGAAGTCGGCTACCAAGTGGATCCCAACTGGAGCCAAGTAGACGGCTATTATGAAGTGGCGGCCAATTGGGTTTTGATCCGCGAAAACGTGCTCGACCTCACCCATATCGCCTTTCTGCACAAAAACACTTTCAAGCAGGACGATTGGATCACTGCACCAGATACCTACATGGAAGGTGAGACGGTGTGCTACGAGCAAGAGTTTGATCTCGCGCCACTTTCTCCGCTCTTCTGTGCTGGCATGGGCCTGCCCGAAGACAAACCGATTAAGCGCGTTCAGAAGGGTCGCATGCCCTCGCTTGCCATCTCCTTTTCAGATTGGAACGTACATGACCCGGCACCCGAAGAAGGGCGCCGCTCGGATTTCATCATGCGCGGCTGCCACATCGTGACCCCCTCCACACGCGGGCACACCCATTACTACTGGATGGCGGCCTTTGACGTGCCCGAGATCTCGGATGATGTGGCTGAGAAGACCAAAAAGAGCGTCACTGCCGCCTTTGATGAGGACAAACATCTTTTGGAAAAGCTCCAAGCCAGCGTGGCCGCAGATCCGCGCGGGCTCGACTATCTGGAAGTCACGCTTGGCGCAGATGGGGCTGGCATCAAAGTGCGCCAGATCTTGAATAAAAAGCTCGCAGCAGAAGGCCGAACGCTCGCATGAGTAGCCCAACCCCACGCCCCCGGCGCAGCTTCATTTTCACGCCCGGGCTGAGGCCGGATATGTTTCCAAAGGCGCTGGCCTCTGGCGCTGATATCGTCTGCGTAGAGCTTGAAGACGGGATTGCGCCCAAAGACAAAGCAGAGGCTCGGGCGCGCGCGCTTGCCCTCTTTGAAACACCCAAAGCCGAGGATGGCGTGGAGCGCATTGTGCGGATCAACTCCATGCGCGAGCGCTTTGGAATTGAGGATGTGATGGCCGTTCTGGCCAGCCCCACACCGCCCCCTGCCCTCATGATGCCCAAAGTGCGCACGCCAGATGAGGTGGTGAGCCTCGATCAGCTTCTCACCGAGGCGGGCCATGCCACGCGGCTCCATGTGATCATCGAGACCAATGAAGCGCTGGAAGCTTGTTATGAAATCGCAGGCTGCTCGAGCCGCATTGATGCGATGTTCTTTGGCGGTGTGGATATGGCCGCGGAACTGAGATGTACCAACACTTTTGAAAGCCTCCTCTTTGCGCGGTCTCGCGTGGTGCATGCCTCAGCCGCAGCAGGGCTTGATGTGATCGATGTGCCGTTCTTGGACCTCGATGACCCAGAGGGCATGAAGGTCGAGGCCGAAAAGGTCCGTGACTTAGGCTTTGCGGGCAAAGGCTCCGTGCATCCCAAACAAATCGCGGCGCTCAATGAGGTCTTTACGCCGTCTGCGGACAAGATTGCCCGAGCCCGGCGGATTATATCTGAGTTCGAAGCGGCTGACACGGGCCTTGTGGTGATCGACGGCAAGCTCATCGAAAAGCCCGTTCTGCGCGATATGTACCGGATCGTGGCCATCGCGGACCGCATGGGAGGCTAGACAATGGAATGTTGTGGACCGGGCTATGCCAGCCCTGCAGAGGCCATCAAAGCGCCGCGCGAAAAGCTGCTCTATACGATTGCGATCTACACGGGCACAGGCATCCAAAAGCCCGACTATCTGGCCACGGTCGACGTGGACCCAGAAAGCCCAACTTACAGCCAAGTGATCCACCGCCTCGAGATGCCCGGCATCGGCGACGAGCTGCACCACATGGGGTGGAACGCCTGCTCTTCGTGCTTTGACGACAGCTCCATGGCCCGCAAATACCTGCTTTTGCCAGGCGTGCGCTCCAACAATATCCATGTGGTCGATACAGCCACAGATCCCCGCGCCCCAAAGCTGCATAAAGTCATCGATGGCGCAGAGATCAAATCCAAAACCGATCTTTCCGGCCCCCACACCGTGCATTGCTTGGGCAGCGAGATCATCATCTCAATGCTGGGCGACGCGAAAGGCGAAGCTCCGGGCGGCTATTTGCATCTCAATAAAGACTTTGAGATCGTCGGCCGCTGGGAAGCCTCCATGGGCGATATCCCCTTTGGTTATGACTTTTGGTATCAGCCGCGCCACAACGTGATGGTCAGCTCGGAATGGGCCGCGCCCAACACCTTTATGCCGGGCTTTGATCTCGAAGAAGTAGGCCACCTCAAATACGGGCGCCGCTTGCACATCTGGGACTTTGAAGCGCGCAAACCTGTCGAAACCTTGTATCTTGGCGAAGACGGGCTGATCCCGCTTGAGGTGAAATTCCATCACGACCCCGACAGCACCCACGGCTTTTGCGGGGCGGCTCTCAGCGCCAATGTGATCCACTTTTGGAAGTCAGACGCGGGCACTTGGGAGTGGGAAAAGGTCATTGATGTGGACAACGAGCCCCATCCCGAATGGCCCATTCCGATCCCGGGTGTGATGTCCGCGATCCTGATCTCTATGGACGACAAATTTCTCTATTTAAACAACTGGTTGCACGGCGACATGCGCCAATACGACATCAGCGATCCGCACAATCCGGTGCTCACAGGCCAGGTTTATATGGGTGGTCTGTTGGGCAAAGCGCCTGTGGTGAATGGGGTCGAGATGGCGGGCGGGCCGCAGATGTTTCAACTGAGCCTCGATGGCCGCAGGCTCTATGTCACGACCTCGCTCTTTTCGACCTGGGACAATCAGTTCTACCCCGAAATCCGCGAAAAAGGCGGGGTGATGGTGAGGATCGATTGCGATCCTGAGAAGGGGGGCATGTCGCTCAATCCCGATTTCATCGTGAATTTCGGCAAGGAGCCCAACGGCCCCTCACGCTGCCATGAAGCGCGCTATCCGGGCGGCGATTGCACAAGCGATATCTGGCTGTGACGCAGTCACAAGAAACCTTCACCGTCACACTGGCGAACCAAGGCGGCGCTGTTCACCACGTGGAAGCACGACGCCCCCTTCTGGATAGCCTGCGCGACCAGGGCGTCGACCTGCCTTACGGCTGCCAATACGGCGGCTGCATCACTTGTGCTGCCAAATTGATCTCCGGCGAGATCGACCAACGCCGCCAAGTCGCTCTGAACAACAGGCAAATTGCCGATGGCTATGTCATCCTTTGCGTGGCCCGCGCCATGAGTGACATCACCCTCGAGATCGGTGTGGAAAGCCACGACAAACTCTATCGCAATCCGTTTCTTGACCCCCTCAAGCCGCACGAATTGAAAGCCGACATTGCCACGCGCAAGGAGACGTAAGCCATGCCCGCAACTGCTCTGGACGATCTTTACGACTATGACCCCGCTTATTTGGCCGAGATCCTGAAGTCTGTGAAAACCATCGCGATGGTAGGGGCCAGCGCGGATAAAACCAAGTTCAGCTATGGGGTGCTACGCGTCTTGCACGAAACGGGCTACGATATGATCCCGGTTAATCCCAACCCTAAGCTCGCAGAGATCCGCGGCATCAAGGTCTACCATTCGCTGCAAGAGATCGACCGCCCAGTGGATATGGTCGAGGTCTTCCGCCCTAAAGAAGAGCTTATGAGCTTTGCCGAACAAGCCATTGAAATTGGGGCGAAAGTGCTTTGGGGGCAGATTGGTGTCTATGACGACGCGGCCGCCAAACTGGCCGAAGACGCAGGCCTCAAAGTGGTGATGAACCGGTGCCCCAAGATCGAGCTCTTCCGACCCTTCTGGAAGCCCCGTCTTGATCTTAAGATCTAACCAGCCTGCCTTGAGTTTTCTGCGCTACTCAACCCCAATCCGGCTTTTCCCGGAGGCTAAAACCGTGGCGTTCAACTGATCCTCAGAGGCCCAGACCCGCGCCAATTCGAGCGTGTTGAGGTTCAGCTCGAGCGTCGCGGAGGCCCCTTGAAGACCTAAGCCCTCAGCATCGAGCGCTTCGAAATCCTCTGCCTTGAGCGTGATCGACGTGTCGCTGAGCTCTTTCAAAACAGCCCCAAAAGCCTGATCAAGCGGCAAGGCGACCCGCCCCTCGATGTTGGCCTCTAGTGGGGCTTCGAGCACATAAGACGCGGCCCTCAGAAGGAAGTTTTGCGAGGCAAGATCGAATTTCACATCTCTGAGCCGCAGAGTTGTGCCCTCGGGATCCATCTCAGGGCGGGCCGTAAGAAAGACCTGGGCGCTCAAGCCCAGCCAGGTAAGACCAGAGGCTTTAACCCCCACCACCAAGCGCTCGCGGGCTTGGTAGAGCGAGACGTCGAGTGTCTTATAGGACAAACCCTCCAACTGGATGTCTACAATTTGGCGCAGCTGCTGGGAGGCCACAGGTTCCGCCCTATCCAGCGCAATTTGCCCGGTCACGGCGACCTCAAACCTGTTGCCCTCGCGTTTTTTTGTATCCAGCTTGATAAAGCCAGGCTTGGGCGCATCAATAGGTTCAAACAAGACCAAAGGCTGTGCTTGGATGCCCGGGCTGAGGATCAGTGCGCCCCCTGAGGAGGTGCGTACCACTTTGGGCTTCGCCACGACAATTCTATTCGGATTAAGCACCAAAGTTGGGGACACGCCCGAGGGCAGCACTCCTGGTTGGTGCTCTTCAATCAGGCTTGCCAGATCCACAGGTTGGCCAAGAAGTCCCGCAAGCTTCACAAGGCCGCCGTCGATGGCATCTTGAATTTCAGGCGTATCGGCGAGGCCTTCCAAAGTTTTTACAAGGGTCTTTTGAAAGACGTCAGAGAGCCCCTCCATCGCCACGTCCATGAGCTTATCGAGGGCTTTCTGCACCTCGCCCGACGTCTTGCTACAAGGCCTGCCTGGGCTGACACTGACACTTTCCGCAGTAAAGCCGATCGTCAAAACACCAATGCCTTCATCGCGTTTTGTGTTGTCGGCCATAAGCTTCGGCGTGAGTTGCGCCCTGCCCGTAACCGCTGGCCCGCATTTCGTCGTGCGTTTGCCATCGAGAAAACTCAGCACCGATTTGGGAACTGTGAGCGTGCTTTCGATCTGGGCCACGACGTCTATCTTGCCGCCGCGCTCCTGCAGCTCAATCGATTTTATGGAGAACGCGTAGTCTACGTCGTAACTGGCAGAAGGCAACGGCACGACCTTGTCAACACATTCTTTGACCGTCGTGACAGCGCCGTCCACAGCATCCACTCCAAACTTAGCCAGACAAACGGCCTCTGCAGCCTTTTGCTTTATAAAACCGAGCTTTTTGGCGTCCGCCATGCAGTCCCCCAAGCGCTCGGCGGACCCGACAATTTCTTTGGTCGTGCAGGACGATTCCGTACGGCGCGGCAACCCCAAGAGCCCCATGACAATATCAATACCAACACGGTCCAACTTGCCGGAATAGAACGGATTGAGCCCGCTCAATTGCTTTGAAAGAACGGTCTCAACCCGCTCTAAAGGCAAAACGATTTCGGTTTGCACGAAAGAGGGCGCAAGATCCGCCACATAGGCCTGCGCATCCTCGCGCGGCGGACCATCGGGGCCAAAAACGAGTACGGACCGCAAGACAAAGAACCCTGCGACGGCAACGGCGACCAAGCCACCCAAGATCCAAAGCAAAGACTTACGCATCGGCCAAACCTTCGACGTCAGCTAGAGCCATCTCTGTCGCCTTAGCCACATCCTCAGGTGTTAAACCCGCCGCCAAAAGCGCGCGCGCCATTTCAAGTGAAGCTTCTTGAGCGGCTTGGTCGGCCAAGTCCAAAGTCGCACCAGTTTCGAGATCAACAGCCCGTGCAAGGAAATCGGCCTCGATGCGATCCACCTCGTCGCGCAACACCTCGGTCTGTTCAATGAGATCGGCGGTCGCGCGGTTGATATTGGCTGTCGCCCGGCGAAACGACTTGATGTTGGCGCGCAAAAGCTTGCGCGCTTCTGACAGCTCGGATTGCTGCGCGATCAAGCTATGGGGCAGTCGAAGCGGGACAATCTTCTGCACATTCCGCCCGAAATCACCCACAGCTTTGAGGCCAATCGAATCCATAAACCGCGTCCTAGGCGAGCCATAAAGATCGGGATTTACCTCGAATATACGCCCTGTTGTGAGAACGACCTCTGCGCCACCATGGCCATGCTGGCCCCGTCTTCCCTTGGAAAAACTGCGCTCGTGCACAATGCTCAAGCTGCGCAATTTCAAAGCGGTGCGCACATAAGCGCCCAAAGCCGCATCGTAGCCCGCGCGCGCGTCGTACATCTTGGCTTCAGCATCGGTTTCTTCGGCCTGAAGCTTTTCGACAGCCCGGCCAAAGTCGCCGGTTTTCAGGAAGTGTTCGGTATCACCAATGAACTCGCCCGTGGTTTCAACCACCGCCATGGTGCCTTTGCCGATGTTCTTGCCAACGTCCTTGGCTGTGTCGACGACCTTCTCGCCCACATCCTCAAAAGCTTGTTTGACTTTCAAAGCCGGATTGAGCGGCCCTTTCAGAACAGGTTTGCGCTTCAACGGCGGCACTTTGAGCAAGGCGTGCAAAGGCCTGTTCTTCTTGCGCTTGGGTTTCGGCTTGGGCCGTGGTTTGGGCCTTGGACGCACCGACTTGATCGCCCGGCTCAGGTTGCGATTGGCTTTCTTAAAAAGGCCCATGGGACGTCCTTGTGAAAATCAATTGTTTCAAATTGGGCAACAAATTTCGACAGGTTAGGGTCAAATATGCAAAAATCTAATAGAGGAGATCCTGACTTGACTTTGCGTCAATTTGCAAGAGATTGATCACACAACGAATTTTTCGATCAATTTTTACTGGGTAAATTTTATGCGTGTTTTTAAGTCTTTGACCTGTGCTGGCATCCTGGCCGTTTTGGGCCTCACCCTCGGGCAAGCCAAGGCTTCGACCATCCTCAACGGCTCATTTGACGATGGCTTAAACGGCTATTCGTTGGAAGCAACCGGAGCGGCCGTCGCAGCCACATCCCTAGCCACCGTCGCGACAACCTCTTTGGGCAACAACTTTCTGTCTCTAGAAGCGCGTCCTGCGACAGGCGGCTTTGGGGTAAGCGCCACACAAACCATCACGATTGATGCGATGATGCCGGTCCTGACCTTTGATGCCGCCATGCTGAGCGAAGACATTATCCTGGGCGGGACCCCTTCTAATCTTCAAGACGCGCTGAACGTCGCGATCTTGCCGCAGGGCGCTGCCAGCGCAACCTCGCTCTTTTTGCTCAACAACAGCCTTACACCGCTGGTCAGCTACACCTCCGTGAGCACAGCGCCTGACACGGTGTTCGAGACGAGCCTTGCCGCTTTCTCAGTGGTCGCAGACCTAAGCGCCTATGCAGGCCAAACTTTGGATCTGTCTTTCTCCGGCTTTAATTTTGAATCCGTTGTCACCCAGAGCTTTTTCGGCGTCGACAACATCGCCTTTAGCGCAGCTCCAGCGGCTGCAGTTCCCCTGCCCTTTTCGGCAGGTCTACTGGTAACAGGCCTTTTCGCCTTTGGAGCCCTGCGCAGGCGCTAAGCGTCTAAAACAGGACTTTATTTGAAAAAAGACATTTGAAACCCGAAAGGGGGGACCGCTCATGGGCGATCAAAACATTACACCCGAAACCCAATGCGAGATTTGGGCCGCGGACGACGACAACAAGGTTGAGCTGCCTACAGGGGCGATCCCCGTAAAGAATAAGCCGGACGAGTCTGAGTACGACGGGCTCTTTGAAGGCGGCGACCTGCTAGATGACTACGAGGCAAAGTCCGCAGAAATGGCCGCCCTCCATGATGACTGGCGCGAAGTGGCTTTGATTTGGTCAAACCGCCTCGATCAGCTTTTGGCCCAGGTTTATGTGTTTGACCGCGTGCTGCAGGATCCCGGTTCCGCCCCGCCCACAGATGAGTTTGAAGACTTCGCCAATGAGATGGTCGGCTTTTATGCGATCAGTGCCTACGGCCTCGGCAGCGGCGCCTGGTCCGGCTCCAAAGCGCTCTATAACTATTTTGTGCCGCAAAATCCTAGCACATCTGGCCCAGGCCCCAAGCCAGGAACAACCTCCCAAGGCACACAAGCCAACGTGGGCAAAGAGACCCTCAAGAAAGTTCGACCCAAAAAACCAAAGCCAGCGCCAGGCGCTGTGACCAAGACCTTGAGCAAAGGTTACCGGGCCACCAAAGCCAAAGCTTTGGCCAAAGGTGTGGGCAAAACGCTTTTGGCGGCAGGCACATTGGCCTCGCTGGTCATCGTGGTGGTGGATCTTGTGAACCGCAACAAATCGCTGGCCGAGGTCATCCCGAAATTCCAACGCTGGATGTACGGCAATGACGCGGATGGCAACCTCATAACAAACCCCGAGTTGCCCGATGAAGACGAAATTTTCGACGAAGATCTTGAGATCAAAGTCAATGGTGCAGCGGGCCGGATCATCGAGATGCGTCGCGCGGTGGCCGATATGCTGGAAGCCGTGCGGACCGTCGCGATCTTGGCGGATGTTGATATCCTCGACGAAGACAACAACCCGCGCGACATGACGCTTGTCTACTGCGAAACCAGTCAAGTGATGGCTGGGCGGACACGCTCAGCGGCCCAAGTGACCTCTGCCCTCGAAGTAGCCCAGCGCATGCTCTGTATCGACCATTGGGACGACGCAATCGACTATTCCGACGCGCAAATTTCCACGGTCACAGGCGTGCCCGTGATAAATGTCTCTGCCCTGCGGCTCTCGGTTCAGGCCAACCCAACCGACAGTTGCCCCGGCGTCGCCCCCTCCGGCACTGGAGGATGAACCATGGTGCAATTTCTCAAAGACCTTGCGGACAACACCAAAGACGCCGTCAGCACCGGTGCCAAAAAGAGCGGAAATTGGCTCTCAGGGCCCTTTAAAACAGACGCGCTGATGGCAGGCCTTGAAGAGGCCCGCATCGAGCTCTCTTTGGCCAATGAAGCGCTGAGCGCTGAAGAAGTCGAGCGAGACACCGTGATTATGGATCTGCGCTCGATGGGCGCAAAAGCCATTGTTTTAGGCGGCCTTGCCACGGAGATCGCTGTCTTTGCCCCTCCGCCTCCAACACCTGAAGAACTCGAACATCTTGAGCGTAGCGAAGAGATTTATGACCCCCTAGAAATCGCCTATCTTACCACAGGCTCACTCTTTCTTGTGACGCTCTTGCCTCGGATTGGGGCGGGTGTGATCAAAATGATCACCTTGGGCAAGTTCTTCAAAGACGCCTCAAAATCGCGGTTCTTGTTGGGTGTCGCCAAGCTCGGCAAAGCCACCGTTGTGCTCACGGCTGTGATCTTTCTGGTCGAGACGATCATCAAGATGATCCATGCTCAAAAGCTCAACGACGAAATCGAAGCCTCCCGCAAAAAGCTCAAGACCGAAATTTCCAAAGCCAACCGCGAAGTGGCGCGCGTCAGCATGGAGCGCGAAGAAGCCACGGCGCTGAGGACGCAAATGCTTGAAGAAGCGGGCGTAGAAAACGTGCGCGCCTTTCTCATTTCCATGAACGAGGCGATTGCCGATGTCTCTGCGGATGTGGCTTTTGTGAAGGTCGCCCGCAATTTGCTGCGCATCGGCCAAGCGCCAGAGATGGTGGAGCATATTGTTCAGTTGGAGCCAGATGTGATCAGGCGTATCGCGCGCAGGCTCAAGATCGAAGAAGCGCTGATCGCAGGGCAAGCCCGAGAGGAAATCGCCGAGAACCAAGGGATCGACGCCAAAGAAGTGGACCTTGTGGCTCGCATTCTCAGGGTTCGAGGCGACGCCGCGCGCGGCTTTTCAGATGCAGCACTCGTCGAGCACCATATGGTGTCAGATGCCTTGGCCGACATGCAGATCGATCTTGCCACCACGGAGCTTGCAAAGCACTGGAACAGCCTGCTCACAGCTCCGCGCCTTGACGAAATCGCCAAGGACACGCTCATCCCTGAAGAGGCTCTGGTGTCCCTCGTGGCCGAACTCAAGGCCCACGCGCAACTTTGGCAAGGCGCAGAGCTCGAGACCGTCCGCGCGCAAAATCCACAAGTGCCCAGCAACCGACTTGGGGCCATGTCCGAGGCACTTGAGGCCAACAAAGCCTTCGCCAAAGCGACCAGCATGAGCCCAGATGACACAGCCGTGCACCTCAGGCTGCCGCTCTCAGCGCTCGCGTAGCTTGCGCCAAACGACCCGGCACCTCCTGCTCAGAGGCATGCTAGAACCCGAGGGTTGTCCTTTGCTTTGATTGCGGTAAAGTTCCCCAAAAACAGGGGCATAGCGCAGTGGGTCAACGGTTCGTAGCGTTTGACGAAATACCCGAGAAATCACGCATTAACTAACGCGTTGAAACCAAAGGTTTCAGGCAGCGTTGGGTGAGTCAGGTTTTTCGTTCGCGAACGAGCCCCTTACTGGCAATCCTGAGGAAGACAGATGGCCCGCGCCGTCTTTTGGGTCCAGCGGATCAAGCTAGACCCCCAAAAACAAATACACACTGGTGTGCCGTGAGCGCATTTTGTTCGAGCCCGACACCTTTAGAAACGGATCAAGCTTTACCTGCACAGGCGAGAGATTTCAGTGTGAAGCCCAGTTTGAAAACCAGCTGAAAGCAAAATACGGCACGCTGAGTGGCGCTTGTGCTGCGCAATACGGTCAAGCCTTTACGGCTGAAAATATCAAAAGCGAAACGGCATACTAGAGCGTCTTGCACGAACCGGAACGCCCAGTGAAAGAGTAAGCTCAGTCCTTTGGCCAGGCTTGTTGCTGCGCTCTGCCCGCTCAGGAAGATGAATTGACCAAGGCTCCGCGAGCCTGCAACATCTCACACACGAGACCGGCTCATAGGCTGGACCCATCTACTGATCTGACCGCCAGAGAATTGCTTTGAACCAAGCTGAGATAGACACCTTGCGCGCCACGCCCGTGGCCCCCCTAGAGCATATCATCAACGGCGCGCATGTTCCCGCCTCTGACGGCGCTCAAATGGACATCCTCTCGCCGATCGATGGGACCGTACTCACCCAAGTGGCACGCGGAACAGCGGCGGATATGGACGCAGCGATCCGCGCGGCGCGCACGGCTTTTGAGGACCGCCGATGGGCCGGTCAGCCCCCGGCTATGCGCAAAAAGGTCCTTATGAAATGGGCGGATTTGATTGAGGCCAACGCCTTGGAGCTTGCTGTGCTTGGCGTGCGCGACAATGGCACTGAGATCAGCATGGCCCTCAAAGCAGAGCCCGGCTCAGCAGCCGCCACCATTCGGTTTTACGCAGAGGCGCTCGACAAAATTTACGGCGAAATTGCCAATACGCCCGACGGTATCCTGGGCATGATCCATAAAGAAGCTGCTGGTGTCGTGGGCGCGATCATCCCGTGGAATTTCCCACTGATGATTGGCGCTTGGAAGCTGGGGCCTGCGTTGGCCATGGGCAATTCAGTGGTTGTGAAACCGTCTGAGACCGCCTCGCTCTCACTCATGCGCATGGTGGACTTGGCCCACGAAGCAGGGCTTCCGCCGGGTGTTTTGAATGCGGTGACCGGAGAAGGCGCTGTTGTGGGAGAGACCCTAGCGCTCTCGATGGAAGTCGACGTTTTGGTCTTCACTGGCTCAGGCCGCACTGGACGGCGGCTCATGGAGTACGCGGCACGCTCGAACATGAAGCGCGTCTATTTGGAACTTGGTGGTAAATCTCCCAATATCGTCTTCGCGGATGCCCCTGATCTTGAGGAAGCCGCCAAAACCGCAGCCGCTGGCATTTTCCGCAATGCCGGACAGGTCTGCGTGGCTGGATCTCGGCTGTTGGTCGAGGCCGCCATTCACGACGAGTTTGTAGCGGCTGTCGTCAAAGCAACCGAAGCCATGCGTGTGGGCGACCCGCTCATGGTTGATACACATATCGGAGCGATTAACTCCGAACCTCAGCTGGCCGCCAATCTCGGGTTCGTAGAAACGGCTCAGTCAGAGGGAGGTCATGTGATCACGGGCGGCTCCCGGCTCCTTCAAGAAACGGGTGGATATTACATGGCGCCTACGATCGTGACAGATGTTACACGTGATGCGACGCTGGCTCAGAAAGAGGTCTTTGGCCCGGTGCTCGCCGTCACGTCCTTCACAGGGGAAGAAGAGGCCATCGATCTTGCCAATGCGACCCCTTACGGCCTGGCTGGGGGTGTGTGGACGTCGAACCTCTCAAAGGCGCATAAAATGGTGAGCCGCCTAAGAACGGGTGTCGTGCATGTGAACACCTATGGCGGGCCCGACACAACCGTTCCCTTAGGCGGTGTCAAACAATCAGGCAATGGTTCCGACAAGTCGCTCCATGCCATCGAAAAATACATCAATCTCAAAACCGCTTGGATTAAATTGTGAGGGAAGCTGGCATGGCAGACCAAACCATTTTGGTGATCGGCACCTACGATACAAAAGACGATGAGTTGGGGTTTCTGGCCCAAGTGATCCGAGATCAAGGCGGCAGAGTTGCGACAATGGACGTCTCGGTGCTCGGCGATCCATCTGTGCCAACAGACCATTCCAAACACGATGTGGCCGACGAAGGTGGCAGCTCGATCCAAGAGGCCATCGACAGCGGCGACGAAAACCAAGCCATGCAGATCATGGCGAAAGGCGCGAGCCTTTTGGCGGCGCGTTTATACGCGCAAGGTGAGTTTGACGGCATGATCGTGCTGGGCGGCACAATGGGCACTGATCTGGCACTCGACGTGGCCCGGGCGCTGCCGCTGGGTGTGCCTAAATACATCGTCTCAACGGTCTCTTTTTCACCTCTCATCCCTGCGGAACGATTGGCGGCTGACACGCAAATGATCCTCTGGGCCGGAGGGCTTTATGGGCTGAATTCGGTCTGCAAAGCCTCGCTGTCACAAGCCGCAGGTGCCGTGCTCGGGGCAGCAAGGGCTGTGCGCAAACCAGACCCAACAAAGCCGCTCATCGGCATGACATCCCTTGGCACGTCAGCGCTGAAATACGTGATCCCTTTGAAACCCGCACTTGAAGAGCGCGGCTTTGAGGTGGCTGTCTTCCATGCAACGGGCATGGGCGGGCGGGCCTTTGAAAGCCTCGCGGCACAGGGCGCCTTTGCCTGTGTGATGGATTTTTGTACGCAAGAATTGGGCAACCATATCCACGGCTCCAACATCTCCGCAGGCGCTGACAGGCTAACCAACGCTGGTGCGCAAGGCACGCCCCAAATCGTGGCGCCGGGCTGTTATGATTTGGTGGATATCGTTGGCTGGCAACCCGTCGATGCAAAATGGGACCACCACCTCAAACATGAACACAATCGCCTCCTGACCTCGATCGTTTTGCAAGCTGAAGAGACCAAAGCCGTGGCCAAGGCGCATGCAGCCCAACTGGCAAAAGCCAAGGGGCCCGTCGCTATGATCCTGCCTCAACTTGGGCTTGGGGAATGGGACCGCGAAGGCGCAGATCTGCACAATCCAGAAGGGCTTTCTGCCTTTCTCGCTGAGCTCGACGCCACATTGCCCAGCAATGTCGAAAAGCACCCGATCCCCTGCCACATCAACGACGCGCTTTTTGCCGAAACCGCGCTTGCGATCTTCGACGCATGGCGGGCTGAGGGCCTCGTAAAAAGCTAAGCTTTGATTGCCCCATCCGCGACGAATTCATGCCCTGTGCAATAGCTTGAGTCGTCTGACGCCAAGAACAAAACCAGCTTGGCGATCTCCTCGCTGTCACCCCTGCGGCCCAGGGGAACGCGTGCATCGAGCGCCTCGGGAGTTGAGTTCAACTCCTCCATCATGCGCGTATCGATCAAACCGGGATGCACCGAATTGATCCGCACGCCGTAAGGCGCAAACTCCACCGCGGCAGATTTTGCGAGGCCCCGCACCGCCCATTTGGTGGCGGCATAAGCCGGCGCACGCGGCGTGCCAGCCAAGCCTGCGATAGACGACAGATTGATAATACTGCCTGACCTGCGCTTTTTCATGCCGCCGATGACGCTGCGAATGCCCAGGAAGGTGCCCGTTTGATTGATGGAGATCAGTTCTTCCCAAGCCTCTAAGCTCGTGTCCTCAAAGCCCATCACGCGAAAAATGCCCGCGTTGTTCACCAGGACGTCGAGTTGGCCGTAGTCAGCCTCGATCTGTTCCACGACCCGGGTCCAATCGGCCTCTGACGTCACATCTTGCGGCAAGAACTGGCATGCGACTCCGATCTCATCGGCCACCGCCTGGCCCTCCGCCTCGTCAAGATCCGTGATCACGACCCGAGCACCCACTTTGACAAACAAGCGCGCCTCAACGGCTCCCATCCCGCGCGCACCGCCTGTGATCAGCGCTACTTTGCCGTCGAGCCGGTTCATGTGCGGTGTGCTCTTGCCAATTGCAGCGCCAAAAGGCGCGAGAAATAGCGCGCTTGGCTCAGATTGCCGCCTGTAAACCAAAGCCCGTCTTGCTTTGTTTCGACCCACATATTGCGCTGTTCGCCGATCCAAGGCCCGGGATCGCCACGCGTGCCGGATCCGTAGCCCCAGCACGGGCCAACGCGATCTGCGGTGTCGCGGTCGATCAAGGCTGCGACCCAATCGGTCATGTCGCCGTAGCCCGTGGCGTAAACAACACCATCCGCCTGCAAAGCCTCACCGCTTTCCAAGTGCACTTCATGTTCCGACAGATGGCTCACCCCGTGGCCAGAGCGCACGGCGATCTGCCCCTCCATCACCATCTGAGCACCGCCCACATCGATGTAATAGCCTGAGGCCGTGCGGCGGTATTTCATCCCAAGCCCCGTGCCGTCTTCAGCAAAATCAATGGCAAAGCCTGCGTCCGTTAGCCTTTGATAAAACCCAGCACGATCCGCCCGGATCCCGTCCCAAAGGCGCTTGTGAATGGGCTCCATCATCTTGAGTGGCATCGACGCCTGCAGGATGTCTGCCTTGTCTGTTGTGATCCCGCTTGCCACCGCTTCGGCCGAATAGAGCGGGCCAAGGATGCGCTCGCAATAATCCGTTTGATCCACCACAAGCGTTGAGGACCGCTGCACCAAAACGGGGCGCGCGCCATGGCGCACGAGATCCGTAGCAATGTCATGGGCCGAGTTATTGGCGCCCACAACCACCACGTCTTTGCCCGCGAAGTCCGCCCCGCCTTTGTAAGCGCTGGAGTGCATCTGAGGCCCATCGAAAGCCTCTTGGCCTGCAAACTCCGGCACATGTGGAAAACCTGAAAGCCCAAGCGCCATCACCAAATGGGTTGGGCGCACCTGGGATATGGAGCCGCCCTTCTCAAGCTCAGCCGTCCACTTGGCTTCACCCGGATCATACGAGGCTTTGACAAGCTTGGTGCTGGTTTGGATGTTGAGGCCAAGCTCTGACGCATAGCTCTCGAGCCAATCGCCCATCATGTCTTTCGGCGTGAAAACCGGCCAGTCTTCTGGGAAAGGCTTGAACGGCAAATGATCGTACCAAACCGGGTCGTGCAACACGAGGCTCTCATAACGAGAACGCCATTGATCCCCAACCCGCGGATAGGCATCCACGATGAGATAGGGCACGCCCAGGTCTTGCAGTTGCGCACCCAGCGCCAAACCACCCTGACCGCCGCCAACAACCAGCACAAAAGGCTCATCCGTCTCTGTGCGGCGGGGTTCGGCGCTGAAACTTTCAAGCATCGTAAAGAGCGTTTGGCACTGGCCATTCTGGAACCGAATGTACCCTCGCCCAGGGCCATCTTTGGTTTGGAACCGAAAATGCCCTGCGGTATCCGCCGCCTCCCCTTCAAATTTCGGCTGCGAGAACTCTGCGACGGGCCCCTTTTTAGCGCCAAAGGCTCCAATCTGGTCGCGCCCTTCTAGGGTTTGCAACGTCCAACCGAAGGGTAAGTAATCCCGCCAGAAGCCTTGGGGCGCAAACTGCGCTGCGATGTCTTGTGCTTGGCCGCTTCGAAGGCGGCTTTCAAACTGATCCAACCAGCTTTGTGCAACACCCATCCTAAACGCCCTCATCGGCAAAATGCTGGAGCTGAGCCGGACGAGGCGGGCTCAAAAGGCCCGGGTCTTCGGGCAAGGCCACATGACCATTCACAATGGGCAAAACATCCCCACAAAGTTCCGTGCGCAGCGCATTGGCATTCACATCCACCTCGCAGGCGGAGCTCGGCCCCAAGGCAGCGCTCACCGACAAAGCGGCCATCTGCCCAACGGCCGTGCCCATGAAATGCGGCCAAATCAAAACGCCGTCAGGGGCGGCTTTCGCCAGATCGAGCGCGCCAGACAGGCCTCCCCATTTGGCCACGTCGGGCTGCAAAACCCGCATGCCTGCACTGGCCATCGAAAGAAAGGCCTCCACCCCGTAGATATTCTCCCCGCCCGCAAGCGGGATCTTTGTGGCACCAGCCAGCTTTTCCCAATCGGAATGCGGCGCATCCGCACGCAGCGCCTCCTCGGCAAAGTAAGGGTGGAAAGCCTCCATGGCCTGCAGGCCATTCATCGCCTCCTGCAAAGACCACGACTGGTTGCTGTCCACCATGATCTGCGCGCCGTCCGGACAAAGGGCTGCTGCGCGTTCCACAAAAGACGCAGCCCCATGTTCCGCAAAGCCGATCTTGATCTTGAAGTGTCGCTGCCCGAGACCCGCGTGGTGCGGGATGAGGCTCTCTAGGTCGTCCACATTAATCGAGGTCGCATAGGTCTGTGCTCTTGAATCGTTC
The DNA here is from genome assembly GCA_039182515.1 of Pseudomonadota bacterium. Taxonomy (GTDB): domain Bacteria; phylum Pseudomonadota; class Alphaproteobacteria; order Rhodobacterales; family Rhodobacteraceae; genus JBCDCE01. The sequence goes on along the minus strand of JBCDCE010000034.1, from coordinate 3,338 downwards.
AGCCCCATGAACTGGCTAAAAGACACGGATTTCGCGCGCAACGTCAAATCCCAAAGCGCGGTGTCGAGCCCTGCAAGAATGTGCTCGAAGACCTCCACCTGGCCGACGTGCAAGAAATAGACCGAAAGCTTGTCACGAAGCGCCTTTTGCACCTCGCGTGGATCTGCAAAATCCAGGCCTTTGAGCACAGGTGCGACCACGTCTTGAATGATGTGGGCTTTGTGGATGTTCGCGCGGGGCGGGAAGTTCGCCCAGACCTCGCCCCAGCCAAAACAGCCCGAGGTATCTTCGACACGCACCAGCAACGCCGGGCGCGTGGGCATCGTCCCGAGCGCCATTTTGGGCGATTGCCCGCCATGTGCGCGGATCGGGAAAACGTCGACGTTCGCCAGCTTTATGGTCTGGGTAAACGTCACCTTACCAAGCGATGTAGGCGCTGTGTTCGGAGGTGTAGAAATTCACCGCCGTGGACCCCACGGAATAGGCGCCGACGCCTGAGTTCTTGATCCCGCCAAAAGGCATGTTGTTATCCGGCACCGTGCCGTGATTGACATGGATCATACCGTTTTGGCTCTCAGCCAAGAACCGCTGGATGAGGTCATTCCGGTTCGAAAAGAGCGCGGAGGTCAGGCCAAACTCGGTGCCGTTGAGCATCTCCATGGCTTGATCGAAGGTCTCATATTCCAAGACACTCAGCACCGGCCCAAAGATCTCGGTTTGACCGGCAATTGACTGGTGCTCTACGCCGCCAAGGATTGTGGGCGTATAGAAATAGCCGTCCTCCGGCGCGCCGGGTGCTGAGCCGCCGGTAAGCGCCTGAGCCCCTTCTGCGATGGCTTTTTCGGTCTCCGAACTCACGTCTTTCCAGTGCTGGAGATTGCATAGAGGGCCCATGTCGGTTTCAGCTTCCATGCCGGAGCCGAGCTTCATAGCGCTGGCTTTGGCGGCCAAAAGTTCTTTGGCCTCTGAGGCCAGATCTTTGTGCACGATCACACGGCTGATGGCCGTGCAGCGCTGACCAGAGGTCATAAAGGCGGCGCCCAAGATCTGCGTGATCGCACCATCGAGATCATCCGTATCGTTTAGGATTGCGCCGTTTTTGCCGCCCAGTTCGAGCTGAACGGGGATCAAGTTTTGCGCCGCAGCTGCATAGACAAGTTTGCCCGTGGGCACCGAGCCCGTAAAGCTCACGCCATGCACCTCACCCGAAGCCACAACTTCGCTGGCCACACGGCCCGAAACCATGGCGACTTGAATGAGGTTTTCAGGGAAAAACTCCTTGGCAATTTCGGCCAGCAGAAAGTTGGCTGCGGGCGTGAACTGCGAAGGCTTCATCACAACCGCATTGCCAAAGGCCAAAGCCGGGCAGATCTTGCGCATGGGCGTAGAGATCGGGAAGTTCCAAGGGCTGATGCAAAAGATCACACCGCGTGGGCGGCGCAGGATTTGGTTCGAGAACCCTGCCCGACCCGAAGCAATTGCCATCGCGCCCATCCGCGCCGCTTCGCCCACGGAAAAGCGGCCCTCAGCGCAAGACTTCATCGTCTCACCTTTGCTTTCCCGAAAGAGCTTGCCTTGCTCAAGTGTGCCGGCGGTGGCGAGCTCATCAGCGCGGGCTTCCACCGCATCGATGAAGGCGTTGAGCCTTTGCGAGCGTTCCAGGCCCGGCACTTTGGCCCAAATGGCTTGGGCGGCGTTCGCCTGGTCTATGATGCGACCCATGTCGCCCGCAGACGTCATGCCATAGCGACCGATCTTCTCAGACGGATTGGCCGGGTTCACTGTCTCAACAGCCGCCTCACCGAACCCAAATTCATAGCGAAAGCTCATCTCTTTTTCTCCATCACGCCCCGCGCTGCATCCGCAATTGCGGGCGCATCGAGACCAAACTTATGCATCAAATAAGCGGTTGTGCCGCCTTCACAGAACTGGTCTTGCACGCCGATCCGTTTGAACGGCAGGCCGACCCCGTCGTCCATCAAAACTTCGGCCACCGCAGAGCCTAAACCGCCAATGACGTTGTGGTTTTCTGCTGTGACGATTGCGCCGGTTTGCGCAGCACATTCTAGGATCAGATCCGCATCAATAGGCTTGATCGTGGCCATATCGACCACCCGCACTTGGATCCCCTCGCCCGCCAACACCTCGGCTGCCGCCAAGGCCTCATTCACACAAAGCCCAGCGGAAATCACCGTCAAGTCTGAGCCTTCGCGCCGGATCACACCTTTGCCAACTTCGAGGCTTTGCGACGTGAAATCCTCTGGCGTGGTTTCTGGCCGTTTCATCCGAATATAAGCTGGCCCGTCCCAATCCAGCGCAAGCTGAACCATGGCGGCGTGATACTCGGGGCCCGAAGGCTCAAAAATCGCCATGTTTGGCACGGCGCGCATTATAGCAACGTCTTCAATGGCTTGGTGAGACACCCCTAAAAGCGTGGCCACCCCGGGCAGAAAGCCCACAATCTTCACAGGCAGGTTCGGATAGGCCGCTTGCATCGTGATTTGATCAAGTACGCGCTTGGTGATGAAGGCGCAAAAGGAATGGCAAAACGGGATCTCGCCAGAGCGCGCCATGCCGCCCGCCATGCCAATCAAATTAGCCTCTGCAATGCCAACGTTGTGGAAGCGCTCAGGGAGCTCATCGCGAAAGCGATCTGTCTCGGTGGGGGTTACCAGATCTGCACAGAGAGCCACGATCCGAGGATCCGCCTTGGCTGCCTCGACCAATGCATCACCATAAGCGCGCGGCAGCGGTTTGAACGAGCGATTGATGAAATCGGCGGCCTCAAGCTGTGAGAGCGTCATAGCTGGGCCTCCAACTCTGCGCGGGCGGACGCCGCAACCTCTGGTGGGAAGCGCAGCTGGTGAAACATCAGCCCTTCGAGCGAGGCCACGCCTTTGCCCATGACCGTATTGGCTTTGATAAAGCTCGGCTTGCCCTTGGTGGCACGCGCTGTGTCGTAGGCGCTCAGCAGCGCGTAAATATCATTGCCATCAACCTCTTGGCAGGCAAAACCGAAGCTCGCCATCTTGTCCATAATGGGCTCAAGGCTCATCACCAGATCCATCGGACCTTCAGATTGCACGAAGTTGTAGTCGACGATGAAACAAAGGTTATCGAGCCCTTTGGCTCCCGCAAACATCGCCGCTTCCCAAATCTGGCCTTCCTGCATCTCCCCGTCACCGACGATCACGTAAAACCGGCTCGCGCGCCCCTGGCGCTTGGCTGATAAAGCGCAGCCCAAAGCCACCGACAGGCCCTGCCCCAAAGATCCGCAGGTCGCCTCAACAAAAGGGCCCATGCGTTCTGACGAGTTGATCTCGAGCGTCGACCCATCC
>JBCDCE010000033.1:0-41567 GCA_039182515.1 Pseudomonadota bacterium | reverse complement strand
TGGCGAGTGTGTATCGCCACTTCCGCTCCGTGCGCTTCGGCGTCAAGAAACTGCTTCCACAGGGGGCCACGCGGGCGCAGGCCGCAATTCTGGTGCTGGCCCTGCTGTTGGCTCCGATCCTTCTCGGAGTGGGGCTGTTGTGGATCACCTTGGTGTGGAGTGTGGCCAGCGCGGTGTTTTACAGAGTGCGAGAACGGGTCGCAGCAGGGATGGTTGTCGTGTTTTTGGGGGTGTTGCCATTCATATTGCCATGGTCTTCGCTTAAGGTCTCAAAGCCTTCTTGGCGCAACATTTGGTGCAATTCAGACGCAGAGAAATAGCTGTAAAAGCGCCCCAAACGATCTCGGTCTTCGCCTTGTCCGGTCTTTAGGCCTAGGTGAAAAACGCCGCCGGGCTTTAAGGCTTTTGAAATTCGGCTTAAATTGCCGGGCATATCTTCGCGTGGGGCATGGAGCAGGCTAAAGTTGGCAAATATGCCGTCGTACATAGCCGTCTCTGCAAGGTCGGCGAACAGGGCAAGGCGCGCAGGCACGCCAGCGGCTTGTGCCATCTCCACAAAGGCGGGTGATGCGTCCCAAGCTTGAGAATCAAACCCTTGGGCCTGCATCATACGTGTTGAATTTCCTGGCCCGGCTCCGAGGTCGAGCACTTTAGCCCGCGCGGGCAGGGCGTCCATAAAGGCACGCAGGTGCCTGTCGGGCGCATCGTTGCTTACCATAGTCTCATAGCGCGCGGCCTGGGCGTTGTAGACCGATATCGTTTCGTCGTCACTCATGTCAGATCACCTAGAAAATCAAACCTATGCTTAAGGATGCGCAGACCAGGGCGGTCAGGGCCACTCTAAGGGCCATCCACCATGGGGGCGCAAGGGAGAGCTGCCAAAAGTAGAAATCCAGCATCAAAAGGCCGATATAGCCGAAAATGAGGGAGGTCGCAGCGGAGGTTGGCCCGCCGCCGGTCATAAAAAACGCCCATAGGGCAGGGATGACCGAGAGGACGTAGCCAAGCGTTTCCTCAAAGCCCTCCGCACGCGTGGCAAAGCCCCAAAGTACGCCCGACATAAAGGAAAGGATCACAGCACCGTAGTAGAGTTGGATGTAGGGCCCCACGAACCTTGGCCCAAGGTTGGCTATGCCCCAAGTGGCCATGTCAGGGTTTAGAACAGTCAGAGCGCCCCAAAAAAACGGGATCAGACCGGCCAGACCCAAGATCAAAGCGCTGCGGGGGATTGAGAACATCGGTGCCTCCGGCGGGAGTATTTTTCCCAGGAAAAGATACCTGTTCGGCGTAATGAAGCACGGTCAGGGCTTCAAGCCCTCGCGAAGGCCAAGCGGCCCGCGAGCGCCACAAACACAGCGGCAAAACCGCGATTAAGCCAGCGCATCAGACGTTTGGAACCCAAAATCCAATCTCTGGCTTGGGCTGCAAAGAGCCCATAGAGGATGAAGATACCACAGGTCATCGCCATAAATACGGCGCCCAACAACACCATTTCTTGGGTGGCTGTTGCGGAATTTGAACTCAAGAACGGCGGCAGAAGTGCCAAAAAGAAAATAGAGAGCTTTGGATTGAGAATGTTGATCAGCGCGCCGCGAAGCGCGATTTTCAAACCAACGTCCCGGCTCGAATCTGGCTCGATTGCGAGCGCGCTGCCGCTGCGCAACATTTGCCAGGCTAGGTACAGCAGATAGGCCACGCCGGCGGTTTTCACGATTTGAAACAAGAGCGCGCTGGTATGTAGCAGGGCTGCGATCCCAAGGGTTGCGGCCAAGAGATGTGGGACAATTCCAAAGGTGCAGCCCAAAGCTGCCCAAATGGCCGCTGAGCGACCTTGGCCCAAACCGAGCGCAAGTGTGTAAATGACGCCGGTGCCGGGAATGAGCACAACAATCAAAGAGGTGAGGAGGAATTGAGCTGAAATCATCACGGGTCTTTCGCTGCTAAATCGACAGATCTACGCAGGGACGCGCAGGACCCTTGGGACTTTGAACTCAACGTTTTCTTCGGCCGTGACAACCATTTCGACATCCACGTCAAAGTGTTCGTTGAAAGCGTCAACCACTTCGTTGATCAACACTTCGGGCGCTGAGGCCCCTGCTGTGATGCCAAGGGTTTTGATGCCCTTAAGACTGCGCCAATCGATGTCGCTCGCGTTTTGAACAAGTTGGCTATAGCCACAACCGGCTTTCGCGCCCACTTCGACCAGACGCTTGGAATTTGAAGAGTTGGGAGCGCCGACAACGAGCATGGCGTCACATTTTGGGGCGATGGCTTTCACAGCTTCTTGGCGATTGGTCGTGGCGTAACAAATGTCTTCTTTGTGAGGGCCAACAATCGCTGGAAACCGCGTTTGCAGGGCTTCGACAATATCTTTGGTATCGTCAACGCTGAGTGTGGTTTGCGTGACAAAAGCGAGCTTTTCAGGATCCCTCACAGTCACATTCGCCACGTCCTCTACCGTTTCGACGAGCAAAACTTCGCCCTCTGGCAACTGCCCCATTGTGCCTATCGTTTCGGGGTGGCCCGTATGACCGATCATGATCATCTGTAGGCCTTTGTCTGCGTGGCGTTGCGCTTCGATGTGCACTTTGCTCACAAGCGGGCAGGTGGCATCTACATAGATCATCTCTCTGCGCGACGCTTCTGCGGGCACAGCCTTTGGGACACCGTGTGCCGAAAAGATCACCGGGCGGTCGTCTGGGCAGTCTTCCAACTCTTCCACGAAGACCGCGCCTTGGTCGCGCAGGTTGTCTACAACGAATTTGTTGTGGACGATCTCATGGCGCACATAGACCGGAGCCCCCCACTTGCCGAGCGCCATTTCGACAATTTTGATCGCGCGGTCGACACCTGCACAAAAGCCACGCGGGGCGGCCAAATAAAGTGTCAACGGCGGCTTTGGCCCGGATTCAGGCTCGGACTTTGGCATGGGCAATCCTCTTCACTCCCCCAATGTGCTACGGCATCTTGGTGGCGCAGGTAAAGACCATGGGGCAAAATCGCAGGTAAATTGAGCCCACCTAAGTGAGCTCAATCTTGAACGGCGTCGCGATTTTAGTCTGTTTCGACGAGCTCTTGGGGCTCTTCTAACTCAACGTGTTCACGCGGCGGGCGGCCGATTACATCTTTGAGTTCATTGAGCTCGATGAAATTGTCTGCCTGGCGGCGCAGCTCGTCGGCGATCATGGGAGGATGGCTCTTGATCGTGGAAACCACAGAAACCCGTACGCCTTTGCGCTGAAGTGCTGCGATCAGCGGGCGAAAATCGCCGTCACCGGAGAAGATCACGATGTGGTCGACATGCGGGGCGAGTTCCATGGCATCAACCGTCAGCTCAATGTCCATGTTGCCTTTGACTTTGCGACGGCCTTGGCTGTCGGTGAATTCCTTGGCGGGTTTCGTGACCATTGAAAAGCCGTTGTAATGCAGCCAATCCACCAAAGGGCGGATCGGAGAATATTCGTCGTTTTCCAAAAGCGCTGTGTAATAAAATGCCCGCACCAACTTGCCGCGGCGCATAAATTCAGTACGCAGGAGTTTGTAGTCAATGTCGAATCCTAGCGCTTTGGCTGCGGCGTAAAGGTTCGAGCCATCAATGAACAGCGCAAGCCGTTCGCCTTGATAGAACATAATTTGGTCCCTCTATATCGGAGCTGACGTGACTAAATCGCTGTGAGTGAAAGCTGTGTCACGAAACTGTTGCAATAAGTAATGGGTTTGTGGCCTGGAGCAACATACAAAAAACGGGGAAAAACTAATCACAACGCTCATAAGCTTAGGAAGTAACGTAACGTCACACCGTGGGTCTCCGGAAGTGACCTTACGTTATGCATTGTCGACCCTCGCAACTCGCCTTGCGTGCGAGTTGCGCGCCAGTCGGGTTTTCCACACCCCGGCATTCCCGAAAGGCAGCGGCCCGCCCTTTGTGAATGCTGCTGTTCAACTGGAAACGCCGCGCTCCGCCATTGAGATTTTGGCTCTGTTGCATGAGATTGAACAGGGTGCTGATCGTGAGCGCGCCACGCGTTGGGCACCCCGCACGCTCGATCTGGATCTGTTGGCACATAACAACGAGATTTTACCCTCGCGTGATCTGGTTTTAGAGTGGATGGGGCTTGATCTTGAGGTCCAGAAAACCACAGCGCCTGATCAGCTCATTCTGCCCCATCCGCGCATGCACCAGCGCAGTTTTGTTTTGGTCCCTTTGATGGATATTGCGCCTGATTGGTGCCATCCGGTTTTGGGCAAAACTGTGCGCGAGCTCTGCGCGGATTTGGAGAAAGCCGATTTGGCCAGTGTTGAGCCTCTTTGAGCCCTCGGTTGCCAATTTCAGTATGTGTTACGAACAGGTTCAATCGAAGGCTTTAAACCTGTGGTAAACGGGTCAGATTATTCACAAAAACCCTGCAAAAGCGGGGGCTCAAGCCTTGTCAAGCATAATGTATTGGCTTATCTCGCAAGTCTTCGCTGACAAAAAGGATGCTACCCATGGCGCGCGTAACCGTTGAAGACTGTGTCGACAAGGTTCCAAACCGGTTTGAACTGGTGATGCTGGCGGCTCATCGTGCGCGCGAAGTGTCAAGCGGCGCGCCCATTACAGTGGATCGCGACAATGACAAAAACCCCGTTGTGGCCTTGCGTGAAATCGCGGAAGAAACCCAACAAGCTGACGATCTGCGCGAGCGCCTGATCGAGAGCAACCAAAGTCAGATCGAAGTTGACGAGCCCGAAGCCGACGATATGGCGCTTCTCATGGGTCAGGAAACCGATAAGCCTGCCGACGATGATATGTCGGAAGAGAAGTTGCTGCGTGCTTTGATGGAAGCGCAAGAACAGCGCTAATATGGTGGCTCGGTTGAGATGATTGCGGTCGACGACCTGATCGCCCTCGTCCGGGCCTACAATCCCAATACCGATGCGGATGCGATTGCGAGGGCTTATGCCTTTGGTCTTGATATGCATGACGGTCAAATGCGTCATTCGGGGGAGCCTTACTTCAGCCATCCCGTGGCTGTGGCGGCGATCCTGACAGAGCAACGTTTGGATGATGCGACGATCATTACCGCGCTTCTGCACGACACAATTGAAGACACAGACGCCAGCTATCTCATTGTGGCTGACAAGTTTGGCGAAGAGATAGCCGAGCTTGTGGACGGTGTAACCAAACTGACCAACATCCAGCTAACCTCCACTGAGACCAAGCAAGCTGAGAACTTCCGCAAGCTTTTTATGGCGATGTCGAAAGACGTGCGCGTTATCCTCGTGAAGCTTGCAGACCGACTTCACAACATGCGCACCATCAAAGCGATGCGCCCTGAAAAGCAGATCCAGAAATCGCGCGAAACCATGGACATCTACGCACCGCTTGCAGGCCGCATGGGGATGCAATGGATGCGTGACGAGCTAGAGGATCTGGCCTTTAAAGTGCTCAATCCTGATGGTCGTGCGTCGATCATCCGCCGCTTCATCACGCTGCAAAAGGAAACCGGCGACGTAATCCAACAGATCACGGGCGATATGCGTCTTGAACTTGAGCGCGCGGGTATCGAAGCGAAGGTCTATGGCCGTGCGAAGAAGCCCTATTCGATCTGGCGCAAAATGCGCGAGAAGGAACAGGGGTTTTCGCGGCTCTCTGACATTTACGGATTTCGCGTGATCACGGAAACGGATGCGGATTGTTACCGCGTTCTGGGTGTGATCCACGGGCGTTGGCGGTCGATCCCAGGGCGCTTTAAGGACTATATCAGCCAGCCCAAATCGAATGGGTATCGCTCGTTGCATACCACTGTCTCGGGCCGTGACGGCAAACGCGTGGAAGTGCAGATCCGCACCCAACAGATGCATGACGTCGCCGAAACAGGTGTAGCCGCGCATTGGAGCTATAAAGCGGGTATCCGTGCGGAGAACCCCTTTGCGGTTGATCCTGTGGCTTGGATCGAGACGCTGAATGAGCGCTTTGATGCCTCCGAGGACCACGACGAATTTCTCGAAGCGGTAAAGCTCGAGATGTACTCTGACCAGGTGTTCTGTTTCACCCCCAAGGGCGATGTGATGAAGCTGCCGCGTGGGGCAACGCCGATTGACTTTGCTTACGCGATCCACACGCGGATTGGGGCGGCTTGTGTTGGGGCCAAGGTTGATGGGTTGCGTGTGCCGCTGTGGACTCGTCTGAAAAATGGCCAGTCTGTTGATATCATCACAGCAGAAGGGCAAACGCCTCAGCTCACTTGGGTGGATATTGCCAAAACTGGCCGCGCCAAATCTGCCATTCGCCGGGCCTTGCGGGAAGCGGACCGCGAACGCTTTGTGAAGCTAGGGCGTGAACTTATGCGCGTGGCTTTTGAACATGTGGGCAAAACAGGCAGTGAGAAAGCGCTGCGCACCGCGGCTAAAGTGTTGCAGATCGGTACGTCTGAGGACCTCTTAGCGCAGGTTGGGAGCGCTGAGCTCACGACCTCGGCTGTCATTGAGGCCCTGCACCCTAATCTCAAACAAAGCCCGGATGAATTGGTTGCTGCCAATCGCGCTGTTGTGGGGCTCACGCCTGATCAGTCCTTCGACAGAGCAGACTGCTGTTCCCCCCTGCCTGGTGAGCGTATCGTGGGCATTCATACACCCGGCAAAGGGGTTGTTGTGCACGCAATTGATTGTGATGCTTTGATCGCTTTTGAAGACGATCTGGATCGTTGGGTCGATTTGCGCTGGCAAGAAGGCAGCCACCCGGCCATTTACTCGGTTAAAATCGACGTCACTATGAGCAACGACGCTGGCGTGATGGGCAGGCTATGCACGCTTATTGGGGAAAAGCAGGCCAATATTTCTGATATATCTGTCATGGATCGCAAACCGGACTACTACAGGTTGATCCTAGACATTGAACTCAGGGACGCAGAGCATCTACATGCCGTCTTAACGGCCGTTGAAGCAGAATCAAACGTGGCAGAGGTTGCACGCTTGCGTGAGCACCCCATCTCCCTTGAGGAGGCCGCACAATAATACTGCTTTGGAGGCAAAGGTCTTCCAAAAGGCTTGAATGAAGAAGGACGGCAGACCGAGATATGGTCTTTAAGCGCAGAGATAGGCGACCCGTTTTACGGGTTTTGCGAGAGCTTGTCTGGCCGCGTGGCGGCTGGGCAAGAGCGCTTGCTTATCTCAAGCATCGTTTGCGGCGGATCCCAGATCGGCCAGAGCGCATTGCACGCGGCATTTGGGCGGGCCTTTTTGTGACCTTTACGCCCTTTGTGGGTTTGCACTTTATCGTCGCTCTTATCGTGGCGTTCTTCATGCGCGCCAACATTCTTGCCGCCCTTATTGCAACCTTCCTGTCGAACCCAGTGACTTTAGCGCCAATCGCTTGGCTGTCACTGCGGTTGGGCTATTGGATGTTGGGGATCCGGCCTGAAGCCGGGTTGATGCGGAATTCGCTCGACCGCTTTGGCGAAGCAATGTCGATGCTTTGGAAAAACTTCAAATCGATATTCACGCCGGCTCAAGCAGATTGGGCCTGGTTGCCGTCGTTTTTCCAGGAGATTTTCTATCCCTATTTGATCGGTGGCATCCTTCCAGGTCTCTTCGTCGCTTATGCGGGGTATTTTGCCTCTGTGCCTGTGATCCGCGCCTATCAGAACCGGCGCAAAGGCATGCTTGCGGCCAAGATCGCTGAGTTGCGCGAGCGTGCGAAAAAAGAGATCAAGGACGAGCAGCCCTAGCGGGCCTAATGAGCTTGTCTCGCGGAGAAATCCTCCTAGGCTCTGAGCCAGAGTGAAACGGGCTTTTGCACAAAGGAGCAAAGCATGGATGCGTTGGGCAAATTGCGGTTGGGTGTGAACATTGACCACGTGGCCACGGTGCGCAATGCGCGTGGCGGTGCGCTCCCGGATCCTGTTCGTGCAGCAAAGCTTGCTGAGGACGCAGGTGCTGATGGCATCACGGCGCATCTGCGCGAAGATCGCCGTCATATCTCGGATGCTGATATCGAAGGGCTGATGGATGCGCTGACCTTGCCGCTCAACTTTGAGATGGCGGCCACAGACGAGATGCAAAAGATCGCGCTGCGTCACAAGCCACATGCGGTCTGTATCGTGCCTGAAAAGCGTGAAGAGCGCACAACCGAAGGCGGGCTCGAAGTGGCCCGAGAAGAAAACCAGCTTGCGCATTTCATTGCACCCTTGCGGGACGCAGGCTGCCGCGTGTCGATCTTCATTGCGGCAGATCAGCGCCAAATTGAGGCCGCGCATCGCATTGGAGCGGAAGTGATTGAGCTTCACACAGGGGCGTACTGCGATGCTCATGCTGAGGGCGATTTCGTGACACGCGACGTGGAACTGGCGAAGCTGACACAAATGGCCAGTTTTGCGCATTCGCTCGGGCTCGAGGTCCATGCAGGACATGGGCTGACTTATGGCTGTGTGAGCCCTATTGCGGCTTTGCCCGAAGTGATGGAGCTCAACATCGGGCACTTTCTGATTGGCGAGTCCATATTTCTTGGAATGGCTCCGGCAATTGGTGAAATGCGCCGCTTGATGGAGGCCGCGCGCGAACATAGCGCTTTGAGTGCGGCCAACTGATGGTGGGCTGGGAATTTGCTCTGCTATGGTTGGGCTGGGTTCTGGCGGGCGGAAGCCCCGGGCCAGCGACGCTCGGGATTGCGGGCACCTCAATGAACGCGGGCCGCAGATTGGGGCTTTTCTTCTCTCTGGGGATTTTGGCTGGGAGCGCCTTTTGGGGCCTCGCGGCAGCCCTTGGGATGAGCGCTTTGATGCTCGCAAATGCCTGGGTTTTTACGGTCATCAAATATATCGGCGCGGGCTACCTGCTCTTTTTGGCTTTCAAATCGTTGAAGTCTGCCTGGTCGGGTTCGGGGCTTGATGCTCAGGCTGGCAAACGCGGGAGCGCGCGCCAGGTTTTTACACAAGGCGCGCTCATTCACATCACCAACCCCAAAGCGATTTTGAGCTGGGGCGCGGTATATGCCGTGGCTTTGCCGCCGGGAGCCTCTCAGGGTGCTGTCTTTGCACTCTTTGCGCTGCTTTACACAGGCTCAATCCTTGTGTTCATCGGCTACGCCTTTTTGTTTTCAACACCCGGCATTGTGCGGGTCTATGCGCGCGCCAAACGCTGGTTTGAGCTGGCTTTTGGTGTTTTGTTCGGGGCGGCGGCTTTGCGGCTCCTCACAGCACGGATCACGCCATGATCTTGGGGATCGGTACAGATCTCGCAAACATTGAGCGCATCCAAGGTACACTGGATCGCTTTGGAGAGCGCTTTAAGGAGCGCGTTTTTACCGATACAGAACAAGCCAAAGCGGAGCGGCGCAAAGATGTTGCGGGCACCTATGCCAAACGCTGGGCGGCTAAGGAAGCTTGCTCAAAGGCTTTGGGAACCGGGCTTAGGATGGGGATCTCTTGGAAGGACATGGCTGTGTCGAACCTAGAGACAGGTCAGCCTGTGATGCATCTCACCGGCTGGGCGGCAGAACGCCTAAAAGACATGACTCCAGAGGGTTTTGAGGCCCTTGTGCATGTTACGCTGACAGACGATCATCCCTGGGCCCAGGCTTTTGTGGTGATCGAGGCCCGCGCGCAGAGCTGAGCACTTTCTAGAAATGGCTCAGGGGCGCACAAAGCTTGACTCTTAGCCCCCATCCCACCATCTAGCGGCCAAGCGTTCGGAGGCAGGAATGGCTGAAAAAGCTGAAAAAGAAGACGGTATCGTCGAGCTGATCAAGACGGTTGTTTACGCGCTATTGATTGCGGGTGTTTTCCGCACGCTTTTCTTTCAGCCTTTCTGGATCCCGTCAGGTTCGATGAAAGACACGCTTTTGGTGGGCGATTTCGTCTTTGTGAACAAAATGGCTTATGGCTATTCGCGCTACTCCTGCCCCTTTGCCATCTGTCCAATTCCCGGCCGGTTGTTTGGATCTGAGCCGGAGCGCGGTGACATTGTGGTCTTCCGCCATCCGACGCAAAACACCGATTTTATCAAACGGCTCGTTGGCTTGCCGGGTGACCGCGTACAAATGAAAAACGGCTTTCTCTATCTCAACGGTGAGCAAGTTCCTGTGCAACCCGCAGGCATCTTTGCTGAGACCTTTGAGCCGCAAGGGCCTCAAAGCAAACTGCCGGCTTGTGAAAACGGCGCTGTTGGCGTGGGTGCGGAATGCACAAAGACCCGCTTTCTTGAACAGCTTCCTGGTGGCGTGACCCACTCGATCCTGAACATTCGCGACAGCCAGTCGACCGACAACACCGAAGTGTTTACGGTGCCTGAGGGCAACTACTTCTTCATGGGGGATAACCGCGATAATTCGACCGACAGTCGTGTGCCGCAAGCACGCCGCGGTGTGGGTTTCGTAGAAGACGAATACCTCATTGGGCGCGCGGATCGCGTGATGTTTTCTTCAGCCGGGCGTTCCATGCTCTTTTTCTGGACCTGGCGCGGAGACCGCTTCTTTAAAAAGTTGCAATGACGCTTTCGGCGGAGCTCAACGCGTTTCAAACAAAGCTTGGACATAGGTTTCAAGATCCCGATCTCTTGCGCGAGGCTTTGACCCACGGGTCTTTCAACGCAATTGCGCGTGGAGACAACCAGCGTTTGGAATTTCTAGGCGACCGGGTTCTTGGGCTTGTTATGGCACAAGCTTTGCTCGATGCGGATCCAGGCGCGAAAGAAGGCCAACTTGCCCCGCGTTACAATGCGCTTGTGCGAAAAGAAGCCTGCGCAGATGTGGCGCGCGAGATTGGTCTGGGCGATGTACTGAAGCTCGGGCGCTCTGAAATGCTGTCGGGAGGGCGGCGCAAAAACGCGGTTTTGGGCGACGCTATGGAAGCGCTTATTGCCGCTGTTTACCTCGACGGTGGCTATACAGGCGCGCGCGATCTTGTGTTGCGGTTGTGGGCCAAGCGTATTGCCACAGTGGACGCGGATGCGCGCGATCCCAAAACGGCGCTGCAAGAAGTGGTGCAAGGGCGCGGACAGATGCCACCGAAGTATGTCGAAGTGCGGCGTGACGGGCCGGATCACGCCCCTGAGTTCACGATTGAAGTGCAGCTTGCTTCTGGTGAGGCAGCGCAGGCCAAAGCCAACTCAAAGCGCCAAGCGGAGCAGGCGGCTGCTGCTGAAATGCTGCGCGTTTTGGGCAAATGAGCGGACCCGCAGCTCATCTTCCACCGTCGGGGCTTATCTTGCGCGAGGAACGCGAGGATGAGTATCGTTCGATCCATGACATGACAGTCGCGGCTTTCTCTACGGTGTCTTACGGCGATGGCACAGAAGGTGAGATCATCGACAGGCTGCGTGCGGATGGCGATCTATCTCTGTCGACCGTGGCGGAACTGGAGGGCGTTTTGGTTGGCCAAGTCTCGCTCTCTCCTGCAAAGATTGGCGAGGCGACTGGCTGGTTCGGCTTGGGGCCGATTGCGGTTGCAATCGATCATATGCGTCAAGGCATTGGATCCGCGCTTGTGAGGCATGCCGTTGATTGGGCATGTGACCAAGGCGCTGCTGGCGTGTGCTTGGTGGGCAGCCATGAGTATTACCCGCGCTTTGGATTTCAAAACGACGGAGACGTGAGCTATCTTGATCTGACGCGCAAATATGTGCATTGGCTCACGCTTTCAGGCCCAGATCCCAAAGGGGCCATTACCTTCGCACCCGCGCTGCATGGCGCTTGAAAGGGCTGAGATGAGCACACGTGCTGGATTTATCGCTTTGATCGGAGAGCCCAATGCGGGCAAATCCACGCTGCTGAACCATATGGTTGGCGCGAAGATTTCGATTGTCACGCACAAAGTGCAGACCACGCGCGCGCGGATCCGGGGTGTGGCCATTGAGGGCGCGAGCCAGCTTGTGTTTGTGGACACGCCAGGCCTTTTCCGCCCTCGTAGGCGGCTTGACCGCGCGATGGTTGCGGCAGCCTGGGGTGGAGCGGCGGATGCCGATGTTATTGTTCTCCTGATCGAGGCGCACAGAGGGCTTACGGACGGTGTGCAAGTTATCCTCGACAATCTTGGAGAGGTTGCTGAGGGCCGCCGCGTGGCCCTTGCGATTAATAAGATCGACAAAGTGCAATCGGATGTTCTGCTCGGGCTCACGAAAGAGATGAACGAGGCGTTTCCCTTCGTGGAGACCTTTATGATCTCTGCTGAGAAAGGCTACGGCGCTAAAGACCTGCGCAAATGGCTGGCGGCAGAGCTCCCCGAGGGACCATGGCTTTATCCCGAAGATCAGATTGCCGATTTGCCGATGCGGATGATCGCAGCGGAGATGACGCGCGAAAAGCTGACTCTGCGCTTGCACCAAGAGCTGCCCTACCAGCTCACCGTCGAGACAGACAGCTGGGAAGAGCGCAAAGACGGCTCAGCCCGCATTGATCAATTTGTTTACGTCATGCGCGATGGCCACAAAGGTATTGTGCTTGGCAACAAGGGCGAAACGATCAAAGCTGTGTCTAAGGCGGCGCGCGAAGAGCTTGAAGCGTTTTTGGGCCGCCGGGTGCATCTCTTTTTGCAGGTCAAAGTGCGGCCCAACTGGCTCGAAGAAAGCGCGCGTTATGAGGAGATGGGGCTCAACTTCAAGGATGGCAACGCGTGAGCCGATTAACGGCTGAGGTTTGGGTCTCCGCTTATCTGACCCGGCTCAGATTGCAGGAGATCCCTGCCTTTGTGACCTCAAAGGGGGATAAAACCGCAGGCGCAGTTCTGGTGAAAATGAATACACTCGATGGGCAGGCCCGTTGCTATCAACGCTCGTTTGATTTGATGACGGGAGACAGGGCTTGGGTGGTCTTGGCCGAAGGTCTTGAAACGGACGTTGACAACTCTGTTGCAGCTCAATGCAGCTTTGATCCCGATCTTTGGGTGATTGAGGTGGAAGATAAAGCAGGTCGGCACTTACTCGACGAGCCGGGGCTGGAAGCATGATCACTTGGCGAGATGAGGGCGCTTTGCTTGCCTTACGCCGCCACGGTGAAAACGCCGCCATCATCGAGGTTTTTACAGCTGAACACGGTAAAACGGCCGGAGTTGTGCGCGGGGCCACAAGCCGCAAGATGGCGCCGATTTTGCAGGTGGGTGCCCAGCTTGATGTCACCTGGAAAGCGCGCCTCTCAGAGCACTTGGGCAGCTATACCGTAGAGCCTCTGCGCTCGCGAGCGGCCCAAGCCATGGGCGATCGATTGAGCCTCGCCGGCCTCAATGCTGTCACAGCGCTCTTGAGCTTTTGTCTTCCCGATGCAGAGGCCAATCCCGGGCTCTATGCGCGCTCAATTGCGCTTCTTGATCTCCTAGGCGAGACGGATGTGTGGCCTTTGGCCTATCTACAGTGGGAAGTGGCCTTGCTCGAAGACCTGGGCTTTGGGCTCGATCTCAGTGCTTGTGCGGTAACGGGTGCTAGGGAGGGCCTTTGCTATGTCTCTCCCCGAACCGGGCGCGCTGTGACAGCAGAAGGGGCGGGGGAACATGCCCCTAAGCTTTTGCATCTACCGCCCGTTTTACTCGGCGAAGGCGATGCCTCTGACACAGACATTTTAGCAGGGCTTACGGTGACCGGGCATTTCTTGACCCACCACTTGGTGCCCCAACGCGGCACGAGGCCCTTGCCTGAAGCGCGTGCGCGCCTCTTGGAACAGCTCGCCCGCAATCGTGGATCGCCTTAAGTCGCACAGGTTTGTATGAGCGTCTATTTTGCCTGGTCTATGAAGGCCGCACTTTTCAGAATTGCCTCTTTGCCTGGGATAAACGTCAAGCCGAGAAGCTTTTCGGTTTGGGAAGCGTCGATGCTCAAATGCTTGCCCACTTGCGGGAGGATCGTTTTGATCGCTGGATCAAAGAGGCTCAGCAGTTTGAGCATAAACCGTGGCGCGATCCGCGTGCTGATTTTGCGGGTGGGATAGGCGGCTTTGAGGGTCTCAGCCATTTGCGGGAAGGTCCACCAGCTCTCGGAGCCTAGCAAGCGTTGGCCAATCGTGTCTGGGGTCTCAAAAGCCAGGATATGCATTTTGCTGACGTCTTCGACGTCGATCATGGGCAAGCCGAGGTCTGGTTGCATAGGGTCTTTGCCCGAGAGGATGCGCTCCACAACTTCCAGGGAACTGCCGTAGTTTGCGTCCGTCGGCGTGCCGCACACCAATCCGGGGTGGACCGTTGTGAGCTGCATTTCGGGATGGGCTTTTGTGAACTCCCAAGCCGCTTTTTCTGCCAGGGTTTTGGACTTTGCGTAGGCGTTCACACTTGGATCGTTCACGTCCGTCCAATCCGCGGAGGTGTAGGTATGGCTCGCTGGATAGTCGTTGTGCATCACGCTCACCATGGAGGCGGTGAGCACAACGCGGGTCACACCAGCCTTTTGGGCTGCTTTCATAGCCCGTAATGTGCCTTCCAC
The DNA here is from genome assembly GCA_039182515.1 of Pseudomonadota bacterium. Taxonomy (GTDB): domain Bacteria; phylum Pseudomonadota; class Alphaproteobacteria; order Rhodobacterales; family Rhodobacteraceae; genus JBCDCE01. The sequence goes on along the minus strand of JBCDCE010000033.1, from coordinate 27,188 downwards.
GGCTGGGGTGATAATTTCCGCCTCATCTTTTGGCTGTGTGAGCGGAAAAGGCGAGGCTGTGTGAAAGACAGCGTCTACACCTACCATTGCGGCCTCCCACCCCTCATCGCTGTTGAGATCAAGTGTCACAAAGCTCAGACGCTCCTCTGCTTGCGCGCCTTGCACAGCAGCACGCACTTCGGCTTCTCGGGCGTTTGATCTCAACGAGCCTTTTACTGTATAGCCCTTCGACAAAAGGTCAAAGGCAATCCGCTTGGCGATAAACCCCGTGATTCCGGTCAGAAGGATGGTCTGTGACATCAACTGTGCGCCTTTTCATTTGAGGTGTGTGGGAGGTTTCTTCCTGAAGTACGCCTTTGGCCACCCCTTAGATGAAAGAAACCCCGCTTGGAGATGTCTCCAGGCGGGGATTTGCGTGTTTGCATTTTGTTTGTGCAGATCAGCCTATGCGAGACGCCTGCGGGCGATGACCTGGGCTTGGATCTCGGCGTGCTGCCTTGGCAAAGCGTCCATTGGACGCTTTACGCCAAAAGACGGCGCGCAATCACCTGGGCTTGGATCTCGGCAGCACCCTCAAAGATGTTGAGGATGCGGGCGTCGCAGAGGATGCGGCTGATTTTGTACTCAAGCGCAAAGCCGTTGCCACCGTGGATCTGCAGGCCGTTGTCCGCAGCCGCCCAAGCAACGCGGGCGCCCAAAAGCTTGGCCATGCCTGCTTCGAGATCGCAGCGGCGGCCTTCGTCTTTCTCACGGGCTGAGAAATAGGTGAGCTGGCGCGCCACCATCGTTTCTACCGCCATCATTGCGAGCTTGTTGGCCACGCGCGGGAAGTCGATCAGCGATCTACCGAATTGCTTACGATCTTGCGCGTATTTCATGCTTTCATCGATGGCGGACTGCGCAACACCCACGGCGCGCGCAGCCGTTTGGATCCGCGCACTTTCAAAGGTTTCCATCAGGTGTTTGAAGCCTTTGCCTTCTTCTCCGCCCAAAAGGTTTTCACCCTTCACTTTGAAATCATCAAAGTTCAGCGTGTATTCCTTCATGCCGCGATAACCGAGAACCTCGATCTCGCCGCCAGAAATTCCGGGATCCTGCCAAGGCTCTTCGTCTGTCCCAGGCGTTTTCTCGGCCAAAAACATCGACAGGCCTTTGTAATCTGTCGTGTCTGGGATGGTGCGTGCGAGCACAGTCATCACGTGTGTGCGGGCCGCGTGGGTGATCCAGGTTTTGTTGCCATTGATGACCCAGTCGTCGCCGTCTTTCGCGGCTTTTGTGCGCAAGGCGCCAAGGTCGGAGCCTGTGTTGGGCTCTGTAAAGACTGCCGTTGGCAGGGTCTCAGCAGAGGCCAAGCGTGGAAGCCATTTTTGCTTTTGCTCTTCTGTGCCGCCACAGATGATCAATTCGGCTGCGATCTCGGAGCGCGTGCCAAGAGAGCCAACGCCGATGTAGCCGCGGGACAGTTCTTCGGAGACCACGCACATGGAAGCTTTCGACAGGCCAAAGCCACCGTATTCTTCGGGGATCGTCAGGCCGAAAACGCCCATCTCGGCCAACTCGTCGATCACATCCATTGGGATGAGCTCGTCCTTGAGGTGCCATTCGTGGGCAACCGGCTCGATCTTATCAACGGAATATCGGCGGAATTGTTCGCGGATCATCTCGAGCTCTTCATCAAGGCCAGAAGCCCCAAAGATCGTGTCGGCTTGGCGTTCTTGCATCAGCTCCACAAGGCGCACGCGCGCGGCTTGCGTATTGCCGCTTTGGGTGAGGGTCATCACCGAAGGCGCCATTAGCACAGCTTGCGCTTCTTGGCTCAGGCCAATGTCTTGCAGGCGCAGAACCTCGCCTTGGTTCATTGGGATGCCGCCGTAGATCTGCCAGAGGTATTCACCGAAGGAGATTTGGAGAATGAGCTGTTCGGCCTCTCCAAACTTTCCTTGGGCATCGAGCGCTTCGGCCCAAGCCTGCATTTGGCGAAGGCTCTCCACATATGTGGCCAGCCAGGCAAACCCATGCGCAGCTGTTTGTTCCGCTTCAATCAGCGCGCCTGAGATGCGGTCACCGTCGGTCACTTTGACCTTCAGGGCGTCCTTGGCAGAGACCAGGATGGCTTCAGCCGGCGCGATGCTGGATTTCGTCAGGGTCAACAGATCAGGCAGGATCGTTGCTTGTGCTCTTGGCATATCTTGTCCGTCGTGGGCCATGAGGTCCTCCTTTGGGCTGGGGGCCTGAATAATCCTTTCGCACCTGCAGCGCAACAATAATTCAAATGATGATCTAAAAATGACTTAAAATGTCGCGGTGGATTGTGGTTGATTTTTGCCGTGCAGCGCTAAAGTGGCGGGTTTAGAGAGAAACTGTGGAGATTTTTGCAACACTCACGTTGAACCAATTGGCCCTTTTCTTTGGAGTCGGCCTTCTGGGCGGCTTTATAAAGGGCGCCGTAGGCTTTGGGATGCCGACGATTCTCATTGTTGGGCTGGGCAGTTTTTTATCGCCACAAGTGGCTCTCGCGGCGCTTATCCTGCCCGCCTTTATCACCAACCTGCCACAGGCCTTCTGGCAGGGGCCCAAGGTGACGCGAGATGCGCTGCGCGCGCATTGGGTCTTTGTTGTGGTGAGCCTCGCGGGATTGGCCATTTCTGCTCAATTTGTCATGGCTTTGCCCGAGCGGGTTTTCTTTTTGGGTCTGGGCTGTGTCGTTTCTGCCTTTGCTTTTGTGCAATTGATGGGATGGCAGCCACAGATTGGGCCGAACAGGAAACGCGTGTTCGAAGTCTTCATGGCAGGGACAACGGGACTGTTTGGAGGTGTGTCTGGAATGTGGGCTCCAACGACGGTCTTATATCTCACAGCGCTCAACACGCCTAAGGACAAGGCCATTGCTGCGCAGGGTGTTATCTATGGGTTTGGAGCTTTGATGCTTTTGGTAGCTCATAGCCAATCAGGTGTCTTGAACGACAAAACCTGGCCCATCGCGATGGCTATGCTTGTACCTTGTTTTGTTGGGCTCGGTCTTGGAATGTGGCTGAGTACTCGACTTGATCAAGCGCGATTTCGCAAGTTGACATTGATTGTATTGGTGCTGGCCGGCGTGAATTTGATCCGCCGAGGGCTTTTTTAAATTTTTTGCGCGCGGCCCTCTCCCTACCACCCTTTATTATTTGGCGAGTCGGTTGAGATCCCGTGAATATGCATTTGGGCAAATATCAAAAAGTGCAGAAAAGTTTAAGGATGGGTGCGGAACAGTCACCGCGCGTTAGACCATTTGAAAAAAGGGCGACCAAATAGCCGCCCCCAAATGCGCTCTCTGACGATTAGTCGCGCTAGAGTGTGACTGCGCGCACGTCTTCGTCGATGTGGTCGAGATACTGCGCAAAGTTCTCCGCGAACATCTCAACAAGTTTCTCAGCTTGTGCGTCGTATGCGTCTTTGTCTGCCCAAGTTGAGCGTGGATCGAGCAATTCAGCGTCTACCCCCGGCACCGTGACGGGGACCTCAAAGCCGAAGTTCGAGTCTTTTCGGAATGTGGCTTCAGCCAGGGAGCCTTCGAGAGCTGCTGTCAAAAGAGCACGTGTCGCTTTGATTGGCATACGTGAGCCTGTACCATATGCGCCACCGGTCCACCCGGTGTTGACCAGCCAGCAGGTCGCACCGTGCTTGGCGATTTTTGCCCGCAAAAGATTGCCGTAAACTTCTGGGCGCCGCGGCATGAAAGGTGCGCCGAAGCATGTAGAGAATGTTGGCTCTGGTTCTGTTACACCGCGCTCGGTGCCAGCCACTTTGGACGTAAAGCCTGACAAGAAGTGGTACATGGCTTGAGCCGGTGTAAGCCGCGCAATGGGAGGCAAAACGCCAAATGCGTCGCAGGTCAGCATGATTACGTTCTTTGGATGACCTCCTAAAGCCGTGTCACTCGCATTCGAGATATATTCAAGCGGATAGGCGCAACGCATGTTGGCGGTGAGGCTATCGTCGTCGAAGTCGAGCTCTTTGGTTTCTGGATCGAAAACCATATTTTCAATCACAGTGCCAAACTTGCTGGTCGTGTCATAGATCTCGGGCTCGGCTTCGCGGCTCAGATTGATCGTTTTGGCGTAACACCCGCCTTCGAAGTTGAAGGTGCCGAAGTCAGACCAGCCGTGTTCATCGTCGCCGATCAGCACGCGCTGGGGATCTGCGGAGAGGGTCGTCTTGCCTGTGCCGGAGAGGCCAAAGAAGACTGCTGTGTCCACAGGATTGTCTTTGGCATGGTTTGCCGAACAGTGCATCGGCATCACGCCGCGCTCTGGCAATAGGTAGTTCAGGAGCGTGAAGACAGATTTTTTGTTTTCGCCCGCGTATTCTGTGCCGCAGATCAATATGAGCTTTTTCTCAAAGTTCATCGTTATGACGGTTTCAGACCGGCAGTTGTGCTTTGCAGGATCTGCTTTAAAGGACGGACAGTTGATCACGGTCCATTCCGGCACAAAGCTATCGAGCTCGGCGGCATCTGGCCGGCGCAGCATATGGCGAATGAAAAGCCCGTGCCACGCAAGCTCTGTAATCATACGCACATCCAAGCGATGCGACGGATCTGCGCCGCCGAAGAGGTCTTGCACATGATATGTGCCGCCCTTCATGTGCTCAAGAACGTCTGTATACAGCGCATCAAAGCCCTCGGGGGACATCTCTGCGTTGTTTTCCCACCAAATCGTGTCGACGACATTTGGTGTTTTGACCACATGTTTGTCTTTGGGAGAGCGGCCCGTGAACTTTCCGGTACTCACCAAGAAGGCGCCTCCGTTGCCGAGTGTTCCTTCGCCTGCCTTAAGTGCTGTTTCGATCAGCGCAGGCTCCATTGCGTTGTAGTTGACGTGGCCCAGTCCTGAAATACCTTGGTCTTCAAGTCGGTGGTTCGGGTTCACCCGTCCAGTTTGCATGCGTCAACTCCTCGTTACGCTGAATTCGTTCCCCCGCTCGTCGCTTAACATGGCCTTTCTAAAGAAGAATAGGCTCCAATTTACTCGTTAGCGTAAACAGTCACAGGTTAGCGCAACCAAACCGCCTTCCCTTCGTCAAACTTTCTTCGAGATTGATTACATTTAGGGGATTTAAAGGCATTTATGGCCCCATTGTTGCCAAGATGAGGCGCAATAAGAAGATATCTGTTGATTCGCGGCAGAAAAATGAAGAGATTGCCGAAAAACACAGGCAATAAAAATATAGGATAAGGATCGAGCAAATGTCCAAAATTGCCTTGGTCGACGACGACAGGAATATCCTGACGTCCGTTTCGATGACCCTGGAAGCTGAAGGCTTTGAAGTTGAAACCTACAATGACGGTCAAGCCGCATTGGATGCTTTTAACAAAAAGCTACCCGACATGGCTGTGCTGGATGTTAAAATGCCCCGTATGGATGGCATGGAACTGCTTCAGAGACTTCGTCAAAAAACATCGATGCCCGTGATCTTCCTCACATCCAAAGATGATGAGATCGACGAAGTTCTGGGCCTGCGTATGGGTGCTGACGATTACGTCAAAAAGCCTTTCTCTCAGCGGCTTCTGGTTGAACGCATCCGTGCCCTTCTACGCCGGCAGGAAGCGCTTGATGGGGTGGATATCCCCGAGACAGAAGACACCAAGATCATGCAGCGCGGCGAATTGAGCATGGATCCGCTCCGCCATAGCGTGACTTGGAAAGGCCGCGAAGTTTCGCTCACTGTAACAGAATTTTTGCTGCTGCAAGCGCTCGCACAGCGTCCTGGTTTTGTGAAAAGCCGGGATCAGTTGATGGACGTGGCTTATGATGATCAGGTCTATGTCGACGACCGAACCATCGACAGTCACATTAAGCGCCTCCGTAAGAAGATGCGGACGGCAGACGATGATTTTTCTGCGATCGAAACACTCTATGGTATCGGATACCGCTACAACGAGGAATAATCCTCCAATGACGGCGCAGCCGAACGTTGATATCCATGATCTGAAATCGGTCCGTGAGGCTGAGATCATGCTTGGGGACGACTTTGTCGCCCCCAAAAGCAATCTTGATCATGAGTTGCGCGAACGGCGCGCGAACCGCGGGTTGATTTCCGTGAACCGCTCGCCTTTGGCGCGCAAAATCATCACGTTTAACCTTATGGCGCTCATCATTTTGGTGGCGGGTGTCCTTTATCTCAATCCGTCGCGTGATAGCTTGGCGTACACGCGCGCTGTTGGTTTGGTCACCGAAGCTGAACTGATTGCAGATGTTTTTGAAAGCCGGGCGGAAGTGCTAACACCCGCCACCGCTATTGCCACACTTGGAGAGCTTGATCTCCGTAATTCGGCGGATGTGTTCGTCTTTGATACACAAAGTCAGCTTATTGCCTCTACTATTGGTGTTGAACGCTCTGAGTTGGGCAAAGTCGAAGGTCTGCAAACAGACATTGGCAACACCGTCATCACAGATTTTCTGAACAGCGCGTGGAACGGGCTCGCGGGCCTCATTGCGCCGAAGAATTCAACGCCCGAGAAATCGGGAAATGAAGCTTTGGCGCGCGCGCTTTTGCCAACAACATTAGCGGGTGCCACTGAGGTCCAAAACGCTGTGGATCCAAACGGAAATACCCTGTTTTCGGTGGCGACTCCCATCCTTTCCAATGGACGACCCATTGGCGCGGTTGCGATGACAAGTGCGGCCGGTGAAATTGATCTGTTGGTGCGCTCTGAGCGCGAAAATCTCTTTCAGATGTTCGTTATCGCAATCCTTGTTTCAATTGGCCTGAGCCTTGTTTTGGCCTCCACCATCGCCAATACTCTAGCGGATTTGGCCGCCGCCGCAGAGCTCGGGCGGGACAAAAACTCGAAGAAAGTGGCCCCTGGCCGTGTTCGTATCCCCGATCTTACGGCGCGACCGGATGAGATAGGCCGCCTTTCGGGCGCTCTGAGAGGTATGGTGGGTGCTCTCTACGAGCGCATCGAATCGAATGAACAATTCGCCGCCGACGTGGCCCATGAAATCAAAAATCCCCTTGCCAGCCTGCGGAGCGCCGTGGGCACAATGCGCGTTGCGAAGCGGGAAGACCAGCGCGAAAAACTCCTTGATGTAATCGACCATGATGTTCGGCGTCTAGATCGCCTTGTGAGCGACATTTCCAACGCATCCCGTCTGGATAGTGAGCTCGTCAAAGAGACTGAAGAGACCTTCGATCTGATCAAGATGCTCACCAACATCACACAGTACCTGAGCCAAGAAGCCAAAACCAAAGGTGTGGATTTCATCTCTGATTTGCCAGATCAGGTTGTTGCTTTTGATGGGTTGGAAGCACGCATGGCGCAGGTCTTTGTGAACCTGATCACCAACGCGATTTCGTTCTGTGACGAAGGTGACGCCATTCGCATTTGGGCCCGCCAGCGCGAAAACCGCATGCTTGTGGTGGTTGAAGATACTGGGCCTGGCATTCCGGACCAGGCGTTGTCTAAGATTTTCAAACGCTTCTACTCGCAGCGGCCCGAAGGCCAGTTTGGCAACAACTCTGGGCTGGGTCTCGCGATCTCTAAACAGATCATCGAAGCGCATGGCGGCGTGATTTGGGCGGAAAATATTCGCCCCACGGACGCGGATCTCACATCTGAGCCGCTCGGGGCTCGATTTGTTGTGGGTCTCCCCGTCTAGATAATGGAGGGCGCGCTATGGCGTCCGATTGGCAAAGCGTAAAGGGCACGGCTGTTGCGATAGCCGGGCGCGGGCTGTTGATAACCGGTCCTTCTGGCTGCGGAAAATCAGGCTTGGCGCTGCGTCTGATCGCTCTTGGAGCGGAGCTCATTGCAGATGATCAGGTGGAGGTGCAGGCGCGTGACGCGCATGTGGTCGCTCGTTGGCCGAGCGCGGCGCCAAAAGCTACCAAAGGGTGGATCGAAGCCAGAGGCTTTGGGCTCCTCAAGGTTCCGACCTCTGACCAAGCTGTTCTGACTGCGCTTGTTGACTTAAGCTTTGAGGAAAGCGAGCGTCTTCCGCCACTGCGCCATAGCGAATTTATGGGACACGACCTGCGGCTCTTTTTGGGGTCGCAACATGCGCATTTTCCCGCAGCCTTAACGCTCTATCTTAAAGGGCACGAAGACATCGATCCGGAAAAAGACGTCTTCAAAGCCGCAAGACCGACCCCGCCTCCAGAAACAGGGAGTTAAAATGGCCAAAACTCCGGACACAGTGCCTACAGCCCGGCTTGATCCAAGGGAGCGATCGCTTGTTTTGGTGAGCGGACCCTCTGGGGCGGGGCGCTCAACGGCCATGCGGCACTTAGAAGACTTTGGCTATGAAACGATCGACAATTTGCCCTTGAGCCTTGTGCCGCGCCTGTTGGACGGACCTCCCATGGAAAAGGCCATGGCGCTGGGCGTTGATGTGCGCAACAGAGATTTTTCGATCGACGGTCTGTTGGATACGCTCGCGGAGTTGGAATCTCATGCCCGCATTGTGCCGCGCTTGCTGTATCTTGATGCCAGTGCAGATGTCTTGCTGCGACGCTACTCTGAGACGCGCCGGCGTCATCCTTTGGCACCGGCTGAGACAGCCAGTGAAGGCATCGCGCGAGAGCTTGCCCTTTTGGCACCGCTCAAAGACCGGGCAGAAATTCTTATCGACAGCTCAGAACTGACACCTCACGAGTTGCGCCGTGAGTTGGAGCGGTGGTTTGGTCAAGGACCTGACGCTGCTCTCGCTGTCACCTTACACAGTTTTAGCTTCAAACGGGGGCCGGTGCGTGGACTCGACATGATGTTCGATTGCCGGTTCTTGCAAAATCCGTATTGGGAAGAAGCATTGCGCGGGAGAACGGGCCAGGACTCAGACGTGCAGGCCTATGTTTCCGCCGACCCGCTATATGAGAGCTTTTTTCATCAAGTTCAGAATTTGGCGCTTTTGTTGCTGCCTGCCTATCGGAAGGAGGGTAAAACTTACCTCTCTGTGGGCTTTGGGTGCACCGGAGGACAACATCGTTCGGTGACGTTGGCAGAACACCTCTCCAAAGCGCTTGCAGAGCAAGGCTGGCCGGTGTCAATTAGGCACCGGGAATTGGAACGCTTGGGCCTTTATGACCAAGCTGGGGGAAGACAAGCGCCACTGGGCGCGAAAGATGCGAGGTGACCCGATTGATCGGGATCGTAATTGTGGCCCATGGGGGGCTGGCAAAAGAATATAAACGCGCCATGCAGCACGTGATAGGTCCCGTCGAGGCCTGTGTGACTGTGTCTATTGATGCGGAATGCGACCGCGCAAAGAAAGAACGCGAGATTTGTGAGGCGGCGCGCAAAGTCGATAGCGGCTCAGGTGTCGTGATTGTGACGGATGTGTTTGGCGGATCGCCCTCTAATTTGAGCCTACCTGCCTGTCGCGGTGCGGGCAGGATGATCCTCTATGGCGCCAACTTGCCAGCTTTGATTAAACTCGCCAAACTACAGTCCAGCACGTTGGAGGAGGCAGTCGCCACAGCGCGGGACACTGGGCGCAAGTACATCGATGCCAAAAAAATAGAAGCAAGCTGAGCGCAAAGCATGAGCGAAACAATCACAAAAACTTTGGAAATCATAAACGAAAAGGGCCTGCACGCCCGAGCCTCAGCGCGTTTCGTGGAAACTGTTGAGGCGCATAAAGCCGACGTAGAGGTTTTTAAAGACGGACTTTGCGCCAATGGCGACAGCATTATGGGGCTTTTAATGTTGGCAGCTTCGAAAGGAAGTTTTATCAAAGTCGAAATCACGGGAGATGCAGCGGGCGCACTTGCAGAAGCACTGACCCAGCTCGTCGACGGTAAATTTGGCGAATTAGCATAGCGGTTGTGAAAGCATTGAAAGAAGACACGACGCAAAACATGGTCGAGAATGCGCAAAAGGCTCCCGTTTCCCCGGCCGCTCCGGCCAAAGCGGAAGATGTGCCTTACGACAAGCGCAAGCTGAGTTACGCCAATACGTTTACCAACCCGGTCAAAGCCAACATTATCCGTATCATGGAGTGGATGACCGGAAAACTTACGCTGCTGCGATTGATCCGTCGTTTTGAACGCGAGGGTCCACAACCTGGGCAAGCCTTCTGGCGCCAAGCTCTGCGTTTGATGCGAATTGAGTTGCGCACACCGGTCGAGCAGATCCGCAACATCCCAAAAGAGGGGCCTGTCATCATCGTGGCAAACCATCCGCATGGATTGGTCGACGGTATGATCCTGGCGGAATTGATCGGACGCGTGCGCACGGATTATAAAATCCTGACACGCTCTTTGCTCACAGGTGTGGATGAAATCGCGGATTTTATGATCCCTGTGCCTTTCCCCCATGAAACCGATGCGCTTCAACAAAACCTTGAGATGCGCAAACGCGCGATGAATCACCTCAAAGAGGGTGGGGTTGTTGTGCTTTTCCCGTCGGGGGTTGTCGCCTGTTCGGATAGCTTTTTTGGAGATGCTATTGAGGCGGAATGGAATCCCTTTACCGCCAAAATGATTCAACGCTCAGGTGCAACGGTCGTTCCGATTTTCTTTCCTGGGCAAAACTCTCGTTGGTATCAAATGGCTAACCGGATTTCTGCGACCATGCGCCAAGGCTTGTTGATCCATGAGGTTGTTCATGCCCTTGGTAAGCCACAAAAACCTGTTGTTGGCCGGCCAATTGCGCAAGAGTTGATCAATAAATGGTCGTCCAATCCGCGCGGGTTTGTCAGCTGGTTGCGAGATCAAACCTTAGGGCTTCGTAAGTCCGCTTAACGCGTCGGCACAGGGCTTTCGCCTCGGTAGTCGTAAAACCCTCGTTGGGTCTTTCGCCCAAGCCAGCCTGCCTCAACATATTTGGTCAAAAGCGGACAGGGGCGATACTTGGTATCGGCCAGACCGTCATGCAGAACGTTCATAATGGCCAAGCAGGTGTCGAGACCGATAAAGTCAGCCAGTTCCAGCGGGCCCATAGGATGGTTTGCACCCAGCTTGAGCGAGGTGTCGATCGAGCTGACAGAGCCAACGCCTTCGTAAAGCGTGTAGATCGCTTCGTTGATCATCGGCATCAGAATGCGGTTCACAATAAAGGCCGGAAAGTCCTCCGCCGTGGCGGCGGTTTTGCCGAGCTTTTCCACAACAGCAAAACAGGCCTTAAACGTGGGTTCATCTGTGGCAATGCCTCGGATCAGCTCAACAAGCTGCATGATCGGCACAGGGTTCATGAAGTGGAACCCCATAAACTTCTCAGGACGATCTGTGCGCGAGGCCAAACGGGTGATCGAAATTGAAGAGGTGTTGGACGTTAAGATCGTATGAGGCTGTAAATATGGCTGCAAATCTTCGAAAATCGCAGTCTTTATGGTTTCGCGCTCCGTTGCAGCTTCGATCACAAGGTCGGTTTGACCCAAATCGGGCAAGCTAAGCGTGGTCGAGATACGTCCAAGTGCGGCGTCTTTTTCCGCTGGAGTAAGTAGGTCTTTTGAGACCTGCCGGGTCAGAGTTTTGTTGATCTGAGCAAGTGCTTTATCAAGATTTTCTTGTTCAATATCAGTGAGTAACACTGAAAATCCGGCAGAGGCCATGACATGAGCAATGCCGTTCCCCATTTGCCCTGCACCGACAACGCCAACTCTTTGAATTTCCATTTTTGACGTCCTTTTATGAACTTTCGCTAATCTTCGCCTGACGGAAGCGTCGCTGCAAGGGCTGGTGGTGGTTAAAATTTGCGGCAAAAGCCCGCTTTAGCGCTTTGGCAACTTTCAGCCTGCAAAACTGTGCTTGGGTGTGAGATTGAAATGGTGGGTTCGGATGACCTTCGAGAATATGGGGCCTGGTGCCTTGAACTATGCGCCGTGCCAATACGGCACGTCAAAACTTGCGTTTCGGGGGCCGAAGCGCAAAATGGAAGGCCCTTTCGCGGCTTTTATCGGCAGTACGGATACGTATGGGAAATTTCTTGAGGCTCCCTTCGTCTCGCGTGTTGAGCCGCTTATTGATCTAGAATGCGTGAACTTTGGGTGTGTCAACGCAGGCACGGATGTATTTTTGCAAGATGAAACAGTTCTTGCCGCCGCCGCCCGGGCGCGCGTAACGGTCCTCCAAGCCATGGGCGCACATAATATGTCTAACCGGCTTTATAGTGTTCATCCTCGGCGAAACGATCGCTTTGTCCAAGCCTCCGACAAAATGCAAATTCTCTTTCCAGAGATGGATTTTACAGAGTTCAGTTTTACCAAACATCTGCTTCACGCGCTTAAGGAGCGCGCGTCGGATCGCTTCGAACTGGTGGTAGAAGAGTTGCAAGAGGCTTGGATTGCGCGCATGCGCACTCTGACAGAGAACATCAAAGGTGATGTCGTTTTGCTGTGGATTGATCCAAGCGACAGGCCTGCGTCAGATGCGGATGAATCCCTTGGATCAGAGCCTCTGTTTGTGACCAAGAAAATGGTTGATCGCGTGGCTCCCTATTTCTCGGAAGTGGTCATGATGCGCCCAAGTGCGGCGGCTTATCACGAAGGCACACGGGGCATGGTTTTTCATCCCATGGACAGTCTGGCAGCGCAAAGCCTGTTGGGTGGAACGGCCCACCAAGAAATTGCAGAGCGCCTGGCTGCAATTTTAAAAGACTATACCGAATAAAAAAAGCCCGCCGATCAGGGCGGGCTCTTTAAGTCTTTCGAAGCTCAGGCTTAGCCCAGTTTTTCAACCAGCTGTGGTACCGCATCAAAGAGGTCAGCCACGAGGCCATAGTCAGCCACTTGGAAAATTGGCGCTTCTTCATCTTTGTTGATGGCCACGATGATCTTACTGTCTTTCATACCAGCGAGGTGCTGGATCGCGCCAGAAATACCAACAGCGACATAAAGATCGGGGGCAACAACTTTGCCCGTCTGGCCCACTTGCCAATCATTGGGGGCATAGCCGGAGTCGACCGCTGCGCGGGAGGCACCAACGGCCGCACCAAGTTTGTCGGCGAGCTTTTCGATCAAAGCAAAATCATCCTCTGAGCCGACGCCACGGCCACCAGAGACGACAACGCCAGCGGATGTAAGCTCTGGGCGGTCGCTTTCAGCCACCTTGTCTTCCACCCATTCCGACAGGCCTGAATTGCCCGCAGCTGCGATGGTTTCAACCGAAGCGGATCCGCCTTCGCCCGCGGCATCGAAGGTCGATGTCCGGATTGTGGCAACTTTCGTTGCGTCGCCTGATTTTACGGTCTGGATCGCGTTACCGGCGTAAATTGGGCGCTCGAACGTGTCGGCGTCGACAACTGCTGTGACCTCAGAAATGACCATCACATCCAGCATGGCCGCGACGCGAGGCAGGATGTTTTTGGACGCAGCCGTGGAGGGTGCCACGATGTGCGAATAGTCACCCGCCAAACCTACAACAAGATCTGCAACTGGCTCCGCCAGGTCATGTCCGTAAGCATCGTCTTCAGCGCAAAGCACTTTGCTCACGCCGTCGAGTTTCGCAGCAGCTTCAGCAGCACCAGCACAACTTCCACCAGCGCATAGCACGGTGACATCGCCCATTTGTTTGGCCGCAGTGAGCGCTTTTGCTGTTGCGTCTACAGAAAGCTCACCATTCGCAATTTCTGCAATCAGGAGTACAGCCATTTATACAGCCCCCGCTTCTTTGAGTTTCTCAACAAGTTCGTCGACTGAGCCAACTTTGATGCCGGCCGCGCGCTCTTCTGGCTCGCTGGTTTTGACGATCTCCAAACGTGGCGCAACATCAACGCCGTAATCAGCCGCTGTTTTTTCGTCCAGAGGCTTTTTCTTGGCCTTCATGATGTTGGGCAAAGAAGCGTAGCGTGGCTCGTTGAGGCGCAGATCAACGCTGACGATAGTCGGCATTTTTACCTTGATCGTTTGCAAACCGCCGTCGACTTCACGGGTCACTGTGGCTGAGTCGCCATCGATGTCGAGCTCGGAGGCAAAGGTTGCTTGTGACCAGCCCAAGAGAGCAGACAACATTTGGCCCGTGGCGTTCATGTCGTTGTCGATCGCTTGCTTGCCACAAAGCACCAGGCCGGGCTGCTCTTCATCAACAACAGCTTTGAGGATTTTTGCGACGCTCAATGGCTCGATGTCTGTGTGCACATCATCAGCGGCAACAACCAGGATAGCGCGGTCCGCGCCCATCGCGAGCGCTGTGCGCAGCGTCTCTTGGCTTTGCTTCACGCCGATTGAAACGGCAACAACCTCATCGGCTTTGCCTGCTTCTTTGAGGCGGATCGCTTGTTCGACAGCGATTTCATCAAAGGGGTTCATAGACATTTTGACGTTGGCCAGATCAACTCCGCTGCCGTCTGCTTTCACGCGGACTTTCACGTTGTAGTCGATCACGCGTTTGACGGGGACAAGCACCTTCATCTGCGTTCTTCTCCTAAATAAATGAGCCGCGCGATTGCGCGGTTGTTTGGGAACTGCTGGCGTCGTGATACCGTTTGCCCTGTCCGGGAGACAGAGCAAAATCGTCACGTCTGTGCGTTGGGACGTCGCGTTTTGCCGTATTTCGGATCATGTTGCAGCATTTAGGAGGCGAAATAGATGCAAAGAGTTACGGGCTTTGGCGGTTTTTTCTTTCGTGCCGACGATTCGTACGGCTTGGCGGAATGGTATAAAATCCACCTTGGCATCGATCCGGTCCCAAAATCTGCGGATGATCTACCTTGGATCCAAGAGGCTGGGCCAACGATATTTGCGCCTTTTGAACGGGACACAACCTATTTCGCGCAGGACAAAAGCTTCATGCTGAACTTTCGTGTCAGTGACATGGACGCGATGATCGAGCAACTCACGGCTTCGGGCGTTTCTGTTGTTGAAAAAGAGGCCATGCCTGGGATCGGGCGGTTTGCGCATCTGTCAGATCCGGAAGGCACGCCGATAGAGTTGTGGGAACCGGCGGCCTCATAAGTCTCTAAGTTGCTTGAAGTCCTCGTGGGCCGTCTAGCGGTTTGCCCCCGGCACCCAAAGCACGTCATCTTTGCCGTCGTTATTTGCAATGCGACCGGCAACGAAGAACCAATCACTGAGGCGGTTGAGGTACTTTACCGCTGCGGGGTTCACGGCTTCCATCGTTGCAAGTTCCACTGCAAGGCGTTCGGCTCGTCTCGCGACGGTCCGGCAAATGTGAAGATGAGCCGCCAAAGCAGAACCACCCGGCAGAATGAAGCTGCGCAAAGGCTCGAGTACGTCGTTCATCACGTCGATTTCCGCCTCTAGCCGGGCCACTTGCGCGTCGGTCATGCGGAGGGGCGGATATTCAGCTTCTGCGTCCTTTTCCATATCTGGACGACACATATCGGCACCAAGATCAAACAGGTCGTTTTGAATGCGCGAAAGCTGCGCGTCTATTTCTCCGTTCGCATGTAGACGCGCCACACCGACGGTTGCGTTGAGCTCATCACTTGTGCCGTAGGCTGTGACACGCATGGAATGCTTTGCAACGCGCGCGCCATTACCGAGCGCCGTTTCGCCCGCGTCACCGGTTTTTGTGTAAATTTTGTTTAGAACGACCATCAATTCCCTCCCATGCGTTGGACTGCCACAAACAGCAAGATGAGGACCACTGCAAGAAATTGCATTCCAATCCGCCATTGCATAATTTTATTAGCCTTTTTCCCGTTGTCAGAGCCGCCCTTCGCAAAGCCGCTGATGCCATAAGCCAAAATGCCCAGCACGGCCAAACAGGCCAGTGCCGCGACGATGAAAAAAGGATCACTGGCCATTTGGGAAACTCTCTTGAAGGGTGCTTTGCGCTTGCCAGCCTAAGATAGGAGGCAATTTGGGATTGGCGAGCGGGATGATTAAACTTTGCTCAAAATCCGGTCCATGATGCTTGTGGGTAAAACCCGACGGAGCAGGTTGATGACTTTTGTTGGCGTTGTGACGCGGTAGTGCGCGCGTGGCTTCGGGCTCTCCAAAGCTTTGACAAGGACTTTGCTGACTTCAGATGGTGACAGTTCAAAGGGATCCGGGCCGCGGTCTTCGTAGAGGCGGTGCTTTAAACGTTCGTAATCCGTGCGTCGCGCTGCGTTTTCTACATCAATCCAGCGCTCAAAATGTGGAATGGAGTTTTGCCGGATCTTGGTGGTGATCGGGCCTGGTTGGATCAAGATCACATCGATGCCTTGATCTGCCATTTCCATGCGCAATGTGTCGCTGAGGCCTTCGAGGGCGAATTTGCTGGCGCTATAGGCGCCGCGCAATGGGAAAGTCACGAAACCCAGAACCGAAGAGCAATTGACGATGCGGCCATGGCCCTGTTGGCGCATAACTGGGATCACGCGCTGTGTCAGATCGTGTGTGCCAAAGAAATTAACTTCGAAGCTTTCCCTAAGTGCGTCTCTGGGCAGGTCTTCAACGTAGCCCGGAACGGCGTAGGCGGCGTTGTTGAAAAGCGCATCTAGCGTGCCACCGGTCGCTTCAAGAACACTGTTCAGACCCGCTTCAATGCTCGCAGGATCTGCTAAGTCAAGCTGCGGGCTCTCAAACCCTTGGGCTTGCAACTTTTTGCAGTCGTCTGCTTTGCGGCAACTGGCAAAGACACGCCAGCCTCGGGCCTTCAGTGACTTTGCGGCATCATAGCCGATGCCGCTTGAACATCCTGTGATCAGTATGGATTTTTGCATGAGCCCCGCCTGCCACCCGCGCTCTCGAGTTGCAAGAGGGCCAGGCGCTGGATGCGGGCTTTGCGCTTAGCTGGCGGACAAAAAACGCTCAGCAAGCCAGCCTTGCGTGCCATCTTCCAATTCGACACGCGCCCAGCCCGCGCCATTTGTTTCCAAGACGTAAGTCACGTCGCCATTCACAACTTTACCGATGATGTCGAAGTTGGTCCCTGGGCCGGCGCGAAAGTTCATGCGGTTGGCTGTTACGGTGCGCATGTCATCCGAGCGGTTTTGGCGTGGCGCGGTGGCTTCAAGCGTTTCAAGTTGTGTACTGGCGGTTTCCGTTTCCCGCACGGTTGGCAACTCTTCAACCTGCACGAGGGCCAGAGTTGTATCTGCTGCGGCACTTGGGGATGTCGTCTCTGTTGGTGCGGAGTCGAGCGCGGCTTCTATGGCTGTATTCACAGCAACTGGATCAACTCTCGGCGCTCCACTTGGGCTCAGGGCCGACACTTCAATGCTGGGCGATTGCGCGATGCCGAGATCGCTTTGACCGTCAACGAATGACGTGGCAGCGACCGTAGGGGTTGTGACAAGAAGCGACGCTTGCTGAACACCTGTGCTCGGGGTTTCCAAATTCGTGACGACCGGTGTGACGGCTTCTGTTTCCGTCGGGACGAGGCTTGAGGTTGAGGCTTGAGCCGTTCCGCGCGTTTCTAGTGCAAAGTCCGACCCACCGGACAGTTCGTAAAAACCCCATCCCAGCAGCAAAAAGCAAACCATCATAAAACGCCACATTTTGGCTCTCCCAATCATCACGCATACAAAACGAGTCGCGTGCCCAACACTTCTATCCCACGCCTTGTTTATCTGTGAATATGACACGAATTGTGCGGGGAATTCGTTGAAAATTCGAACCGTGATTGCTTTACGACACCTATTTGCCAAGCTACACATCATCTATGTCAGATCAAACCGATGACCCCAAAATGGAGCCCCCTCTGAGCAGCTCCGAGCCACTGCGCCGCGCCCTTGGGGACCGGTATTTGACCTATGCGCTCTCCACAATCATGCACCGCGCGTTGCCAGACGCCCGCGATGGGCTCAAACCCGTGCATCGCCGCATCCTCTATGCGATGAGCCGCTTGAAGCTGGCATCGAACGGAAAATTTCTGAAATCTGCCAAGATTTCTGGCGATACCATGGGCGATTTTCACCCTCACGGCGACGGTGCGATTTACGATGCTATGGCGCGTCTCGCCCAGGATTTTACGATCCGCTATCCGCTTGTGGACGGGCAGGGCAACTTCGGTAACATCGATGGCGATAACCCGGCCGCCTCACGCTATACCGAAGCGCGCATGACTGTGGCTGCTGAGGCCTTGCTCATAGGCCTCGATGAAAACGCGGTCGATTTTCGGGACAATTACGACGGCCGATTGCAAGAGCCAGCCGTCCTGCCAGCAACCTTTCCGAGCCTTTTGGCAAACGGGTCTTCGGGTATTGCTGTTGGCATGGCGACCAACATCCCGCCGCATAATCTGGAAGAGCTGATCAACGCCTGTTTGCATCTGATCAAAGCGCCCAATGCGCGGGATGATACGCTTCTTGAGTACATCCAAGGGCCTGATTTCCCGACCGGGGGCGTCATTGTTGAGCCGCCTGAAAGCATCGCAGAAACTTATCGGACCGGGCGGGGCGCCTTCCGCCTGCGCGCGCGTTACGAGATTGAGCAACTGGACCGCGGTCAATGGCAAATTGTCGTGACGGAAGTGCCTTATCAGGTTCAAAAGTCAAAGCTGATCGAGAAGATCGCGGAAGTTATTCAGACTAAAAAGATCCCAATTCTGGCCGATGTGCGTGATGAAAGCGCGGATGACATTCGGGTGGTGCTAGAGCCCAAATCCAAGAACGTTGATCCGGATGTTCTGATGGGGCTCATGTTCCGAGCGACGGACCTTGAAGTACGCTTTTCAATGAACTTGAACGTGCTCATAGATGGTGTCACGCCGAAAGTGTGCTCGCTCAAAGAAGTGCTGCGTGCCTTTTTGGATCACCGCCAAGACGTGCTCAAAAGGCGCTCCCAGCACAGGGTCGAAAAGATCGATCACCGCTTGGAAGTGCTTGAAGGCTTCATTATCGCCTTTCTTAACCTAGACCGGGTAATCGACATTATCCGCTATGACGCCGATCCCAAAACGGCCCTCATGGCTGAGGATTGGGACCGTGAGTTCACGCGCGCGCTGGACGAGAGCGATTACGTCAGTCCTGTTGGTCTGGAAGGCTTGTCACCCGATCCTGCGCTCACGGAAGTACAGGCGGAAGCCATTCTCAACATGCGCCTGCGCAGCTTGCGGCGTCTTGAAGAGATGGAACTGATCAAAGAACGCGAGGCGCTGCGCGAAGAGCGCGCTGGGCTGGCGGCTCTTTTGACCACCGAAGACTTGCAATGGAAAAAGATTGCGGAAGAGCTGCGCGAAACCCGCAAGCTCTTTGGTAAAGACGCCGAGGGCGGCGCGCGGCGCACGGGTTTTGCGGAAGCGGGCGAAGTGGAAGACGTACCGCTTGAGGCGATGATCGACAAAGAGCCCATTACGGTTGTTTGCTCCAAAATGGGCTGGATCCGAGCCATGTCGGGACATATCGATCTGACCCGCGAGCTAAAATTTAAAGATGGGGACGAAGGCCGTTTTCTGTTCCATGCTGAAACCACGGATCGGCTGCTTCTTCTGGGCACGAATGGGCGATTTTACACGCTTTCAGCAGCGAATTTGCCGGGCGGGCGCGGCATGGGCGAGCCTGTACGCTTGATGGTGGATCTGCCGCAAGACGTAGAAATGCTGGCTCTCTTTATCCATCAGCCTGACAGGAAGCTCTTGGTGGCGTCTACCGCTGGAGATGGGTTTATCGTGCCGGAAAATGATGTGATCGCCCAGACCCGGTCAGGCAAACAGGTGCTGAATGTCAAAGGCGCCGTTCGGGCAGCTGTTTGCAAGCCGGTGAACGGGGATCACGCGGCTGTGGTTGGCGAAAACCGGAAGGTTTTGGTCTTTGCTTTGGACGAATTACCTGAAATGGGTCGCGGCAAAGGCGTGCGGCTGCAACGCTATAAAGACGGGGGTCTGAGCGATGCCACCACATTTACCTTGGACGAAGGGCTCTCGTGGAAAGACCCAGCCGGACGCACCCGAACGGAAACAGAGCTCGCAGAATGGGTCGGAAAACGCGCCGGAACCGGACGCATGGCTCCCAGAGGGTTCCCCAGAGACAACCGTTTCACGGACTGAAAAGGCTGAGAAAGTAAAAGCAGACGCGGTGAACGCCCTCGCCGAGGCTTTTGACCGACCGTCCGAGGAGGGAAGCGTCGAAAAGGGGCCTGTGGAGATAGGGCCCGTGAAAAGCAGCTTCTTGGGGCGGCGAAGATCGCTTTTGTGGCTTGCTCTCAAGACTGGGTTTTTCACGACGCTCACGCTTGGGTTCTATCGTTTTTGGATGAAAACGCGGATGCGCCGCTGGTATTGGTCGGCCATCCGGCCAGGCGGCAGCCCCTTGGAATATACCGGCACGCCTTATGAAAAGCTCCTTGGGTTTTTGATCGCCGTGGTCTTTTTGGCGTTTTATCTGGGCCTCGTGAACTTGGTTTTGATGTTTGCCAGCTTTGCGCTCTTACAAACAAACGTCTTAGCCTACTTGCTCTCTTTTATTGGAGTCATCCCATTTTACTTCTATGCGCGGTATCGCGCGCGGCGGTTTTTGCTTGCGCGCACGCGCTGGCGCGGCATTCGCTTTGGCCTAGAACCCGGCGCTTGGAGCTATGCCCTGCGCGCCTTCTGGCACAGTTTGCTGACGCTACTGACGCTCGGTCTCCTTTTGCCGCGCCAGACGTTTAAGCTTGAGAAATTTGTGACGGACCGAACCTATTTTGGCACCATGCAAATGCGCCAGAACGGGGATTGGCGCATGTTGACGCCGGCGCTTGTGCCTTTTGCTTTGGGGGTGATCATGTCGGTGATGACACTTTTGGTCGCACAATTTGATCCCTCTACTTCTAGAGGTGGGCGTCTGATGGCGCCGCCCTTGGGGCCACTCTTGGTGTTTGTCCCACTGAGCATCTACGGCCTTGTCCATTACCGGGTTGTGACCCGCCGGATTTTGGCCAATCACAAATCGCTCGGTCCGATGTCGCTTGAAAGCAATGCACAGCCTCTACGCGTCGCAGGCTATGTGTTTGGAGGCGGTTTTATCTCGCTCGCGATTTTGATGGTCCCCCTCTTGCTGATCTCTTTGGTTGTTGGCCTCGTGACTGCTCCAGAACTGTTTATTCGGGCTTTTGGCGACATCTTGAGCCCAGAGGCCATCGCAACCATTGAGCGGCTGGCAGATATTCCACGAGGCGTTCTTTTGGTGGTCGCCGTCGTGGCCTATTTGAGCTTGCAACTGATCTATAGCGCCCTGCATGAGATTTTGGTCTCTTTGCCGATCCGGCGGCATTACATGAGCACGCTTTCCATCAAAGGGTTGGGCGAGGCTCATACCATCGCGCAACGGCCGAAAGATGAGTTTGCGGAAGCGGAAGGCTTTGCCGAAGCGCTCGATGTGGGGGCCGCGTTATGACGATCATACGTGTTGGCGCTAAGCCCAAACCTTTTGAATGCTTGGCGCGCTTCTGGGACGGCAAAACGGCTGATGAGCGGATCATTAAGCTCACAATTAACGAGCGCGGGCCAACTCTGATGCTGGGGGAATACGGCCATTGGCCCCTCAAAGACCTGCGCATTATGCGAGATCAAGCGGGCGCTGGCGCTTTGCTTTTGCAAAGCGCGGAAGACGCGCAGATGCGCATTGAGATCGAAGATCCGCAAGCCCAACGCATTTTGCGCTCGCGTTGCGAAGATCTCGGTAAACGCGTGCCCTTTGGGGGCCTCTCCAAGCTCCTAATCGCGGCTGTGGCCGCAGCGGCCTCGGTGGCGGTGATGATCCTGTTTTTGGTGCCGCTCTTGGCGGATCAATTGGCCAAGGTGCTGCCGCCCGAGGGAGAGAAGGCTCTGGGCGACCACACTCTTGCTCAGGTCTCTTCGATGTTGAGCGAAAACGACGTACTGCCACTGAGGTCTTGCCAAACGCCAGACGGAACTGCTGCGCTTGAGGAGATCACGAGCCGTGTTTTGGGGGAGGAAAGTCTCCCTTACCCCTTAAGCGTGCATGTGCTGGACCACCCCATGGTTAATGCCTTTGCTCTGCCAGGGGGGCATATCGTCTTTTTCAATGGGCTTTTGGAGGCCGCAGAAACCTCCGACGAGGTTGCGGCTGTTTTTGCCCATGAGCTTGGTCACGTTGTGGCGCGCGATCCTGCGCGCATTGCGCTGCGGTCTGCGGGCTCAATCGGTATTTTGGGGCTTCTGCTTGGTGACTTTGCGGGCGGCACGGCTGTGCTTTGGATGGCCGAGCGGCTTGTCCAGGCTGACTACAGTCAAGAGGCTGAAACGGCTGCTGATATTTATGCATCAGAGCGTTTAAACGCTGCGAAAATGGATCCTGCAGCGCTTGGTACCTTCTTTGAGCGGATGCTTGAAGATCATGGAGATGCAGATGGGCTTGTGCAGCATTTCTTATCTCATCCGACTTTTGCGGATCGTATCGAAGCCGCGAAAACGGCCCCCAAGCCCGAAGGCATGACACCGGCTTTGAACGACGAAGCCTTTGCCGCGCTAAAGGCCATTTGCCAGGTGTCTGAAGACGAACAAGAGGGTTAAACCTGCTCAACGGCGGGATAAAATCCTCAAAATGGCCTTATTTATTTCCAATAGCGGAACAATCAGGTGATACACCTCTTATAGCTCGTTTCATTTTAGGGTTGTAATCGCCATGATTCCTGAACGCACCTTAGAGGGCAAATTCGAAGGCACCCGCGGCGCTTTGTTTTTGCTGGCTTTAAAGACCACGCTTTTGACCTTCTTTACCCTTGGCGTTTACCGCTTTTGGGCCAAAACAAGGATCCGCCGATATATCTGGAACGCGACCCAGCCCAATGGCGAGCCGTTTGAATATACTGGCACAGGCCTTGAGAAGTTCTTAGGCTTTCTCATCGCGATAGTTGTCCTTGCCGTTTATCTAGGCGTTTTCAATCTAGGATTGACCTTCTTTGGGCTCTCACTTTTGGATCTGTTTACCGATCAACCCAATGAGCAACTTATTTTGCTTCAAGCGGGGCTGACTTTCGGTATTTTCGTTTTCCTGCTGCCGTTTATCTACTTCGCGCAATATCGCGGGCGGCGTTACATGATGTCTCGGACCCGCTGGCGCGGCATTCGGTTTGGAATGGATAAAGGATCACTGGGATATGTGGTTCGTGCCGTTTTATATAGCATTTTGAGCCTTCTGACGCTTACGGCTTTGGCGCCTTTGATGGTTTTCAAACTTGAGAAATACAAAACTGACCGCACTTGGTATGGCACAGGACAATTCCAGCAAGGTGGGCGTTGGACCTCGCTTTACAGAGCATATTGGCCGATCCCTTTTGGCGTGCTGCTTTTCGTTGTCGGGGGCTTTGTTATGACGAGCTCTGAAGGGCTTGGGATCCTGGTTATGGTCTTGGCCTACATTTGGTTGATGATTGCGATCGTGCATTTCCGCTTGCAGTCTTTTGCGATCATGGCGCGCCACAAGAGCTTGGCCGACGACGTGACCTTTACTGCTGAGCCGCAAACACCCGCGGTCGTTGGCACGTATCTTTTGGGCACACTGATGGTGATCTTGATCTCGATTGCGGCCTTCATTCCGGTGGTTTTGGTCGGTATTTTGATCTCCGTGATGATGGGCTCGGTTGGTCCAGCGCAGCTTACTGGTGGGCAATTCCCGCCAACGGTTATTGCCTCCGGCGTGATTGCTGCAATCTTTTATGTGATTGCCTTGGCCGTTGTTGCAGCCGCAGCGATGGTTTATGTCACTCAGCCGATTTACGCGCATATCGTGACCTCTTGTGCGCTCAAACATTCGGGCGGGCTCAAAGAGATCCGTCAACGCCCGGGCGATGAGCAAGCGGATGCGGATGGCTTCGCGGATGCGTTGGATGTGGGTGGAGCCTTTTAGCGGTCATGGGTGCAGATGGCATAGATGCATGGGATGCGCCTGCGGTCTTCTATGATGGCCTCAGCGCAGGGAAGATTCCTGTGCGCGCAACCCTGCGCATTGAGACCAGCAGATTGGAGATCTCAAGCTTAGGGGGCGAGGTGCTTCAGTCTTGGCCGTTTGAACAATTGCGCCGGATGCAAGACAGCGCGCAAGAGGTTTTCTATCTGGCATCCAACACCGCTGAGGCCCGCTTGATTTTTGACAGCGAGGCAGATGCCAAACGTGTGGCAGCCGTTGCGCCAAAGCTGGATAAATCTGCGCCTTTGGGGCGCCAGTGGTCGAAGCTCATTCTTTGGACAAGTGGCGCTTTGGCTGCCTTTGCGCTCATCTTATTTGTGCTGATCCCAAATCTGGCAGATCAGTTGGCGCGCTTTGTTCCTGAAGAGCAAGAACACAAACTCGGCCGCAGCGTGGTCCGTTATCTCGAGCGAAATCTCACGTCTGGTGAAGGGCTTTGGACGTGCAAGGATCCCGCGGGCGTGGCGGCACTTGAAACAATGAGCGCACGTTTGATGGACGGGAAATCTTACCCTGCAAAGGTCACCATCGAAGTTGTCGATCACCCGATGGTCAATGCCTTTGCCGTGCCGGGCGGAAGCGTTGTTTTGATGAAAGGTCTGATTGAACGCGCCGAAAGCCCGGACGAAGTGGCGGCTGTTTTGGCCCATGAGCTTGGCCATGTGGCCACGCGTGACCCCATTCGGATGATGATGCGCACGGCAGGGACGGCGGGCATGCTTAGCTTGCTTTTTGGAGATGCCACTGGTGGGGCTTTTGTGACCATCATGGGCGATGCTCTGTTACGTGCCAAATATTCGCGCAATGCAGAGCGGGCGGCAGATCTCTATGCCTTGGCCTCGCTTGAAAGGGTGAGTGCCTCACCTGAGGCTCTCGCGACGTTCTTTGAGCGCTTGCAAAAGGAACCCCAAATCGACCTCGGCGCGCTGAACCTCTTTGCGTCTCACCCCGCATTGGAAGAGCGCGCCTTGACGGCACGCGTTGCATTGCAAGATAAATCTTATGTGCAAATCTTGAGCGCTCAAGAGTGGCAAGACTTGCGCGGGGTTTGCGACAGCTAGTGCGGGCCGACCAGCACAAAGCTCATTATTCTGCAGCCTGTGCTGGTGTGCTTTCAGGCTCTAAAGGCTCCACTTCCATCCAAACGCCGCCTTCCGGGCGAAGAGTAAGAATTATCACAGGTTCAGGGTTTTTGCCCTCAACAAGCGTGAATTTGAAACGCCCCAGCAGCGTTGCCAGAATTATGACGGCTTCTTGCAGAGCAAAGCTTGCGCCGATGCAGATGCGGGGCCCGTCGCCAAAGGGGAGATAAGAAAAGCGGTCAACAGCCTTGCGATCTGCAAAGCGCTCTGGCCGGAAGGCCGCTGCGTCTTCCCACAAAAGCTCATTACGGTGGAGCGCATAGATGGGCAGCATCACTGTGTCGCCCTTTTTGATCTCCCGGCCACACAGCGTGTCGTCTTCCTGTGCGGTGCGGCTCACAAAAGCGGCTGGCGGATAGAGCCGGAGGCATTCGTCAATGATCATCCGGATATAGGGCAGATCCTCAAGATCATCCGCGGTTGCTGCGCGGCCGCCGAGCACAGCTTGGGCTTCTGCGCGGGCTTTGGCTTGAACCTCTTGATCAAAGCCACAGAGGTACAAGGCCCAGGCCAATGTCAGCGCTGTTGTTTCATGGCCCGCAACGATGAAAGTGAGCAGGTTGTCTCGCAGCTCTGGCGTGTTCATTTTGCGTTTGGTTTTTGGATCTTCGCCATCGAGGAGCAGGTCCAAAAGGTCTGGCACTGGTCTTGGGCCAGAGGCTCGGCGGGCCTCAATCACTTCATCCGCAAGGCGCTTCATATCGCGCATCGCACCGGAGGAAAAAAGGCGCCCGGGTCGCGGCACCCAAGTGGGCACACCCACGACATCCATCAATGAGACCTTGGCCGTTTGTTGGATATAGAGCTCAATGCCGCGCTGCGTGTCATCTGCGTCAAAAGACTTGTCGCCAGAAAAAGTAACGTCGGAGATGACATCGAAGGTGGCTTTGACCATCTCCTCAAACACATCAATTGCGCGGCCTCTAGAGGCTGCAATGCGCTCTGAACTGCGCTCTGCCGCGTGGCTCATAATCGGGCCCAAGTTGGCCACGTTTCTGTGGGTGAAAACGGGCGTCGCGGCCCGCCGTTGCCAGCGCCAATGGGCACCTTCTGCAATAAAGAGCGAGTTGCCAATGGCGGGCGACAGGATATTTTTGGTCACATCTGACTTTGGATAGGCGTCAACCGCATCTTTAAGGATGCGCCGATTGGCGGTCGGATCCATCACCATATGCCAGCGTACAATGGCTGTTTTACCCGAAACGATCGGCTGGGTGGTCGCAATCTTGGGGACGATTTCCAAAATATTGCGCCGTGCGGCTCTGAAGCTGTCAAAGATCCCCATCACTTCTGTTACCAATGGTGCTTCAACCGGTGTTTTCTGGGATGCCAGCGCAGAGTTTTGGGCGGATCCTTGGGCGGGAGATGGCTCGGTCATATCTGTCCTTCCTCTTGACTAGATCAAGTAAGAGCGCTTGTGCATTCGTCCAGGGCGCAAAGCGTCGCGTTGCGCTGCCTTGGCTTTCTTCTTAGGGTCGCGGCGATGGCTTTGCGGTGTTTGGCAAAGGCCGGTAGGGGGACAGATGGGTATACGTGCCGTATTGGTAGGGGCCTTCGCGTTGTGTTTTGTGTTGGGATGTGCACCTGCGCCAAAAGACCTGCCGCCTTCTGACCCTCGGTTGGAAAATATTCAGATCATTCACACATTGGTTGTGGCCGAAAACGCGCGCAAAGGCCCGCTCTCTCGCGAGGCAAAGTCTGAGGATTGGACAGAGGTTTTTGAGGCTGCGCTGCAGCGGCAGTTTTCGCGCTATCAAGGGCCTCAGATCTATCACATTGGCATTGGCATCGACGGATACGTTCTTGCCCAACCCGGTATTCCAATCGCTTTTTCTCCCAAGAGCACGCTCGTGTTTACAGCCAATCTTTGGGACAACCGGACCCAAGATGTTGTGAACTCTGAGCCGAAACGATTTGTGGTTTTTGAGGGTGTCTCGGGTGAGACACTCATTGGCTCAGGACTCACGCGAACCAAAGTCGAACAAATGGACGCTTTGGTGCGAAACGCGGCGCGTGACGTGGAAGCTTGGATCGCTGATAATCCGGATTTTACGGCGCCCTAGGTTTTTCCGTTCTTGAGGGTGCGTCTGGCGCCGCTCTGCGCTTGATTTCCTGCAAAAACCACCCTAAATGCCGCGCGATATGAATTACGCGCGCAGGGCGTGCTCAACACGAAGGCATCTCGACATGGCGAAGGAAAAGTTTGAACGTACGAAGCCGCATGTAAACATCGGCACGATTGGTCACGTTGACCACGGTAAGACGACGTTGACGGCGGCGATTACGAAGCAGTTTGGCGATTTTAAAGCCTATGACGAGATTGACGG
>JBCDCE010000032.1:0-42621 GCA_039182515.1 Pseudomonadota bacterium | reverse complement strand
TTCGAAGGTGTCATTCCCAATATGGAGCGGCGTTATCGCGAAACCGATAGCAACTGGATCCGCGAAGAATTTGAGCGCTATCAAAACAATCGCCCCTGTGGTGCCTGTGGCGGTTACCGTCTTCGCGACGAGGCTTTGGCTGTAAAAATTGGTAAGCCTGACAACTTGTTGCATGTGGGCCAGATCGTTCAAATGTCCATCCGTGAGGCCTCTGAATGGTGCGAAACTGTGCCAGATGCCCTCACGAACCAGAAAAATGAAATTGCAAAAGCCATCTTAAAGGAAATCCGCGAGCGTCTGGGATTCCTCAACAATGTAGGTTTGGAATATCTGACGCTCAGCCGTAACGCCGGCACGCTTTCGGGCGGAGAAAGTCAGCGGATCCGGCTTGCGAGCCAAATCGGCTCGGGTCTTACTGGAGTGCTATATGTGCTCGATGAGCCTTCGATCGGGCTGCATCAACGCGACAACGATCGTCTCCTAACAACGCTGAAAAACCTGCGCGACCAGGGGAACACTGTGATCGTCGTGGAGCATGACGAAGAGGCCGTGCGCGAGGCGGATTACGTCTTTGATATTGGCCCGGGCGCTGGTGTTCACGGCGGCAAAGTTGTGGCACACGGCACGCCTTCGGAAATCATCGCGAACCCTGAAAGTATCACGGGTGACTACCTGGCTGGCCGCCGCGAAATTGCCGTGCCAGCGAAGCGCCGCAAAGGAAATGGGAAGAAGATCACCGTCAAAAAAGCCAGTGGAAACAATCTACAAGACATCACAGTTGATTTTCCCTTGGGCAAGTTTGTTTGCGTTACGGGCGTGTCCGGTGGCGGGAAATCGACTCTGACGATTGAGACGCTTTTCAAAACGGCATCCATGCAACTCAACGGGGCCCGCCAAACGCCTGCGCCTTGCGAGACGATCAAAGGCCTGGAGCACCTCGATAAGGTGATCGACATTGATCAACGCCCCATCGGGCGTACGCCGCGCTCAAATCCGGCAACGTACACCGGGGCATTTACCCCCATTCGCGATTGGTTTGCAGGCCTGCCTGAAGCCAAAACCCGCGGTTACAAGCCGGGTCGGTTTTCGTTCAATGTTAAAGGCGGGCGGTGTGAAGCATGCCAAGGCGACGGTGTGATCAAGATCGAGATGCACTTCTTGCCGGATGTCTATGTGACCTGCGAAACCTGCCAAGGTCAGCGCTACAACCGGGAAACTTTAGAGGTGAAGTTCAAAGGCAAAAGCATCGCGGATGTACTCGATATGACTGTCGAGGACGCCCAGGAGTTCTTTAAAGCCGTGCCGTCGATCCGCGAAAAGATGGATGCATTGGTGCGTGTCGGGCTGGGATATATCAAGGTTGGTCAGCAAGCGACGACACTGTCTGGCGGCGAGGCCCAACGCGTGAAGCTTTCTAAAGAACTGGCAAAGCGCTCAACGGGGCGGACGCTGTATATCCTAGATGAACCGACAACGGGCCTGCATTTTGAGGATGTGCGGAAGCTCTTGGATGTGCTTCACGAGCTGGTCGATGCTGGCAACACGGTTATCGTCATCGAGCATAACCTCGATGTCGTCAAAACGGCTGACTGGATTATCGACATTGGCCCGGAAGGTGGGGATGGCGGAGGCCAGGTTGTGGCAACAGGCACGCCTGAAAAGGTGGCTGACACGCCTGGAAGTCACACCGGCCACTATCTCAAGCCGATGCTCACGTCTAAATCAGTTGCAGCGGAGTAGAGCGCTCGGAATGCCGCTTATGCCAAATTGGCCCGCACGGCATTGCTGTGTTGTTTAGCGTCCAGCCCGGTAGAGCCACCACATTCCCAAAACGGCAAAAACCAAGAGAAATAGCGACACAACGGCAACGGTATTCAGTTCCATAAGAGAGCTCCCTTTTTCGTAAGCCCCAACATAGAGCTTACAGCTGGGGCGTAAAGTCAAGTTGACAGAATTTTATTGTGGCAAGAGATCGCAAAAAAGTGGTTCCCGTTTTTTGAAGAATTGCGCCACACTGAAGTCATGCGGTTTATCGTTTTTGGCCCCCTATTTTTGAGCTTGATTGGTACGGCTTGCCTGGCACAAGAGGTCTTTGTTTCGCGTGGAGATTTCTTACGTGCCGTGGCTGGACACGAGCTTGTAAAGGAAGATTTTTCGCAACCCATTAGCAACGCACCTTTCATCATCTTTGAGAGTGGGCCTTTGGCGGCGTTTCGAGCGCCGTCTGCGGGGCGGTTCGAAAATCGTGTGCGCAAGGGTCGTTTTGAAAGTGGGGTGGACTACACGGCTGAGCTTGCGCCAGACGTCCTTACAATTACCTTTCCCGAGCCAATTCTTGGGTTCGGGGCGGATTGGTTTTTTGCCCTGACGGGAGATGGGCTGAGCTTCGATTTGGGAGGCTATGGAGGGGGCGCTCCTCTCGATCAGGCCTATGATTTAGAGGCGTTTTTAAGCGGAAATGGAACTGGGTTTTGGGGTGTCGTGAGCCCGCAACCTTTCCGCCGCGTTACGATCAGAGGCACGCGCGCGATCAAAGGAACCTCTGAGCAGTTCAGTTTAGACGACTTGGTTTTTGTGCTGGCCCGAGAAGAAGGAGCTTAGTCTTTTTTCGCAAGGTTAGTCACGACCCCGCGCTTCAAACCTCGGCAACATGGCCGAGAAATCACGGCCGCTGCCGTCTTCTTCCTCCACAAATTGGCTATAAAGCGCTTCAGCTTTTGCGCCCATTGGCGTGTCTGCGTCTACGGCTATGGCCGCGGCTTGGGCAAGGCGCAGGTCTTTGAGCATCAGATCTGCTGCAAACCCGGGCGTGTAGTCTGCATCGCTTGGTGATTTTGGGCCGATGCCTGGTGCCGGACAATAGGCATTCATGGACCATGAATAGCCTGAAGACGTGCTCACAACATCAAACATTTCTTGCCGCCCCAGGCCAAGCTTATCAGCCAAAGCAAAGGCTTCGCATGTCGCAATCATGGTTGCGCCCAGGATCATATTGTTGCAGATTTTTGCAGCTTGGCCGTTACCGGACGGGCCACAGAACACGGCCTTTTGTCCCATAATCTCAAACAAGGGCTGTGCCGTCGAAAAGGCCATCTGGTCACCACCGACCATAAAGGTCAAAGTGCCGTTAGCTGCCCCCCCAATGCCGCCAGAAACCGGCGCGTCCAAGGCACCTAGGTTTGCTTCGCGGCACATCTGAGCAACCTGGCGCGCGCTCTCTACATCCACAGTTGAGCAATCCAAAAGGACAGCACCATTCTCCATGGCGGGGATGACATCCTGAGCCACACTTCGTAGTATGTCTCCATTGGGTAGCATCGTGATCACGATATCGGCGCCTTGAGCGGCCTCTGGTGCAGTTTGCGCCATGACGATGCCCTCGGGCTGAGCCGCGAGATCAAAGCCAACAACATCATGTCCAGCGGTGTTCAGATTTCGCGCCATTGGCGCGCCCATATTGCCAAGTCCGATAAATCCAATTTTCACGATGGTGCCTCCTCAAAAAGCAAAGCCTCTGCGCCCAAGGGTTGCAGCATTTTCGAAACAGCGGGGAAGGGCACAGCTTCCATACTGTGTTTCCACTTTGGCGCGCGGTCTTTATCGATCACGGCGGCCCGGATGCCTTCGAGAAAATCGCCATCTTCCATGGCGCGGTGCGTAAAGCGGTACTCCAGCTCCAAGGCTTGTCTGATGCTTTTGGGAGGGCGCAACCGATGGATCAATTCTACGGCGCAGGCCATCGACAAGGGCGCGTTGCGCGATAAGCGCTTAATGGCCTCCTGAGTGAAATCGCTTGGCTCTGCGTTTAGGCTGCGCAGGATATCACTGAGGGTTTCTCCTCCGAAGTGCCGGTCGATATCGGCTTGCATGGCTTCAAGGTCGCTGGGCGTATTTGGAGGTGCATAAGGGCCAAAAAGTTCGTCGGGATCCGTGCCGTCATTCAGAGCGGTTTTGACATCGTCCCATTCGGCCTCGGGCATAAAGTGATCCGCAAAGCCTGCATAAATGGCATCTGGTCCCGACATTCTGTGTGCCGTTGTCCCTAGGTACTCGCCCAAACGTCCTGGTGCGAGGGCCAACATCAAAGAGCCTCCAACGTCTGGGATCAAGCCAATGCTCACTTCTGGCATTGCGATTTGGCTCGTTTCCCCCACAATTCTATGGGTTCCATGACACCCGATGCCGACGCCGCCGCCCATCGTGAAGCCTTGAAGGAAAGAGATCACGGGCTTGGGGTACTCAAAGATCTTTGCATTGAGTCGGTATTCGTCTCGCCAAAACCTGCGCCCGTAGGCGTAGTCTTTGCGCAGCCCGGTTTCGTACATTTCGACAATGTCACCGCCCGCGCAAAAAGCTTTGTCACCTGCTGCGTCAAAGATCACATTGGTGACAGCATCGTAACTCGCCCACAGATCAAGTGTTTTCTCGATCTCTAAACACATCTCCCAAGTGAGTGCATTGAGTGCTTGCGGGCGATTTAAAGTGATATGGCCCGTGCGGCCGGTGCGTTTTACAATCAAATCCATGTTGAGGTTCTAGGCCACCATCGGCCGGGCCACAATCAGTCGCATGATCTCATTTGTGCCTTCCAAAATTTGGTGCACGCGCAGATCGCGTACGATCTTTTCGATGCCGTAGTCCGCAAGATAGCCGTAGCCTCCGTGCAGTTGCAGGCATTGATCCGAAATTCGGCTCCCAGCTTCGGTGACAAACTTTTTGGCCATGGCGCAGCGTTGTGTGGCGTCGGGCTTGCCGGTATCCAAAGACCAAGCGGCTTGGCGCAAGAACACGCGCGCGGCTTCGAGCTCTATCTGCATGTCTGCTAGGCGGAACTGTAGAGCTTGGAAATCGGTTAAAGCTGATCCGAAGGCTTTGCGTTCTTGCATATAGCCCAGGGTTTGGGCGAGGGCGGATTGAGCCGCGCCGAGCGAGCAGGCCGCGATGTTGAGCCGACCTCCGTCGAGGCCTGCCATCGCGTAAGAAAAGCCTTTGCCTTCTTCACCGAGAAGGTTTTCGCTTGGAACAGGGCAGTCGTCGAGTTGAACTTGCCGTGTGGGTTGCGCCCTCCAGCCCATTTTTTCTTCCAGGCCTCCAAAGCTCAGCCCCTCACTGCCGTCGTCGATCACAAGCGCGCTGATGCCTTTGGGGCCGTCGTCTCCAGTGCGGGCCATGACGATATAGCTGTCTGAATAGCCACCGCCTGAGATAAAAGCCTTGGTGCCGCTCACGCGGTATCCTTCGTTTGTGCGGGTCGCTTTGGTTTTCAGGGCCGCGGCATCGGAGCCGGATCCGGGCTCGGTGAGGCAATAGGAAAAGAACCGCTCCATCGAGATCATTGAGGGCAAATAACGATCTTGCAGTTCGGCGGTACCAAAGCTCTCCACCATTTTGGCACACATATTGTGGATCGACAAAAATGCAGCCACAGAGGGGCAAGCCATTGATAGAGCTTCAAAAACCAATGTCGCATCGAGCCTAGACAGGCCTGAGCCGCCATGTTCTTCGCTCACATAAAGGCCACCAAAACCAAGCTCTGCGAGTTTAGGCCAAAGCGCTTTGGGAATGGTTCCATCCTTTTCCCAAGCCAAAGCGTAAGGCGCGATATGTTCGGCGCCAAAAGCCTGTGCCATGTCGAAAATGGCGCTTTGATCTTGTGAGAGGGCGAAGTCCATGTTCATTCTCCGAATGAATTAAACAGATGTTCTATTCTTGCTGAGGAAATTCGGGTGCTTCAAGTTTTTTCTGGCGCAGCAGCCTGTGCTCGCAAATCATAGAC
Source organism: Pseudomonadota bacterium (assembly GCA_039182515.1). Classification (GTDB taxonomy): domain Bacteria; phylum Pseudomonadota; class Alphaproteobacteria; order Rhodobacterales; family Rhodobacteraceae; genus JBCDCE01. The sequence goes on along the minus strand of JBCDCE010000032.1, from coordinate 36,845 downwards.
CCCCAAAGATACCTTCTCAAACCAGCCGTAATGATCGTCGCGCATGATTGTGGTGGCGCGGGTAACGCCTGTGGCGCGTGCGACGTCTGCTCCCTTGCAGGCTCCATGTTCAGCGAGATGATCGCGGAGCTTCATGGCGTCTTGACGGTAGGCTGTCACCAACCCAGTGCGCGTTGCGCCGCCTGAGTTCGGATCACCTTGTCGTTTGGCAAATTCGCGCAATAGGCGGGCTTTTAGGGATTTCGATTTGCGCGGGGCATAGGGCCCTGGATCGGCGTGAATTTCCGTATGACCGTCCTTCAAGCGCACTGTGATCAACCCAATTCCAAGTCTGCGGCAAAGCGCGAGGTTGGATTTCAGCCCGGATTGGAAGGCTTTGCCTGGTTTGCGTGGTACGGCAACATAAACCCAATCGGTGAGCTTCTGGCGCGCAATCGCTTGGTGAAAAAGCGCCAGAGCAAAGGTTGTTTTGAGTTCGACCACCACTGGATCGTCGGGTGCGGCCGGGTGAATGGCCATCACATCCAAAGCGCCGATCTCAGATTTCACCTCGTAGCCCTGTTCTTCAAACAGGGCTTTTATGGGCGCATAGAGATCGGTCTCCTTGGTCACTACTCCATAACAGGAATAGAGAATTCGCCACCCTCTTTAATGCCCGACGGCCAGCGCGCTGTGATGGTTTTGGTGCGCGTGTAGAACTTAAACGCATCGGGCCCGTGCTGGTTGAGATCTCCAAAGACAGATTTCTTCCAGCCGCCAAAGGTATGATAGGCAAGCGGTACCGGGATTGGCACGTTAATGCCCACCATGCCGATGTTGATGCGGTTGGCAAAGTCGCGGGCTGTATCGCCGTCGCGGGTAAAGATCGCTGTGCCGTTGCCGTATTCGTGGTCCATCGCGAGACCAATGGCTTCTTCATAAGTCTTGGCGCGCACGGTGCTGAGCACAGGCCCGAAGATTTCGGTGGTATAGATGTCCATATCAGGTGTGACGCGGTCAAAAAGATGCGCGCCTACAAAGAAGCCGTCTTCATAGCCCTGCAAATTGAAATCGCGCCCATCAACCACAAGCTCCGCGCCTTGATCGATGCCCGTTTGGACTAAGCGCTCGATGTTGGCCTTCGCCGCGGCTGTCACTACGGGGCCGTAGTCCACATCATTGCCAGCTGTGTAGGGGCCAACCTTGAGCTTTTCGATACGAGGGACCAGTTTTTCGATAAGCCTGTCGGCTGTCTCTTCTCCCACGGGTACGGCAACTGAGATCGCCATGCAGCGCTCGCCCGCAGCACCGTATCCCGCACCTACCAGCGCGTCAGCCGCTTGATCAAGATCCGCATCCGGCATGATGATCATGTGGTTCTTTGCGCCGCCAAAACACTGCACCCGTTTGCCGTTGGCGCAGCCTGTGGCGTAGATGTACTCGGCAATAGGTGTGGATCCTACAAAGCCAATGGATTGCACCGTTTCATTGTGCAAAAGCGCGTCCACCGCTTCTTTGTCGCCATTCACAACTTGCAAGATGCCCTTTGGCAAGCCGGCTTCTTCCATCAAGGCTGCGAGCATCATTGGAACAGACGGATCACGCTCGGAGGGTTTGAGGACAAATGCATTGCCGCACGCGATGGCAGGCGCAAACATCCACATTGGGATCATAGCTGGAAAGTTGAACGGCGTGATTCCTGCAGTAACACCAAGGGCTTGGCGCATGGAGTACATGTCGATGCCGGGGCCTGCGCTGTCGGTGAACTCACCTTTGAGCATTTGGGGCGCTGCGATGCAGTATTCGACCACTTCGAGCCCACGCTGAACATCGCCTTTGGCATCTGGTAGCGTTTTACCGTGCTCGCGGCTTAAGGCCTCGGCAAGCTTGTCCATATCGCGCTCAAGGAGTGCCACAAACCGCATCAAAACGCGCGCGCGGCGCTGTGGATTGGTTGCCGCCCAAGCGGGCTGAGCCGCTGCAGCGATCTCAACCGCCTTGTTCACTTCATCGGTGCTGGCAAGCGCTACATTCGCCTGAACCTCGCCCGTTGCGGGGTTCATCACGGGCGCTGTGCGGCCTGATTGCCCAGGGGTTTCGTTGCCGCTCAAATAGTGACCGATTTCTTGCATGAGGCGCCTTCCTTTTAAGTTGGGCGCATCATATCGCGCAATTTTCGAGATTAAAGCGGCAGTTTGCCGAATTTTTCAGTTGGACTGGGGAAGCGCTCAAATCTGGCAAACTTGACAGATTGGCCTGCCTTGACCGACCCTCAGTGTATTCAAGCGCATAAATTCAAGGGAGTTCTGTTATGTTGGTTCAACAAATTCTGACCTCAAAGTCGAGTGATGGCGTTTTGACCGTTCCGCCGGGAGAGAGCGTATCACAAGCTGCTAAAGTGCTTTCTGAGCACGGCATAGGCACGGTTGTTGTGAGTAAGGATGGCAAACATGCGGAGGGCATTCTTTCCGAACGCGATGTCGTCCGGGCTTTGGGAAAACAGGGTCCCGCTTGTTTGAGCAAAGCAGTTGATCAACTCATGACACCCAATCCAATTGTTTGTGCTCTCTCGGATACGGCCATGAGCGTGATGAGCACTATGACGACGCGCAGGTTCCGCCACATGCCAGTGGTGGAAGACGGAAAAATGGTTGGGTTGATCTCGCTCGGAGACGTTGTCAAAGCACGATTGTCAGAGCTTGAAGTGGAAAAAGAGGCCCTTGAAGGGATGATCATGGGGCATTAGCCGCTGCGTCGCGTGGTTGCCTAAGGGCTTGAATGGCACGCAGAGCTATGCTCCAAGAGCCTCAAATTGCAGAGCTTTTTAGGAGGCACCTCGTTATGCGCGTTGGCCTATACCCGGGAACTTTCGATCCGATCACTCTGGGGCATATCGATGTCATCGCCCGGGCGTCTCGTTTGGTGGATCGCTTGGTTATTGGTGTTGCGATTAATCGCGACAAGGGGCCTTTGTTTTCTCTCGAAGAGCGGGTTGCGATGGTCGAAGCGGAAACCACTCAATTGGCTAAAGCCGCGGGTATTGAGATCGTAACCCATCCCTTTGAGAACTTGCTAATCGATTGCGCGCGCGACGTTGGCGCGCAAATCATCGTGCGCGGTCTCCGGGCTGTGGCTGATTTTGAATATGAATATCAGATGGTTGGCATGAACCGGCAACTCGATGACAGCATTGAGACAGTCTTTTTGATGGCAGAAGCCGAACATCAAGCGATAGCGTCAAAGCTCGTTAAAGAGATCGCGCGGCTGGGCGGTGATGTCTCGAAATTTGTCACCCCTGCGGTGCGTCAAGCTTTGAAAGAGCGCAACGCCAAGTGATCCGCTTTTTGCGACGCGCCGCAGTTTGGCTCATCGTCTTGTACGCGATCTATGTGTCCGCGCTTGTTTGGCTGCATCCTTACTTGCTCTACCAGTTTGACAAGGTGCCCTATGAGGTGCCGGGGTGGCAGCATCACGTCTTAGATGGCGCAGATGTGCCCGTGTCGATCTCTTTTAGAAAAGGGCGATCGGACAAACCCATCATATTGTTTTTTATGGGAAATGCCGGAAACCTGCGCGCCTTTGTTCCGCTTTTGAATGTTCAAATGAAAACCGGAGCGACGGTTGTGGCGTTGAATTATCGCGGTGGTGCTGGGCGGCCAGGAATACCGTCTGAAGACGTCCTAAAGTCGGATGCGCTTCGGGCCTATGACTACGTCGTTCGGAACATCGCGTCGACAGGACAGAAAGTTGTACTGCACGGCTATTCATTGGGGTCTGGACTGGCAATGCATGTGGCGAGCGCTCGCGAGGCGGACGGGATGGTCTTAACCGCTCCGTTTTTTCGCCTCTGCGAGGTCATGACTGCGCAGAGCTTTGCTCCAGCCTGTTTTGTCCCTGGTGTTCAACGTTGGGACAATGCCGCCGTTATGGGCAAGATCTCGATGCCCACTTTGGTCATGCACGGCACGGCTGATACTGTGATCCCCTTTGAGCAAGGTCAGCGCCTAGCGCGACGTTTGAGCAGCGCCCATTTTGAGACCTTTGAAGGGGAGGGCCATTGGAGTTTGGTCTGTGATCCCGATTATGAGCGTGCTCTGTGGTCTTTTTTGGCGCAGTTTTAACGACCGTAGACTGCGCGAGCGGCGATTTTTGCGGCGTCGCCAGGATAGATATCAAGATCTAAAGCGGTTTCGAGCGGCAAAGACCGGATCGCCTCTTTGGTGCGATTGTAGGCGGCGCGTTTTTTCAAAACGGTGAATAAAGAAGTCATGGTTTGTCTCCTAAAATTGTACGGGTACGCAACGTCCCGCGTTACCGCTAACATAGGTATGCTGCGGTGCAGCGAAAACTGCTGAAATGGAAAAGCCGCTTTGCGTGATTTGCAAAGCTAAATCTCTGAAAGGAAGCGGAATTGGAACCTTTCTCTGCAAGCAGAAAGGCCCGCACATACCTGTATGCGCAACGTATGCCTGTACGTATGCCTAACGTATGCATGTTGCAGGGATTTTCTGCGTTGCAGCGGGCGTTTTGAGCGATTTGGAGGCCAAGTCTTTCCCAAAATTAAAGCGACCGCGCGATGGTCAATCGCGCGGCCCCTATGTGTTATTGAAGACTTTGAGGACGTTTAAATCAGCTTGCCCATGGCGACAGCTGTGTCGCCCATACGGTTGGAAAATCCCCATTCGTTGTCATACCAGCTCATCACTCGGCACAGCGTGCCTGCCATCACTTTGGTTTGGTCCGTAGCGAAAATGGAGCTGTGAGGATCGTGATTGAAATCTTGGCTGACGAGTTTTTCGTCGGTGATGCCCAGAACACCCTTCAGAGCCCCGTCAGAGGCGGCTTTCATGATGGCGTTGATCTCTTCAATAGATGTCTCTCGTGCCGCTTCAAAGGTGAGGTCGATAAGCGAGACATTTGGCGTTGGCACACGCACGGCCACACCGTCGAGCTTGCCGTCCATCTCCGGCAAGACAAGACCCACAGCTTTGGCAGCCCCTGTAGAGGTTGGGATCATGTTCATGGCTGCGGCGCGGGCGCGGTATAGATCTTTGTGCATGGTATCGAGCGTGGGCTGATCGCCAGTGTAGCTGTGCACGGTTGTCATGAAGCCTTTGACCAGGCCAATTTCATCGTTGAGCACTTTGACCACCGGGGCCAGGCAATTTGTTGTGCAGGATGCATTGGACACGACGATGTCTTTGCCTGTGAGCGTGTTGTGGTTGACTCCGTAGACGATGGTTTTGTCTGCGTTTTTGCCAGGCGCTGAGATCAAAACGCGCTTGGAGCCGTTTTCGAGGTGGGCCGCGCAGGCCTCTTTGGATGTGAAAATGCCCGTGCATTCGAGCACGATATCAACATGGCCCCAAGGCAGATCCGCGGGGTTGCGTATTGCAGTGACCTCAATGGGGCCGCGGCCGACGTCGATACTGGTATCTTTCACTGTAACGGGTGCCGGAAAGCGACCATGGACGGAATCGAACTTCAGAAGATGGGCATTGGTCTCAACTGAGCCAAGATCGTTGATCGCAACCACTTCGATGTCTGTGCGGCCCTGTTCGATGATCGCGCGCAAAACATTGCGCCCGATCCGGCCAAATCCATTGATAGCGACAGTAACAGCCATTGAGAGAGCCCCCGGTGAATACACGTTTCGTCATTTCGTTACCGCTAACATACTGGTTTCGGAGGGTCCATGGAGAAAGGTTGGGGAAATGCGCAAGAATTGGGGGAGCGGCCCGATCTACCGCCAAAAAGCCAGCCACTCGATCAATTCTAAGAAACGGCGCGCCAGAAATTTGGAATTGCTCATGCCAAAGAAGACCGCATCCACGATCAGCAGCGCCACAACCGTGAGGCCCAAATAAAGAGCGAGCTTATTCGTCATGCCCTAGGCCTGGCACAGGAGCCGCGCGTTGAAAAGAGGTCGGGTCCTTTTGGCGCCCGCCGGATTTTGAGTATTTTTGCCAAGAAAAAGGAGCCGTGCTCAAAAAGTGCAGGCCAGCGGGCCTTGAAACACCTTAATGCATCAAACGCCCCATGGCGGAGGCCACATCTGCCATGCGATTGGAGAAGCCCCATTCGTTGTCGTACCAGGCCAGCACACGCACTGTGCGACCACCGATAACTTTGGTTTGATCTGGTGCGAAGATCGAGCTTTGCGGCGTGTGGTTAAAATCCACGGAAACCTTGGCTTCTGGATCATAAGAGAGCACAGCCCCCATGTGTCCTTGGGCCGCTTCCGCCACGATTGCATTTACGTCTTCGACGGTGACATCTTTGCTGGCCTCAAATGTCAGATCAACAGCAGACACATTTGGTGTTGGGACGCGCAGGGCGGATCCGTCTAGACGGCCTTCGAGCTCCGGCAACACTTCCTTAAGGGCTTTCGCGGCCCCGGTGGAGGTTGGGATCATAGCCATCGCCGCAGCGCGCGCGCGGTAGAGATCATTATGACGGCGGTCCAGCGTGGGCTGATCGCCTGTATAGCTGTGAATGGTTGTCATGATGCCGCGTTCAATGCCGATGGCTTCGTTGAGCACTTTGGCCAGGGGGGCAAGGCAATTGGTGGTGCAGGATCCGTTCGAGATCATGCGCTCATCGGCTTTGAGATCACGGTGGTTCACGCCGTAGACAACCGTGCGGTCCACATTTTTGGCGGGCGCTGAGATCAGGACTTTTTTCGCGCCGCGCTCAAGGTGCACATTTGCGCGCTGGCCGTCGTTAAACTTACCGGTACACTCGAGAACAACATCTACGCCCGTCCAATCCAATTCGTTGGGATCGTAGGTGGAGAACACTTCCATCGGGCCACGGCCGAGGTCCATTGTGTTGCCATCAATTTTAACGTCGCCGGCAAACCGCCCGTGTACACTGTCGTAGCGCAGGAGATGGGCATTGGTCTCAATTGGGCCAGTCGCGTTGATTTTTACAACCTGCACGTCGTTGCGTGCGCTCTCTGCAATGTGCGCCAGAGTGCAGCGGCCGATACGCCCAAATCCGTTGATGCCAATAGTTACTGTCATGTACTTGTACTCCCTTGGCCCCCGGAATGTGTAGGTTGCGTAGGTTAGATGTCTCACAATTGAAAGAAAAAATCGTAACGAGCTCAATATGTTAGCGATAAACTGGGCGAAGCGTTGCGCGTTAGCGCTCACTGTCGGACGCTAACGGGCGACAGTTTGTTTCTCAAATCGAATTTTTGACGCATTTAGCCTTTAGGCCGCTCACCAAGATGACCACGTCATGGAAGTCGTCCGCGAATCATCGAGCCGCGCACTGACCTTCTATGAGTTAGCGATTTTGGAGGGTGAGCCAGTGCCGGACATTCAACTAACCAACAATGAAACTTTTATTGCGCCAGATGATGCATCCTACACTGTATTTGGATCCGCAGGGGCTGAACATATTGGTTTGAAAGGTGGCGATGACCGCGTTGATGCGGGCGCCGGAGATGATTTGCAGATCGAAACGGGAGCGGGTGAGGACATTGTCGTCTTTAAGCTCAACCATGATACGGATCAGGTCCTTGACTTCGACCCAACGCTTGATCGCGTGGAAATGGGCCCGGGCATATCGGCTTGGGACGTCAGCGTCAGAGAAGAGATCTTGGCCGATCACACACGCGTGGTTTTGGAAATTGGGACCGATACGCTTTACCTGAAAGGCACATCGCTGAGCGATCTTGCCAGCGTTGATTGGATTGTCTTTGATGACGGATCGAAGCTTGGGGATCCTGCGCCAATCGCGCCACTCGATCCCGTACTGGCAAACAATCTTGTGCAGAATACGGACAGCCGCCTCGACCACAGCGCAATGAATGTCATCACTGGCACCGATGGGCGTGACGACATCGTTGGAACAGGGGGGGACGACTATATCATTGCGGGTGCTGGCAAAGATTTCTTTGTTCGCAGTGGCGTGGGCAACGACACCTTTGAGGTCAACCTTGGAGATGACGTGGTCCGCATTGCGGACTTCAAAGTTGGCAGCGATGTGATTGCGCTGGAAAGCAAGGCTGTTTTGGATGCGGCGACCATCACGCAAGGCGCGGGTCGTTTGGATGTGCGTTTGTCCGATGGAACCCTGATCCGCGTCGAAAACCTGCGCATCGAGGATGTTCCGCAGGCCTTCATTTTTCGCAATGTGCCTCCGGAAGACTTGATCCTGCCAGAGGCGCCCCAAATGCCCGAGACTCCTCAAATTCCTGAAATGCCGCAAGCGCCCTCACACCCCGAAGGTCTCGTCACCAATACCGATGCTCGGCTTGATAAGACTGCGTTCAATCTCATTGAAGGCACTGACATGCGCGACAAGATCATTGGGTCAGATGGTGACGACTATATTGTCGCCGGTGGCGGTAAAGATTTTTATGTGCGTGGCGGAGGAGGGAGCGACACGTTTGAGGTAAATGTTGGTGACGATGTTGTACGGATCGCGGATTTTGAACTTGGCAAGGACGTTATCGCGCTGGAAAGTCAATCGGTTCTGGACGATGCGACGCTGAAACAGGGCAATGGGCGCTTGGATGTGCGTTTGTCAGACGGGACGTTGCTTCGTATTGAAGATTTGCTTCTTGAAGATGCAGCGGACGCCTTTGTTTTTCGCAATGTGACGCAAGAAGATTTGATCGTCCCGCCAGGGACTCCACAGGTTCCAAACATCCCTCAAGCTCCTGAGAACCCCAACGAGGCAGAACCCCCTGAAGGCGGCATGCAACAGTCCGAAAACCCTCCGCAGACCCCTCCAACGGAACCTCAAGCGCCCGAAGTGCCTGAAGGGCCAGCGCAAAACGTATTAAAAATTGTAATTTGGGGCGGTCAATCTCTTGCGGTTGGCGCGGGCGGGCGCGAATGGGTCAACACCTCAAGCCAGTTCGCCAATTCCCTCATGCTCGACTATGACGATCCTAAAAACGGCTCACGCGGTTGGGAAGGCCGTGAGGTTGCTTTAAACAGCTTCAGAGGGTTTACAGAAAGGGTTGAAACCGATCAGGAAACGCCTGCGACAGGGGGCATGAATCTGCTCGCTCAGAACAATCCAGATATAACCTTCCTCAGTCTTCATTACGGTAAAGGCGGCACCGCCATATCAGAGGTCCGCCAAGACCACTTTCCTGATTTGGTCGCTCAGCTAGAGCTGATAAAAGCCGAAGCAGATCGGCTTGGCTATACAATCGATCCAAGGATTGAGGTGGCCTGGATCCAAGGTCAATCCGATGCTAGCAATTCCGCTTACGAGGCGGATTTGAGGGCGCATCAAGATGAGCTTGAAGTAGCTGTTAAAGACACGTTTGGCCTCGATTTTGACGCGCGCCTCTTTACCTCGATCACCAAAGGCTATGGGGCAAAAGACGCCACACGCGGACAATTTGATGCGATCATGAATGATGAAGACATTGAATTTGGCGCCTCTGAAGTTGTCTTCAACGTAACCCATGCCGATCAAGACGATATCACCGATCCACATTTGGATGGCGATGGCTATTACCTAATGGGCACACAGATTGGCGCTAAAATTGACTCGGCTATGAATGGTAACGTCGTTGCGCCTATCGCAATTGCTGATGTGCGCGAGGTGGCAGATGCAACCTATCATGTGGACTTTTCGGGAGTGCAGGGCAATCTCGCAGAAGATCCAACGCTCTTTGCGCAAGAGCTCGGATTTTTAGCGGCACCGGATCACTTTGGCATGGACGTCTATAAGACGACGCAATTCTCAGAAAGCGGTGAAATTGTCAGCAGCCGGATCGTGGACAATGACACAATCGAGTTTGTCTATTCCAAAGATCTTGAAGGGTCGTTTGTGCTTTGGATTGGTAGATCAGATCAAGACGATTGGATCGATACAAGCATCTTGGCCAATGGGGGCAAAGGCTATGGGGGCACAACGCTTTATGACACAGGCCAAAGCTACACAGCCGTCGCTCCAGGCTCTGGGCTGAGCTTGGCGATGGAGACGTTCAACGAGTTTGTGCCGCAGCAGGCCTTTGAATTTATGGTCTGAAGCGCGTTCCCAAAGCGGGCGTTTTCCGCTTTGAGATCAGCAACCTAGGTAGGGGCACCAAATAATTTGGTGCCACTTACCGCCTTTGACTTAAGAGAGCAGAGCTTTCGCCTTGGCCGCAGCTGCATCTCCCGTGATGCCAAATTTCTCATAGAGTGTGCCTGCGGGAGCTGAGGCGCCAAAGCCTTCCATGCCGACGAAGTCACATTTGTCCCAGCGACCACGCTCGCCGGACAGCCATTGGTCCCATCCAGTGCGCACGCCCGCTTCAATAGCCACGCGTACAGGACCCGCGGGCAGAACGCGACGGCGATAGGCTTCAGGCTGTTGGGCGAATAATTCAAAACAGGGCATTGAGACGACACGCGCGCCAATGCCTTCGGCTTCCAACTTGGCTTTGGCCTCCATAGCAATAGAGACCTCGGAGCCCGAGGCCATAAGGATCACACGGCGCTTGTTTTCGGCTTCGGCTAAAACATATCCGCCTTGCGCCGAGAGGTTGCGTGTTTTGTGTTCGGTGCGCAGCGTCGGCAAGCCTTGGCGGGTGAGAGCCAAAACGCTTGGCGTCTTGGTGTGCTCCAGCGCCAACTCCCAAGCTTCAGCCGTTTCAACTGTATCGCAAGGGCGGATCACCAAGCAGTTGGGTGTCGCACGCATCATCGCAAGATGCTCAACCGGTTGGTGGGTTGGGCCGTCTTCGCCAACACCGATACTGTCGTGTGTCATAACAAAAATCGTGCCCACACCCATCAGAGCGGAAAGCCGCATGGAGGGGCGGGCATAGTCGGTGAAGGTAAAGAAGGTGCCGCCATAGGGGCGCACACCGCCGTGCAGGATCATGCCGTTCATCGCGGCGGCCATGCCGTGCTCGCGGATGCCATAATGCAGGTAACGGCCTTTGCGATCTTCGGGCGTGAAGATGCCCATATCTGGGGTGAGTGTGTTATTGGACCCTGTCAGATCCGCGGATCCGCCCAGTGTTTCGGGCATGATCGGATTGATCGCCTTGAGCACGTTTTCCGAGGCTTTGCGCGTTGCGACTTTGGGTTGCTCTTCGCTTGCAGCTTTCTTGACGGCTTTGACTGTTGCCGAGAGCTTTTTGGGCATTTCGCCTGCCATACGGCGCTCAAAGTTGGCGCGTTTTCCGGGGCTTAGAGCTTCATACTCTGTGCTCCAGGCCGCTTGCGCTTCGGAACCTTTGGCGCCAATCGCGCGCCATGCCTCAAGCGTCGCAGGCTCAATTTCGAAAGCACCTTCCGGCACGCCGTAAGCGGCTTTGGCGGCTTTGAGTTGGTCTGCGTCGGTCAGTGCGCCATGACCCTTGGATGTGTCTTGCGCGGCATGGCCCAAAGCGATGTGGGTTTTGCACGCGATCATGCTGGGCTTGCCCGCTTTTTTAGCGGCTGTGATCGCCTCATCGATGGCAACGGGGTCATGTCCATCGATTTCTTGTACATGCCAGCCTGCGGATTTGAAGCGCTGGGGCTGGTCGGTGATGTCGGCCATATCAACGGTGCCGTCGATGGTGATGTTGTTATTGTCCCAAAACACGATCAGCTTTGAGAGCTGCTGGCGGCCCGCCAGTGTAATCGCTTCTTGGCTCACACCTTCCATCAAGCAACCGTCGCCCGCGATGCAATAGGTGTAGTGATCCACAACCTTTTTAGAGAATTGCGCACGCAGGGCTTCTTCGGCAATCGCGAAGCCCACCGAGTTGGCGATACCTTGGCCAAGCGGGCCGGTGGTTGTCTCGACACCTTGTACGTGGCCATATTCAGGATGACCGGCCGTGATCGCGCCCCATTGGCGGAAATTTTTAATCTCCGTTATTGTCATGTCCTCGGTGCCCAAGAGGTACATCAGGGAATAAACGAGCATCGAGCCATGACCAGCGGACAGAATAAAGCGGTCACGGTTTGGCCAGAGCGGTGTTTTGGGGTCAAACTGAAGGTGTTTTTCGAACAGAACTGTCGCAACATCTGCCATCCCAATTGGCATGCCGGAGTGGCCAGAATTGGCAGCAGCAACGGCATCGAGCGTAAGGCTGCGAATGGCGGCGGCTTTTTTCCAATGGTCGGGGTGGGCTTTGGCGAGGTGAGCGATGTCCATGGTCGTGTCCCTGTGCGTCGTGGCCGCAGCTTTTGGGCAATGTCTCCGTCAAGCCTTTGGCCACTGGTGGCTGTTTTGGCGCTATTTGAGGCCGATTTACGCATTGTTTGCGCTAACGTCTCGCTTTTAGCCGATTAAACGCCGGATATGCTCTGGGGCCTGGGAGTGCAAGCGGTGATCTGGCGGAATTTATGTGCATCAAAACCGATCTCCGCAAAGTTGTGCCGGTGCTGCTTGCCAGCCCTTGCAATCCCTACACTTTAACGACAGGGTAAAACCCACTGATAAACCTACAGAAAAACGCTAAGAATCGCTGTAAATGACTGACATGACGGATCTAAACGAAGTAAAGGCGCGCCTTGCTCAAGCCTTGGTGCGTATTAACGCGGGCGTTGACGCTCTGCCCAGTGGCACCGATGCCAATTCGGGTGGCGGTTCAGATGTGGGTGCTTTGGAAAACCAGGTAGCTGAGCTTGAAGCGCATGTGGCGGAGTTGACCCATGCAAATGCGCAGCTCGCGGAGGTGAACGGTCAGCTGGTCGATGCCATGGGCGTGAGCGAAGGCGATTTTCATTTGATCAACTCTGCAATGATGGCGGAGCTTGGGGCTCTGCGCGCGGAGCGTGAAGGAGATCGTTCGCAGCTAAGGGCCATTTTGGCCGATTTGGACGCTGTTTTGGGAGCTGCACAATGACTGTAACCGTGAATATCACCATTGGTGGTCGAACCTTCGAAGTGGCTTGTCAGCCAGGCGAAGAAGGCTTTTTGCGCTCTGCTGCAGAAATGCTTGATACCGAAGCGCAAGACCTGCTGGCGCAGATTGGCCGGATGACAGAAGCGCGGCTATTGTTGATGTCCGGATTGATGCTCGCAGATCGCACAGCGGCTGTGGAAGACCAGATCGAGATTGCGAACAAAAAGATCGCTGAGCTCGAAGCGGAGCTGAGCAAAGCGCAAGCTGCACCTGTTGCGCGCTCTGTTTCTTCGGATGAGATTGCGCCCGAGACACTTGCCGGATTGTCTCGCTTGGCCGACGAGGCCGATATGGTTGCGCAAAAACTCGAAACCAAGCTTACCCTGCGCGCTTAAACGTACTGCCGTGGGATAATTTGCACCTGCGTTGAGATCAGTGGAGCTGCGCGCCGAAGGCGCGCCACCGATTGTTTCGCGCCGCTTTAGCGGTGCGAAAGGGAGGCGGGTGGGCCCGCCCTTTGCAAAAAGAACTGAAGTGGAGGCCTGAGCGCTTTACGCGTTGGCTTCCCGGATTTGGTCCGCCTTTTCTTTGTCAAAGCCAACGCCGTTTTCTTCAAAGAGCGTATCGAGCTCGCCAGACAGGGTCATTTCCGTCACGATATCGCAACCGCCCACAAATTCGCCTTTGACGTAAAGCTGAGGCACGGTTGGCCAGTCAGAATAGTCTTTCACCCCCTGGCGGATGGCGTCGTCTGCCAAGACGTTCACATCCGAGTAATCCACGCCTATGAAATTCAACACACCTGCAACGCGGCTTGAAAAGCCGCACTGGGGCATCTCTTTGGTGCCTTTCATATAAAGAACAACGTCGTTGGATTTTACGGTTTCGTCGATTTGGGATTTTACGTCAGTCATGGGTTTTGATCCTTGGGGCCATACAGGCGGTGATATTTGGCGGCATAGCTTTCGTCATCAGCAAGGGGGGCGACATGGCCTGCGGCGTTGGCCCCTTTTTCGGAGAAAGTCATGACACGTTCAAGAGCGTCGTTTTTGCGATTGGTCTTTTGAACCAAACTGAGATCGGTGGCTTCCATTCCCAGCGGTGTTGTGGTGTCGGGGCGGGCAGGTTGGCTGGCACTGAGCGGGCGCCGGGGTCCGGATGAAAAGAGCCCCATCAAGGCCCAAAAGATCCGAGGGACTATGCTCATTCTGGCACTTTGGTGGTGAGCGCGAGGGCGTGTAAGGCGCCATTCGGTCCGTCCATCAGGCCTTTGAGTGCCGCATAGACAGCGCGTTGTTGTTGCACGCGGTTTTTGCCGCGAAAGCTTTCGTCGATCACCATCGCGGAGAGGTGAACACCGTCGTCGCCTTCCACTTTCACATCCGCGTTGGGGAAGCTTTCGAGGATAAGCGACTCGATGGCTTTGGGATCAACGGGCATGGGCAGAGGTCCTTAAAAAAATGCATGAGGCCTTTGCGGCCTTGGGTGAGAATGTAGGGCCTGTATCGCGTTAGCTCAAGGCTGCTTCAAAGCTCGTCTCAAAGATCTCCGAGAGATCTGCCATTTCGGCAGAGGCACTGCCCGCCCAGAAGGTGGAGCCGGTTACACGCCCCACGGAGGCAATCGGAACACCCGCTTGGCCCGCCGCGATCATCAGCGCTTCGGCTTTGTCAAAGCTCGTTGCGATGAGATAGCGCCCTTGGTCTTCGCCAAAAAACGCCGGTGTTGTGGCCTCGTCCAAAATGATCCCGCAGCCCGCCTCATGGCCCATCTCGAAGGCTGCGAGGATCAGCCCGCCGTCTGCCAAATCTGTGCAGGCGCCGATCAGCTCTGCATTGGCGCGAATGAAATCGCCCGCGGCTTTTTCGGCCTCGAGGTCAACCGGGGGCGGTGTGCCGTCTTCGCGGTTGAAAACTTCCGCTAAAAGCGCCGACTGACCCAGGTGGCCAATGGTTTCACCGACGACCAAAAGTTGGTGCCCTTCGCGCGCTTTGCTTGAGATGAAATCCGTCTCGTAGTCTTTCAAAAGGCCCACAGCCGCAATTGTTGGGGTGGGCAAAATGCCTTCGTCGTCGGTCTCATTATATAGAGAGACATTGCCTGACACGATGGGCATGTCCAATGCTCTACAGGCGGCGCCGATGCCTTTGATCGCGCCCACAAATTGGCCCATGACTTCGGGTTTTTCGGGGTTGGCGAAGTTTAGGTTATCTGTGCTGGCCAAAGGTGTTGCGCCGAGGGCGGTCAGATTTCGGTAGGCTTCTGCTACGGCTTGCTTACCACCTTCAAAAGGATCGGCGGCCACATAGCGCGGGGTGACATCTGAGGTGAAGGCTACCGCTTTTTGCGTACCATGGATCCGCGTGACACCTGCGCCAGCCCCTGGGGTGCGGATTGTGTCGGCCATAACCTGGCTGTCATATTGCTCGTAGACCCAAGCTTTTGACGCGTAATTGATTGAGGCCAAGAGCGCTTTGAGCCCGTCTACAGGGTCAATTTGCGGCAAGTCCTCAAGGACCTCTTGGGGCGGAGTTTCCACCCAAGGGCGATCATATTCAGGGGCTGTGCCAGACAGCGCTTGCAGCGGCAGATCCGCTTTGACCTCTCCGTTATGCATCACCAAGAAGCGGTCCTCTGCGATGGTCTCACCGACAACGGCGAAGTCGAGGTCCCATTTGTCAAACACAGCCTTTGCGGCGTCTTCAAGGTCTGGGTTGAGCACCATGAGCATGCGTTCTTGGCTCTCCGAGAGCATCATCTCATAGGCGGTCATGTTTTCTTCGCGGGTGGGCACTTTTTCAAGATCGAGCCGCACGCCGAGGCCGCCTTTGTCGCCCATCTCTACGGCAGAGCAGGTGAGGCCTGCAGCGCCCATGTCTTGGATCGAGATCACAGCACCCGTTTCCATCAGCTCGATGGTGGCCTCCATCAGGCGCTTTTCGGTGAAGGGATCGCCCACCTGAACGGTGGGGCGTTTTTCCTCGATCTGATCGTCAAAAGCAGCAGAGGCCATTGTGGCACCGCCCACACCGTCGCGCCCTGTTTTTGCACCGAGATAAACCACGGGCCGACCTACGCCCGAGGCCGCAGCGTAAAAGATCTTGTCGGTATTAACGAGACCGGCCGCAAAAGCATTCACCAAACAGTTGCCATTGTAGGAGGCGTGAAAGCGCACTTCACCGCCCACCGTTGGCACGCCAAAGCAATTGCCATAACCGCCCACGCCCGCAACAACCCCTTTGACCAAACGCGCCGTTTTGGGGTGGCTGGGCAGGCCAAAGCTCAAAGAGTTCATCGCCGCGATGGGCCGCGCCCCCATTGTGAAGACATCGCGCAAAATACCGCCCACGCCAGTGGCCGCGCCTTGGTAGGGCTCAATATAAGAAGGGTGGTTGTGGCTCTCCATCTTAAAGACGATCGCTTGGCCATCGCCAATATCAACGATGCCCGCGTTCTCACCAGGTCCGCAGATCACCTGAGGGCCTTCCGTGGGCAGTGTTTTGAGCCAGAGCTTTGAGGACTTATAAGAGCAATGCTCGTTCCACATAGCGGAGAAAATGCCGAGCTCGGTAAAGGTCGGTTCGCGGTTCAGCAATCTCAGGATCTCAGCGTATTCATCTGGCTTGAGGCCATGGGCTTGGATGAGATCTTCTGTGATGGCTGGTTCGCTCATGTTTGTCCCCTTGGTGTCTTGGGCGCGGTCATAGGCTAAAGGCGCAAGAAGCTCTAGGGGGGAATGCGGACGCCTTTGCTTGATAAAGCCGAGCATCGGGCTTGAGAGGGCCTGCGCTGCTTGCATCAGGGGACGCGCGGGGTCATTTTGCTGCGAGCTACGGGTATTCGGATCGTGTTTGAAAATGACAATGCCACGTATTGAACTAACGAAGCTACATGATGTTGAACCGCTAGGTGAAGATATTTGGCGCTGGCTCAGTTTTGACGCCTCGGGTACTTTGCTTCTGTCTTGGGTGGATCCCCTTGGGACGCTTTTTGCTAGGGATTTTGGTGTCTTACCGGCTGCGCAAGCGTTTGAAGGCCTGAGATTTAGATATCCAAAGGTACAGAGGTTTGCGGATGGGCGATGGCTTGTTGTGGATTCTCGATGTCAGGATGGACAGACCAATGGACGGCTCTTTGCACATAATGCAAAGCTGATCGCTGATATTTGCTTAGAGGACGCCATACGTGATATTGTCGTAGACGGGCAAAATCAGATTTGGGTGGGGTATTTTGACGAAAACCCCACAGGTCTCAGGGCTTTTAATGCCCAAGGCCATGTTTTTTACGATTTTAACGCCTCCACTGATCTCGATATCTATGAACTCTACGCCATGCATTTGGAACAAAGTGGTGGTTTGTGGGTCTATGCCTTTGAAGATTTTTTTCTCGCTCGCGTGGCGAGAGGCCGTGTCGAAGTTGTTCTTGATAGCTGTCCGGTCGAAGGCGCGCGCGCAATTTTAGCGGATGGGCGGTATTGCGCTTTTTTAGGGAATTATGACGATGATCGAGTATTTGTGTTGGATTTGAGATCAAAGGACGGCTGCTTCGTTGAGTTGTCCGTCGATGGAAGTCTTGTGCAGCGACCTTTATTGGCAACACGCGGGCACAGGGCGGCGTTCCTGCACCGGTACGCAATTTATGAACTTACTTTAGACGACCTGGTGGCCGCGGCAGGGATGCTTTAGCGGATTAAGCTTGCTCGATCGCCCACGCTGTTCTTTGATGCACTCAAATGCGTAGACGATCTCTGGCGGCTCGCTCAATAATCCTGGCGCAAAAGGCGACAATCCCATGACAGATGCTCCGTTTTCTTTCCAACCTGTGTCCGCAATGGAGGTGCCGCGCTTTGCAGGCGTTCCAACTTTTATGCGCTTGCCCTTTGTTGAGCTGACATCAGAGCGGGCGGGTGAGGTGGATATTGGACTCATTGGCGTGCCTTGGGACACGGGCACGACCAACCGGCCCGGAGCACGGCATGGTCCACGCCAGTTGCGGGACCTCTCCACGATGATCCGAGCGCGTCATCCTGTCTCAAACCTTGCGCCTTTTGAGGCGCGCAACTGTGCAGATCTTGGAGACTGCCCGGTGAACCCCGCTGATACGATGGATACGCTCGAGCGCGTCTCGACCTATTTCAAGGCGGTCAAAGCCGCTCAGATCACGCCTTTGGTGGCTGGGGGCGACCATCTGATCTCGCTGCCGGTTTTGCGGGGGCTCGCGCAGGATGGCCCTGTGGGCATGGTGCATTTCGATGCACATACGGATCTTTTTGACAGCTATTTCAATGGCTGCAAGTTCACCCATGGCACGCCGTTCAGGCGGGCAATTGAAGAAGGCTTGCTCGATCCCAAAAGGATGATCCAAGTTGGCATTCGGGGCACGCGTGGCTCTGATGACATCGAATGGGGGATCGAGCAGGGCGTGCGGGTCGTGACCATCGAGGAGCTTTACGACCTAGGTCTTGATGCCGTTATGGAAGAGGCGCGGGCCATTGTTGGCAACGCGCTCACCTATTTGTCGTTTGATATAGACGGGATTGATCCGTCTTTTGCGCCGGGGACAGGCACACCTGAGATCGGTGGTTTCACGACATTTGAGGCGCAAAAAATGCTCCGTAAATTGGCTGGGCTCAATTTCATCGGAGCGGATTTGGTGGAAGTGAGCCCACCTTTCGATCCATCAGGTGGCACGGCGTGGGTTGGCGTTTCTCTGATGTTTGAAATTCTGTGCTTGCTTTGTGGTGACTAGAGGCCGCCAGCCACAAACTCGACCGTGTTGCCTTCTGGATCTGTAATGAAGACACCCCGCCACCCGATCCAATCGAAGGTTTGGGTTTTGTGAGGGATGCCTTGGGCGTCAAGAAAGGTCTTCAGTGCGTCTTGGTCTGCAGCATCCACTGTGAGCGCAAGATGATGCAATGAAGAACGCGCGCCGGTGTGTGGAGCTTGATCGCTCGAAGGATGGAGATCCGAGCGGCCTGCGTCTTTGCGAAAGAGGGCCAAAACGGCCGTGTGCCCGCCATAGCTTGGACCGATCTCAAAAAAGGCGATGCCAGACTCCCCGGGTTGCGTGAGAATTTTAAGCCCAACGATGTCGCGATAAAACGCAAACATAGCCTCTAGGTTGTCGCATCTAATTGCTATTTCCCCTAAGGCGCGAATTTGAGCTGGGTTTTGCATAGGCTTAGACTGGTCTTTGAAGTGCGGAAGAGCAAGCTTGGCGGGCGCAAAAAAGAGGCCGAGACAAAGTCTCGGCCGAAGTCCAACAGGGAGGTATGAATGAGCACAATGGCTCTTTCATGAACTGGATATGTGAACTGGACGGTTTGGATCAAGTCTACAGTGCTTAAATTGCGTGCAAAGCCGTTATGCGTCTGTTGCATACGTGGCGTCTAAGTCACAAATTTTTTGCTCAGTGCCTATTTTTAAGGCGTACGGCTTTGCCGACGCTGTTCTGTGATTTGATCTTGTACGAAGTCACGGAAGGCCGCGATGCGTTGCGAATGGCGCAGTTCAGCAGGGTATGCCAGGAAAACCGGGACCTCTTGGCTCTCCACATCTGGGAACACGCGCACGATACCGGGTGTGTCTGCGATCACATAATCAGGCAACACACCGATGCCGAGATTTTGCAACACCGCTTGCAAAACCCCGAAGTAATTGTTCACCTTCAGCAGGCTTCTAATTGGGTGGGTCATCAATTCTTGAACCAAAACCGCGCCGGAGGCGACTTGAGGCACATTCGGGCTTTGGCAGATCAGCCTGTGGTCTTCGAGATCGCCAAAGTCCTCCGGTGTGCCGCGCACTTCGAGATAAGACGGCGAGGCGTAGAGCCTCATTTTGACTGTCATCAGCTTTTTGCGAATGAGGTCCGCTTGCGACGGCTCTTTCATACGAATGGCCACATCCGCTTCGCGCATGGGCAGATCGAGCACGCGTTCTTCCAACATCAGATCAATATTGAGATCGGGGTATTTTGTATAAAAAGAGGCCAGCCTCGGGGCCAGCCAGAGCGTGCCAAAGCCCGTTGTCGTCGTCACGCGCAACTCGCCAAAGACCTCTTCTGCGCTGTCTTTGATGCGCGCCGAAGCCGTGTCGAGCCGCTTGGCCATGGAAGAGGTGGCGTCAAAAAGAAGTTCGCCTTGCTCTGTCAAGATCAGACCACGGGCGTGGCGGTGAAACAGCGTGGCTCCGAGTGATTCCTCCAGCGCTCTGATTTGGCGAGATACGGCAGATTGTGATAGGTGGAGCGTGTCGCCCGCGTGGGTGAGGGAGCCCGCGTCTGCGACTGCGTGGAAGATCCGAAGTTTGTCCCAATCCATAGCGCGGTCTCATTTTTCTACTGTTTGACCGTGGTTTACCCGATGCGGGCTTAAGGTTGCAAACCGGCTGAACCAAAATTGAGGCCATATGGGACAAAAAGGGCTTTGTAGGTCAGGGCTTTTGACCTAATATGAAGCAAGACGCCGAAGAACTCAGCAAGTGGCGCATATTAAATTTGGGGAGGATGACGATGACGTTGCAGGATATTTCGTTAAACGACCGATTTGATCTGACCAAAAAGACGGTTCTGCTCAACGGGACCCAAGCTCTAGTGCGCATGATGCTGATGCAGCGCGTGCGCGATGTGGCGGCAGGGCACAACACGGCTGGCTACGTCACGGGCTATCGGGGGTCCCCATTGGGCGCCGTCGATATGCAAATGATGCGGGCAAAAATCCAGCTGGATGACGCTCAAGTCACTTTTCAGCTTGGGCTCAACGAAGACTTGGCCGCCACCGCGCTGTGGGGCTCTCAGCAGGCAGAACTACGCGGTGAGGGCAAATTTGATGGCGTATTTGGCCTTTGGTACGGCAAAGGGCCGGGTGTAGACCGCTCGGGCGATGTTTTTCGCCATGCCAATATGGCGGGCACGTCGCCTTTAGGCGGTGTGCTTGTGGCCATGGGCGACGATCACACGGGCGAAAGCTCAACAACGCTCCATCAGTCCGAATGGACCATGGTGGACAGTTTCATTCCCGTTTTGAGCCCCGCTGGTGTGCAGGAAATCCTAGATTACGGAATCTTTGGCATTGAGATGGGGCGCTTTGCCGGGGTTTGGGCAGGTCTGAAATGTATGAAAGATACGGTGGAGGCCACCGCTGTGGTGAACGGTGATCCGCACCGTTTGCAGTTTGTAGCGCCCGAATTTGAGATGCCCGAAGGTGGCCTGAACATCCGGCTAATTGATACCCCTCAAGCACAAGAAGAGCGCATCCAAGATCACAAGAGATATGCCGCGGAAGCCTTTGGTCACGCGAACAAAATCGACAAACGGGTTTGGGGGAAGCCAGGCGCAAAGATTGGCTTTATTGCTGCCGGCAAAAACTGGCTCGATCTCACACATGCGCTCTCGCTTTTGGGTATTGATGCCGAGGAGGCCGAGCGGCTTGGGATCACCACTTATAAAGTTGGGATGACCTGGCCGCTCGATCGCAAAGGGTTTGAAGCTTGGGCCGAAGGGCTCGATCTGATTGTGGCTGTGGAGGAAAAGCGCAAGCTTATCGAGGTTCAGGCCAAAGAGTTGCTCTTTAACAATCGCCAAGGGCGTAGGCTTATGGGCGGCGAGGATGATCGCGGGCGGCAGCTGTTTCCGTCCAAAGGTGCGCTTGACCCTATTATGATCGCTGAAAAGCTTGGCGCGATTTTGATCGACGAGGGGCGCGACACCGATCGCATCCAGGCTGGCCTGTCTGCGATTTCTGCTGCGCAAACCGCCGACAATGCGCGCGAGATTGCAACGCGAACGCCGTATTTTTGTTCCGGCTGTCCGCATAACTCTTCTACAAAAGTGCCGGAAGGCAGCCGAGCTTACGCAGGTATTGGCTGCCACTACATGGCGCAATGGATGGACCGCGAGACCACGGGCTTTACCCAAATGGGCGGTGAAGGCGCCAATTGGATTGGGGAGGCGCCCTTTTCCACCCGTGAGCACGTTTTTCAGAACATCGGGGACGGCACCTACAATCACTCTGGCATTCAAGCGGTGCGGGCCGCCGTGATGGCCGAAACAAACGTGACGTATAAAATTCTTTACAACGACGCGGTTGCGATGACGGGTGGCCAAGGCAACGACGGAGATCTCGGCCCCGACAGGATCGTCCGCGAGCTTCTCGCCATAGGGGTGGCCCACGTCGCGCTGGTGCATGATCCCAAAGAAGACCTGGACCTGGGGATTTTCCCGTCAGGCATTGATGTGTTTGAGCGCCAAGACATGGCCGCTGTGCAAAGAAAATATCGCGAACACAAAGGCGTGTCGGCCATTGTTTATGTTCAAACCTGTGCCGCCGAGAAGCGCAGGCGGAGAAAGCGGGGGCAGTTCCCTGATCCGGATAAGCGCGTCTTTATCAATCCTGACGTCTGTGAAGGCTGTGGCGATTGTGGGGTACAATCCAACTGTGTGTCCATCGTGCCTTTGGAAACGCCTTTGGGGCGCAAGCGGGCCATTGATCAATCGAGCTGCAACAAAGACTTTTCCTGCGTCGATGGGTTTTGCCCGTCTTTTGTGACGGTGAGTGGGGGCACACCCAAAAAACCAGCAGCCACAGAAATCACTCTGCCAGAGCTGCCGAGCCCCGTGATTGCGCCCATTGAAGGCACGCATAATGTGGTGATCACCGGTGTGGGCGGCACGGGCGTTGTGACCCTCGGGGCGGTGCTGAGCATGGCGGCCCATCTCGATGGCAAAGGGGCTGCCATGATGGAAATGGCGGGCCTGGCGCAAAAGGGTGGCGCTGTGCACATTCATTGTCGGTTGGCCGAAACGCCGGAGGCCATCAGCGCCATTCGTGTTGCAACGGGCGAGTGCGATGCGCTCGTGGGCGGCGATTTGGTGGTGAGCGCTGGCGCAAAGACGCTTGGGCTCACGAAATCGGGACGTACAGGCGCTGTGGTCAACAGTCATGAGAGCGTAACGGGTGATTTCACGCGAGACACGAGTTTTCGCATACCAGGCGACGATTTAACCATCGCTCTTAAAGCGCGCATGCAAGACAAAGTGGCGCTGTTTGATGCGTCTGAATTGGCGCTTGTGCTTTTGGGCGATGCAATTTTTTCAAACATGTTGATCTTTGGAGCCGCTTGGCAGCAAGGGCTTTTGCCGGTGTCTGAGGCTGCGGTTCTGCGTGCGATTGAGCTCAACGGGGCAGCGCCAGACCGCAACAAACGGGCCTTTCAATTGGGTCGCTGGGCGGTACTCCATCCAGACGACGCCCAGACGTATTTGGGGAAGACGGATCGTGTTGAGATTGAAACCTTCGAGAGCGTTATGGCCCATCGCTCCGCGCTTCTTACGGCCTATCAATCGCAGCGTTTGGCGCGTCGGCACGCCAAGCTGGTTGCACAGGTGCAGGATCCAGATCTGAAGCTGGCGGTTGCCAAGAGTTATGCCAAACTTTTAGCCTACAAAGATGAATACGAGGTGGCCCGGCTGCTCAAAACCAGCGCCGCGCAAGCCAGTGACGCCTTTGAGGGCAATCTGCGGCTCACGTACCATCTGGCGCCGCCACTTCTTGTGGGTAAAACGGCCAATGGTCGCCCCAAAAAGCGTGAATTTGGCCCTTGGGTATGCAAGCTCTTTCGTGTTTTGGCTGGCCTGAAGGTGCTGCGGGGCACACCCCTCGATCTTTTTGGCTACACCGCGGAGCGGCGCATGGAGCGCGCCCTGATCCGCCAGTTTGAGGCAGATGTAAAAGCGCATCTTACCCAAGCAGAAGCGAGTGCTGCCGCTTTGGAATTCGCAGCCCTTCCGATGACAATCCGCGGCTTCGGCCCTGTTAAAGAGGCGAATGCCAAAGCGGCCGCACATCGCCGAGAGGTTCTATTGCACATGATGGCAGGGGGCGACGACGTCTTGGCACAGGCAGCAGAGTAGGCAGCTGAGTAGACTGGATTTTAAGACACATCTGTCCTAGATAAAGTCCAACACTTAAAAGCGTCCCAGGACCGCCATGCCAAGCCAACGTCACGTTGCCAGAGATATCACTTACGCCAACTCCGCGCAGACCAAAAGCGGGCGGGCGATGATCCGTGTCATGGAAAACGTGACAGGCCGTTTGAGGTTGATCAAAAGGGCCAAGGGTTACGAGCTTGAAGTCGCTCAAGGGCGTGATTTTTGGCAGGTAATGGTCGAACGCTATGGGCTGACCCTCGATGTGGTGGGCGGCTCTTTGGAGAACATTCCTAAAGATGGGCCGCTCATTTTGGTGGCCAATCACCCTTACGGAATTCTCGATGGGATGATGATGGGCCATATCCTCAGCACCCTCAGAGGTGATTTTCGTATTCTGGCGCATCAGGTCTTTCGGAAAGCAGAAGATCTGCAAAAGGTTATCTTGCCGATTTCCTTCGATGAGACAAAAGAAGCAATGAAGCTGAACCTTGAGACGCGCAAAGAAGCGCTGCGGTATCTGGGCGACGGCGGCGCTATGGGAATTTTCCCTGGTGGGACGGTCTCAACGGGTGTGAAGCCTTTTTCTCAACCGCTTGATCCCGGCTGGCGCACCTTCACGGCGAAAATGATCGCGAAATCCAACGCACAAGTGGTTCCGATATTCTTTGAAGGGCATAATTCGCGTCTGTTCCAAGTAGCGAGCCATCTGCATTACACGCTCCGCATGGCGCTGTTGGTGAAAGAGTTCAAAAAGCGCGTGGACGAGCCAGTGAAGGTTGTGATCGGAGAGCCTTTGCCGGCTGAGCGGTTGCAGGATTTGGGAAAAGACAGCCGGGCCATGATGGATTATCTCCGACGAGAAACTTATAAATTGTCGCCCCAACCGGTCAGGGTGGATGAGCTTGGATTTGAGTTTGAGGAAAAACACAAAGGCTAGCGGCTTTTTCAGGATCTTGGGTTTGGTCGGATCTTGAGGGATCGAGCGCTCAAGAGATTTTTGAAAACTTCAGATCAAATTTTCCGCATAATCTTCAGGCAAACTTCACCAAATCAAAAGGGAATCGCCAAACAATAAAGGGTGGTTGGGAGAGGGATGCTTCCAGGTTCGAATTGAGCAGAATTTTCGCGCCGTTTCACGCCTTTCATCTTAGTCTCCACCCCCTGGTGCTTAACAATATTGCGGCTTAAAAGCGCGCAGCAGCAAAGAGAAGATCGATGAAAAACGTCGTTGTATTTGGAGCTTCCGGCTATACAGGCGCAGAGCTTGTGCGGGTCATTGCAGGGCATCCTGAAATTCAGATCACTGGGCTCTCAGCAGATCGCAAAGCAGGTCTCGAGATGGGCGCTGTCTTTGCGCATTTGGCGCATTTGAAATTGCCCACTTTGCAAAAGATTGAAGACATTTCGCTCGACGGTGTTGACCTGGTGTTCTGTGCTTTGCCCCATGCGACGTCACAAAAAGTCATCGCGGCCCTGCCTGAAAGCGTCAAAGTTTGCGATCTGTCTGCGGATTTTAGGATTAGAGATCCAGAGGTCTATGCCAAGTGGTATGGCGGCGAGCATCTTGAGCCGGAACTTCAAAAGAGCGCGGTGTATGGCCTAACGGAATTCTACCGCGACGAAATCGCCAAGGCCCGGCTTGTGGCTTGCACAGGGTGCAACGCGGCCACGGCGCAATTTGCCCTCAGACCTCTCATCGCCGCGGGGCTGATCAATCTAGATCGGATCATCATCGATTTGGTGGTTGGGGTCAGTGGGGCCGGGCGTTCCTTGAAAGAAAACCTGCTTCATGCGGAATTGTCAGAAGGAACCAACGCATACGGGGTTGGTGGCACGCACCGTCATCTGGGAGAGCTCGATCAGGAATTCTCTCTTCTTGCTGGACGAAACGTGGAAGTGCAATTCACCCCGCATCTGGCGCCTTTCAATCGAGGGATTTTAGCGACCGTTTATGTCGAAGGCGATCCTGAGGCCTGTTTTGACGCGCTGAATAGCGCCTACGCCGATGAAGCTTTTGTGCATGTTTTGCCCTACGGTCAGCACCCGTCCACGCACCATGTGCGGGGCTCTAATTTGGTGCATTTGGGTGTTGTGGGAGATCGGCGCCCTGGGCGCACGATCATTCTGGCGGCCTTGGACAATTTGACAAAGGGCAGCTCTGGCATGGCTCTGCAAAACGCAAACCTCATGCTTGGATTCCCCGAAGGCATGGGGCTTGATCTCGTGCCGCTCTTCCCCTGAGGATCCTATGAGATCGCTTAAGAAAACCCGCAGAATACAGATTGTTGTCATTGCCTCTGTGGCGTTGATCGCAGCTTTTGGCCTTGTCTATTATGCGAGCCAAGACGCTTTCCAGTTCTTCCGAGCACCCTCCGAAGTGGTGGCAAGCCCCCCTGGACCTTCCGAAACCTTTCGGATTGGCGGTCTCGTTGAAGATGGCTCCTTGGTACGCGGGCAGGGGGAAACCATCACCTTTGCGGTCACAGATGGCGGAGCCTCTGTTCCTGTGAGTTACACAGGCGTCTTGCCGGATCTCTTTCGCGAAGGCGAAGGCATGGTGGGCACGGGGCGCTTGATCAATGGGGTGTTTGAGGCCCAAGAAATCCTTGCGCGGCACGATGAGACATACATGCCTGCAGAGGTGATCGACGCGCTAAAAGAGCAAGGCGTTTATCAAGATCCGGAAGGTTAGCGTACGGTGGTCTGACCGGCTCTTAACTTTTGGAACGCATCTTTTGGCTTGGCCCAGCCAAAAGGAGGCGCGATATGCCGTCTGTTCATGAGATTGCTCGCGAGATTATTGCGCGCGAGGGGGGCTATGTGAATGATCCCGACGATCCCGGCGGCGCAACCAATTACGGTGTTACCATCCACACAATGCGTGCCCTTGGGCTCGATCTCGATGGCGATGGTGACGTGGATGCACGGGACGTGCAGGCCTTAAGCCAGAGCCAAGCCGAAGAGATATTCGTGCGCAATTATTTCGAAAAACCTGGCATTTCGGCCCTCCCAAGCGCTCTGCAAGCGAGTGTTTTTGATATGTACGTGAATGCGGGCGCCAATGCGGTGAAGATCCTTCAACGGCTTTTGCGCGACATGGGACACCGCTTAAGCTCTGACGGTGTGATCGGCCCGCAAACCGTGCGTGCGGCTGACAACGCTGCGCAAGTCGCACCTGGCCATCTGGCAGATGCCTATGGGATCGCAAGGCGCAATTATTACTATGCCCTTGCGGATCGACGCCCCAAGAGCCGCAAATATGCGCGCAGGCGCGATGGCGGCAAAGGCGGATGGATCCTGAGGGCCGAAGAGTTCATCTCAGCGCGCTATCATTTAACGGCCGAGCAACATGCACAAAGGACTGCCAAATGGGCCTGATGGGACGTCTTTTCGATCTGGTCTTTGGCGGAAACCTGTCTGGCGCTAGCCAGGCCATCGAGCGCAGTGCAGGGGCTTTTTGGGAAAACCCCGAAGCCCGCGCGGCGCGTGACGCCCTTTTGCGCGGACGCACTTTGCAAAGTTACAACGCGGAATTTTTACGCTCCAATCGCCGCGGATTCGACGTGCTGATGGACGGCATCAACCGGTTGCCGCGCCCCATGTTGGCCTTGGGCACCATTGGCCTTTTTGCTTCAGCCATGTGGGATCCTTTATGGTTTGCCAGCCGCATGCAGGGTTTGGCGCTGGTCCCTGAGCCGCTTTGGTGGCTGATGGGAGCGATTGTGAGTTTCTATTTTGGAGCCCGTCACCAGATGAAAGCGCAGGAATTTCAGCGCTCGCTTACGCAAACCATGGCCCAGGTGCCCAAGGTTGTGGAGCGGATCTCGGCCATTGAGCGCCTGCGAACCGCGGATACGGATGGCGATGCGCAACTGGCTCTCACTAGCCTCAACCCGGGTCCCAATGCCGCTTTAGAGGATTGGAAAGAGCAAAGCGCTGGTTAGGTAAATGTGCACCTGTGACAGCGCGCACACTTGGGTTTTGTAGAGGGGCGATCTATTTCATGCCCCATGATTGCTGAACTTGGACATTTTGCGCTGATCCTGGCTTTTGTCGTGGCCGTTTTTCAGATGATTGTGCCGCTTGTAGGAGCAGCTCGGGGCAACTTGGCGTGGATGCGATCCGCGGATACTGCCGCCAGCCTTCAGTTCGCCTTGGCGGCTGGGGCCTTTGGGGCGCTAACCTATAGTTTTGTGGTTTCGGATTTCTCGCTGTCAGTCGTGACGTTGAACAGTCACACAGCCAAACCGATGCTCTACAAAGTCACTGGGGTTTGGGGCAATCATGAGGGCTCAATGCTCTTGTGGTGCCTCGTTCTCACGCTTTTTGGCGCTTTGGTCGCGTGGTTTGGCAAGAGCCTTCCAGCCACACTCAAGGCCCGCGTACTTGGGGTTCAAGCCTCTGTTGCCGTGGCCTTTTTTGCTTTTTTGATCTTCACGTCCAATCCCTTCATGAGGTTGGCCTTTCCACCCTTTGATGGGCAGGATCTCAATCCACTTTTGCAAGATCCCGGCCTCGCGTTCCATCCGCCGTTTCTATACGTGGGCTACGTTGGCCTCTCGATGAGCTTTTCTTTTGCCGTAGCAGCTCTTTTGGAAGGTCGGGTCGACGCAGCTTGGGGGCGCTGGGTGCGACCTTGGACGCTGTTGGCATGGATTAACCTCACAATTGGCATCGCTTTAGGCTCTTGGTGGGCCTATTACGAGCTGGGCTGGGGCGGATTTTGGTTCTGGGATCCGGTTGAAAATGCGAGTTTTATGCCCTGGCTGATCTCTGCGGCGCTCTTGCATTGCGCGATTGTCGTGGAAAAGCGCGAGGCCTTAAAATCTTGGACGATCCTTTTGGCGATCATCGCCTTTGGATTTTCGCTTTTGGGCGCTTTTATTGTGCGCTCGGGCGTGCTCACAAGCGTGCATGCCTTCGCCAATGACCCTGAGCGCGGCACGTATCTTTTGGCCATCACGGTGATTTTCACAGGCGGCGCCTTGGCGCTCTTCACGTGGCGTGCGTCAGAGCTGGAAGCAAAGGGCGTGTTCTCACTGGTGAGCCGGGAGAGCGCTTTGGTGCTTAACAACGTGCTCTTGGTAGTGAGCTGTTTTGTGGTTTTTATCGGCACCATTTGGCCGCTCGTGGCAGAGCTCTTTTTTGATCGAAAGCTGAGCGTTGGACCGCCGTTTTTCGATATGGCGTTCACGCCCTTTATGGTCGCCTTAGCTCTCGTTTTACCCTTTGGGGCGCTCTTGCCGTGGAAGCGCGGTAAGCTTGGGCGGCTCGGCCGCGCTTTGGTGCCTGTTTTGCTGCTGACGCTTGCGCTCGGCGCCTTGGGTTTTGCGATGCAAACCGGGCGCAGTGCCTTGGGCCCGATTGGATTGATGCTGGGGGCTTGGCTTGTGTTCAGCGCAGTTTTGGAGATCTGGCAACGCACGGGCCAAGGGGGCGCGCGGATGGCCCGCCTTAAAGGTCTGCCGCGTGCGGATTGGGGGAAGGCTGTGGCCCATGCGGGGTTGGGTGTGACCTTCTTTGGTATTGCGGCGATGCTCGCATGGGAAATTGAAGATATTCGCGTGGCGCAAATCGGAGACCGATTTGAGGTGGGCCGTTATGAGGTGGAGTTGCGCTCGGTCGAAGAGGGCCGGGGGCCAAATTACTTCACGACCTTTGCAGATGTTGTCGTGAGAAAAGGCGATCGTGAGGTGGCACGCTTAATGCCTGAAAAGCGGGTTTATCCCGTGGCTGAAATGCCAACCACAGAAGCTGGGATCCAAAGTGGTGCCTGGCGAGATCTTTACGTGGTCTTGGGAGATCCGCAAACAGACGGCGGATGGGCGGTTCGCACCTACGTGAAACCTTTTGCCAATTGGATTTGGGCGGGCGCCATCCTCATGGCGCTTGGGGGCTGTTTGTCTCTGACGGACCGGCGCGTACGCGTGGCTGGAGGGGCCAAAAAGCGCGCAACAGCGGTCCCCGCGGAATGAGATTTTTTCTACTTGCCCTTGGTTTTGTGATGGCCACGCCTGTTTGGGCGGTGGAGCCTGATGAAATCCTCAGCGATCCCGAACTTGAAGCACGGGCGCGGGTGATCTCGGCCGATTTGCGCTGTTTGGTGTGCCGCAACGAAAGCATCGACGACAGCCAAGCGGAGCTGGCCAAGGACATGCGGATCTTGGTGAGGGAACGCTTACTGGAAGGCGATAGCAACGCAGATGTCTTGGCCTTTATGGTTGCGCGCTACGGCGAATATGTGCGCCTGACACCTCAGACCACCGGGAGCACTTGGATCTTGTGGGGCGCGGGACCTGCAGTCTTCGTTTTGGCGCTTATCGGAGCGCTGGGGTATGTGCGCAGATGCAAACCTGCGCCAGCGTTAGACGACGCTGCTTTAAGCGAAGAAGAGAAGGCACGATTGGCGGCGCTTCTTGAGGCTGACGCGGCACCCAAAACCCCCGTTGATCGATAACGCCGCGTTTCCCTTTCCATCTCAACGGTGGGCGCCTATGTCAAAAGCAGACGGTTGGAGATCCCCATGCAATACGATGCTATTCAATACGAGCTTAAAGACGACATCGCGGTTCTGACGCTCAATCGCCCGGATGTGATGAACGCGCTCAACACCCAGATGCGCGCCGAGATCACGCATGCGGTACGCGCCGCTCAAGAGGATGCGCGGGTTTTGGTGCTCACCGGGGCCGGGCGCTCGTTTTGCTCAGGCCAAGATCTTGGCGACAGCGGATCGGCGGCCAACCTGGATATGGAGCGCACTCTGCGCGACGAATACGTGCCGATGCTTATGGCCATTTTCGACAGCAAAATTCCCACGATCTCGGCTGTAAATGGTGCGGCTGCGGGCGCGGGGGCCAATTTGGCCCTGGCCGCAGATGTGGTGATCGCAACCGAAAGTGCGTTTTTTTTGCAAGCTTTCACCCGGATCGGTTTGATGCCCGACGCAGGCGGCACCTATTGGCTGCCACGACAGATGGGATCTGCCAAAGCGATGGGGGCCGCGCTTTTTGCCGATAAGATTTCTGCGCGCCAGGCCAGCGACTGGGGTATGATTTGGGAAGCGGTCGAAGACACAGCCTTTGAGGCCCATTGGATGGCCCGCGCCACGCATTTGGCGACGGGTCCGAGCGTGGCTTACAAACATATCAAAGCAGCTTTGCGTGGCAGCTACGACAATACGCTCGACGAGCAATTGGCCCTTGAGGCGCGCTTGCAAGGCGATTGCGGCAAAACGCGAGATTTCCAAGAAGGCGTGATGGCCTTTTTGGAAAAACGCCCTGCGAAATACGAAGGGCGTTAAGGCCGTTCGGCTTGTGTCGAGAAACTGTTTTTGGGATTTGGGATGCTGCCTGAGGGCGTAGCGCGCGCTCCCCTTAGGGTGGCGATGACGGTCTGTCCTGCCACAAAGCCTAAGAGAAGCGCGCACTGGTGGCCCACCAGCGCCTTGGAAGCTACGCGTCTGTCGCGAGCAAATAGATGTCTGCAATCGACAGAAGCGCACCTGCACCCTGCACGAGATAAGTTGCTAGACCGTTGACGGCGACGAGCGCATCGCCGTTCATGTTGGTAATTTCAATGTCTGGTTCGCCGTCGGCGCTTTCATAGCCAACAACCAAAGCGTCTTCTGATTTGTCGAAATCGGTGATGATACCGGGCGCTGTGCCGTCCATGATGCCTTCAAGCGTAAAGAACATATCGCTGCCCGCACCACCCGTGGCCGTGTCGCCGCCACCGATCATGAGAAAGTCGTCGCCTTCGTCCGCTTTGAGAATGTCTGCACCACTTGTGTCTGCGCCGCTTAACGGGTCGACGAAGGCCTGTGTGCTTGTGCCCAAGGTCGCAAGATCTTCGGCGGAGGTGTTGTCCGCCAGGATATTGATGCCGGACAGAATATCGTTTCCGCTACCTGCGCGGAGCGTGTCGTTTCCTGTGCCGCCGATGAGTACGTCGTCGCCATCGTTGCCGTAGATTACGTCGTCGCCATTGCCACCGAAGATCACATCGTTGCCTGTGCCACCTTTGGCATTATCGTTGCCACCTTGGCTCGCAAGTGTGTCGTTGCCTGCGCCAAGATCGATTGTGTGTGCGGAATCGGTGCCTTGGACGGTATCGTCATCGGGATTTGCATTTGCATAGTTGAGAATGCTTGTGCTGGATGAAGAGGTGTTTTCGGTGGTGTCTGTCTCTGTGCCAGAGCTCGTGTCGGGGTCCGATGCGCCAATGTCGGAGCTATCGCCTCCACCGAGGCCTCCCATTACAAGACCCATCATCGTCAAACTTAGCAAAGCCATCGGCAGCATAGCAGTCTCCATGTTCCCCGGGTTAAGGTTCTCTTAACCAAAGAAGGCATTTTGGCGGAAAAGCTGCGGCGGGCTCCGGATATTGTTGCGACAAAATCAAAGAGCCCCCGCAAAAACGGGGGCTCTGGCGTTATTGGAGCGTGAAAGTGGTCAGTTAACGCTGAACCGTAAACGGAGCGTTTCGCGCTTAGCGGTTTTCGATGTCCACATAGTCGCGCAGTGTATCACCCTGATAGAGCTGGCGTGGGCGACCAATTTTAAGTTGTGGATCGCTCAATTGCTCTTTCCATTGGCTGATCCACCCAACCGTGCGGCTGAGCGCAAAGATCGGTGTGAACATCGAGGTAGGGAAGCCCATGGCTTCCAAAATGATGCCTGAATAGAAATCCACATTCGGGAAGAGTTTCTTCTCTGCAAAATAAGGATCTTCCAGAGCTTGCTTTTCAAGTGCCTTGGCGACCTGAAGCTTGGGGTTGTTTTCAATGCCCAAGAGATCCAGCACTTCGTCAGCCGATTGCTTCATCACTTTGGCGCGTGGATCGAAGTTTTTGTAAACCCGGTGACCAAAACCCATCAGGCGGAAGGGATCGTCTTTGTCTTTGGCGCGGGCGATATATTCGGGGATGCGATCAACGGCGCCGATCTCTTCGAGCATTTCAAGGCAGGCTTGGTTCGCACCACCATGTGCGGGTCCCCACAAACACGCGATGCCAGCTGCGATACAGGCGAACGGATTGGCGCCTGAGCTTGAGGCCAAACGCACTGTAGAAGTAGAGGCGTTTTGCTCGTGATCGGCATGTAATGTGAAGATCCGGTCCATCGCGCGGGCCAGGATTGGGTTCACTTCATAGTCCTCGGCAGGCACAGCAAAGCACATGCGCAGGAAGTTCGAGGCATAGTCGAGATCATTGCGCGGATAAACAAAGGGCTGACCGATGGAGAACTTATAGGCCCAGGCCGCGATCGTCGGCATCTTCGCAATCAGTCGGAACGAAGCGACCTCGCGCTGATGCGCATCATTAATGTCTGTACTGTCGTGGTAGAAGGCCGACATCGCGCCCACAACACCCACCATAATGGCCATTGGGTGTGCATCACGGCGGAAACCGCGGAAGAAATACACCATTTGCTCATGGAGCATAGTGTGGTGGGTCACGGTGCGCTCAAACTCTTCGAGCTCAACGGGTGAGGGCAGTTCACCATAGAGCAGCAGATAGCACACTTCGAGATAGTGAGACTTCTCAGCCAATTGATCGATGGGATAGCCACGGTGCAAGAGCTCGCCTTTGACGCCATCAATAAAGGTGATGGTGCTGTCGCAAGCGGCTGTGGAGGTGAAGCCGGGATCATATGTAAAAACACCCGCCGAACCGTAAAGTTTGCGGATGTCTATCACATCTGGACCTGCAGTCGGGCTATACATCGGGAGTTCGTATGTGTCGTCCCCGATGGTCAGAGTGGCTGATTTTTTGTCCGACATAAGCGTATCCCTCACTTTGTTTCCGAGAGCCGAGGCCCCCAGCATTTGGTTTCGCAACGGCTTTGAGGAAGACAAAGAGGCGCTTAAAGCCCGAACGCCGGACTACGCGTCCGTGCTCGTAACAGCGGTTAGCCGTGCTATGGTCTCTTCTCGCCCCAAAACGAGCATCATATCAAAGACGCTGGGGGTCACCGCGCGGCCAGCTAATGCGGCGCGAAGTGGTCCGGCCAATTTGCCGAAATTCACGTCGTGTCGCGCCGCTGTGGCGTTTGCGATCTCTTCCAGAGCGTTCCTGTCCCAGCTAACAGTTTGCAACTGCGGCGTCAATTCTGACAGTATACCACGGGATACATCAGTGAGGTTTTTTTCAGCTTTTGGGTCGATGTCCAAGGGTCGTTCTGAAAGGATAAAATGAGCCTTTTCAAGCAGTTCAGGTATCGTTTTGGCCCTCTCCTTGAGACAAAAGAGCGCTCTTGATAAACCGTCTTCTCGCGCAGGTGTGAGCGCAGGCTCTCCCGCGGCCTCCAAATAGCTTGCCGTGGATTGCAGCAGCGCAGCATCTTCCATCATCGCGATATGCTGGCCGGAAGTATTGTCCAGCTTTTTGAAGTCTAGGCGCGCGGGCGATTTGCCGATGCCCGCAAGATCGAACCATTCTAACGCTTGCGCGTCGGAGAAGACCTCATCGTCCCCATGCGACCAGCCCAAACGGGCCAAATAGTTGCGCATGGCCTGCGCTGGATAGCCCATGGCCGCATATTCCATCACGCCCAAAGCGCCGTGGCGTTTGGAGAGTTTTTTGCCATCTGGGCCGTGGATGAGCGGAATGTGGGCATAAACGGGTTTGTCCCACCCCATGGCGTCGTAGATCAGGCCTTGGCGGGCCGCATTGCTCAAGTGATCGTCGCCGCGGATCACGTGGGTCACGCCCATATCATGGTCGTCTACAACAACCGCCAACATATAAACGGGCGTTCCGTCTGAACGCAGTAGGATCATGTCATCCAAGAGGTCATTGCGCACGCGCACGTCCCCTTGCACTTCATCGTGGGTGATCGTCTCGCCGGTTTGTGGCGTTTTGATGCGCACCACATATGGCGCGTCGGGATGCGTTCTGGGATCCGCATCGCGCCAAGGCGAGCGAAAGAGCGTTGAGGTGCCAGCTTCGCGCGCGGCCTCGCGGAACGCGGCAATCTCGTCTTGGGTCGAAAAGCACTTGTAGGCTTTGCCTTGGGACAACAATTCGTGCGCAACTTCTGCATGACGGGGCGCGTTGGCAAATTGGCTGATCACGTCGCCATCATGGTCGAGCCCCAGCCAGGCCATGCCATCCAAAATCGCTTGTGTCGCTTCAGGCGTGGAGCGCGCGCGGTCGGTGTCTTCGATCCGCAATAAGAACTTTCCACCTCGGCCCCGCGCGTAAAGCCAGTTGAAAAGGGCGGTGCGCGCCCCTCCGATGTGGAGAAACCCAGTTGGAGACGGGGCAAACCGAGTGACAATGGAGGAAGACGAGCTCATAGCAGACCTTTTTTGCGCGCAGGCGGTGTTTTCGAGCCGGCGTTTGGAAATGTTAATCACTTGCTAACCAAGACAAGCGAGGCTGAGGGCGTTTGATAAGGTGCAGTGACCGGCGAGACAAGAGCAGTGATCAGGGCGTTTGGGCAGCAAATTTCAGATGAAATTGCCGCTCAGGCGCCTTCGTCTTTTTTGTGGACACCTGTCTTTCTGGCCGCCGGCATCGGCGCCTATTTTGCCTGGGGCTCTGAGCCCGCGCGCTGGATTGCGCCAGCCCTCACCTTGTCTCTCTTGATCACTGTGGCTCTCAGCCATCGCGTAGGCCTTCGTACGTTGCTGGCGCTTTCAGCCCTTTCAGCCGCAGGTTTTGGTCTGGCACAAACCCACACACATCTCTCGAAAGCGCCTGTTTTGACCTTTCGCTATTACGGGCCTGTGCAGGGCCGGGTGATTGCACTCGATAGATCTGTCCGAGGTGCCAGGCGGGTCACGCTGGATGAGGTTGTACTGCTCGATGTTTCACCGGCAAAGACGCCGCGCCGGGTTCGGGTTTCTCTTTACAGCGATTTTCCCAATGCACCGCTGAGCATTGGTGATGTTGCTACCATGACGGCGCATCTCTCACCGCCCACAGGGCCTGCGGAACCGGGCGGGTTCGACTTCAGGCGGCATGCTTGGTTTCAAGGCATTGGGGCTGTGGGATATACCCGTGTGCCTGCGCTGCGCGTGGCGCAATCGGAAGCTTGGGGGCCAGTTCAACGCGTGAATGCCTTTCGTATGAGCGTCGCCGATGCGGTGCGGGCGCGTTTGCCTACTGAGGCAGGCGGATTGGCCGCGGCGCTCATAACTGGAGACCGCTCGGGCGTTTCGATCGAGAGTACGGAGAACCTGCGCCGGTCTAATCTGTCTCATCTCTTGGCGATCTCTGGCTTGCACATGGGGCTTTTGACGGGCTTCGTCTTTGGCGCATCCCAGCTTTTGTTGCGCGTTCTTTGGCCCAGCGGCGCCGCCAAGCCGCAAAAGCTTGCAGCGATTTTGGCGCTTATTGTCGGGGCGGGCTACTTGGCAATGTCGGGCATGGCGGTGGCCAGTTTGCGCGCCTACATCATGGTTGCGGTGATGTATGCCGCCCTTCTTTTGGACCGCCAAGCCGTGACGCTCTATGCGGTTGCTCTTGCAGCTCTCATCATCTTGGTGCTGCGACCGGAAGCTTTGATAGGGCCGGGGTTCCAGATGTCCTTTGCGGCCACCGTTGCGCTTGTTGTGGTGTTTAACAGATTGCGCGGTGCTGCGCTTTGGGGGCCCTTTTGGCTAAAGCCTGTTTGGGCCGTTGTGATTTCGTCGCTTGTGGCGGGCTTTGCCACAGCGCCGATTGCAGCGGCGCATTTCAACAGGTTTGCGCAATTCGGCCTGATGGCCAACCTCACGGCGGTGCCCATGACGGGCACAGTGGTCATCCCTGCGGGCGCAGTGGCTGCGGCTCTCGCTCCCTTCGGTTTAGAGGCTTTGCCTTTATGGATCATGGAGCGGGGTTGCGCTTGGATTTTGCGTGTGGCCGAAACCGTTTCAAATTGGCCCGGAGCGGTCCGGGGTATCAAAACGCCTGGTCCATGGATTTTGCCAGTTTTGAGCTTGAGCGGCCTGGTTTTGGTGCTGTGGCGCAAAGGTCCTGGACGGTACAATCTCGGACCTGCGCTCGCCTGTGGTCTTGGCGCTCTGGCTTTTGGTGGTTGGAGTATGACTGCGCGCCCCACAGTTTTGATCTCACAAACAGGGGGCTTGATTGGCGTGCAACAAGACGGATACCGCGCGCTTAGTCGCGACAAGGGCGAGA
>JBCDCE010000031.1:0-44888 GCA_039182515.1 Pseudomonadota bacterium | reverse complement strand
TATCGATGAGGCCGAAACGTCGATGTGGCGTGCGCGCGACGTCATCGGAGAAATGATGGACTTTGCGGGCAATTTTCCAAAAACGCCTATAACAACGATTGATCTAAACGACGTTGTGGCGCGGGTCATAACCGGCATGGAACCGGATTTGCCGGAAAGCATCGAAACCGAGTTGATCCTGCATGAGCCAATGCCGCCAATCACCGGCCGAACGATGCAATTGCACCGCGTTATCACCAACATCGCTATTAACGCTGTTGACTCTTTAAGAGGACGCTCAGGCCGCGTGACGGTTGGGTTGTCTTTGTCCAAGGTGTCTCGCGCCGAACAGGACCGGTGTTTGACGGGCTTTTGCAAAGCCATCACGGGTGATGCAATCAAACTAGAGATCCGAGACAACGGTCCTGGAATGGATGTTGAAGCTGCCGAAAAGGCTTTTGATCCGTTTTTCTCCAGCAAAGGTGTAACGCGCGGTTTGGGTCTTTCTGGCGCGCTCGGTGTCGCCCGCAGATTTCCAATGGGATTGACGTTTGACTCTACTCCTGGCGTTGGAACGTCGTTTTGTCTCTATTTTCAGCCCGCTGATACAGACGCCTCTGGTCATGTCAAAACGCCTATGGAGCGGGCGAGCAGCCTTGGCACGATCTTGGTTCTTGATGATCAGTCTGAGGTTCTTGCAACGGTTGCGAAACTGGTCCGCACCCTCGGGTTTGCTGTCATTGAGGCTTCCAGTGGCGAAGACGCGATTGAAGTGGCGAAAGCGTCTAGACGTATTGATGCAGCTCTAATCGATGTTGTTATGCCAGGTATGGACGGTTGGACGACGCTGCAAAATCTTAGGGAAGCCTTGCCGGGTTTACCTGCGGCCATGATGACCGGCTACAGTGATGCCAGCTTAACAAAGCAGAGGGCCATCGACTTGGATCTGGATTTGGAAGTGCTGCAAAAGCCCTTCAATCGAGAGGCATTAGAGCAAGCGATCTCAAACTTGGTAAAAGGCATAGCTCTGTCTGCAAGGGTCGGAGCTGAATAGCGAGGCCTGTTTACCGCAGCTGGGCTCCCGAAAACGACTTTTGCGCCTCCTTTGAAGCTGTCTCTGCTCCCGTTTTCTGAGTTGTCCTTTGCTTCGACATAGTCTCCATATCGCAACGCCTTTTTCTTTCCATTTGACGGGGCCCAACGCACTGGGCAAACCTTAGCCGAAGGATGAAGAGGTGAACCGTGAAACTGGAAAAACCGCATTTTGAGCCGCCGCAAGACTGGCAAACGCGCAAGGAAATTGCGCCCGTGATTTGCTATCCTGCTGACAGTCTTGAAGCGCCGGATCTGAGCGCCCTGAAAGCTATGAGCGCGGCTTCGGTTCTTGTGGATCAGGTGACCGTGCCTCCAAGAGATGGCGCCTGCATAGACGTGCCTGCCGGGATGTTTTTTCGGGTGATTTCTGTAGACGGCCCGCAGGTTGGGGACCTCAACATGTGGAACCGGGATGATCCCTCGGAGCGGTTCTATTCGGGTAAAACCCGCGCTCTTCATGGCACGCATTTGTCCACTGGGGATCGGATGTGGTCGAGCTTTCCCTATATGCGCCCAATGGCGACCATTACCTCTGATAGTCTGGATTGGTACGGCTTTGATGAGTTTGGCGCCTCTGTGCATGATGTGATTGGCACGCGGTGCGATCCCTACACGGGGCGTCTTTTGCAAGGACACGACTATCACTACTGTTGTCATTCGAACTTAACCCGGGCCTTTGCTGCGCATAAAGGGATGGGCGTCCA
The DNA here is from genome assembly GCA_039182515.1 of Pseudomonadota bacterium. Taxonomy (GTDB): domain Bacteria; phylum Pseudomonadota; class Alphaproteobacteria; order Rhodobacterales; family Rhodobacteraceae; genus JBCDCE01. Next base: position 43,110 of record JBCDCE010000031.1, on the reverse strand, counting down.
AGAGGCGGAGCCTTTTGTGCATGACGTTCTGAATGTCTTTATGTGCACGGGCTTCACTCGCGATACGGGTCAATATTTTATGAAAGCCAGTCCCGTGCGGCCGGGGGACCACCTGGAATTCTTCGCCGAAATCAACCTGACCGTAGGACTCTCGGCCTGCCCAGGTGGGGATTGCTCTTCGAGCCATTCTTCTGATGTGGCGCAATGCCATCCGCTTTTGATCGAAGTTTGGGATCCGGGTGAAGAGGCGCGTGCGCGGCATGTGCAACCGCAGCCGTCGGCTTATGACAGAAGCCACGGAACCTAAAAACCAGCCCAGTGGTGGCTCCGATGCGTAGGTCTTTACAGGCGGGGTGCTCTGCGCGAAGCTCGCGCGCTGACGACAGCTATGCCACGCGTTCTTAAAAAACGGCGTGAAGCGGGCGAGGGGGACGATATGCAAATTTTGAAAAACCCTTGGCGGGGCGGTGAGAAACTGGTCGATACCGCGCCATACCCTTCCGTGGATGCGCCGCGTGTTTCTTTCTTGCTAAAAACATGCCCGGCCGCAGCGCAAACGCCGTTTCATGTGGACACTGATCTGCTTGGGGGTGCCACACTTTGGATCAAAGATGAACGCGGGCGAATGGGTCTCGGCTCCTTCAAAGCTTTGGGCGCGGCCTATGTGATCGCCCACGAGGCAGCTTCGCGTACTTCAGAGCCTGGGCGCGACACACTCCAAGACAAAACCTATGTAACGGCCAGTGCAGGCAATCATGGGATGAGCGTGGCGGCGGGCGCGCAGGTTTTTGGGGCCAAGGCTGTGGTTTATATCGCGGCAACGGTGCCTGAGAGTTTTGCCGGGAGGCTGCGTGCGAAAGGGGCTGAGGTGCGCCGTCAGGGTGCGGATTATGCGGCCTCGATGCAGGCTGCCTCAGAAGCGGCGGAAGAAAACGGCTGGGATCTTCTCTCGGACAGTTCTTGGGCTGGCTATACCGAGCCGCCGCATCGTTTGATGGAAGGCTATTTGCAGCTGATTGCGGAGGCCGTGGAGCAATGCCCCAACCCGCCCACACATATCCTGCTGCAAGCCGGCGTTGGTGGTTTCGCCGGAGCTGTGGCGGCCTATGCGCGGGAGGCTTGGGGAGATGAGCCAAAGATTGCTGTGATTGAACCCGATGCGGCTCCGGCTTTGCAAGCGAGCATCGAGGCTGGCGCTTCCGTTTTTGCGGATGGGCCGGACAGCATCATGGGGCGCCTCGATTGCAAAGAGCCGTCCCTGATTGCTTTGAACGGGCTTGGACGAGATGCGGATGTATTTGTGACGCTGAGCGATGCTTATGTGGAGGGCACCCTAGACAGGCTGGCCAAAGCTGGGTTTGCCACAACGCCCTCGGGTGGCGCAGGTCTGGCTGCTGCTCTTTCTCCTGAAGTGCGCGCTGCGCTTGAGATTGGCCCTACGTCCCGTGTGCTGTGCTTTTTGTCAGAAGCGGTGGAATGAGAGGGTTTCCCGAGGCTGAATTTGTCCAAAGGTGCGAGCGTGCCCAGGCGCTCATGGCCAAGCATAATCTGGCCGCTTTGCTCCTCACCACAGAGCCAGAGGTGCGGTATTTTACGGGGTATCTCACCCGCTTTTGGGAAAGCCCCACACGCCCTTGGTTTTTGATTGTGCCCGCAAAAGGCAAGCCGGTGGCCGTGATTCCGTCGATTGGGGCGGCCCTGATGGGGCAGACCTGGATCGAGGATATCCGCACCTGGGTCGCGCCGGATCTGATCGACGATGGCATTGGGCTCTTGGGGGAGACCCTCCGCGAGGTGGCGGGTGCCAAAGGTGTCATCGGCATTCCAGATGGGCACGAGAGCCATGTGCGGATGCCTTTGAAAGATCTCGATGCCCTGCGCAGTGAACTTGGCGCAGAGCGGTTCAGTGGCGATCAGGGCATCCTCGCAGAGCTCCGAATGATCAAATCAGACGCCGAGGTGGCCAAGATCGAAGAGGCCTGCGCCATTGCGGGGCGCGCTTTTGCGCGTGCTCCCAGCATTGCTCGAAAAGGCAATGGCTTGGACGAGGTGTACCGCCGGTTTCAAATGCTGTGCCTGGAGGAGGGGGCCGACTGGGTGCCCTATCTTGCGGGCGGTGCAGGCAAAGATGGCTATGGCGACGTGATTTCACCCGCAACCCAAGAGCCTCTGCGGGCGGGCGATGTGTTGATGCTCGACACCGGTGTCGTTTGGGACGGCTATTTCTGCGATTTTGATCGAAACTGGGCTTTGGGTCCGCCCTCAGCCGCAGTGCGGGACGCGCATGCGCGCTTGGTGGAGGCTGTAGACGCAACGGCCGACATCGCGCGACCTGGCAAAACAGCCTCGGAGTTGTTCGAAGTGATGAACCGATCTTTGGGTGGCGGCACGGATGCGGGGCGTCTTGGGCATGGGTTGGGCATGTCTTTGACAGAATGGCCCTCGCTGATTGCCACGGATCACACGGTTCTTGAGTCAGGAATGGTTCTGACATTGGAGCCGGGCTTAAACATCGGTAGCAAAGTGATGGTGCATGAAGAGAACGTTCTCATCACGGAAGGCACGCCGCGGTTCTTGTCGCCTCGCATTGGGCCGGAGATCCCGGTCTTATGACGAGCCGAGTTCCCTATGAGTTGAGCGAGGATGATCCCAGTGCGCCGCCCATTGGATTGATTGTTTTGCAGGCGGATGAGACCATGGAACTGGAGTTTCGGCACGCATTCCGGGATCATCCCAGCCCTATTTTTGTCACGCGCATTGCCAGCAGCCCTGAAGTGACCACACAAAGTTTAGGGGCCATGCAGGCAGGTCTCGCGGCGGCTGCGGATCTTTTGCCTAAAGCGCGGCCCTATCCGGTTGTAGGGTATGGCTGCACATCGGCAAGTGCTGTGATTGGCTCTGAGTCTGTTGAAAAGCTGGTCCAGCGCACCTGCGACACTGCAGCTGTGACCAATCCTCTGCGCGCGGCCATTGCCTGCGCACGCGATAGGGGACTTTCAAAATTGGCGCTGCTCTCGCCCTACATTGAAGAGGTCAACGTACCGCTGCGGGAAGGGTTTGCCCAATCCGGGATCTCCACAGATGTCTTTGCAACTTTTGGCGAGGCTGAAGAGGCCAAGGTTGTGCGCATATCAACGGCTTCCGTTGTAGAAGCCGCTTCCAAGCTCGGGGCGGACCCGAATGTGGAGGGCGTCTTTCTCAGTTGCACGAATCTGCGCACGCTTGCGGCCATTCCAGAAATCGAAGCGCGGATCGGCAAACCTGTATTGTCGAGCAATCAGTCTTTGGCTTGGCACATAAAGCGGCTTTCGCGCCCTTAATGAACTCGTTTTGTTGGTTTTTTTGGCAATTTGCAGGAGAACGACCCTTTTTAGAGATTTAGGCTTGCACCCCTGCGAAGGCTCGTTCTCTAATGCGTGGGACCAAAATTCAGGCACCACAGTCGCGGTGCGGGGATGAAAACAGGGGAGATGCGACTTGGGCGAAGCAGCACCGAGCGCTGCGTTCGTAGCATTCGAACGCGTACAAAAATCCTATGATGGGGAAAACCTTGTCGTAAAGGATCTCAACCTTTCGATGCCGAAAGGCGAGTTTTTAACGATGCTTGGGCCCTCGGGATCTGGCAAGACCACCTGTCTGATGATGCTCGCTGGGTTTGAGACCGCCACGCATGGCGAGATTTTGCTCGACGGCAAACCCATCAACAACATCCCGCCCCACAAACGTGGTATCGGCATGGTGTTTCAAAACTATGCGCTCTTTCCGCATATGACCGTGGCCGAAAACTTGTCGTTCCCGCTCGAAGTGCGCGGATTGAGCAAAAGCGACCGCGAAGCCAAGGTCAAGCGCGCCCTTGATATGGTTCAGATGGGCGCTTTCGGCGGGCGGCGGCCCGCACAGCTTTCTGGGGGCCAACAACAGCGGATTGCTTTGGCGCGCGCCTTGGTGTTTGAGCCGGAGCTTGTGTTGATGGACGAGCCTCTGGGTGCACTCGACAAGCAACTGCGCGAGCACATGCAGTTTGAGATCACCCGGCTTGCCCATGAGCTCGGCATCACAACCGTTTACGTCACACACGATCAAACTGAAGCCCTGACGATGTCAGATCGGGTGGCTGTGTTTGATGACGGCCGCATTCAGCAATTGGCCCCGCCGGATATGCTTTATGAAGAGCCGAGCAACAGTTTTGTGGCGCAGTTCATTGGCGAGAATAACACGCTCGAAGGGGTTGTGACGGCCATCCAAGGCGAGACCTGCGTTGTGAAACTCGACAGTGGCGACGAGATAGACGCCAAGCCCGTGAACGTTTTGGTGGGCGAGCGCACGCGCGTGTCGATCCGCCCAGAGCGCGTCGAGTTCAACAAAGACCGGCTCGATCCAAACGCCCATTTGCTCAAAGCGGAGGTCAAAGAGTTCATCTACATGGGCGATATTTTCCGCTTCCGGCTCAGCGTGGCAGGCAATGATGATTTCATCGTCAAAACCCGGAACGCACCTGATGCTGTCAAACTTACACCGGGCCAAACAATCGACATCGGCTGGCTGCCGCACGATTGCCGGGCCCTCGATGGCTAAGGGTGGTTAAAACAAGAGCACTGCGGCGGAAACACGCCGCATAGGTTTGATGTTCCATGTGTTCGATCCGAGAGTGGGGCATCATTACAAAATTAGGATCGAAGGGAGAAAACTATGAAAACACTTAGACCAATCGTGGCTCTCGCAGCAGTTTCTGTTGCTGGCGCTGCTGCTGCTCAAGAAATGACAATCGTTTCTTGGGGTGGCGCATACTCTGAATCGCAACTTCGTGCGTACCACGAGCCCTATTCGGCCAACACCGGTGTGACGATTATCAACGACGACAGCTCTGCTGAAGCCGTTGCCAAATTGCGCGCGATGAACGAAGCGGGCAATGTCACATGGGATGTGGTCGACGTTGTGGCCGCAGATGCCATTCGCCTTTGTGACGAAGGCCTAGCGCTTGAGATTGACGCAGACAGCCAATTGGCAGCCGCACCCGATGGCACACCTGCCTCGGAAGACTTCGGCGATCTGATCGTCAGCGACTGCTTCATTCCACAGATCGTGTACTCCACAACCTTCGGCTACCGCACGGATTTGGTTGGTTCGACACCTCCCACAGATGTCTGCGCTGTCTTCGACACCGCTGCCTATCCCGGCAAGCGGGCTTTGGAAAAGCGCCCCATCAACAACATGGAATGGGCTCTGATCTGTGACGGCGTGGCCTTTGACGATGTCTATGCGGTTCTGGAAACAGAAGAAGGCCAAGACCAAGCGCTGGCCAAACTGGCAACCATCAAGGACGACGTTGTCTGGTGGTCTGCAGGCGCCGACACACCCCAGCTTCTCGCTGACGGTGAGATCGTCATGGGCTCCACATACAACGGTCGTTTGTTCTCAGTGATCGAAGAGCAAAACCAGCCCGTTGCGATGCTCTGGGACGCGCAGGTGTTTGACCTTGACGGTTGGATCATTCCGGCTGGCCTGAGCGAAGAGCGCACACAGCGCGCGCTGGACTACGTGAAGTTCGCAACAGACACACAGCGCCTTGCTGACCAAGCCAAATACATCAGCTATGGTCCTGCACGTGCGTCCTCTGCGCCACTCGTGGGCAAGCACGCGGATCTGGGCATCGACATGGCGCCACACATGCCAACAGACCCCAACAACTCCAAGCGTACGTTCCTCTACAACTACGAGTTCTGGGCTGACTACCGCGACGACATCGACGCGAAGTTCCAAGCTTGGCTTGCGCAATAAGCTATCTGAGCTTTTGAAATTGCCTAAAATCCTGTGGGGCTGCCTCTGTGGCCCCATAGGCCAACTTCCCGGAATATAGTGGACAGTTTGATGTCGGACGCAGCCCATCACGGTTCTCAAGACGGCCTGAATAACGGCCCTATGCTTGCCGCAGATGGCACGCCTCTCAAGCAAAGCCTTGCGCGCAGCCTGCGCCGCGAAAAGATGCGGGCCTTGATGCTGATCGCACCCTTGTTGCTCTTTGTCGTCCTGTCCTTTCTTGTGCCCATTGCCTCGATGCTCTTTCGCTCCGTTGAGAACGCAAGCGTTGAGGAAACCCTGCCGGAAACTGTGGCCGCTCTGCAGACTTGGGACGCCACAACGGGCGAGCTCCCGGGTGAAGATGTCTACGCCGCTTTTGTGCGTGACATGGTCGTTGCTATTGATGCCAAGACTCATACGCGGCTTGGCTCACGGTTGAATTATGAAGAAACCGGCATGTCGTCGATGTTTCGCCGCTCAGGCCGCCAGATCAAAAAGCTAGATCCTGTTGAAGACGCCCCTTTCAAAGACACGCTGATCGACATTCACAAAGGCTGGGGAGAGCACCAAACCTGGGCCGTGATAAAAACCCATTCGGTCAAATACACCAATGGCTATTTCCTCAACGCGATCGACATGCAGCGCACGCCCGAAGGGGCCATGGCGCAGCCTGAAAACAAGCGCATCTTGATCAAGCTCTTTGGCCGCACGCTGCAGATGTCCCTGATCATCACGCTGGCTTGTGTGCTCTTGGCGTACCCCGTGGCCTATCTCTTGGCGAACTTGCCGATGCGGGTCTCAAATTTGCTGATGATCCTGGTGCTTTTGCCGTTTTGGACATCGCTTTTGGTGCGCACATCCGCTTGGAAGGTGATGCTGCAACAGCAGGGCGTGATCAACGATACGCTGGTCTGGCTAGGGCTTGTGGATGACGCGGCGCGGCTCATTATCATCAACAACCAAATCGGCACGATTGTGGCCATGACCCATATCTTGCTGCCCTTCATGATCTTGCCGATGTACTCGGTCATGCAGACCATTCCGCCATCTTACACGCGCGCAGCCAAATCGCTGGGCGCAAACAACTGGACGGCCTTTTGGCGGGTCTATTTCCCGCAAAGTATACCAGGCATCGGGGCGGGCTCGATCCTCGTCTTCATCCTGGCCATTGGCTATTACATCACGCCGGAGATCGTTGGCGGCACCAAAGGTGTCTTTATCTCCAACCGGATCGCGTACCACATCTCGTCTAGCCTCAACTGGGGGCTTGCAGCGGCACTTGGGACAATTCTGCTCGGGGTCGTTTTGATCCTCTATTGGGTCTACGACAAGATCGTGGGCATCGATAACGTGAAGCTGGGCTAGGGGGCACGACAATGGCAACACTTACCCCTATCTCACGCAAACCGATGTCTTTGGTCTTGCCGGTTGTGGCCGCAGCGGGGGGCTTCTTGGGCTTGTTTGTCGGCACATCCAATGGCTCGGGCCTCTTGGGCATACTCATTGGCGCTGCGCTCTTGGCGGCTTTGGCTTTTAGTCTGACGCAGGTGCTGCCCAGTGAGAAGCTTGGCAAATGGCTCACGCTCGCGCTCTTTGGCGTGCTTGGGTTGGTGCTTGGCGGTATTCCGGGCCTTGTGGTGGGCCTTTTGAGCGGTTGGTTCTTTGGCTGGTTCACTTATTGGATCTTTGAGGGGCGGTACCGCGCTAAGCTGCCGCCCTATCTGACCAGTCGCCAGGTGCTCTGGCACTATGCGTTTAGGGTTCTTTGCGGTGCGATCTTTACCTTTTTGATCACGCCCATTCTGGTGGTTTTGCCCCTGTCCTTTAACGCGCAAGACTTCTTCACCTTCACGCCGGAAATGCTGCGGTTTGACCCAGAGGGCTACAGCCTCAAGCACTACCGCGATTTCTTCACCAACAACGAATGGCAGCGCAGCTTTAAAAACTCGCTGATCATTGCCCCCATTGCCACGATCATATCCGTCTCGCTTGGAACACTGGCAGCGATTGGTCTGTCGCAAAGCCATGTTCCAGGACGGCGCGCCATCATGGCCATGTTGATCTCGCCCATGATCGTGCCACTCATCATCTCAGCCACAGGCATGTTCTTTTTCTACTCTAGCATTGGCAACTTTCTCGAAGGCTCGCTGGGGATGAACAAAACCTTTGTGGGCTATGTCAAAGTGATCCTGGCCCATGCCGTGTTGGGCGTGCCTTTCGTCATCATCACGGTCACGGCAACCCTCGTGGGGTTTGATCGGTCTTTGACTCGAGCCGCGGCCAATATGGGGGCCACGCCCGTCACAACCTTCTTCCGCGTGCAGATGCCGCTCATTTTGCCCGGGGTGATCTCCGGCGGGCTCTTTGCCTTCATCACGTCCTTTGACGAGGTGGTGGTGGTGCTCTTTGTGGGATCGGCGAGCCAAAAGACCCTGCCTTGGCAGATGTTCACAGGCCTGCGTGAGCAGATCAGCCCGACGATCCTCGCGGTGGCGACGATCCTCGTGGTGATGTCGATTGCGCTACTAACGGTGGTGGAGTTGTTGCGCCGCCGCTCAGAGCGGCTGCGGGGCATGAGCCCAGGTTAAAGCTTCGTCTAAAAGCGCGGCAGAACGCGCGCTCTTGAACCAAAAGCGCGCGTAGATCGTAAACTTACTGATTGGCGAAGTAGTCTTCGCATTTGCCTTCGCGGTACACGTCCGCCGTGCAGCAGTGCAATCCGCCGCCAAAGGCGTATGCGTCGCGCAGGTCGACCTCGACCACTTCCATGCCCAGCTTGTCCATTTGTTCCGCTTGATAGACTTCGGACTTCTCCACGCAGACCGTTTTGGGATCGAGCACCAGCACGTTCATGGACAGCCATGTGGATGAGTAGCACAGCGGGGGGGGCGCGTTGTGGGCAGGTTGGGCTGCGTCCACAATCTCCCATCCATTGCGCTCAAAGAGGCCGCGCTGCTCAGCTGGCAGGCGGCGCTGCGGGTTGTTCAGGATCAAACCGGGTCGCAAAGGCGTGAAGGTTGCATCGATGTGGATCGGGTAGGGATCGCCCGGGAAGTTCACCGTGTGCACACGGTGATCTGGGAAGTGACGGCGCAGCCATTCGATGCCTTTGAGATTGGTCGTGAAGCCATGTTGCACCACCAGATCCCTGCCGAAGCGCAGCACGTCCGCGGCATCAAACAAGGGCTCTTCTTCGGTGGTCACAAAGAACTTCTCTGCGGCCCATTGCAGGCGCTTTTCCACGCCGATTTTGTCGCTGAGATAGTCGGGATGGTAATCCGCATCCGTCAAACGCGGCTTGGGGGCTGCTTCGTGCCGGAAGTTGGGATCTTCGTCCCAATAGCGCTGCAACAAAGGACGGTAGTTGAGATACTCAAACCAGCGGCAGCGATAGGACATTGTGGCTTCGAGGATCTCGGATCCGACTGTCAGAAGCACATCGCGTGGTGGCATGCAGCCGAACTGGCTATCGGTGTGAAAGTCTGGCGTTGTGGCGGGCAGGGAATGATCAATCGAGGTCGGTCGGTCTACACGTACACCGCTGGCCTCTAACTGTGCGGCAAAATTGTCGAGCAACTCGTTGGCGCGGTCGATTGTCTCTTGCGGGCGGCGGCCCCATTGGCCGCGCATGTCGCTGTCTTCGGGAACTTTCGCGTCCAGAGCAGGCTCTTCTGGCGGGATGTGGCAGTCATCCGCGCGCCCCACGATGACGTGTTTCAAAGGATCCCATTCGTTCCAGCTGTTCACGACTGTTTTTTGCATTTTTCCCCCGTTAAGCGTTTTTTCCTCCGTTACGGTTTTTGAGATTGGGAAACAAGAGATCACGCGCGGCGGGCGTGAAATATGAAACCGATGAAGTTCATCAAAATTTGCGCGGCCAAAATCTGCGTGCTCTCGGTGGGATCATAAGCGGGCGCCACTTCCACCAGATCTATGCCCACAACTTGGCCCCTTTGGCTGAGCCCCTTCAGCAGTTCCAAGACGTCATAGTAGAGAAATCCGCCGTGGCTCGGCGTTCCGGTTCCGGCTGCGATGGAGGGGCAGAAGGCATCGATGTCGATGGTCACATAGTAGCGTGCTCCTTCTGGGATCCGCGCGAGGACCGCCTCGGTGCCTAAGGCTCTCACCTGCCGCACGGACAAGATGTCAGAGCCCCGCGCACGCGCATCCTCGTAGCCATCCTTGGCGGTGGAAGACACATTGCGGATCCCAAGCTGGGTCATGCCCGAGACATAGTCTTTCTCAATGGCACGCCGCATTGGATTGCCGTGACCGGCTGTCACGCCGTGCCGTTCATCGACAAAATCAAGGTGGGCATCGATTTGCACCACATGGATTGGCCCGTTCGCGGCGCAGTCATCCGGAAAGGCATTGATGCAAGGAATGTTGATGGAATGATCTCCGCCAATCACAACGGGCAGGGCACCTGCTTCCAGAATTTTACCAACCCCAAGGGCGATATTGGCGTGGCTTTCGTCCGTCTTGGTGTGGATGATATCGGCGTCGCCCAGATCCACCATGCGCACAGAGCTATCTAAATAGGTTGCGTCGTCTTCGTGGTCATAAGCACCTGCATGCCCAAAGCTGAAAAGCGTCGAGGCTTCGCGTACCGCGCGTGGGCCAAAACGCGCTCCGGGGCGCCATTGGGTTCCGAAGTCAAAGGGTGCGCCCAGTATGGCGACATCCGCGTCGATCTTGTCCCAGTCCTCCACATATGGCGATTTCGCGAAGGTGGATATGCCCACAAAGGGCAGGTTTAATCTGCCGTCCGTATACCCGTGTCCGCTCATGTCTTGCCCCTTTGCATTGCCGTTTCACACGAGAGTGCGCGGGCGGGCTTGGGGACACAAGGGAGAAGTCAGTGCGCAGCCTGGTTTCCGTCATTGGAGGCCGTTGCGGGCAATAAAGAGAGCAGCCACTCTCGAAAATTCACCCCCGCGGGAACGCTTTCGTTGATGGAGAGATAATAGCCTTCTTGAGCTGCAATTGATCCGGAATGCGCCATTTCAAGACGACCAGACTCCAGTGCATGATTGGCCAGCAACTCGCTCACGAGCGCCACGCCATTGCCATGTGATGCCAGATGGAGCGCCATTCCGTAGGTGTCCGTAAAAAGACTGGGTTGAAGGGGTTCGGAGGTGTCGGAAGGCCAGGCCTTCCAACCTGTGGACGTACCGACGGTCTCGATCAAAATCTGATCTTCTAGACATCCTTTCTGGGCAGGTGACCTCAGCGGCACGAGCCTGTTGGGCAATAAAAGTTCTGCGTCTTCACCGACCTGCTTTTCGGACCCAAACCGGATTTCGACGTCCGAGCGTGCTGTTTGGAAATCGTCTGGCCAAACCGTGGTCAAGATCCTGATGCGAATGTCAGGATGTAGTGCTATGAACTCAGGCAAATTCGGTGAGATCAGCCAATGGGCCACACTCACAGAGGTGGCGACTGTCAAAAGATTTTCCGATGGACTGGTCTCAAAACTCTGGGCAGCAGTGGCCAGGGTTTCGAGGGCCGCACCAACCTGAGGCAGAAGTTTGCGGCCGTCGTCGGTTAACGATAGTCCGCGCGGGCGGCGCAGGAAAAGGGCCACACCAAGACGCAATTCCAGCGATTTGACCTGTTGGCTCACGGCCGATTGCGTAAGCCCGATCTCTTCGGCAGCTGTTGTAAAGCTCAAACTGCGCGCGGCAGCTTCAAAGGATCGAAACCAGGTGAGCGGCGGTAGAGATTTTCCCATTGGTCAAGTTATCCATTAGCTTTGTTAATGGGTAAGCACAGTTATCTGTCGTTTGTCAAAAAACCCAGTGCTTTTTACCGTTTGGAAAGCCAAAGGTGAGATCAGATGCAGCCTGAAATCCGTAAAATTGTAAACTACGACGAAGAGGTTTTGATTGAAGGCTTTAAGGCCGCAAAAGACCCATGGCGCATGTTTGCCCTCGCGGTCATCGTGAAAAACCCTTGGGCGGGGCGCTTTGTGGACGATCTGAAGCCAGAAATTCAGGCTTACGGCCCTGTTTTGGGGGAGATGATGACCGAACGCATGATCGCCTTGGCGGGATCTGGTGATGCGATTGAGGCTTATGGCAAAGCGGCTGTGGTGGGATTAAATGGCGAGATCGAGCATGGCTCGGGCCTGATCCACACATTGCGGTTTGGCAATCACTATCGCCAGGCGGTTGGAGCCAAATCTTATCTTGCGTTCACGAATACGCGCGGCGGTGCCAATGCGCCAATTTCTGTACCTCTTATGGATAAGAACGACGCCGGGCGACGCTCGCACTATCTGACGATCCAGTTCTCGATCCCCGACGCGCCGCGTGATGACGAGATTGTGGTTGTGCTTGGCGCTGCCACATCGGGGCGACCACACCACCGGATTGGCGACCGGTATCAGGATCTTAAGGATCTGGGTCATGATGTGGACAACCCGGCAGCGGTCTGAGATCAGCGGCCAATCGGCCATTGTGGCGGGGGAGGGTCCCCCGGTTTTGCTGTTGCATGGGGTCGGTTTGCGGGCTGACGCCTGGGGGGCTCAGCTTGATGCTCTCTCTCAGAACGCCAGGGTCGTGGCGCCTGACATGGCTGGCCACGGCGAAAAGTGCTTAGATGCGTTGCAGATGGAGCTGTCCGACTATATCACCGCCGCAGGAAAAGTCCTGCAAAGCTTCGATGGTAAGGCGGTTTTGGTTGGGCATTCGATGGGCGCTATGATCGCTTTGGCCTTGGCAGAACAGATGCCAGAGCGCGTCGGCGGCGTAGCGGCGCTGAACGCTGTTTTTGAGCGTAGTCCCGAAGCGGCAGCCTCTGTGCAAGTGCGTGCATCGAGCTTGGATGGCAAAACCATAGCAGATCCTTCCGATACCTTGCAGCGCTGGTTTGGGCCCGCGGCCTCGCCCGAACGCGCTGTCTGTTGGCATTGGCTCAACACGATCGACCCTGCCGCTTACAAGTTGGCCTATAGCGCTTTTGCCACAAGCAAAACACCGGGTCGCAAGCTTCTGTCTCAAATCCAGTGCCCGGCGCTTTTTATGACTGGCAGTCTCGAGCCCAATTCAACGCCTGCCATGTCGCAAGCGATGGCAGAGCTCGCGCCACAGGGGCAGGCCGTAATTGTGGAGGGGGCGGCACATATGATGCCCATGACCCATCCCAACCAAGTCAATGCTGCCCTGACAGATTTTATGAAAGGCTGTGCCACATGACGCAACTTGACCCCCATGATCTGCGCCGCGCCTTTGGGAGTTTTATGAGCGGCGTCACGGTCGTCACGGCCCAAAATACTCTTGGGCAGCCTGTGGGTTTTACCGCCAACTCTTTTACGTCCGTTTCGCTGGAGCCCCCCTTGCTGCTTGTTTGCCCAGGCAGATTTATGTCGTCTTATGAGGTATTTGCAGGGTGCAGCCATTTTGCAGTGAACATTTTGACCGAAGGCCAGCAAGATGTCTCAAATATCTTTGCAAGCTTTAAAGGGGATCGGTTTGCGGAAGTGCCGCACCAACGGGATGCCAGAGGAAACCCTTTGATAGAAGGCGCGGTCGCACAGTTTTCTTGTGCCACCCACAGTGTTGTTGAGGCGGGCGACCATTGCGTCTTGATAGGACAGGTTGAGGCCTACAGCCATCGTGAGGCGCCAGGGCTAGGCTACGCGGGGGGCAAATACTTCGGCCTTGGTTTGGAACGCGATGCCTTGGAGCCTACGGATCGGCAAGTCATCTGTGGTGCGATCATTGAGATGCAGGGATCCGTGCTTTTGGAAAAGACGGAAGCTGGGTTTCGGCCGCCACAGATTGCGCGCAAAGGCCGAGCGCATCTTCGGCATGATTTGACCCTACATCTCCGCAAACGGGGTGTGGTGGCAAAGCTTGGAGCAGCCTATTCGGTCTTTGACGATCCCCAAACCCATTCCGCCTATATTCTGGCAACGGCCGGTCACCTTTCGTCTCACTCTGACGTGGTGGTTGTTCCCATAGAGGACTTACCGGATTTGGAATTCACAACTGACCCTGTCGCCGAGATGATGCGCCGCTATGCACTCGAAGCGCAGGGGCGTAATTTCTCGCTTTATCTTGGCGACACATACTCTGGCGAAACGCATAGCCTTTTGGAAAGGAGCTAGACCATGGAGTTTTCTCTCTTTGCGCATATGGAGCGACTGACCGCAGATCAGCCGCAAGAGCGCCTCCAAGAAGAATTTATCGAACTTTGCAAAATGGCGGATGACGCCGGTATGCGCGCGGTGTGGACGGGCGAGCACCATGGGATGGATTTCACCATTGCGCCCAATCCGCTTTTGTCTCTCGTGAACTTGGCGCATCACACCAAGAATGTACGGCTTGGGACAGGCACAATCATTGCGCCGTTTTGGCATCCGATCAAACTGGCTGGAGAGGCCGCGTCAGCGGATCTGATGACCGGTGGGCGGATCGAGCTTGGCATCGCGCGCGGCGCCTATTCCTATGAGTACGAGCGCTTGTCTCCCGGGCTTGATCCTATGCAAGCCGGGCAACGCATGCGCGAGATTGCACCGCTTCTTCCCAAGCTTTGGGACGGGGATTGTGCGCATTCTGGTGAGTTCTTCGCGTTTCCTGCCACGACCTCTGCCCCCAAACCCATCCAACCTGGCGGGCCGCCCATTTGGATCGCGGCGCGGGATCCAAACAGCCATGAGTTTGGGGTGCAAAACGGCTTTAACATTCAGGTCACGCCGCTTTGGCAAGGAATCGAAGAGATCGAGACGCTGATGGGCCGGTTTAATGACGCTTGCGCTAACTATGATGGCCCGCGCCCAAAAATCATGTTGCTCCACCATACCTATGTGGCCTTTGATGAGGCGGATGCAGCTCAAGGGGCCAAAGAGCTCTCGCGTTTTTACAACTACTTTGGCGCTTGGTTCCAAAACAAGCGCGCGGTGAGCCAAGGCCAAATCGCAGCTCTCAGCGATGAAGAAATCGCTGGCAACGATATGATGTCAGAGGCGAATATGGCCCGCGACCTGACCATCGGGACCGCAGAAAATGTGACCGATCGGATCAAACATTATGAAGATTTGGGCTACGATGAATATTCGTTCTGGATTGACAGCGGTATGAGTTTTGAGCGCAAACGCGCGTCCTTGGCGCGGTTCATCGACGACGTCATGCCTAAGTTTCAATAAGGTGGTCAACGGATGAACACGCACCCCCATTACCAACTCTTCATTAATGGCACTTGGACCGACGGATCGGAGGGCCAAACGATGACGTCGCAAAACCCCGCAACAGGCGATGCCTGGGCCAGTTTTGCCTGCGCGTCAGCCAGGGACGTCGACCAAGCCATTGCCGCCGCGCGCCGTGCTTTGGACGATCCCGCTTGGCGCGATATGACCCA
This sequence comes from Pseudomonadota bacterium, assembly GCA_039182515.1. Classification (GTDB taxonomy): domain Bacteria; phylum Pseudomonadota; class Alphaproteobacteria; order Rhodobacterales; family Rhodobacteraceae; genus JBCDCE01. The sequence continues at coordinate 27,948 of JBCDCE010000031.1, read as the reverse complement.
AACCGCACGCGGTAAGCTGCTCTATCGCCTGGCAGATCTCGTTGAACAAAAAGCCAAGTTTTTGGGCGAAATTGAGACAACAGACAGCGGCAAACTTCTCACGGAGACGGCAAGCCAAACGGCTTATGTGGGGGACTATTACCGCTATTATGCGGGGCTTTCCGACAAGATCGAAGGCGCGGTTTTGCCCATTGATAAGCCAGGCATGCATGTTTTCACACGGCGCGAACCTATCGGCGTGGTGGTGGCCATTGTGCCTTGGAACGCGCAGATGTTTCTCACGGCCACCAAGCTCGGCCCTGCGCTGGCAGCGGGTTGTACGGTTGTTCTTAAAGCGTCGGAAATTGCGCCCGCGCCCATGCTTGAGTTCGCTAAGCTCATTGAGGAGGCGGGCTTTCCCAAAGGGGTCGTGTCGGTCATCACAGGCGATGCGGAGAATTGCGCCATTCCCCTCACGCGCCATGCGGATGTGGACCGGATTGCTTTCACAGGTGGGCCGGAAACCGCGCGCCATGTCGTGCGCAATTCGGCGGAGAATTTCGCGGTCACCTCGCTTGAGCTTGGTGGAAAATCCCCGATCCTTGTCTTTGATGATGCGGATTTGGACGGTGCCGCAAATGGCTTGCTTGCAGGCAATTTTGGCGCGTCAGGGCAAAGCTGCGTGGCAGGATCGCGCGGTCTCGTGCAGCGCTCGATACTGGATCAGTTGGCCAGTCAGATCGAAGAGAAAATGACGGGTGCAATTATTGGCGATCCCCTCGCGGCTGAGACCCATATTGGGCCGCTTTGCACCCAAGCACAGATCGACAAGATTAAGCACACGCTCGCAAAATCCCGCGAGCAGGGGGCTGAGATCCGATTTGGTGGCGCGGAACTTGACCGCCCCGGCAATTACTTTTCGCCCACGCTTGTGACGTGCCAACACGCCGACACAGAGACGCTCAAGGTAGAGATGTTTGGCCCTGTGATGACGCTCTTGCCGTTTGACACGGAAGAAGAGGCCATCGCTTTGGCCAATGCCACGCCCTTTGGGCTGGGCTCAGGCGTCTTTACTCAAACTGTCGCCCGGGCTCATCGGGTGTCGTCGCGGATCAAAGCGGGGATCTGCTGGGTCAACACCTACCGTGCGGTCTCGCCCATCGCGCCCTTTGGCGGGTACAACCAGTCTGGGTATGGCCGTGAAGCGGGCATTGATGCGATCCATGACTATACCCGGACCAAAACCACTTGGCTCAACACCTCTGATCAGCCCATGGCCAATCCTTTCGTGATGCGGTGACCCTTTTGCCGCACGACACCCCCCGCGCATTAGCTGGGGTTTAGCAAATCCGTGCCATAGGAATTGTCCACAGTGCAGAGCCAAGACCCTGCCTCTGTGCGCTTAAAGACGTAGGTTGCGCGGCGGGTGATGGGTCCTGAGGCGTTTGCAGCGAATAAAAGCGTCTCCATGATGACCAAAGCTGTATCTCCGCCTTCCAGGACCTGGGCTTGGCCTTGCTCGACCCTCAGCGCGTTTTTGAAATGCGCAGCGATGGCTTCAAAGGCTTTGCGGATCTGCGGCTTGCCACGCGCGATCTGGCTGGGTTGCACCACTAAGATGGCGTCTTCGGCGTAAAACTCCATAAGCGCTTCGAAGTCTTCCGCGGTGATCGCCGCGTCCGCTTGTTTGATCAATTCGAGAACATCGTGATCTGGCATGGGGTTCTCTTTCTACTGAGCGTTCTGAGATGGGGTGGGGCTTAGACCACAACCACATTGCCACGTTTGCGCCCTGTCTCGACATAGCGATGGGCCTCAACCAGATCACTGAGGGGATAGCTGCGGTCTATCATGGGCGAAAACTGATTTTGCTCGATAAGTTCTAAGATTTCCGCAAGTTCTTCGCGGTGGACCTGCGGTTTTGACATGCCCGCCGCAGCAAACTGAGCGGTTTTAGAGCCAAAGAAGCGCGAAAATACCATGTCGCGCAGCAGTTTAAGGCTCAAAACAGGACAGAGATAACGCCCTGATGTCTTGAGCGCCGGCTTGGCTGCGCCAAAGGACGACACGCCGAGCGTGTCAAACACAACGTCGTAAACGGCGCCTGTCTGCAGTGGGTCTTTTTCGGTGTAGTCAATTACTATGTCCGCCCCGAGAGATCTTAGAAGGTCCAGATTACGCGCACTTGCGCTGGCTGAAACTGTTGCTCCAAGCGCTTTGGCAAATTGGATGGCGGCGCTACCAAGGCTTCCTGAACCGCCAAGCACCAAAACTGTGTCGCCGGGTTGGAGCTGGGCCACATGTGCCAAAAAGTGCCAAGACGTCATGGCCCCATCAAAGAGCGTTGCGGCGTCTTCATAAGACAGCGCATCTGGCTTTTTGAGCAGGCTGGCGTCCTGTTGCAAACAAATATGTGAGGCATTGGCTCCAAACTGAAGTCCGGCTTCACCAAAGACAGCGTCACCAACTTTAAAGCGGGTGACCGCATCGCCAACCTCGACCACCTCGCCGGAAAAGCAAGTCCCAGCCAAACCTGCGCGTGGGCGTTTGAGCCCCAAGAACAGACGCGCAAATTTGGGTAATCCCGCGCGCATCATGCTGTCTGCGCGCGATACGGCCGAGGCATGAATGCGCAGAAGAACTTCGGTCGATGTTGGGCTGGCGAGGGGCCTTTTGACAGGTGTGAGGACCTCGGGTCCACCGTAGCGGCTGACACGCCAAGCGCTGTAGGTTGATGTCATATCAATATCCTTTCTCGAATGAGGAAGGCGATATCGGGTTTATTGCGATCCAATAATTGACTAATGTGATCCATGTTGGATCAAAAACGTTACAATGCTCATGGATTGGAAATCACTCCCCGCTTTTCTTGCTGTGGCGCGGTCGGGCTCTCTCCGGGCAGGTGCTGAGCAAACCGAGGGCACCCATGCCACAGTGCGACGCCAGATCGAGGGGCTCGAGGCCCAATTGGGGACGACGCTTTTTCGAAGAACTGCTGCAGGTCTCACGCTGACAGCTGCCGGGCGGCGTTTGTTGCCACAAGCCATCGAGGCGGAGGCTGCCTTGCTGAAGGGATTTAGCGCTGTAAAAGGCTTAGACCGTGAAGCCTCCGGGCGCATCCGTTTGTCGGCAGACCCTTTGACGGCGCATTATCTGCTGGCCCCTGTTTTAGCTGAGTTCGCAGCACTCTATCCAGACATCGAGATCGAGCTAAAACTATCCTACTTTTTGGACTCGATCGAAAAGGACGAAACAGACATTTCCATCCGTCACGTCTTAGAGGTTGAAGAAGACGCCGTTGGTCGCAAGCTCTTTCCTTTGTCGCTCGGGGTCTTTGCGGCGCGCAGCTATATAGATGCCGAGTTGCCGAAATCCGCGCCAAAGGGAAAGGGTCTCACCTGGATCGGCTATGGCGAAGTGCCCGAGATGCAGAAGATGATTGCGGCCACGCCTTTTTCTCAGGCGGCGGTTCGCCATATCGTGACAGACCCTCAAATGCATTTGCATTTGGCGCGTGCGGGCGCTGGTATGACCTTTCTGGCCAATTGGGTGCCAAGCGTGTTTCCAGAATTGCAACGCGTTCCTGGCACTGCTTTGGATCAACGTCGTGCCACGTGGATCTTGCTGCATGGCGGGTTGCGACGGGTGCGCCGCGCGCGGCTCTTGGTAGACTATCTCAGCGCGGCCCTGTTGGAGCGACGGGCGGACTTCATTGGTCGGTGACCTACTGCTTTAGTGCAGTAAAGCGGGGCGTTCGATGGGGGCGTGTGTGGCCATGAGGGACATGCGTTTCAGAGCAAGACCAACGTCTTGCGCCGCACTCACAAGCACGGGCGCGATCGAAGGCGGCACCATCGTGGTTGCGATGAGCAGAGCGTCTTCATGTTCGCCCTCACTCGCGTATCCAACAAAGTTCGCAAAGCAAGACTCGTCTGCGCCAAGGCACTTACAGGTCACTGAATGACGCATCAAGGGACGGCGGCCGTGACGCACACATAGATCACAAAGAACCTCGAAAGATTTCAGGGCCTTATGGCCATTTGTTGTACCAAGTGCTGTCGCGAAATCCGTCCGAACTTGCGCTTGTGCATCGGGGCCATCGCACCAAAGGCGCAGGTATAGAACTGCCCCCGCTTCAATTGGTCCGAGTTCTGTCACAAAGCCAACAGGTGCGCCGCCACGGTGCGGAGGAGGTGCTGCACTCATTTGGTTAAGATCAATTTTCCCGCACGGGTAATCCGCAGCGTGTATACCTGATCATCGAGTTTGATGCGCGCAAGATCACCGCCTTGCGTGAGATCGTTTGCGTCGTAGATCGGCAGTTGGTCGAGAGGGCGCGCTGTGGCCTGAGTTGGAACATTTACCACCATAATCCGCTCCATTCGCCGCGTTCGACTTTCTCCACCAACCATTCGATGTTGAAGAGATTTGTGAGGCCGTGATCAAAACTCAGAGGTAAAGCCTCTTGCCAATCCAGCTGTGGAGACTTGGTGTGTTCATAGGCGCGCGTCATTGGCCCACTCCCTTGTCCGTTTCGGGTGTTCGGCTCGCCCCAGATTCGCGCAGGCTGGCTAATAATATAATTCTGACTAAATTACTAAGAAATGTCAATTCCCAAATTTTTCAAGGCCTTTAGCTGCGTTCATCTTACCCCCTTGACCAAGGGTGAGAATTTCTATTCGGTCGCCCATGATGGTTCTTGAAGGCAAAGGGCTGGAGAGATGAAAAGGGAACACGGTGAGGCGTAGCCAGTAGGCACCAAATCCGTGACTGCCCCCGCAACTGTGAGCGGTGAGCAACCTCGTGTGATACCACTGAACGTCTGTTCGGGAAGGTTCGAGAGCGCCCAGACCCGCAAGTCAGGAGACCTGCCATCACCGGCGCGCATGTCGCGCTGGCAATGTAACGCGATGCAGGCGGGGCGCCTGAAGGAGCACATGATGGCACAGCGGTCTGATCCGCATTGGCATGGTTCTCAACCGTCCCCCTGTGGGGAGGGCGGAGGGCCTGATGCGACACCAAATAACAATTTGCACGTCCTGTCGGCACAAAGGGTCGGAGCACCGCCCGGGCCCTGAGCTCATTGCGCGGCTCAGCAAGGCTTTGCACCAAGGTAGAGATCGGGGCTTGGCGCCTTTTGAGGTGGCGGGTGTGGCCTGTATGGCAGGTTGCGATCATCCCTGCACGGTGTCTTACCAAGCGCCTGAAAAGGCGACCTATCTTTTTGGGAACATCGATTCTGAGACAGACATCGATGATCTTGTGGCCTTTGCGCAGCAGTATAGCGCGCTTGAAGATGGCTGGTGTTCGTCCACCACCCGGCCAGGAAAACTGCGCACAGCCACACTGGCGCGGGTTCCAGCTATTGGTTTTTCGAAGGCCCAGAAGAAAGCCCAGGAGAAGGCCCTGAAAAAGGTTCAGGCCTCGTGACCGGCGCGCACCTGAGTGTGCAAGAGCTTTCCTGGGCACCGGATCGCAGTTCAACCACGCTGTTGCAGGCAACAAGTTTCGAGCTCGCGGCGGGCGAGGTGCTTGGCATTGTGGGGCCCAATGGCGCGGGAAAGACAAGCTTGCTTCGATTGCTCTACCGCTTTCACAAGCCCAAATCGGGCCGGGTGCTGCTCAATGGCGAAGATATTTGGGCGCAATCCGCGCGCGGCGTCGCCCAGCAGATCGCGGCCGTTTTGCAAGAGCAACCCAGCGATTTTGCCCTCACGGTCCGCGACATTGTTGCCCTTGGCCGCACGCCACATCGGCGCGGTTTTGGCGGGACGACGGGGGCAAACGATCAAGACATTATCGAGAGGGCCTGCGCCAAACTGGGTTTGGACCGACTTATGAGTCGTGCCTTAGGGACGCTCTCTGGGGGCGAGCGCCAAAGGGTCATGGTCGCGCGGGCTCTGGCGCAAGAGCCCAGCTTGCTTATTTTGGATGAACCTACCAATCATCTGGACATCCGCCATCAGCTTGAAGTACTGGCGCTGATCCGGGATCTGCCGCTCACGATCGTCACGTCGCTTCATGATCTGAACCTCGCCTCAGAGGTTTGCGACAAGATCCTTCTTCTCCAATCGGGCCAAACAGTTGGGTTTGGCGCGCCCTCTTCTGTGTTGTCTGAAGCGGCTGTTGCGCAAGCGTTCCAAGTGATCGCGCGGCGCGAAGAGCTGTCGCTCAGTCATCGAGATCACCTCACCTTTCATCTTCAAACTTAAGGACCACTCCCTATGAAAACCTATCTTCTTTCCGGCACCGCTTTGGTTTTGTCTGCCAGCTTTGCCATGGCTGACACAACGGTACAAAGCTGCAATCGCACTCTGACCTTTGATGCACCGCCAGAGCGCGCGATCTCAAACGATGTGAACCTCACCGAAATGATGTTGGTGTTGGGCCTTGCCGACCGCATGGTTGGCTACACGGGCATCTCGGGCTGGAAAACGCTGGATGAAGAGATGCGCGCAGGCGTTGAAGAACTCCCAGAGCTTTCCGCGAAATATCCTTCTAAGGAAGTCATCGTTGGCGCGGATGCAGACTTTTTCTTCGCGGGTTGGAACTACGGTATGAAAGTCGGCGGTGAGGTCACGCCTGAGACCCTCGCGCCCTTTGGCGTGAAGGTTTATGAGCTCACAGAGAGCTGCACCCACATCATGGCCAAAGAAAAAGCCAGCATTGAAGATATGTATGCGGATCTGACGAACCTGGGCCGGATCTTTGATGTTGAAGCAAAAGCCGACGCGCTTGTTGAGGGCTACCGTGCTGAGCTGTCCGCCTTTACGAGCGATTTGACCACCGGCGATCCTTTGCGCGTGTTCGTCTACGACAGCGGCGAAGACACCCCGTTTACGGCTGGGCGCTATGCGATGCCAACGGCTTTGATTGAGGCCGCAGGTGGCACGAACATCCTGGACGACTTCGAGAAAAGCTGGGCGACTGTGACTTGGGAAGAAGTGGTCGAGCGCAATCCGGAAGTGGTGGTGATCATCAACTACGGGGATGTCACAGCAGAGCAAAAACGCGCGTTCATGATGTCGAACCCGGCTTTTGCAGAGCTCGATGCCGTGAAAAACGACCGTTTCGTCACGCTTGAATACGTCGAGGCCACGCCAGGGCCGCGCAATATCCAGGCGATCAAAACGCTCGCTGGCGCGTTTTGGGCCAACTGATCCATGTCCCTGCATGCCAATGCCTCCCGGTTTAAGCGTTTGGGAGGCCATGCGGCCTTCCTTCTGGGTGGGTTGGCGGCGCTTTTGATATCGCTCTCGTTTGCGATCTCCTTGGGGGCCGTTGGGGTCCCTTTGGGCACGGTTTGGGGTGTGTTTCTCAACAAGCTCGTCCCAGGTCTCGTAGAGCAAACCTGGTCCTTAGGGCGCGAAGCCATCGTTTGGAATATCCGTCTGCCCCGCGCGCTTTTGGCGATGATGGTGGGGGCGGGCTTGGCGCTTGTGGGCGCGAGTTTGCAAGCCGTGACGCGCAATCCGTTGGCGGATCCCCATTTGCTTGGAATTTCGTCGGGCGGTGCCTTTGGTGCCATTTTGGGGTTGCTGCACACGGGCCTCTTCTTGGGATTGCTCACCGTGCCACTCTTGGCCTTTCTGGGCGCTTTGGTGGCCACTGCCCTGGTGCTTGGGGTGTCGCGTTTTGCGGATGCCACAAGCGCGGACCGCCTTGTTTTGGTGGGGGTTGCGGTGTCTTTCATCATTATGGCCTGCGCTAACATATTGATCTTTCTGGGTGATCCGCGCGCCACCCATGTAGTGGTCTTTTGGATGCTGGGCGGGCTCGGCTTGGCGCAATGGAGCCACCTGATTTACCCGCTCGTAGTTCTCATAATTTGTGCGGCTTGGCTCATGGCTCGGTCGCGCGATTTAAACGCAATGACCATCGGGGATGAAAGCGCTTCCACCCTAGGGATCCCTGTGGCGCGATTTCGCTTGGCGGTCTTTGTGTCGGGCGCAATGATCACGGGCGTGATGGTCGCCTTCTCTGGGATCATTGGCTTTGTGGGCCTGATGGTGCCGCATGTGGTGCGCCTTATGGTTGGCGGAGACTATGCACGGGTTTTGCCAGGATCGGCCCTTGTGGGCGCAGTGTTCTTGATCTGGGCCGATATCGCCGCGCGCACCGTCATGGCGCCGGAGGATCTGCCCATTGGCATCGTCACGGGGCTCATCGGCGGCCTTTTCTTTGTTTGGCTTCTTGGGCGGCGCAAACCTGTCGCTTAGGGCTTGCATGGGCTTTGGCATCGCTTAGGCTAAGATAACGAAATGTTATCAAGGAGCGCCATGTGATCAAAAGCCAGATAACCCTCAAACAACTTGAGGCCTTCGCTTTTGTGGTGGACACTGGCACGTTTCGGGCCGCTGCTGCAGCCCTTGGCACAACTCAGCCCAACATTTCAGCCCGCATCACAGGGCTTGAATCAGCGCTCAATGTGCCTTTGCTGATCCGCGACGCGGGCTCCGTACGATTGACGACCAAAGGTGAAAAACTCCTTGAGAAAGCGCGTGCGGTGCTTTGGGCTGGAGAGGCTTTGCTCGAAGAGGCAGGACGCCAAGATCTCATTGAGGAAACATTGCGCCTAGGGGTCACAGAACTGGTCGCCTGCACATGGTTGCAAGATTTTTTACGTTTGATCAAAGAGGCTTACCCCAAACTCCGGATCCAGTTGGAGGTCGATCTTGCTGCGTCTATCGAGGCGCGGTTGATTGAAGGGCAACTTGATCTGGCGTTGCAAAATGGCCCGTGCAAAGCGAGCAGCTTTGTGAGCGAAGAGCTAAAGCCAGAGCCCTATTGCTGGACGGCCAACACCGAGCTGTTCCAAAAAATAGGCCCTCACGCGCCGCTTTCAGATCTCTTCTCTGCAACCATTTTAACTCATGCCAAACACACTCAGGCCTGCGCAGCTTTGCATGCTTTGGCTGAAGAGCGCGGCTTGCCACGGGCCCAGATTGTGCATTCCAGCGCTTTGTCTGCCTGTGTGCCGATGGTCTTGGAAGGTCTTGGCGTGGCGCTTTTGCCCGAACGGCTTGTGCGCCAGGAAATTAAAGCGGGTGAGCTTCATGTGATCACCTCTGATTGGTTGCCCGATCCTTTGACCTTCTATGCGCGCTATGCGCCTGGGCGATCCGGGCGCTATGTGGCGCAGGCGGCGCGGATGGCGAAGGTTGCGCTCGACGATCATGAAAAATGATTGGGGTGAGAAAATTAATCAATTTGATAACCTCAGTGATTTCGGATCACTTGGCCAAAGTGAGCAAGTGAGGAGCCTCAGATGGCAGCCATGTCCCTTCGTCTTGGTGTCGATATCGGCGGCACGTTTACGGATGTCGTTTTAGAAAAGGACGGCGTGCCTTTCTCGATCAAGGTGCTCACGACCTATGCGGCGCCGGAAAACGCCATCATCGATGGTATGCACAAGGTCTGTGCCATGGCGGGGGTCTCTCCAAGCCGAATTGATCAGATCATTCATGGCACCACTTTGGCCACAAATGCCCTCATCGAGCGGCGCGGAGCCAAAACAGCGCTCATCACCACCGAGGGTTTTCGAGATGTGATCGAGATGCGCACCGAAAGCCGGTTTGAACAATATGATCTCAACCTGAATTTGCCCGAGCCTCTGTTGCCGCGTCAGATGCGCTTTACGGTGGCAGGCCGGGTGGATGCCAACGGCAAGATTTTGGTGGAAATGCACCGCGCAGAGGTCGAAGCAGTGGTGGACAAGATCGCGCAGGCGGGTTTTGAGAGCGTGGCTGTTGGGCTGATCCACTCCTATTTGAACCCAGCCCATGAAGAGCTGGTGCGGGAGGTGTTGGCCGAAAAACTACCGCATGTTTCGGTGTCGATCTCGTCAGAGGTGTCGCCTCAGATGCGCGAGTATGAGCGGTTCAACACGGTTGTCGCCAATGCCTATATCAAGCCGCTGATGGCCTCCTATTTGGGGCGTTTGGAAGACCGCTTAAAAAGCGAAGGTGTGCAGTGCCGGATCTTCTTGATGCATTCCGGCGGCGGGATCATCTCGATCCAAAACGCGGCGGACTTCCCTGTGCGATTGGTGGAATCTGGCCCGGCAGGAGGCGCAGTTTTTGCCGCGCATATCGCCGCGCGCTACGGCTTGGATAAGGTCCTCTCGTTCGACATGGGCGGCACCACAGCCAAGATTTGCCTGATCAAAAACCAAAGCCCCAAAACCAGTCGCGTGTTTGAAGTGGCGCGCACCTACCGCTTCAAAAAGGGGTCCGGCATGCCGATTTCGATCCCTGTGATCGACATGGTGGAAATCGGAGCGGGGGGTGGCTCTTTGGCCCATGTGGATGCCATGGGGCAGATCCGCGTTGGCCCCGAAAGTGCTGGCTCGGAGCCTGGGCCCGCCTGCTACGGACGCGGTGGTGAGCGGCCTGGTGTGACGGATGCGGATCTTGTGCTGGGCAAGCTTGATCCGGACAATTTTGCCGGTGGTTCGATCCAACTCCACGCGGATCGGTCGCAAACCGCACTACTTGCCCACGTTGGAGACAGTCTCGACATGGACGCCCAAGAGGCGGCCTTTGGGGTGGCCGAAGTGGTCGATGAAAACATGGCCAATGCAGCCCGCGTGCACGCGGTTGAGAACGGCGAAGACCTCTCAGACTACACAATGATCGCCTTTGGCGGCGCGGCCCCTTTGCATGCGGGAAGGCTTTGTGAAAAGCTTGGGGTGACCCGCTTGCTTGTGCCGCCGGGCGCGGGCGTGGGCTCCGCCATCGGCTTTTTGCGCGCGCCTTTCAGCTTTGAGGCCAATCGCTCCGTTTATATGAAGCTCAGCGATTTTGACCCTTCGCGGATCAAGGCCTTGCTCAGCGAGCTCAAAACAGAGGCCACGGGCTTTGTGCGCACCTGCGATGCGACAAGCCCGATCTTGTCCGAGTTTAAAGTTTACATGCGCTACACAGGTCAGGGCTGGGAGATCCCAATTGAGCTCACCGAGGCGCAGGCCATGGCACCTGATGCTGCAACCTTTGAGGCGCGGTTTATCGAGGATTATTCCAAGCTTTTCGGCCGCCCCGTAGAGGGCATGGATATTGAGATCACGGTTTGGTCCGTCAATGCCACTACGCCGCCTGAGCCCGTGGCGCGTGTGGCTGAGGCGAGCGCTCAGACAGATCAAAGTGATGCACCTGATGGTGACACGCGCGCCGTCTTTGATCCCGCTTTGGGCAAGCCTGTTGTGGCTGAGGTTCTCTCTCGCGAAAGCCTCACAAGCGGCCAAACGCGTGCGGGGCCTGCTGTTATCGTTGAGAAAGAAACCACGATCATCGTGCCCACGTCGCGCATGGCCACATGCCAGCCCGATGGCTGTATCGATGTTGTGGCAAAGGGAGATCAGACATGAGCAAAGATCCTTCAAAAGTGGCCTATCAGGTCATGTGGAACCGCTTGATCTCTGTGGTCGAAGAGCAAGCGCAAGCCCTTGTACGGACAGCCTTTTCGACCTCTGTGCGCGAAGCGGGGGATCTCTCTGCGGGGGTCTATGATCTTGAAGGGCAGATGCTTGCCCAAGCCGTCACTGGCACACCTGGCCATGTGAATGCGATGGCAGATGCCGTGGCGCATTTCATCAGGCGCATTGGGCGTGAGAACATTCATGAAGGTGACGTCTACATCACCAATGATCCTTGGGAAGGTACGGGCCACCTGCATGACATCACCATGGTCACACCGTCGTTTTATGGTGGCAAGCACGTTGGGTTTTTTGCCTGCACCGCGCATATCGTGGATATTGGCGGGCGCGGCTTTGGGGCGGATGCGCATTCGGTTTATGAAGAGGGGCTTTATATCCCGATCATGAAATTCGCGGATCGCGGCACGGTGGACGAGACACTCACGCGCATCATTCGCGGCAACGTGCGCGAGCCCGATCAGCTTATCGGCGACATTTACGCCCTGACCACGTGCAACGAGATTGGCCATCGTCGCCTGTGCCAGATGATGGAAGAGTTTGCGCTTTCCGATCTCAGTGGCATCGCGGAGTTCATCTTGAGCAATTCGCGCCGGGCGACGTTGGAGCGGATTGCGGCTTTGCCACAAAAGTCGGCCTCGGGTGAAATGACCGTGGATGGTTTTGAGCGCCCGATCACGTTGAAGGTGAAGGTGAGCGTGGAACGCGACCGAATCCTCACGGATTTCGAAGGCACGTCTGGCCTCGACAAGAAGGGGATCAATTGCCCGCTTGTTTATGCCAAGGCTTACGCGTGTTATGCGCTCAAAGTGGCCATTGCGCCTGAGATCCCCAACAATGCGGCGAGCTTAGCGCCTTTTGAGATCACAGCGCCTGAAAATTCCATTGTGCATGCGCTGCATCCCGCCCCTGTGGCGCTGCGCCATATCGTGGGGCATTTTGTGCCAGACGCGGTTTATGATGCGTTTGACAAGATCGTTCCAGGATTGGTCCCTGCGGAAGGGGCGGGGTGCCTGTGCAATTTCCAAGTGTCGCTGCGCCCGCGCACCGATGCGCCTGCACCAAGCACAGCTCGGCGCTCTGAGGTGTTGACCTTCAATTCCGGTGGCTCTGGCGCGCGGCCTGAGCACGACGGGCTCAACGCCACGGCCTTTCCGTCTGGCGTGATGACCATGCCTATTGAGGCCACGGAGCATGCAGGCCCTGTGATCATCTGGCGCAAGGAGTTGCGCCCTGACTCGGGCGGGGCAGGCAAACAGCGCGGCGGCTTGGGGCAATACATGGAAGTGGGCGCGCAAGAGGGCCATGAGTTTGATATCCAAGCCATGTTTGACCGAGTGGGTCATCCCGCCCGCGGCAGGCGTGGTGGTGGAGCAGGGGCCCCAACGACCATCGCTCAAGACGACGGCAGCGCGATGAATGGCAAAGGCAAACAATTTGTCGCTCACGGGCGCAAAGTGGTGATGGCTTTCCCAGGAGGGGCAGGCTACGGCGATCCAGCTGAGCGCTCTGTGGAGGCCGTTAAGCGCGACCTTGCAAGAGGGTATATCTCGGCTGAGACGGCCCAAGAGGACTATAATTTGTCGCCCGAAGACATTGCGGAGGTCGAAGCGGCCGTTGCGCGAGGAGAGGACTTATGAACGCCAAAACCCCAGAACATGGATCTTATGACATCGTGATCATTGGGGGTGCGATGATGGGCGCGTCCACCGCTTGGTTTTTGTCAGATGACACGGAATTCAAAGGCAAGGTTTTGGTTGTGGACCGGGACATGAGCTATGAAAATACCTCGACCATGCGCACCAACTCTTGCATGCGCCAGCAGTTTTCAGGCGAGTTGAACGTGCGCATCAGCCAGTTCGCAGCGGATTTTGTGAAGAACCTGCCGCGCTATATGGGCAACGATCCGCGTGTGCCTGAGCTCTCAATCCGGTCCTTTGGCTATATGTATTTGGCCGACACGCCCGCTTTTGCAGACGTGTTGCGCGACAATCAAAAGGTGCAGCTCAAAGCCGGAGCTGCGACTCAACTGATGAGCGCGGACGAGATCGAAGCGGCCTATCCCTTTTATCACGTGGATGACATCCTTTTGGGCTCGATCAACTTAGTCGATGAGGGCTTTTGGGACGGCACGGCGGTTTTTGATTGGTGGCGCAGGATCTCGCGGGAGCGGGGCGTCGAGTATATCGAGAACGAAGTGGTCGCGCTCACAAAAAGCGCGGATGGCACCCGTGTGGAGAGCGTGACCCTGGCCTCTGGCGAGGTCATTTCCTGCGGACAAGTGCTCAACGCTTCCGGGCCTAGGGCCGCGCGCACCACGCGGATGCTAGGCTTTGATCTGCCCGTTGAGCCGCGCAAACGCTATTCTTGGGTCTTTTCTGCTGAAAAGCCGCTGGATCGGGATCTGCCGCTCACGATTGATCCTTCCGGCGTGCACGTGCGCGAAAACGGCGGTGGCACTTATCAATGCGGGGCTCACGCGGAGATTGATCCGGCTGTGGAGTACGATGATTTCACCATGGATCACAGCCTTTGGGAAAGCCATGTCTGGCCCATTCTTGCCAGCCGCATCCCGCAGTTTGACGCGATCAAAGTGCAATCGGAATGGGCGGGGCACTACGCCATGAACACTTTCGATCACAATGCGATCCTGGGCCCGCATCCTGAGGTGAAAAACTTTTATTTCATCAACGGGTTCTCTGGCCATGGCCTGCAGCAATCGCCCGCCATGGGGCGGGGCACGGCTGAGATGATGGTCCATGGGGCTTACAAAACCCTGGATCTGTCGCAGTTCCATTTCGACCGGATCCCGGCTGGGAACAAGATCGTGGAGAAAGCCGTTATCTGAGGGCCTGCGCACCCTGGCAGAAGGGGTCCCTATCGATGAACATCTTGGATGACATCCAGAAACTGGAAATGAGGAAAGAGATATGTCTGACGTAAAAGTGGCTTTGATCACGGCTGGCGGCTCTGGCATGGGCGCAGATAGCGCCCGTGCTTTGGCGGCAGATGGCTTTAAAGTTGGGATCCTGTCTTCTTCAGGAAAAGGCGAGGCTTTGGCCCAGGAGTTGGGCGGTGTGGGGATCACAGGGACGAATAAGTCGACCGAGGATTTGCAAAAGCTTGTAGACGTCGCGATGGACCATTGGGGCCGGGTGGATGTGCTCGTAAACTCAGCAGGCCATGGCCCGCGCGCGCCGATTTTGGAGCTCACGGATGATGATTGGCACGAGGGCATGGAGGTCTATTTCCTCAACGCCGTGCGCCCCACGCGCCTCGTGACCCCGATCATGCAACAGCAAGGCGGCGGGGCGATTATCAACATCTCCACCTTTGCGGCTTTTGAGCCCAATCCGGTGTTTCCAACCTCAGGCGTGATGCGCGCAGGGCTTGCGGCTTATACCAAGCTCTTTGCTGATAAATATGCGGCTGAGAACATCCGCATGAACAACGTGCTGCCGGGCTTCATTGACAGCTTGCCTGAAAAGGAAGAGTTCCGCGCGATGATCCCGATGGGGCGTTATGGCAGCTCTTTGGGCGAAATCGCCAGCGTTGTGGCCTTTTTGGCCTCATCAGGTGGGGCCTATATCACCGGTCAGAACATTCGCGTAGACGGGGGCATCACCCGATCGGTGTAGCGCTGAGTTCCTTCAGCTGACCCGTTCGCCATTGTGCCAAACGCCCTTCAAAACAGGTGTTTGGCTGATCTCCTTCACGCGGATGAGATCCGCGTTGAGCCCTGTCTCTAGGGCACCTCTGTCGCTCAGCCCCGCGGCTTTGGCCGGGCCTGTGCTCACACAAGCCACAGCGCGCGGCAGGTCGTCCCAGAGCCGCGCCAACTCAAAAGCCGACATCAAAAGCGCGCCGGGCACATAGTCTGATGAGACCATGTCCAAGAGGTACGCTTCGGCCAATTCCAGCGCTGAGACATTGCCAGAGTGCGACCCACCCCGCACCAAATTGGGCGCGCCGACCATTACCGAAATGCCTTTCTCGTGGCAGGCCTCAGCCGCCTCCAATGTGGTGGGAAATTCGGCGAAGCTGACGTTGTTTTCAAAGGATGTTTCTACATGGGCGCGCGTCGTGTCGTCGTGGCTGGCGAGCACCGCGCCGTAGCGTCTGGCCTCGCGCAGAGCTCCCACTTCATGTTTGGCCCCATAAATCTTTTGCAGGCCCTTAAGGCGTGAGACGTGCTCTGCGAATTCCTCATCAGTCAGCTTTCGCTTTTTGCCGATGTAGGTTTTCAGAAGGCCCATGTCTCGAAACTGCCGTTGGCCGGGTGTGTGATCCATCAGGCTCACGATCCCCACGCGGTCTTCAGGGCCAAAATGCGCCATTTCATCGAGCAGTGTGGCCGAGCAAATCTCTGCTCTGAGATGCAAGAAGTGACTGATCTTAAGATAGCCGCCCGCGCGCGCGGCCAAGAGCGCGTTTGCTAGGTTGCGCGCGTATCCGGGCTTGCTGGCGGTGTTGTTGTGAATGGAGCCCAGGCGCAGAGCGTCAAACACCGTTGTAATGCCTGCGCCCGCAAGCTCCGCGTCATGTGCCATGATGCCCGCAAGCGTCGGCCAGGCCACGGCGGGGCGGGGCTCTAGGTGGCGCTCAAGGTTGTCCGTGTGAAGCTCAATGAGGCCGGGCAGGACAAAGTCGCCCTCACAATCGATGGCCCCAAGCGGCACTGCGCCGCCTTCTTTGATCTCAATGATTTTACCGGCTTGGGCGGTCACGGCGCCTCTTACCACAGCGTCTCGCAAGACAAGCTCAGCGTTGGCCAGAATGAGTGGCGGATCGGCTGGGGTTTGTGAGTGCATATTTTGTCCTTGTTCGACCGTTCCCATTTATTGGGACATCCCGAAGCATTGCGCAACGGTGGCCAAGTTAAGGATATAGAAAGGGCACCGTACGGTGCTCAATTTTCTTAAAATTCGCAGAAAGCCTAAAATTATCGATATATCAGTTATTTAACCTCTGCACATCGCGTATGCTTTGCGTATGCCCTTATGTATGCAGAAGGTATGCACAGGCTGCTTTTTGTTAACCAAACGTTTACCTGCAACGCCTGCTGCGCCCATAGAAAACACGCGGGCTTAACAGCTTGTGAAGCTTGGGGTCTGTGGCCCTGGGATCATCTGAAAGGGTCCCCTGCAAGCTGACAAACCAGCGGTGTGGTGTGGAACTTATGGTTAAACGGGCGCGTTTTGATCCGTTTCAGATTTGCCCATCTCATATTTGCAGAGCCCTTGATCCGCCAGATAGCGCACAAAGAGCAAACACAGGCTTTCGCGACGCGATTTGTCTGGCCAGACCGCATAAACGCCCAGCTGGCGAAGGTGCCAATCGGGCAAAAGCTGGATCAGGTCACCCGCTGCAATGCCGCGCTCTGCCAGAAAAGACGGCAGGATCGTCACGCCCATGTTTTGAACAGCGAAATGATAGAGCGCGTCGATGCTATCGACCTCAATCTGCGCGTTGCCGGTGACTTTGGCCTTTTGACCGGAGGTGGAGACCATCTCGGTTGTGTCTGCGCGTTGGCGGTAGCGGATCCAATCCCAGTCTTCCAAATCCTCGGGTGTTTGCGGGGTGCTGTGTTGGCGGGCGTACTCTGTCCCCGCGACCAACACCCGCATCCCTTCCGCCAGTTTGCGTGACATCATTTGGCTGTCGTCCAGCCAGCCCACGCGCACCACAAGGTCAAAGCCACCTTCGATGATATCTACCGGATGATCCGTATAAGAGACAGAAAACGCCACATTTGGGTGCAAGCGCGCAAATCCCGCAACGGCTGTTGAAAGAGGGCTGGACGCCAGAAACGCCGGGATTGAAATGCGCAATGCACCGACCGGATCAAGCGATAGGGCGTTGAGCTCATTGAGACCGGCTTCTGCATTGCGCAGCATCTCAACCACACGGGCATAAAAAATGCGGCCTTCGTTTGTGAGCGTGATCTTGCGGGTTGTGCGGTAGAGAAGGGTGAGGCCAAGATAGGCTTCAAGCTCAGAGACCGTTTCGCTGATGCGCGACGGAGCAAGCCCCAGATCTTGAGCAGCCGCGCGGAAAGAGCCTTCATCTACAACTCGGGCGAAGATGGCCATTTGCCTAAGGTGGTCGATCATTGTTCGGTTTTTCTGATTAATAGATTCTGTATTTACCCAATAGTGGAAATAATCGTCAGGGCCTAGGCTTGTCCCATCTCAATGACTGCCTTTGCGCGCCTTTGCCGCCTGCGGCCTGCGCGCGGGCTGAGAAAATTTGCCCCGGGATAGACCTTTTTTGGAGGACACAAGAGATGCAGACATTTAAACGAAGCGCCCTCGCGGGCCTGTTGCTCGCAGCGAGTTTTGCTGGCGCTGCCATGGCGAAAGACAAAAGCTTGGATCTGAAATTTGCGGGTGCGCTTGAGTTTTCTGACACCGGCACGCTTTTTGTCGGCGACAATTACAACGGCGCGATCTACGCCTTTGATCTGACGGCGGATGCCGCACCAGCCCAAGTGGCGCCGGTGAATATTCTCGATATCGATGTGAAGATTGCCGACGTTTTGGGCGTGCCGTCCAGCGCCTTGGCCATCAACGACATGGCGGTACATCCCCTCTCGGAAGAGATCTATATCTCTGTGTCCCGGATCGGTAATTTCGAATCCGCGCCTGCGATTGTGAAGGTGAACCAAGCGGCTGAGATCTCTTTGGTGGATCTGGGCGGGCTGTCGTTCCAAAAGCAGGCTTTGGACCACTTCCCTGATCAAGAGACAACCTTTCGCCCCCGCGGCCTTGGCAAAGGGGCCCCTTTGGTGCGGGACCTGGCCAAGGGCAATATCAAGCTGAGTTCGCTGGCGATCATGGACATGGAGTTCTACGACGGCGAGCTCTTTGTCTCGGGCGTGGCGTTTGAGAACTTCTTGTCGACCCTGCGGCGGATCCCTGTGCCGTTTACCGGCGAACAGTCCGCCACCAATGTCGAGATGTACCACATCAGCCACGACCAATATGAGACCCGCGCGCCTATTCGGGCCATGTCGATCCACGAGATTGACGGCAAAGCGCAGCTTGTGGCGGCCTATACCTGTAGCCCGATTGTGCTGATTGAGCTCGACCAGATTGTGGACGGTGCCAAGATCACGGCCAAAACGCTGATGGACTACGGCAATGGCCAACCGCTCGATATGGTGTCTTATAATTTGAAGGGCGAAGAGTCGCTCTTTTTGACCTCCAACAGCCGCTCACCGCATGTGATCCCTGTGGCGAGCTTGGGCGGCAAAAAAGGCATAACGCCCGATGATTTGCCGCGCGGCGGACAGTCCGACACTTCCCCTTTGATGCCTGTGGGCGATACCGGAAAGGCTGTGATGTTTGATGGCATGTCGCTGCAAATTGCGCCTTTGGGTGACAATTTCTTCGTCTCGCTGACGCGCGATATGTATACGGGAAGCCTGAATATGGACAGCAATTTCAATGGTTTCCCGAACCGTTTGCACAATCTCGTGGCGGAGTTCGACTTCCCGCAATATTGGGCGGATAAAGCCCAATAGGGCGCGCGCCATGGTCTCAAGCTTGATCAAATATGCGCTGTCGCGCGTCAGGCTTGGGGCCTGTGCCTTGGCTCTGGGCAGCGCGCTCTTTGCGACAACGGTGACGGCGCAAGACAGCGTTGTCACTTTGCCCAAAGCCACAACCGATCCCGTTGTGGCGGCTTTGCCGGGGGTCGCAGACCACGGTGCGCTCGAGGCCAACTTGCAAGTGTTTTTGGGCGCCGCCCAGAGCTGTTGCACAGGCAAGCTTCCCCTTGCGGGCACCTATGAAAAACATGGGGCGGATGTGGTCTTTAAACCGGCTTTCGGGTTTTTGATGGATCAAGCCTATACCGTCCGCAGTTTTGTGGGTGGGCCAGACGCTCAGCCCGTTTTGCGAGACTTTGTGATTGGCTCTGGCGAAGCCTTGGTCCGCCCCGAAGTGCTCGCGATTTATCCAAGCGGGCCGCAGATCCCTGAAAACACCCTGCGTTTTTACATCCATTTCTCGACACCGATGCAGCCGCATCGAGCAGGCGAGTTTATTGCGCTTGCGAATGCGCAGGGCCAAGAGGATGGCGCGGCCTTCATGACGTTCAAACAGGAGCTATGGAACGCGGACCGCACGCGGCTGACGCTTTTGATGGACCCAGGCCGGATCAAGCGCGGGGTGGCGCAAAACCTGGCGCTTGGGCCGGCGCTTGAAGAAGGGCAGCGCTATGCGCTGGTGGTGAAAGAGGGTTGGCCTGCGGCTCTGGGTGCTCAGCGGCAGACCACGGCTTTTTCGCAAGACTTCCAAGTGTCCGCGCCCTTGCGCAGCGTGCCGGAGCTCAATGCTTGGACGGTCAGCACACCTCGGCAGGGCAGCAGGGAACCGCTCGTGATCCGTTTTGATCGGCCTTTTGATGCAGCTTCTGCGCAAGACGCGCTCACGCTTGTGGATGCGGAGGGACAGGTGGTTTCGGGGCGTGGGGTGCTTGAGGATCACCAAAACGGATGGCGCTTTGAGCCGGACAGTCCGTGGCAGAGCCAGGTGGTGACGCTGCTTGTGGATGCCCAGCTTGAGGATGTGGCGGGGAACAATCTCATCGAGCTTTTGGACACTGTCGTGGGCACAGGCCTGGGCGCTGCAGGTTTGAGTTCGGAGACTCGCGTCACGGTCAAAACACGCGACATCACGTTGCAACCTGCTGAGTAGCGCGCGGGCATTGCGGCGATCGTTCGGCCTCGCCGAACAATTGGATCTGAAATCAGGGAATTGGAATATACGCGGGCTCTGGCTAATGTGACTTTACGGTAAATTAGAATAGAAATAATGAAAACCTTCGCATCTTTTAAGACAGACGGCGCGCCTCGCTACTTAAAAATACTGTGCCAACACTTTGGCACAAAGGCGAAAACTCGCTGTGATGCAAATGAAGGTTTGGTGCAGTTCCCTTTTGGAAGCTGCAATATGATGGTCCGAGCCGATTGCTTGGATTTACAGGCGCAAGCAGATGATCTAACAGCTCTCAAAGAAGTTGAAGAGATAATGACGCGCCACCTCGAACGCTTCGCTTTTCGGGAAAATCCCGCGCTCGAATGGAGGATGCAAAACCCATGATTTTGGCCCTTTCGCTCAATCCACTCTCATTAAAGGAGACCTCACAATGCATCGCAGAACTCTTTTAGCGTCATCGGTCGGTGCCGCTTTGGCACTGATCCTCGCAAAACACGCAGGAGCACAAGACATGGACGCAACTTCACAAACTTCATTTGACACTGTCATGGCCTTTATGGGCGCAATGGGCGGCGGCGATATGGACAAGATGTCTGCTCTCATGGCTGACGATATGGTCTGGCACAACGAAGGCGACAAAACGCTGCCATGGATCGGCGAAACCCGTGGCAAAGAGGCTATTTTCGAATTTTTGCAGGTCTTTGGCGCAAATCTGACCACGACCAAGTGGGAAAACACGGATGCCTTTGCCTCGGGCGACACGGTTGCTGTTTTCGGTGTGATGAACGGCATCACACCGCATTCTGGCAAAGAAATCGGTGAGTTCACCTTCGCGCTGCGCGCCAAAGTGCGCGATGGCCAAGTTGTGCTCTGGCACTGGTTTGAAGACAGCTTTGCAGTGAGCAAAGCTTACCACGGCTGATCTTAGGGTCAGCTTCAGGGGCGGGCTTAAAGTTGGATAAGCCTGCCTTCGTATCTTTCTGTAATCCAACACAAAAACTGAAATGGGGAATTTCAATGTTAGTAAACTGGGTACCAACCTCTGCGCGGGCAAAAGCGCTCTTGGGCGCGGCCGTGCTTGCAGGCTCTGCTATGGGCGCTCAAGCGGCAACGCTCACAACTGTTGATCAAGCGGTCAACATCTTCACCAGCGGGCCCGTGACAGGCGGCGCTGCGGTTGTGGTGGATGCGGCAACCAATGTGGCAATCGAAAGCGGTGTGGAGCTGCCAGGGTTTGCCTTTGGCACCTATGATGTGGATTTCACAGCCGACAGCCTGACGATGACCTTTGTCAACGATCCAGCCAACCTCGGCATCGCGCTTTATGACAGCACAACCGTTGACCAATACTACTTCGAGTTCAACGAGCGCATCGCAACGGCTGCGATTTCGTCTTTCACGCTGGGTTTTGCAGCGGATGTTGAAATCGTTGCGGCTGGCACCTCGGTAAGCTCCATCGACGCCTTTGGCCTTGGTCTTCCAACCGATTTCACCTTTGCGAACGGCGGCATCCTAGTCAGCGTCGGCGAAGGCACGGATCTTAATGCTGTGGGCACGGGTGGATCTTTGACCATCGACGTCTCTGCTGTGCCTGTACCCGCGGCGCTGCCTTTGTTGCTGGCCGGTCTCGGTGGGCTCGGGCTCGCACGGCGCCGCACGTCTCAGCGTTGACCCGTCACTCACGGAACTGATCGCGAAACGGTCTCCGGCCTCCTAGGGGAAGAGGCCGAAGCGCTGTGCAGGACCTGTGTTCTGTGCAGCGCTAAAAGCGGTGATGCACACACATCTCCACAGTGTTTCGGGCTGTTGCATCCCAAAGCATATCCCCTTGTGGCCGTAGGGCGGCGCTTCTTACCCGGGTGCTCTTTGCGGCCACATCCTATCTCCGGCGGTTTGAGCCGGGCTTTCCACAGATGTCGCGCCGTTTCAGGGCCTCTTGAGGCCTTGGGGGTGAGGTCTGCCACACTTAAGGAGACGATCATGCGTTTTCACAAAAACCACCTTATCGCCCGGATCCTCATCGGTTTGATGGCCCTTGCCATGGCCGCCGCGACGATTCCGGCTTACGGCAATCCAAATATGAACCCTGGGCTGACAACGCTCACGGGCGAGGCGCTCTCTTTGGGGCAAACCGCAGGGGCCTTCTTGGGGCGTCAGCTCACGCTTATCCTCATTGCTCTGATTGGGGCCGTTGTTGGCGAGCGTCATCTCGTGATGATCGGCGGCTTTGCCATGATGTTCATGAACGGGCATGACGCCATTTTCATGGGGCTCATGGGAGGACCGGGAGACGCGGCTGTGGCCGGTTTGGTCTTCGCAGTGCTTGGTGCTGTGGCGATCTTTTTGGTCTGGCGCAAACCAGAGGTTGCTTAAAGCTATCGCGGTGTGCAGGCCTCACTTCGGGGGCAAGCGCACCGCGCCATCGAGGCGCAGCGTGGTGCCGTTCAGATAAGTGTTCTCTACGATCTGAGCGGCAGTGCGGGCATATTCCTGCGGCGCGCCGAGGCGCGCGGGGAAGGGGATGTTGCTGGCGATTTTGTCCGTGACCTCTTGCGGAAGAGCCTCCATCATCGGTGTGCGAAAGAGCCCAGGCGCAATGGCCATCACGCGGATGCCCGTACGGGCAAATTCGCGGGCTGCTGGCAAGCACATGGCGGCAATCGCGCCTTTGGAGGCGGCATAAGCGGTTTGGCCCAACTGGCCGTCTTGATAGGCGATGGAGGCAGTGTTGATGATCACACCGCGCTCGCCTGTGTCCATGGGATCTAACGCCATCATGCGGCGCGCGGCATGGGTCATGACGTGATAAGTGCCAAACAAATTCACCTTGAGGGTGCTTTCAAAGACGCTCGCTGATCCTTTACCCTCGCGGTCCACGATGCGGGCGGCGGGCGCAATGCCTGCGCAGTTCACGGCGACGCGCGGGGCTTGGCCAAGCTCTTGGGTGGCTCTCTCGATGGCGGCATCAACCGCCGCCTCGTCGCTCACATCAGCGGCGATGGCGCAGCCTCCAAGCGGCTCTGCAATGGCCTTTGCGGCCTCCAAGTTCAGATCTAAAACCGCGATTTTTGCGCCAAGTTCTGCGAAGTGCTGGGCCGTGGCTGCGCCCAGGCCACTGCCGCCGCCTGTGATAAGGGCCACTTGGGTGTTGAGATCCATATCGCGCAGCCTTTCGAGGAGCTAAAGGGTAAGTACAAAGAGCGTGATGGAGGGAAAGAGCACCAATAGTGCCACGCGGAAGAGATCCGATCCTACAAAGAAGAGCACGGATTTATAGGTGTCGATCATCGGTGTTTCGCTGTCCATCGTATTGATAATGAAGAGGTTCATGCCCACGGGCGGGGTGATGAGCCCCACTTCGACAACAATAAGCACCAAGATCCCAAACCAGATGGCCAGGTATTCGGCCTCAATGCGGTTGGCCATGCCTTGGGTCATGCGGATGTCGAGCGCTTTCATCTGCTCGCGTGTGAGCTCTGCGCCACTGGCTATCGCGGCTTTGATGCTCTCCAGCATCTCCTGCCCCATGCCGTCTGGTACGCCCGCGGCCAGCACCTCGTTGGCAAGGCCCGCTTGCAGGGCGGCGAGGTCCACAAGGCCAAAGTCCATGGCGGAGATCACCGGAAAGAAGATCGGGATCGTGAGCAGGATCATCGACAGCGAGTCCATCACGCAACCAAAGATCAGATAGAAAACCAGGATCATCACGAGCACGAGCCAGGGCGTGAGGCCCAGGCCCAGCACATAATTGGCAAGCTCTTGTGGCACCTGCGTAAGGGCCAGAAACGAGTTGTATAAAGCAGCCCCCAAGATGATGAAAAAGATCATGCCGGTGGTGGAGGCCGTGGCCAGGATCGCGTCTTTAAACAGTGCCCAAGTGAGATTGCCGGATAGAAAGGCGATGAGCCCGGTTCCGAAGGCGCCCACGGCGGCGCCTTCGGTGGGGGTGAACCAACCTAAGTAAATGCCACCCACCACCACGCCAAAGACCAAGAGCACCGGCCAAACCTTCAAAAGCGCTGCGATCCGCTCGGCGTAAGGCACTGGGGGCCGCGTGCCGGCGGCATCTGGATAAAGGCGCACATAGATCGCGATGGTGAGCATGTAGCCCAAGGCGGCCAAGAGCCCGGGAATGAAGGCGGCCAAGAAGAGCTTGGCGATGTTTTGCTCGGTGAGGATGGCATAGATGACCAAGATCACCGACGGCGGAATGAGGATGCCCAATGTGCCGCCTGCCGCAAGCGTGGCGGTGGAAAAGCCGCCCGAATAGCCATAGCGCTTCATCTCGGGCAGGGCGACCTTGCTCATGGTGGCTGCTGTGGCCAAGGAGGATCCGCAGATCGCGCCAAAGCCCGCGCAGGCCCCCACAGAGGCCATGGCAACACCGCCTTTGCGGTGCCCGAGCCAGCTTTCGGCCGCCTTAAAGAGCGCGCTCGACATGCCCGAAAGCGTGGCGAACTGGCCCATCAGCAAAAACATCGGAATGATGGTGAGCGAATAGCTCGAAAAGGTGCTGAAGCTCTCGTTCTTGAGCTTTGCCAACACAACATCGGGCGAGCCGAGGGCCAGCCAAATCCCCGCCGCCCCCATGCCAAACATCGCCAGCCCAATGGGCGCGCGCAGAAAGATGAGAAGGAGCAGAACAGGAAAGGACCAAAAGCCAAGCTCTAGCATCGACATGTTTAGCGCGCCTCATCTGCGTCGAGCACGCTGGGCTGGCCTTTGAGCGCGGCTTGGGTGCGTATGGTCGCGCAATAGAGCGCCACAAAGCTGGCCACGAGGGCTGCGACAAAGCTCGCCGCATAGCCCCACCATTTGGGAAAGCCCAAAATGAAGGTCGTTTCGCCATTGTCGATTTTGTCCATCAAGCCCACGCCCAAGCGCCAGGTGATCAATAAGATCGCAAGCGTGAGCAAAATCTCCCAAAAGGCTTTGAGGAAGGTGTTGAAAGACTTTGGCATGAGCGAGGTAAAGACATCCACCGTCGCGTGGGCGTTTTTGAGCTGACAGAGCGGTAGAAACGCAAAGATCGCAAAGGCAATGCCAGCCTCGACCACTTCAAAATCCCCCGGTACCGGGCCGATCCCGGTGCTCAACAGAGCCGCTGACAGGCCGGGCATGGCCGCCTCTAAAGCGTCCCAATTGGCAAAGGTATTTCCGCCGCGCCCCAAAACGCTGAGGCAGACCATCACAATCAGCGCGCTCAGCACAAGCCCGCCCAAGATGGCCATCATGCGGGCCAAAGTGTTTACGAAATTTTGCATGGAGGAGTGTGCGCGCAGGTTGGGACAGTCAAGGACGGCCCCAAGCTTAATGCTGGAGCCGTCCTTTTGGAGCGTTTAGTTGGTGTATTGCGCGATCAGCGCTTTGGCTTCTTCGATCAATGCTGCACCATCGAGGCCTTGGTCCGCAACTTCTGCGATCCACTTCTCAACCGTTGGCGCCGCAGCGGCGCGCCAGGCATCAACCTCTTCTGGGCTCAACGTGGTGATGTCATTGCCAAGATCCAGCGCGTTTTCGCGGGCCGGGCCATCATCGAGCTGCATCTGCTTGCCTGCAAAGGCCGACAGTTCTGCGCCGGAGTTGGCGTCTAAAATCGCGCGCAGGTCGTCTGGCATGGCGTTGTAGGCGTCTTTGTTCATCGCAAAGAGGAAGGTGGTTGTGTAAAGCGAGGCGTCGCCGAACTCGAGGTGGTTGGTGACAAGCTCAGGCACTTTCAGCGCGCCGGTGACTTCCCATGGGATTACAGCGCCATCGATCACACCTTTGGAGAGGCTTTCTGGCACGGCTGGTACAGGCATGCCAACGGCTGTCGCGCCCATGCCGGCAAACATCATGTTGGTCACGCGCGTCGGCGCCCGCAGTTTCACTCCGTTGAGATCTTCGGGCATTTTAATGGGGTCAGCCGAGTGGATCAGGCCAGGTCCGTGCACCCAAGCGGCCAAAAGGTGGAAATCGGAGAACTCGCCGTCCACCATGTATTTCTGAGCCATGTCCCAATAAGCGCGGCTTGTGGCCTCTGCATTGGTCATCATGAAGGGCAGCTCAAACACTTCGGTGTGTGGGAAGCGGCCTGGCGTGTAGCCGGACACGGTCCAAACAATGTCGGCCACGCCGTCGATGGCTTGCCCGATCAGCTCAGGGGGTTTGCCGCCCAGTTGCATGGAGGGGAAGCTGTCGATCTTGATGCGACCGCCTGAGGCTTCTTGGACCTGCTCGATCCAGGGCGCGATGATGTTTTTGGGCACATTGGCCTGCGGGGGCAGGAACTGGTGCAAGCGCAGGGTCACGTCTTGGGCGACAGACAGTGTGGCAGTGGCGCCCAGGCTCAGGGCGGCTGCGGCGGCCACAGTCAGCAAGTTTCTGCGAAGTAAGGTCATGGTTTCCTCCCTAGGAAGCTCAAGATTAGACTTTTTATGGCTGGTTATATTGCTATGGGTGAAGGCTCTTGCTGTCCACTATGATTTAGATGCGCTGATGAGGCGTAAACTTTGGGTCTTCTTCGATGCGCGCCGCTCAAACACCTCCTGCATTGATCACGCTCGTATTGCTCACGGGGTTTTCGCCGCTGTCGCTGAATATGTTCATGCCGTCGCTCGCGGGCATCGCGGCGGATCTGCAGACCGATTATGCAACGATCGCTTGGGCGGTTTCGGGGTATTTGGCGGTCACGGCGGTGATCCAGCTTTGCATTGGTCCGCTGTCTGATCGCGTTGGGCGACGCCCGCTTTTGCTTGTTGCGACAGCCCTTTTTGCCTGTGCCTCGGTGGGTTGCGTTGTGGCGCAGGATGCCACGACCTTTTTGGTGTTTCGCATGCTGCAAGGCGGGATGACGGCTGGATACACACTCTCGATGGCCATTGTGCGCGACACGCGCTCCGAGCGCGAGGCGGTAAGTTTGATCGGCTATATCGGCATGTCGATGGCGCTTGCGCCGATGTTGGGGCCCATGCTGGGCGGCTTTCTGGACGTAGCCTTTGGGTGGCGCTCGGTTTTTGTGTTCTACGCCGTGTCCGGCTTCTTGCTCTTTGGGCTCTGTTGGATGGATCTCGGCGAGACAAAGCCCGCACGCGCCTCTCTCAGCCCAGGCGACCCCTTTGAGGCCCTGGCTTTGCTCCGCGCGCCGCTCTTTTGGGCCTATGCGCTCTGCGGGGCGTTCTCGATTGGCGTCTTTTATATCTTTTTGACCGGTGCGCCCTTGGTGGCCCAGACCCGCTTTGGGCTCACCACGGGCCAGCTTGGGGTCTATATCGGCACGATCACGGTTGGCTTTATGTTGGGCGGCTTTTTGTCAGGCCGTTTTGGCAAAAATTTCTCCTCTGCGCAGTTGATGCTTGGGGGGCGCGTGGTGGCGCTCTTTGGGTTGGTTTTGGGGCTCATCTTGTTGTTTTCTCGAGATGTTTCAGCACCTGTCTTCTTCGCCTGTACCTGCTTTGCGGGTCTGGGCAATGGGCTCACGGTGCCAGGCAGCAGCGCGGGCGCCATGTCTGTCCGGCCTGATTTGGCGGGCAGCGCGGCAGGCCTCAGTGGGGCCATTGTCGTTGGGATGGGCGCCATTTTAACGGCAATCACCGGCGCAATGATAGGCCCAGAAAAAGGCGCTGAGATGCTGTTGATGCTAATGCTCAGTGCAGCTGGATTGGGGTTCTTGCTTGCGCTTTGGGCGGTTCACCTGACGCGTGCCCGTGCGGCTTAGAGTGCTGTCTATGAAACCAGAATCTCGCGGCTCACCAATCGCTCCCGGGAGGCGAAGCCGACCAGCCCCCAACCGCCCCCCTGGGCGGGGGCTTTCAGCCCGACGCCCGCGGTCGGGTG
>JBCDCE010000030.1:0-48146 GCA_039182515.1 Pseudomonadota bacterium | reverse complement strand
GCAATCGCTGAGGCTTTTGCGAGGGTGGCGCGGGCGGTCTCAATATGGAGGTTTTCAACAATTTTCCCATCGACCACAGCAACACCCTGCCCCGCCGCTTCCGCCTCTTCAAAAGCAGCGATTTGGCGCTCTGCCAGATCCACATCCTCGGGAGACGGCGCAAAAACCTCATTGGCCACGTCCAATTGCGCTGGGTGAATCAGCGTTTTGCCATCAAAGCCCAAATCACGGCCTTGTTCGCATTCCGCCCTCAAGCCTTCATCGTCCTTAAAGGCATTATAGACCCCATCGATCGCCACGACGCCATGCGCCCGCGCGGCCAAAAGCGCCATTTGCAACGACGTCATAAGCGGCAAGCGATCGGCGCGGAACCGCGTGTTGAGATCCTTGGCGAGATCATTTGTGCCCATCACAAATCCCTGCATGCGAGGGTGCGCTGCAATCTCGAGCGCGTTCAAAATCCCGACGGGCGTTTCAATCATTGCCCAGACGGGCAGATCAGTCAGCGCAGCTAGTGCCTCCACATCCGCAAAAGAGCCGACTTTTGGCAACAAAACAGCGTCTGCATTTTGCACGCTTTTGGCATCCGCTTCGCCCCATTCCGTATCAAGCCCATTGATGCGCACAATCTTGAGCCGTGGCCCGTAGTCGGCCTGGGCGAGGGTGCTGGCGAGGGTCTCGCGCGCTGTTGTCTTTTCACCTAGCGAGACAGCGTCTTCCAAATCGAAGATGATCGCATCCGTCTGCAAGCTCATGGCTTTTTCCAAAGCGCGTTGTTTCGAGCCAGGAATATAGAGAACAGAACGGGTTGGGCGATGCGCCATATCAGGGGACTCCACAAAATACCGCGCTCCCATCGCATGACCGCCCCAACAAGACAAGTTCCTTTCGGAAACAAAGTTTCGCCGCTGAGGGAACCTTGCGTCAACGTACCAATTCAAGATGACGCAACACCCACCGTACGCTCATTTAATTCATATCTTAACGCTCTTTGGCCATGCTGATCCCATATCGAAACTCCCAGGCACTTCGGGCCACATGGGGCCACACCGCCTAAGGCGCATGCGGCCTTCCAGCCCATCGCATTTGGAAAGGACCCGTTATGCAAAACCCACTTTTTTGTCTCTCCCTTGGCATTGGCCTCGCAATTTTTGCTGGAACTGCTGGCTACGGCCAATCTCGCAACTGCGCGCCGCGCGAAGTCATCGTCGATCGCTTGAGCAGCCATTATGGGGAAACACGCCAATCCATTGGGCTGGGCGCAAACAACGCTCTGGTGGAAGTTTTTGCTTCAGAATCAACGGGTACCTGGACAATTACAGTCACAGCGCCTGGTGGCTCCACCTGCCTTGTGGCCTCTGGCCGGTCGTTTGAACATTTGGCGGAAGCGGCGGTGAAAGACCTCGACGACGCTTAAAACGCCGTTACAAGCAATCGCGTGCCAGTGATCAAAAGCAGAATGTAGGTAATTCGGAAAAACCACGTCTCCGAGACCACACGATGGGCCCGCACGCCCAACCACGTGCCAAGAAGCGCGAACGGCACAAGGATGAGATCCGCCACAAGCGTTTGTGCCGTGAAAATCCCTAAAAATGTATAGGGTACAAATTTAAATAGATTTATTGCCCAAAAGATCAGCACCGAGGAGGCTTGGTAGACACCTTTGCCAACACCTTGGCTCAACAGATAGACGGCCACCGGCGGCCCCCCTGCATGGCTGACAAAGCTCGTAAATCCCGCAACTGCTCCAGTGAGGGCGCCCACCCAAGTTGGAAATTTCCGCGCACCCAGTTTGAGCAAACCGGCCCGCTTGCTCCAATCGTAGGCCACAAAAGCCAAAGCGATCCCGCCTATCAGGGCACGCAAAATGTTATCGTTGGCAAATTGGTAGATCAAAGCACCCAAAGCGACGCCGGGGATAGCCGCCCAAATCACAGGCCAACTCAGCCCCCAATCCCATTTGCCCCAATAGGGTTTGAGCGAGGCCGCATCAATCACCATCAACAGCGGCAACATCAGCCCAATTGCTGCCGAAGGCTCGACCACAAGCGCGAGAATCGCTGAAGAGGCAAAGGCCGCCCCAGAGCCAAAACCTGCTTTTGAGACCCCCGCAAACAGGGTCGCCGGGATAGCCGCGATAAAAAACCACAGGTCGAATGTCATTGCGAAGAGCCTTTAGAAAACAAGTTATAGGGGCGCCCGCAACGCGCTCAAAGCCAGCCTGAGACGGATTTGTCTGCACACGCCGGCACCCCAAAGCTTGCACGAGCGCGCCGGAGCGTCTAGGCACCCTCCAGCCAAAACCGGCATGGTCTAGCGAATATGCCAAAACACACACAATGGTGGAGACATCTCATGGCCCGACCCAAAATCGCTCTCATCGGCGCAGGACAGATCGGCGGCACGCTTGCGCACCTGGCCGCGCTCAAAGAACTGGGCGACGTTGTCCTTTTCGACATCACAGACGGCACGCCGCAAGGCAAAGCCCTCGACATTGCTGAAGCGGGCCCGTCCGAGGGCTTTGACGCCAAGCTCAAAGGCACCACAGATTACGCAGATATCGCGGGCGCAGATGTCTGCATCGTGACCGCAGGCGTGCCGCGCAAGCCAGGCATGAGCCGTGACGATCTCTTGGGCATCAACCTCAAAGTCATGAAGGCCGTTGGCGAAGGCATCAAAGCCAATGCGCCAGACGCCTTTGTGATTTGCATCACCAACCCGCTCGACGCGATGGTTTGGGCGCTGCGTGAATTTTCAGGCCTTCCGCACAACAAAGTGTGCGGCATGGCAGGCGTTCTCGACAGCGCGCGCTTCCGTCACTTCTTGAGCGTTGAATTTGACGTCTCCATGAAGGACGTCACGGCTTTCGTTCTGGGCGGCCACGGCGACACAATGGTACCGCTCACCCGCTATTCCACAGTGGCAGGTATTCCCTTGCCGGATCTGGTGGAGATGGGTTGGACCAGCCAAGAGAAACTGGACGCAATCGTGCAACGCACCCGCGACGGCGGCGCAGAAATCGTAGGCCTTTTGGGGAATGGCTCAGCCTTCTATGCGCCTGCAACCTCGGCCATCGAGATGGCGGAAGCCTATCTCAAAGACCAAAAGCGTCTGTTGCCATGTGCGGCCTATTGCGACGGCGAATATGGCCTTAAAGGCATGTATGTGGGCGTGCCCACGGTGATCGGTGCTGGCGGCATCGAGCGCATCGCAGACATCAAATTGAGCAAAGACGAAAAAGCGATGTTCGACAATTCCGTGAACGCCGTGAAAGGTCTTGTGGAAGCCTGCAAGGGCATTGATGAAACGCTGGCCTAAGTCTCTGCGATACCATTTGGAAAGGGCGCTCTCGAGCGCCCTTTTTTCTTGGCTTTAGGAGAGGTTGACGAGACCGGGCAGCTTCGGGATTGTTCTCTACAAACAAATCAAAAGAGGCGCGCAGGCCATGATCAAAAAGTACAAGTTCTCAGGTAATGTCCGCGACGACATCGTTGAGAAGTACGGCTTTGACGGCGATCTTTTGGAGCTTTTTGTGGGCAATGAAGGCCCCATTGTTCACAAATGGCACCATTACATCCCGATCTATGAGCGCTACTTTGCCCCTTTTCGCGCCACGGATTTTAAGTTCCTCGAGATTGGAGTGAACAAAGGTGGCTCGCTCCAGATGTGGCGCAAGTATTTTGGCACCAAGGCCACGATTTGCAGCATCGATATCAATCCCGATTGCGCGCAATTTGACGGCCAGGCGGGCATGGTGCGCATTGGTTCTCAAGACGATCCGGATTTCCTCAGGGACGTCGTTGCGGAAATGGGCGGTTTGGACTTAGTGCTAGATGATGGCAGTCATCACATGACCCACATCACGAAAACACTCGATATCCTCTACCCGCTTCTGAGTACGCCTGGGATTTATATGGTCGAGGACTTGCACACCGCCTATTGGCCCAAGTTTGGCGGCGGACCTGGGGAGGAAAATTTCTTTAATTACCTGACCAAGAGGATGCACGATATGCATCATTGGTACTCAGGCCAAGCAGCAGAAAGACCAGACCTGGCCCAGAGTTTTTCGTGCCTTCATGTACACGACTCAATTGCTGTTATTGAGAAAGCCCAGGTGTTTTCTCCTGTGCATTCGAAGATAGGCACGCCCGCTTAGTGCTTAAGTTCTCGCCAGCAAGTCAGATTATGTGATCACAGCAAATTTTTTTGTGATCACAAATGTGCGATTTTCGCCGTTCCACTCACATGCGCGCTTTAATATGGGAGCGACTCCCGCCAAAGCTAAGGAAACCGCAGCACTACGGGGACCTTTTTTCCATGAACATCCACGAGTATCAGGCCAAAGCGCTTTTGCGTGACTATGGCGCTCCTGTCAGCGACGGCCGCGCCGTTTTGAAAGCCGAAGAGGCCAAAACCGCCGCCGGTGAGATGGACGGCCCCCTTTGGGTTGTCAAAGCGCAGATCCACGCAGGCGGTCGCGGCAAAGGCACGTTCAAAGAAGCCGATGCAGGCGAAAAGGGCGGTGTGCGCCTCGCCAAGTCGGCACAAGAGGCGGCTGATGAAGCCAAAAAGATGCTCGGCCGCACACTCGTAACGCACCAAACCGGCCCCGCCGGTAAGCAAGTGAACCGCATCTATATCGAAGATGGTTCCGACATTGAGACAGAGATGTACCTGGCTCTCCTCGTGGATCGCCAAACGAGCCGCATCTCTTTTGTCTGCTCCACGGAAGGCGGCATGGACATCGAAGAGGTCGCCGCTGCGACCCCCGAAAAGATCCTCAGCTTCTCGGTTGATCCCGCCACCGGCTACCAGCCTTACCATGGCCGCCGCATCGCCTTCGCACTTGGTCTCGACAAGAATCAGCAGAAGCAATGCGTGAAATTGATGGGTCTGCTCTACAAAGCCTTCACCGAGAAGGACATGGAGATGCTCGAGATCAACCCTCTGATCGTCACAGACAAGGGTGATCTGAAAGTGCTCGACGCCAAAGTGGGCTTTGATGGCAACGCGGTCTACCGCCACCCCGATATCGCCGCCCTGCGCGACGAGACAGAAGAAGATCCCAAAGAGCTGGCAGCCTCCAAGTTCGACCTCAACTACATCGCGCTCGATGGCGAGATCGGCTGCATGGTGAACGGCGCGGGCCTTGCCATGGCCACGATGGACATCATCAAGCTCTACGGCGCAGAGCCCGCCAACTTCCTCGACGTGGGCGGCGGTGCAACCCAAGAGAAAGTCACCGAGGCCTTTAAGATCATCACCTCGGATCCCAACGTCAAAGGCATCCTCGTGAACATCTTCGGCGGCATCATGCGCTGCGATGTCATCGCAGAAGGCGTTGTCGCGGCTGTTAAAGAAGTGGGCCTCAAGGTGCCGCTTGTTGTGCGGCTCGAAGGCACCAACGTCGAAGAAGGCAAACGCATCATCAACGAGAGCGACGTGGACGTGATCGCCGCGGACGACCTCAAAGACGGGGCCCAGAAGATCGTGAAAGCCGTAAAAGGGTGAATGACCTTTTTCTCCTTCCAACCGCCACCGGGCATTATCGGCGTGCTTTTGGCCGCGCTTTACGCGGGTCCTTACCTTTTGCCGATCTATCGTGGTCGCGCAGATTGGTTGGCGCGCGCGTTGATGGTCCAACTGGCGATTATGGCAGGTCTATGCTTGGTCTCGTTTCTTTTCACGGAACGAGGCCCCGATCTTGGCGGGGTCGTTCTGTTTTGCCTTCTCTTTCTTCCCTTCATGGCGCTTGCCGCGGGTCTCATCGCCTTGCGGAACCGGTTTGCCAAAATGCTCAGCAAATCAGACTGACAGCGGGTCATTCGAGCCATTGCTCTGCCCGCCTCAGCGCTGATTGAACACACAACAAAGGAGCCACACACATGGCAGTCCTCATCGACGAAACAACCAAAGTAATCTGCCAGGGCCTCACCGGCTCGCAAGGCACGTTCCACTCTGAACAGGCCATTGCCTACGGCACCAAGATGGTCGGCGGTGTGACGCCGGGCAAAGGCGGCACGGAGCATCTGGGCTTGCCTGTTTTTGACAGCGTGCACGAGGCCAAGCATGTGACCGAGGCCAACGCCTCTGTGATCTACGTGCCGCCCCCCTTCGCAGCCGACTCGATCCTCGAGGCGATTGATGCGGAGATGGAGCTGATTGTCTGCATCACCGAGGGTATCCCTGTGCTCGACATGATGAAGGTCAAGCGCGCGCTCATTGACAGCAACTCGCTCCTCATCGGCCCCAACTGCCCTGGTGTTATCACGCCAGATGCCTGCAAAATCGGGATCATGCCCGGCCACATCCACAAGCGTGGGTCTGTGGGTGTTGTGTCCCGCTCTGGCACGCTGACCTATGAAGCCGTGAAGCAAACCTCTGATTCAGGGCTAGGCCAATCCACAGCCGTGGGCATCGGGGGCGACCCGATCAAAGGCACGGAGCACATCGACGTCTTGGAGATGTTCCTTGCTGATGAAGAAACGCAGTCGATCATCATGATCGGTGAGATCGGTGGCTCCGCAGAAGAAGAGGCCGCACAGTTCCTCAAAGATGAAGCCAAGAAAGGCCGCTCGAAGCCGACTGCGGGCTTTATTGCTGGACGCACCGCCCCTCCCGGCCGCCGCATGGGCCACGCCGGCGCAATTGTTGCAGGCGGAAAAGGGGGTGCGGAAGACAAGATCGAAGCCATGAAATCCGCTGGTATCGTTGTTGCCGACAGCCCCGCGACCCTCGGCGAAGCCGTTTTGGAAGCGATTGGGTAATGAACCGTTCGGGCCATAACGTTGAGGCCACAGGCCTCAACAGCGCCCCCCTCGTGTCGGGCGCTGCCCGGCTTTGCTTGGAGGAAGATGTGGAATGACCCGCTTTGACTACGCCTTCCGCCTTTCTATTTGGAGCGCTTTGGCTTGCAGCGCAGTTGCGATCCAATGGCTGGGCGGAGTTTTCTTAGACATTGGCAAAGGCATTTATGCCTCTTTGCTTTTCTTCGCAGTTTTCTTTGTCAACCGAGACGGCGTATCGCGGAGAACCGCCGCGGTTTTGAACCCCAATTGGCTAGATACATCGCTGAGCCCTTTGCCTTTTTTGAAGATTAGTATCGCATCACTGCTTGCTTTCGGGTTCGCGCTCGTTGTGGTGCCCAAGGCTCTTGAGGGAATTTGGTGGGCTTTGCCTTCAATGACATTCCCCAATCTCATCAATGACCGCGCAGACTACGCAATTCTCTTGGCAATTTCCTGTCTTATGGTTCTCCCGATGATGCGTCGTCACATAACCACAACCCATGAACCCGAGGCGACGCAATGATCGGGATGCGCAAAGAAGTTGAGGCCTTTGGCCTCAACAGCGCCCGACCCGCCCCCACGGGCGGGCGCTTCACGCCCCCCCTCGTGTCGGGCGCTGCGCGGCTTTGCCTAACGTTTGTGACAACCAGCGTTTGCTTTCTGACCCAATACGGTCACGCAGATACCAACCAGCGCATGGATCAATTCCACGTCGTTGCAATTCCACAAGGCGTAACCCTTGAAAGGGCGTGCCCCAATTCTCCTACCCGAGAATTCACTTACAAAACTGGAACACTAACCCAGCTTGAGCTTGAAAAGTTTTCAAAAGCCCTTTGTCGAAGCGACAATTCGACGGTCGAAAAATTGCGACCAAGCTGGCGCCAACGGATTGCTCGAATAATCCCAGTCAGAGCAACATGCTGAGGAGACCCCAATGACCGAACACTCCCCTAATGACGTCTTCCACGCCTCCTCATTTATGCAGGGGCACAATGCGGAATATCTTGAGCAGCTCTATGCGCAATATGCCAATGACCCCGGTGCCGTAGATGCGGCTTGGGCGGAGTTCTTTGCGCAGCTTGGAGATGCGGAGCTTGATGTGAAGGCAGAGGCGGCTGGCCCCTCTTGGGCGCGCTCTGATTGGCCGCCGCAGCCCAATGATGATCTGACCCAAGCGCTTGATGGCCAGTGGGCCGAGGATCCGGCACCTAAGGCGGAAAAGATCAAAGCGAAGGCTGCGGAAAAGGGTGTCCAGGTCTCAGATGAGCAGGTGCGACAAGCGGTGCTCGACAGTATCCGCGCGCTCATGATTGTGCGGGCCTACCGGATCCGGGGGCACTTGGCTGCGGATCTTGACCCGCTGAAAATGAAAGAGAACACGGCCCATCCCGAGCTTGATCCGAAGACTTACGGCTTCACAGAGGCCGACATGGATCGCCCGATCTTCATCGATAATGTCTTGGGGCTGCAGATGGCCTCCATGCGCCAGATCGTGGAGATCCTAAAGCGCACCTACTGTGGCACCTTTGCGCTGCAATACATGCATATCTCCAACGCTGAAGAGGCCGGTTGGCTCAAAGAGCGCATCGAGGGCTTGGGCAAAGAGGTGAGCTTTACCCGCGAAGGGCGCAAAGCGATCCTAAACTCCATGGTGCACGCAGAAGGCTTCGAGAAGTTCCTGCACGTGAAATACATGGGCACCAAGCGCTTTGGCTTAGATGGCGGCGAAAGCCTGATCCCTGCGATGGAGCAGATTATCAAGCGTGGCGGGTCGCTTGGGGTCCGCGACATTGTGATTGGTATGCCGCACCGGGGGCGCTTGAGCGTTTTGGCAAACGTGATGCAAAAGCCCTACCGCGCGATCTTCAACGAGTTCCAAGGTGGCAGCTTCAAGCCCGAAGACGTAGACGGCTCAGGCGATGTGAAATACCACCTCGGCGCCAGCTCAGACCGCGAGTTTGACGGCAATTCTGTCCACCTCTCGCTCACCGCGAACCCCTCGCATTTGGAAGCGGTGAACCCGGTTGTTTTGGGCAAGGTCCGTGCCAAGCAGGACCAAACCAATGACGAAGAGCGCACCTCGGCTTTGCCGATCCTTCTGCACGGCGACGCAGCCTTTGCAGGCCAGGGTGTTGTGGCGGAGTGTTTTGGCCTTTCGGGTCTCAAAGGGCACAAAACAGGCGGCACGATCCACCTCGTGGTCAACAACCAGATTGGCTTTACCACAGCGCCGCATTTCTCGCGCTCAAGCCCGTATCCCACAGACATCGCTTTGATGGTTGAGGCGCCAATATTCCACGTGAATGGCGACGATCCAGAGGCGGTGGTGCATGCGGCCAAAGTGGCCACGGAGTTCCGCCAGAAGTTCCACAAAGACGTGGTGATCGACATCATTTGTTATCGCCGCTTCGGTCACAATGAGGGGGATGAACCGATGTTCACGAACCCCTTGATGTACAAGCAGATCAAAAAGCAAAAGACCTCGCTGACGCTTTACACGGAGCGGCTTGTCAAAGACGGGCTTATCCCCGAAGGCGAGATTGAGGACATGAAAGCGGCCTTCCAAGCGCATCTCAATGAAGAGTTTGAGGCTGGCAAAAACTTCAAACCCAACAAAGCCGATTGGCTGGACGGGCGTTGGTCACACCTCGACAAGCGCGGTGAAGAATATCAGCGCGGTGCGACCGCCATTGCGCCTGATACCTTTGCCGAAGTGGGCAAAGCGCTCTGTGCGGCGCCTGAAGGTTATCCGCTCCACAAAACCGTCTCCCGGCTCTTAGAAACCAAAGCCAAGATGTTTGAAACAGGTGAAGGCTTTGATTGGGCGACCGGCGAAGCCCTGGCCTTTGGCTCGCTCCTGACCGAAGGCTATCCCGTGCGCTTGGCAGGCCAAGACAGTACGCGCGGCACCTTCTCGCAGCGCCATTCAGGCCTGATCAACCAAGACACCGAAGAACGCTACTATCCTTTGAACAACATCCGCGCAGGCCAAGCGCAATACGAGGTCATCGACTCCATGCTCTCGGAATATGCGGTCTTGGGCTTTGAGTACGGCTATTCTTTGGCAGAGCCCAATGCGCTGACGCTTTGGGAAGCCCAGTTTGGCGATTTCGCCAATGGCGCGCAGATCATGTTTGACCAGTTCATTTCCTCAGGTGAGAGCAAATGGCTCAGGATGTCGGGCCTTGTGATGCTCTTGCCGCATGGCTTTGAAGGCCAAGGCCCCGAGCACTCGTCGGCCCGCCTGGAGCGCTTCTTGCAGATGTGCGGCCAAGACAACTGGATCGTGGCCAATTGCACCACCCCTGCGAATTATTTCCACCTGCTGCGCCGTCAAATCCACCGCGACTTCCGTAAACCCTTGGTGATCATGACGCCAAAGTCGATCCTGCGGCACAAAATGGCTGTGTCTGAATCGGAAGACTTCACCACAGGCTCCAGCTTTCACAGGGTGCTTTGGGATGATGCCGAGCACGGCAATTCCGATACCCAACTGGTGGAGGACGCCAAGGTCAAACGGGTCGTGATGTGTTCGGGCAAGGTCTACTACGATCTTTTGGAAGAACGCGACGCACGCGGCATCGACGACATTTATTTGATGCGCATCGAGCAATATTATCCCTTCCCTGCGCTCAGCTTGGTGAAAGAGCTCGAACGCTTCGCAAATGCCGAAATGGTCTGGTGCCAAGAAGAGCCAAAGAACCAAGGCGCTTGGTCCTTCATCGAGCCCAACATCGAATGGGTCTTGAGCCGGATCAAAGCCAAACACAGTCGCCCCAGCTACGCAGGGCGCCCAGCCTCAGCCTCCCCGGCCACAGGCCTTGCCAGCCAACACAAAGCCCAACAAGCAGCCCTCGTCGACGACGCGCTGACGATCAAAGGATAAAGACTATGACAGACGTACGGGTCCCAACACTGGGCGAAAGCGTAACAGAGGCCACCGTGGCCACGTGGTTCAAAAAGCCAGGCGACAGCGTTGCTGTTGATGAAATGCTTTGCGAGCTGGAGACGGACAAAGTGACCGTGGAAGTGCCTTCGCCGGTGGCAGGCACGTTGAGCGAAATCGTAGCGCCTGAGGGTGAAACGGTGGGCGTGGATGCGCTTTTGGCCCAAATCAGCGAAGGCGCGAGTGAGGGGGCCCCAGCGTCTCCGCCTGCGGCTGCAACGGCCGAGCCCGCCCCCACTCCCGCTGCCGGTGGCGATACTTTGCAAGTAATGGTGCCCACCCTTGGCGAAAGTGTTACCGAAGCGACTGTTTCAACTTGGTACAAAGCGCCGGGCGAGACTGTTGCCGCAGACGAAATGCTCTGTGAGTTAGAGACAGACAAGGTCTCCGTTGAGGTGCCAGCGCCAGCCGCAGGAACGCTGACAGAGATCCTCGCCAAAGAAGGAGATACGGTTGGCGCGGACGCGGTGCTGGCCACGATGGCAACCGGTGCAAGCGCTCCTGCAAGCGCGCCCGCTGCGGCTCCAGCGGCTCCAGCGGCCACCGGCAAGGACGTCGAAGACGCCCCCTCCGCCAAGAAGATCATGGCCGAAAAGGGCATTGATCCGAGCACAGTTCAAGGCTCAGGCCGCGATGGTCGTGTGATGAAAGAAGACGTAATGAAGGCTGTTGCCAGCACCACAAGCGCGCCTGCGCCCACCGCAGCCCCACGTGCGCCTGTGCCCGCAGATGATGCGTCGCGCGAAGAACGCGTGAAGATGACGCGCCTGCGCCAAACCATCGCGCGCCGCCTCAAAGACAGCCAAAACACCGCCGCGATGCTCACCACTTACAATGAGGTGGACATGACCGAGGTCATGGCACTTCGTGCCGAGTACAAGGAGCTCTTTTTGAAGAAACACGGCGTGAAGCTGGGCTTCATGTCCTTCTTCACCAAGGCCTGCTGTCATGCCCTCAAAGAAGTGCCGGAAGTAAACGCCGAGATCGACGGCACGGACATCGTCTATAAAAACTTCGTGCATATGGGCATCGCGGCAGGCACGCCAACGGGGCTCGTGGTGCCCGTGATCCGCGACGCGGATTCCATGAGCTTTGCAGACATCGAAAAAGCCATCGGCGAAAAAGGCGCGCGTGCGCGGGACGGCAAGCTTTCCATGGCTGAAATGCAAGGCGGCACGTTTACGATCTCCAACGGCGGGGTCTATGGCTCGCTAATGAGCTCGCCTATTCTGAACCCGCCGCAATCGGGCATCCTCGGCATGCACAAAATCCAAGACCGCCCCATGGCGATCAACGGTGAGGTTGTGATCCGCCCGATGATGTATCTGGCCCTCAGCTACGACCACAGGATTGTGGACGGCAAAGGCGCCGTGACGTTCCTCGTGCGCGTGAAAGAAGCGCTCGAAGATCCACGCCGGTTGTTGATGGATCTGTAAATCATTTTGGCCTAGCAAACGGCAGGCTCAGCTTCTAATTGCAAGGGGAATAAATGACCGGAGAGTCCAAAGACTTTGACTATCGCGAAGGATTAGAGACCCTCCGAGTTGTTTCAGCGCTGGCTGTAAAATCACTTTTGAGTCTGAATGGTGGCGCCATCATTGTTTTGATGACGTTTATTGGAAATGCCAACAACCAAAATTTTTTTTCGATTGAACCCTACCTTTTGAAATACAGCATGTTGTTCTTTTTAGCTGGCACAATCGCCGCTGCAGCGCTGTTTATTCTGGGGTACACACGGAACTATTTGTTGCTGATGGAACGCAAAGGGCTTCCGCTTACACGTGGCAATCTCAGACTCTATTTGGCATTCGCATATTTTTCTCTACTGAGCTTTAGCGTTGGCGTAACCTTAGTCGCATTCTCATTCGGACCGCTTAAGAGCCAATATATATGACCCCCGAACTCACCGTCCTCGCCCTCGCCGCCCTTCTCCAAGCCATGCAACTGGCCCTCTTTGCGATCCCGGCCAACATTGAGCTTGGCCCCGGTAAGACACTCAGCCCCCGCGACAAAGACCGCATGCCCGGCCCTCTCGACGAACAAGTGAGCAAAACCACGGCCCGCCTCTACCGTGCCTATAACAACCACTTTGAAGCCCTGGCCTTTTTCAGCATCGCGGTGCTTGTTGTCGAGCTCTCGGATCAAAACTCACGCCTCACCGCACTCTGCGCGCACACCTACCTGATCGCACGCATCCTCTACATTCCCGCCTACGCCCAGGGCCTTGTCCCCTGGCGGTCCCTCATCTGGGCCATAGGCTTCGCAGCAACCCTCACCATGCTGGGAGCGGCCCTCTTATGAGCCTTTTTCTTGGTAAAAATACTCAAAAAATAACCGGCGCAAAAAGCGCACGGGTAATACCTGACAAAAACCCACGTAATACACGTGGCATACGTGACGGCATACGCAAAACATACCTTATATATGCCCTTCAAACCAAAGGATCTTCCCATGGCGTCTTATGATGTAATCGTGATTGGCTCCGGCCCCGGAGGCTATGTTTGCGCCATTCGCTGCGCGCAACTGGGCCTCAAAACAGCCTGCGTCGAAGGCCGTGAGACCTTGGGCGGCACATGCTTAAATGTGGGCTGCATCCCTTCAAAAGCGCTCCTGCACGCCTCCCATATGTTGCATGAAGCAGAGCACAACTTTGCGCAAATGGGCCTAAAGGGGAAATCCCCATCCGTGGACTGGGACCAGATGCAAACCTATAAAACAGAGACGATTGCCGCCAATACCAAAGGTGTCGAATTTCTGTTTAAAAAGAACAAGATAGACTGGCTCAAAGGCTGGGGCTCGATCCCAGAAGCGGGCAAGGTCAAAGTGGGCGACGAGATCCATGAGGCCAAAAATATCGTCATCGCCACAGGCTCTGACGTAGCCACTCTGCCCGGCGTTGAGATCGACGAGAAAACCGTTGTCAGCTCCACCGGTGCACTCGCCCTGCCCAAGATCCCAAAGAAGCTTGCCGTGATCGGCGCAGGTGTGATCGGGCTTGAGCTGGGTTCGGTTTACGCGCGCTTGGGGTCCGAGGTGCATGTGATCGAGTTTTTGGAAAGCATCACCCCTGGTCAAGACGCCGAAGTTCAGCGCCAGTTCCAAAAAATGCTTACGAAACAGGGCATTAGCTTTACCCTTGGCGCCGCGGTTCAATCCGTAGAAGCGCTGAAAACAAAAGCGAAAGTCACCTACAAACTGCGCAAAGACGACAGCGAACACACGCTTGATGCAGACACTGTTTTGGTGGCGACGGGGCGCAAACCCTTCACCGACAATCTCGGGCTCGCAGGCGTCGGCGTTGAGATGACAGAGCGTGGGCAGGTCAAAACCGATGCGCATTGGCAAACAAATGTGCCCAGCATCTATGCCATCGGCGATGTGATTTCGGGGCCTATGCTCGCGCACAAAGCCGAAGACGAAGGCATGGCCGTGGCCGAAACCCTCGCGGGCCAGAAACCTCACGTTAACTATGATGTCATACCAGGCGTGATCTACACCCACCCCGAGGTGGCCAGCGTTGGAGAAACCGAAGAGACCCTGAAAGACAAAGGTCGTAAGTTCAAAGCCGGGAAGTTCAGCTTCATGGGCAACGGCCGCGCCAAAGCGAACTTTGCAGCCGATGGCTTTGTGAAAATTCTCGCAGATGCCGAGACTGACCGGATCCTAGGCGCGCAAATCATCGGGCCGATGGCGGGCGACCTTATTCATGAAATTTGTGTTGCCATGGAGTTCGGTGCAGCTGCCGAGGATTTAGCACGGACCTGCCACGCGCATCCAACCTATTCAGAAGCCGTGCGCGAAGCCGCGCTGGCGTGCGGTGATGGTCCGATCCACAGCTAAAGCATAGATGGCGTCAGGCCCATAACTGGGCCGACGCACCTCCTAAAGCACTGACTTTAAATACTTTACTGACGCCACCAAACGGGTCGACCCGCTTGCTGTTCCAACGCGTAATTACAGTCTTTGGCTA
The DNA here is from genome assembly GCA_039182515.1 of Pseudomonadota bacterium. GTDB lineage: Bacteria > Pseudomonadota > Alphaproteobacteria > Rhodobacterales > Rhodobacteraceae > JBCDCE01. Next base: position 33,442 of record JBCDCE010000030.1, on the reverse strand, counting down.
GACCAGCTTCTTGGATCGCAATAACTTCGCCGCGCGCTTTTCTGATTTTAGCAGGATTGCCCTGCCCGCCTCGAATCGTAAAAATTGCAGGCCGGAACAAAAACACCGCAACAGCCGTATTTCTTTGGTCGTGCGCAGCATTTAAATCTTGTTTGCGAGAGAAGCCTTTGTCAGCGCCATGTGCGCGGATCGCTTCGGCGCGCAGGGCGCGACAATCCAATCCGGCAAAATTCTTTGCGGAAACATTCTCAGTTTTTATCGTTGAGCTCGGCGACGCACAGCCCGACAAGGCAACCGCGAGACCCGCAACAAACAGCAAATTTTTCATAAGGGCCCCCACCCATACTCATCACTTCACTGACCCTAAAAAACCACATTCCCGCCCCAATTGGAACCCGGAGACTGCATGCGAAACAGAGTTCACACGCTTGAGCGACAAACCGCTAGGCCTTGGGTTCAGGTCGCTTTTGACCTTTAGCTTACTAAGAGCCGCAAGCCCTGTGTCACGTCTGACCGCACAGCTATGCGCAAACCCGGTTCGTCCCCCGCTCTAAGCGCTGCAATGATCAGCTTATGGCCGCGCGGGACTTCTGTGCGGTTCAAGCGGCCATAGAGCTTGCGCATGGTTGGACCCAGTTGCAGCCAGACCGTTTCAACCATGGCCAGCATCGCAGGCGCTTGGGCTCTGAGGTAAAAAGTGCGGTGAAATTCGAGGTTTGCGCGGATATAGCCTGACGCGTCCTTTTTCTCGATCACGACGGCAATCTGCGCGTTGATTGTCTCAAGCCGCTCGATCAAAGCGGGGTGGGCACGCGGCAAAGCGCGCGAGGCCAGTTCAGGCTCCAAGAGTGCGCGCAAAGCGGCCAATTCTTCGATCCGGTCGTTCGAAAGCTCGGGTGTTGAGACGCGCCCAGAGACGGACAGAGACAAAGCCCCCTCCGCCACAAGCCTGCGCATGGCTTCCCGCACGGGCGTCATGGAGACATCGTGCTCCGCAGCCACCCCGCGCAGGGTCATCGCTTGGCCGGGCATCAATTCGCCATGCATGATTTGCCCTCGCAACCTGCGGTACACGCGGTCATGGGCGGCGTTGGCGTCGGATTTGGTGTTTAGCAGCATGGTTAAAACTCGTAGCGGTGTAGCGCGCCACCTTCGCGCCTGAGCCAGCGGCGTTCGGCCTCATAAGGGCCAAAAATCCGGTGAACTTGGGCCCAAAACGCCGGTGAGTGGTTCATTTCGGCCAGATGCGCCACCTCGTGAGCGGCGACGTAATCGAGCACATTTTGCGGGGCCATGATCAAGCGCCAGGAAAAGTTCAAGTTGCCTTGGGTCGAGCACGAGCCCCAGCGGGAGCGCGTGTCTTTGATCGAGATGCGCGCATACTCCCGGCCGAGCCGTGCAGCGTACACCTCAACGGAGCGGTGTAGCGCTGTGCGGGCTTGCGCTTTCAAATAGCCTTTGACCCGTGCGGCGACTCGGCTTTCGGAGCCCGGCACATGCAGCGCTCCGTCCCGGATATCAACAGAGCGCCCAACACCCGGAACAATCTGCATCATCTGCCCGCCCAGCATAATTTCACTGCCAAATTCAACACGCGCTTGATGTGGCAGGCTTTCCAAAGCCCCGCGCAGCCAGCTTTCCTTTTCACGTAAAAACCGCTGCGCTTCTCGGGTTGAGACAGACCTGGGCAAGGTCAAACGTGGCAGGCGATCTTTAGGCGACACGCGGAGCGTCATGCGACGCGCTTGCGCGCGACGTGTGACCATCACCTCAATGGGCGGTGTGCCAGGTAAGACAATTGCACTCATTGCTCGTTCCCCACTGGTTTTTACCTGTTGGACGCTTGCAGGCTTGGTCCGGATCGCCTAACTGCCCCAAGACGGCCATGAGTTACCCAACAGCACCGGTTTGTCTTTGACTCTGCATGGCGCATATGGCAGGCCCACGCAACGCGCGATTGAACCCATTTGCGGTCCGCGCATCGAAATCTAGGAGAGAGCATGCCTAAAGAAGAATGGGGCGTAAAGCGGATCTGCCCAACAACCGGAAAACGGTTCTATGATATGGGCCGCACTCCAATCGTGAGCCCCTACACGGGCGAAGAAGTTGTGATCGACACCGGCAAAAACCGCACGATGGTTGCGGACAAAGCCGATCCAGCAAGTGCCAAGGCCGAAGAAGGCGCAGCTGACGAGGACGATCTCGTACTTGACGATGAAGATGTGCTTGATGAAGACGATGACGCCGATGTGGATCTCGGCGACGACGTTTTGGACGAGGACGATGACGACAACGTTTCGCTCGACGAAATCGCAGACGTCGCTTCCGACGACGACGACAACTAAAAAGACCCATTATGGGTCAGAGAAAGCGCAACAGAAGCTTGCGCTTTTTCGCCTTGAACTCCCTTTCACGCGCAGCTAATCAGGCTGCCATTGGGGCCTTAGCTCAGCTGGGAGAGCGCCTGCATGGCATGCAGGAGGTCAGCGGTTCGATCCCGCTAGGCTCCACCAATACCCCCCTTTGAAATCGTTCGGATCTGGCAAAGCAATTGCCCGCCGGCCAATCAGCCTGGCGCTTTGATGCGGCAACGGTGGTTTGCGTGTCTGCAGCAGGCCTTGAAGCCAAAAGCGTTATCCCGCACGGTGTCGTAAGGCGTTGGGAGGGCAATCATGAACGTTCTATGGATCATGGCGGATCAACTGCGCTGGGACTACCTCAGCTGCTACGGGGCCAAACACATAGAGACCCCCAACATTGATTGGCTCGCCTCCAAGGGCGCGCGCTTTAACAAAGCTTACGTGCAATCGCCTGTCTGCGGCCCCAGCCGGATGAGCTTTTATACAGGGCGCTACGTGCGCAGCCATGGCGCCACCTGGAACGGCTTTCCATTGCGGGTAGGCGAGCCCACGCTCAATGATCATCTGCGCGCGGCAGGTGTTCTGCCCACTCTGGTCGGCAAAACGCATATGACCCCAGACCGCGAAGGCATGGCGCGCCTCGGCATATCGCCTGACAGCGAGATCGGGGCGCGGGTGAAAGAATGTGGCTTTGATGTTTTTGTGCGCGACGACGGCACAAACCATTCCGACTATCCCGCCCGTAATGCCGAAGACTACGACGCTTATCTGCGCTCCCATGGCATGGATGGCGAAAACCCTTGGGAAGAATGGGCCAATTCCGCCGAAGGCCCTGATGGAACTTTGCGCTCTGGTTGGCTTTTGGACAATGCGCCCTACCCCGCGCGCGTGCCAAAAGAACATTCAGAAACCGCTTGGCTCACGACGCGCGGCATCGAGTGCATCGAGGCCCAAGGCAGAGATGCCTGGCTGTGTCATTTGAGCTATATCAAGCCGCATTGGCCCTATCTCGCCCCTGCCCCTTACAACGATATGTACAGTGCGGCGGACCTGCCCGCACCCATTCGAAGTGAGGCGGAACACGGCTCAGACCATCCGCTTCTGCGCGCCTGGCAAGACATGCGCGTGAGCGAGAGCTTTTCGCGCGATGAGGTTCGTGATGTTGTGGCGCCAGTCTATATGGGCCTGATCAAGGAGCTTGATGATCAGCTGGGCCGTCTCTTTGCCTACCTGCGCGAGACCGGCCGGATGGACAACACGATGATCGTCTTTTGCTCGGATCACGGCGACAATATGGGCGACCATTGGATCGGCGAGAAAGATCTCTTCTACGACTGTTCCGCGCGTGTGCCGTTGATCATTTACGATCCTCGTAAAGACGCGGATGCCACGCGTGGCAAAGTCTTTGAAGACTTAGTGGAGGGGATCGATCTCGCGCCCACCTTTATGGATTTCTTTGACGCGCCCCCTCAGCCCCATCTGATCGAGGGGCGCTCTTTGGAGCCGCTCTTGCACGGCCAAATCCCGGAATGGCGCGATTTCTGCGTGTCGGAATACGACTATTCAACACGCGACAGCCGCAGAGCCATTGGGGTCGATCAAGCAGATGCGCGCCTGGTTATGATCTTTGACGGGCGTTGGAAATACATCCATTGCGAGACGATGCCACCGATGCTCTTTGATCTGGAAACAGACCCTGATGAGCTCAACGAGCTTGGCGCGGATCCGGCTTATGCGGATCATATCACTCGTCTGCGCGAGATGCATTTCGAATGGGCGCGACGGCACCATACGCGCATCACCCGGTCCGCAGAAATCATCGAGGCTATGACAGATGCCCGCGAGCCCCCAGGCATCCTCATTGGGTATAAAGACCGCCAAGAACTCGAAGATGATGGGCTTAAAATGCCCATCCACGCCACAAGCTAAGCAAAAGAAGGAGCGCCCTAAGCCATGGGTCAGACACTTAAAATTGCCGCCTACGGCCTGGGTTCTATGGGCTTTGGCATGGCCAGCGCTTGCTTGCGAGCGGACCACGACGTTTACGGCTTCGACGTCGCCTCCGACCCGCAAGAGCGGTTGGTGGCTTTGGGCGGCAAGGCGCTGCCAGCTCTTGAACAGATTGGGCCAGAACTGGGAGCTGTGATGGTCACAGTGCTCAATGCCGCGCAAACTGAGAGTGTGCTCTTTGGCCCGGATGGGATTGTTCCTCACTTAAGCGCAGGTGCTGTGGTTTTGAGCTGTGCCACCGTGCCACCAGACTTTGCCCGCAAGATGGCCGCCGCCTGTGCCGAGCGCGGCGTTCATTACCTCGACGCACCCATTTCGGGAGGATCTGCCAAAGCCGCGCAGGGTGCACTCACCATTATGGCGTCAGGCACAGCTGAGGCTTTTGACGCAGCACAGCCCGTTCTGGACGCGATCTCTGAGAAAGTTTTTCGTTTGGGCGATGGGGCAGGCGCTGGCTCCGCAATGAAGGCCGTGAACCAGTTGCTGGCAGGGGTTCATATCGCCACCATGGCCGAAGCCCTCACATTCGGCATGACCCAAGGTGTAGAACCTGAGAAATTTGTCGAAGTGATCTCAGACTGTGCGGGCACAAGCTGGATGCTTGAAAACCGCGCGCCGCATATCGTTGAGGGCGATTACACGCCTCATAGCCAAGTAAACATCTGGCCGAAAGACTTAGGCATTGTGCTTGATATTGCACGCTCTGCACAGTTCAGCGCGCCGATTACAGCAGCCGCTTTACAACAGTTTTTGGCCGCCGCTGGCATGGGGCTCGGACACGAAGACGACGCTGCCGTGGCCAAGGTCTATGCCCGCAATGCGGGGTTAAATTTGCCTGGCGAGAGCTAAGCGCGGTCCGCCTCAACTGCCGCCTTATAAAGCGCGCGGATTCTTTGGAGCATTGGCCCACCTTTGCCAGAGCCAATGGCGCGCCCGTCGATCTCGGATACAGGGGTCTGCGCGCCGAAGGTCCCTGTGAGGAAGGCCTCATCAGCCACATAGGTATCAACAAGCGAATAGTTGCGCTCAAAGACTTCGATCCCATCCGCGCGCGCCACCTCAATTACTTTGGCGCGGGTAATGCCGTTCATGCAATAATCGCCCGTTGAGGTCCAAAGCGCGCCGTTTTTGACGATGAAAAAGTTACAGGCGTTTGTGGTGTTCACAAAGCCAAAGGGATCCAGCATCAGCGCCTCATCCGCCCCTGCTTTGAGCGCATGGTTCAACGCGATAATGCAGTTGAGCTTGGAATGCGAGTTGAGCTTTGCGTCTTGTGTTAGCGGCAAACCGCGGTGATGGGGCACCGTGTGCAGCCGGATCCCCGCTTCGGGCAGTTTAGGCTTGGAATGCTCTGCGATGATCACAACCGTGCTTCCAAACAAGCTCAAATGCGGATGCTGAAACGGCTTTTTCTTGCGGCCGCGCGTGACCATGACGCGCAGATGCACATCCGAGGTCATTTCATTGGCTTTGAGCGTGTCCCAAACGGCTTGGATAAGCTCAGCGCGGCTAAGGCCGATGTCGAGATCAATATAGAGCGCGGCCTCCCAAAGCCTGTCCAAATGAAGTTCAAGGAATGCAATGTGCCCATTGTAGAGGCGCAAGCCCTCCCAGACCCCATCACCCAACATAAAGCCGCTGTCATAGACCGACACTACGGCTTTTTCCTTCGGTACAATTTGCCCGTCGACGTAGATCAAAATGTCTTCGTTGCGGGCGTCTTCTTGGGCTTCATGCGTCGCCATTACGAACCTTCCGGCGGGAACCTGTAGCGCGCGGCCGCAACGGTCCAGTCCATATGATTGCGAACGTATTGCTGGGAGGCATCAGAGGGTGGATTGTAATCCCAATGGGTGCCAGGCCCGACTTCCATCGCGGCGTTCAGCTTTAGGCGCGAGGCTTGGCTGGTCATGATTTGCGCGCGCAGGGCTTCGCTGTCCCAGCGGTCTTTGACCTCTTTCGCGAAGTCCGCCGCGACTTGCGCATAGGCCGGATCTGAGGCGAGGTTTTCCAGCTCGGTTGGGTCCTTGGAGAGATCATAAAGCTGGGGCGGGTCCGGATCACAGTGAATGTATTTCAGCGGGCCACGCCGGATCATAAAGACAGGATAGGGGGTCATCTCAGCGCAATATTCAGCGATGGCTTCGTCCGTCTGATCATCTTCCCCTCGGGCGAGTGGCATGAGGGACCGGCCATCAATAGGCTCTGCTAGCATCTCTTCGCTGCCGCCACAGATCTCTAGGAAAGTCGGCAAAAGATCGACCAACGAGCAGGCATTTGGCGAGGATCCAACAGCAACATCCGGACCGGCCATAATCAAAGGCACACGCACGGAGTTCTCAAAGAAGCTCATTTTGTACCAAAGCCCGCGCTCGCCCAACATATCACCGTGATCTGCCGTAACGATCACAATCGTGTTGTCCAACTCCCCGGTTTCTTCCAAGGTTTTAACGAGCGCACCGACCTTGCTATCGAAGTAACTGACGTTCGCATAATAGGCCCGCCGTGCCTTGCGCACTTCGTCTTGGCTGAGCGGCACTGTGCTGGCCTCAATGCCATCGCGGACACGGGCAGCAAACGGATCCTCAGCCACAGGCGTTTGGGGCATATCAATCTCGTCGTCGCTATAAAGGTCCCACCACTCGGGCCGCGCCACATAAGGATCATGCGGGTGGATAAAGCTCGCAACCATCGCAAAGGGTTGGCCTTGCCCCGCAGCCTTGTCGCGCGCGCGATCAAAGAGCCAACGGCGAGCGGTAAATTCCACTTCGTCGTCGTAGTCTATTTGAAAGCTCGCTTGGGCCATGCCGCTTTCTTTGACAGTGGCCATGTTGTGGTACCACTTGTCGTTGCGCACATCGTGCTCCGCCCAATTTGGCGTCCAGGCGAAATCGGATGGATAGATGTCTGTTGTGATCCTGTCTTGAAAACCGTGTTTTTGATCGGGCCCTACGAAGTGCATTTTGCCGCTCAGGCAGGTTCGATAGCCAAGCTGTGTGAGGTAATGCGCAAAGGTTGGCACACTGGCCCGAAACTCCGCTGCATTGTCCCAGGCATGGATTTTTGAAACGTGCTGGCCCGCCATGAATGAAAAGCGAGATGGCGCGCAAAGCGGCGAGTTGCAATAGGCCGCATCAAACCGCATGCCGCGCGCTGCCAATGCATCGATGTGAGGCGTTTTGACAATCTTGTGGCCATAAGCGCCGGTGAAGTGGGGCGCGAGCTGGTCGGCCATTATGAGAAGGATATTGGGTTGGGTCATGCAAGGGATTGTGCCGCAAGCGCGCGACGCGTCATGCACAAAAACGACCCATTAAGGAGAACGCAACCGTTTGAGGCTTGGCTTGCGCTTCAAGTGGGGGCTGAGCTCAAGTGAGAATTCACGTAGCCCGCTCTGTTTTTCACCAAAGTTTTCTTAAAAAGGATGCTGGCCTTCAGAATTTCGAAACCGACTCACCAAACAATGAAGGGTGGTAGGGAGAGGGCTGCGTCTCTCAAAAAATAACGCATTTTATTCAATTTTTTGGCTTTTTGAAACCTCCACGCAGTCTCCCAATGACCTTATCCCAAAGCATACCCTGCGCCACGGACAGTCCTTAGAGGATCAGTGCCACCATTTTGGCAGAGCGCTTTGCGCAAGCGTCCTACGTGAACATCTACCGTCCTGGTATCCACGTAAATATCGCGCCCCCATACGCGATCTAAAAGCTGCTCTCGCGACCAAACCCGCCCAGGCTTTTCCATAAAGGTTGTCAAAAGACGAAATTCTGTTGGACCAAGCTTCAGTCCCTTCCCATCGCGCATCACCTTATGGGTCTCGGCGTCCAAGGTGATATCTTCAAACTCAAGACGCTGTCCCACCATAGAGGGTCTGACCCGACGGAGCTGTGTCCGCACGCGGGCCATCAGTTCGACAACGGAATAGGGTTTGACCATATAGTCATCCGCCCCTGTTTCGAGCCCGCGTACGCGATCCACTTCCTCCGACCGCGCCGAAAGCATAATAATTGGCGTCTGGCGGGTATCAGGCCGTGCTTTGAGTCTCCGGCAAACTTCAATACCACTCACATTGGGCAACATCCAATCAAGCAAGATGACATCTGGCGAGACCTCATCAACAAGAAGCATCGCTTCTTCACCATTGTCCGCGCGGGCCACTTTAAAGCCTTCAGCTTCCAAGTTGTAGGACAGGACTTCACGTTGAGCGGCTTCATCTTCCACAACTAAAACACAAGGCTGATCTACCAACATTGCTCACGCCTCCGGTTCAGGCGAAGACCCCAGCGTTTCATAGGGTGTTTTATCCTCTTTGCCGCGCGCATCGTCTGGCATGGCGCCCGTAACGAGGTAGATGACTTGTTCGGCGATGGCCGTCACATGATCACCCATCCGCTCAATATTTTTGGCGATGAAATGCAAATGGATGCAGCCCGTGATGTTGCGCGGATCTTCCATCATAAAGGTCAAAAACTCGCGAAAAAGCGCGTTGTACATCTGATCAACATCGCGGTCCCGTTCGATCACATCGCGGGCCAAGTCTGCGTCGCGCTGAATGTAGGCGTCGAGCGCATCCTTGAGCATCTTCTCCACCTCCCGCGCCATACGCCGGATCGAGCGGGGCGTGTCGCCGATGGTTTGCAATTGCACGAGCACAGTTGTGCGTTTGGCTATGTTTTTCGAATAGTCACCGATGCGCTCGAGGTTGGACGAGATCTTCATAACGCTCAAAATTGTGCGCAAATCCGCCCCCATGGGGGCGCGCAGTGCGATCACACGGGCCACTTCCTCGTTCACTTGTTCTTCAAGCTCATCGACTTTGCGGTCATTGCGGCGGACACGCTCGGCCAGTTCTTCGTCGCGGGTCTCGAGCGAGGTGGCCGCAGAGGTGATTGCGTCTTCTACAAGCCCACCCATTTTCATAATCATGGCCTGGATCGCTTCGAGGTCCCGATCGTAGGCGGCGGCAATATGTGTTTCGTTCATCGTGTTATCCAATGCGTCCCGTGATGTAGGATTCCGTGCGCGGATCCTTCGGGTTGGTGAAAATCTCTCCGGTTTCTCCATATTCGACCAAATTGCCCAAATGGAAAAACGCCGTCTTTTGGCTGACGCGCGCGGCTTGCTGCATGGAGTGGGTCACGATCACCACCGAGTAGCTTTGGCGCAGCTCGTCGATCAGGTCTTCGACCTGACTGGTCGCAATGGGATCGAGAGCCGAACATGGCTCGTCCATCAGCAAAACTTCAGGCTCCGTTGCCACAGCGCGTGCGATGCAAAGGCGCTGTTGTTGGCCACCCGACAGGCCCGTGCCTGGCGCTTGGAGACGGTCTTTAACCTCTTCCCAAATCGCGGCGCGGCGCAGGGATTTCTCCACGATCTCATCCAGCTCAGCCTTGTTTGCGGCCAAACCATGGATGCGTGGACCGTAAGCGATATTGTCATAAATCGATTTGGGAAAAGGGTTGGGCTTTTGGAAGACCATGCCCACTTTCGCTCTGAGCTGAACGGGATCGACATCTTTGTGGTAAATGTCCTCACCGTCAATCTGAATATCACCTTCCACGCGGCAGATATCGATCGTGTCATTCATCCGGTTGAGGCACCGCAAGAAAGTCGACTTCCCGCACCCCGATGGCCCAATAAAAGCGGTTACGGTCTTATCCGCAATCTCCACATCCACATCCTTAATGGCGTGGTTATCCCCGTAGAAAACCTGCACACCGCGTGCAGAAATTTTGGTCTCGTGCATGTCCACAGCGCGCTCCACTTTTCGCATGTCGTTCATTTGGCTCTCCAGGACGAATGAGGTGTCTTACCAGCGGCGCTCAAAGCGACGGCGAAGAATAATTGCGATGATGTTCATCGTCATGAGGAACACCAACAAGATGATGATACCGCCCCAAGCCCGTTCATAGAAGGCTGGATCGGCGCGTTTTGCCCATTCAAAGATCTGTGCAGGCATGGCTGAGTTTGGATCGGTGAAGCCGGCGGCCAGTCCGTCGGGATAGTTTGAAGCGATAAAGCCCACCATGCCTATGAGCAAAAGCGGGGCCGTTTCGCCCAAAGCTTGGGCCAGGCCAATAATTGTCCCCGTCAAAATGCCCGGCATCGCCAAGGGCAAAACATGATGGAAAACCGATTGCATTTTGGAGGCCCCAACCCCCAAAGCCGCATCCCGGATCGAGGGTGGCACGGCCTTCAAGGAGGCCCGCGTAGAGATAATGATCGTGGGCAAGGTCATCAGCGTCAAAACAAGCCCACCCACAAGCGGCGCTGAGGCTTTGAACCCCGGAATGCCCAACACACCGCCACCAAATTGGATGAACACCGCAAGCCCCAAGATCCCAAACACAATCGACGGGATCGCGGCCAGGTTTGAGATGTTCACCTCAATAAAATCGGTAAAGCGGTTTTTGGGCGCAAATTCTTCGAGATAGATTGAGGCCGCGACACCGACGGGGAGCGAAAGCCCCAAAACCACCAACATCATAAAGAACGAGCCCAACATGGCCACACCAATGCCCGCTTGTTCGGGGCGCGAGTCTGAGGCGTCAGAGCCAAAAATGAAGTTCCAGTTGAAGGTTCGCTCAATGGAGCCTTCTTCCACGAGCGCATCCACAATATCGAGGTGCGCTGGAAAGAGGTTTTTATCGCGTGCGAGGCTTTCTCGGCTCACACGGCCTTTCATGTATCCATCCACGCGCGAAGCGGCCACAAAGCGCATCTCAATCGTTTCGCCAATTTTGCTTGGGTCTTCGAGCACGGTCGTCCGTAAGCTTCCCACAGCCCCAGTGGACAAGAGTTTGCGCAGGTCTTTGCCTTTGGTGATCTCGGTCTCAATGCCGGCCTCGGCCAGTTTGGCTTTGATGGCGTCTTGAATGATCGGGTTGTAGCCAAAGGTTGTGACCTTCTTGATCTTCTCGAGGTCGCGCTCGCCGGATTTATCCAAGCGCTTTTCTTGCAGCTCAACTTCAAGCGTTATGAAGGTCTGGGTGAAGGCCGGAATGCCGTTGCCGATGATCGTCACCAAAAGAGCGATCAAGAAAAAGAGGCCGGTGAGCACAGCGGCCAGACCCATGTACTCAAAGCGCTTTTCAGCTGCATTGCGTTTCTTGGTGGCCGCATCGATCTCAAGGATCGATTTGCGCTTGGGCTTGCTCATCATGGGAGACGCGCCGCTCGACGTTGCATCGGTCATTCGTATTGCTCCCGGTATTTCCGCACGATGTAGAGCGCAAAGACATTCAAACTCAACGTGATCACAAAGAGCGACATGCCCAGTGCAAAGGCCACCAGCGCTACAGCGGAGGCAAAGTCTGCGTCGCCTGTGAGCTGAGACACGATTTTGGCTGTGACTGTGGTCATGGCATCAAACGGGTTGAGGCTCAGTTTGGCGGCAGCCCCTGCGCCCAGCACAACAATCATCGTCTCGCCAATCGCGCGCGAGGCCGCCAAGAGGATCGCGCCAACGATACCGGGCAAAGCGGCAGGCAGCACAACTTTGCGGATGGTTTCCGACTTTGTGGCCCCCAGGCCCAGCGAGCCATCGCGCATGGCTTGGGGGACAGCGTTGATGATGTCGTCTGACAAGGAGCTCACAAAGGGGATCAGCATAATGCCCATCACAAGCCCCGCTGTCATCACGGCTGTGCCGCCTTGCATCCAGCCCAAGCCCAGCGCGCCGTTTTGGCCAAAGACATCCACCAGGAGCGGGCCTACGGTTAACAGAGCAAAGAGGCCGTAAACAATCGTTGGAATGCCCGCGAGGATCTCAATGGCTGGCTTGGCGAAGGCCCGCAGTTTGGGGCCTGCATACTCTGAGAGGTACACGGCGGCAAAAAGGCCAATGGGCACAGCCACCAGAAGCGCAATGATCGAGATGTAGAGCGTGCCCCAAAGAAGTGGCAAAAGGCCAAGCTCAGTGGCGCCGCCTCTATCCGAAAAGCTCGGCGCCCAGGTTGTGCCAAAAAAGAAGTTCGCGGCCGGATAGAGCTTGAAGAACTCTATTGTGTTGAAAATGAGCGACAGGACAATTCCAAGCGTGGTGAGGATCGCAATGGAAGCCGCAACGATGAGGGTCCAGAGCGTGAACCGCTCCACAACATTTCGCGCACGGAATTGGGGTGTGGTGCGCACATAAGCAAAGGCAAAGCCCGCAAGCGAGATGCCAAGGATCGCGATGGTGCGCAGGCTGATGCTGTTGTCTGTCTTCTCCCGAAACGCCTGGGCCGCGCTGAGCACGTCACTCCCCACATCTGAGCCAAGCGCCACACCAATCTGCGCCAAGCTCTCGCGCACGTTTGTGGACCCTGCATCGAGGTTTTGCGCAAACTCTTCGGTCATAACCCCTTGCGCCACAGCAGTGTCGAGTCCATCCGCCACGCGGCGCACATCTTCCATCACTAAGCTCAGCGTAGATCCCTCAGGTACGGATTCTGACGGCAAGCTTGCCGCCACAGAATTGCTGATCAAAATGGGCTGCAAGACGACCCAGACAAAGAGCAGCACAAGCGCGGGGACCATCGTCAGCAACCCAACATGGCTGCCATAGTAATTGGGAAGCGAGTGCATTTCGGCTTTGGTGCCTGCAGAGAGCACCTTCTGACGCCCAACGAAAAAACCGATCACGCCCAAAGCGAGAACGGTCAATAAGAGCCAAGAGGCAGGCATGGCAGCACTTTCTTTTCTTACTCAGCAGCTGCCCGAAATTGGGCGTCTTGAAACTTAAATACCATAACGATTGGAGTGAGGGTGGCGGTGCCGCCACCCCCAGAAATTTGACTTAGCTGCCAGACCCAAGCGTTTCTTCGTTGGCGAGCATCATTTGGGTTGTGGCGAGCTCTGGATCAGGCACCGCACCGTATTCGGCCAATGGGCCATCTGGGCCAGCCACGTCGTCAGAAACGAAGAATTCTGCGTATTCTTTCAGACCTGGGATCACGCCAATGTGGGCCTTTTTGATGTAGAAGAACAGAGGGCGCGATACGGGGTATTCACCAGATGCGATGGTGTCCACCGATGGTGTTACGCCGGACATGGTCGCAACCTCCAGCTTGTCGGTGTTGTTCTCATAGAAGGAAATCCCGAAAACGCCGATGCCGTCTTTGTTGGCTTCGATGCGCGCGAGGGTCTCTGTGTAGTCCCCGTCGATATCCACCGCGCGACCATCTGTGCGCAGCGCGATGCAGGCCTTCTCAGCCGCTTTTTTGTCACCACCATTAATGGCCATGATCGCGTCAAAAGCGCCGGAGTCTTCACAGCCCGCGAGCAGTACTTTGTCTTCGAAAACTTCACGTGTGCCGTGCTTTGTGCCTGGAACGTAGGCGTAGATTTCCTGCTCTGGCAGGCCGGACCGCACTGTGGACCAAGAAGTATTTTGGTTTGGAACCATTTTGCCGTCTACGGGGATCTCAGCGGCCACCGCGAGATACCAATCGTTTGGCGTGAATTCGAAAGAGTTGCCAGCAACGTCGGATGCGAAAACGATGCCATCGTATGAGAAGCGCACTTCAATAATGTCGGTCACACCAGCTTCCGCGCAGGCTTTGATTTCCTTTTCGCGGATCGCGCGCGATGCGTTTGCGATGTCGATGGTGTTGGCACCGACGCCTTCACAAAAGCGCTTCAGACCAGCGGAGGATCCACCCGACTCCACAACCGGTGTTGGGAAGTCAAAGTTTTCGCCAAAAGCTTCGGCCACGATGGACGCATAGGGCAGAACTGTGGATGACCCCGCGACTTGAACGTTGTCACGCGCGAAAGCAGCAGTGGCAGACACAGCTGCGATTGCAACGACTGATGCGGTCAGCTTGAGTTTCATGATCTCTCCTGAGTTAAAGATTGGCCGCACCCCCGCGGCCTCGCGCTGGAGCTACTCGTGGTGCGCAACACCAATGTAAAACTTATGTAACAGTTTTATGAAACTCAGATCGTCTCGCCTTAGCCAGAGGCCGCCAAATTTTGGCTATTTTTCGATAAAAGCACTGCAATTTAAAGGGTTGTGGGGCGGGCGTTCCGAAATTTGACGAGAAGGCCATACCAATAAAATTTTTAACTATTCCGCGTTGACGGGCGTTGTGGGTGAGATCGGTTACGATTCCCATCGAGTTTCGCAGCCTCAACCAAGTGTTGTGGGAGAATCATCTCCAACCGCAAGATTTGCGTGCTACAGCGCTTTAAGCCAAACCGACCCATGCTTGGGTTAAGGGGCTCGTTGGATCGCTGAGTGGCGCAATGACATCCATATGGTGCCGCCCCGTCGCAACTGTGAGGGATACCTTCGCGCCCTTTGCGCGCCAAGCTTCGCGCAACAAAGCCGATTGGCGCAAAAACTCCGGGCGCTCGTCTTCGCCCACCCAAGCGGCCACGTCTACACCTTCACGCGGCTGCAACAGAGCAGCACTTTCGCGCTTTGCCTCAACCTCGTCTATGTTGAGGGTCTCGTTGAGTTTGGTCTTTTGCAAAGGGCCGAGGTCATGCAAGCCGCTGATACTTAGCACCCGCACCACGCGCGCGGCCGTGGCCTGTTTCATGGGATGATCCCGGCAAGCCATGCGGCTCACGAGGTGACCGCCTGCGGAATGCCCAGCCAAATGCAGCCCCCCTTCAAAGCGCTCCGCGAGATAATCAGCCGCGCGCCCGATCTCTTGGGTCATATCCGCAATGCGGGCCTCCGGCGCCAAAGTGTAGCTTGGGATCGCGAAGATCCAGCCTTTGGCGCGGGCGCCTTCTGCAAGATGGGACCAGTAGGATTTGTCGAACTTCATCCAATAGCCACCATGCACAAACATCGCGACGCCTTGCGCATCCGCTTTGGGATAGAAGAGATCCATCATCTGCCGGGGGGCTTGGCCGTAGGCCACATCAAGCTCCATCTCACCGCCCTGCGCGCGGTAGGCGGCAGCCTCCTCTGCCCAGCGCGGACCGTAACTTGTACCGTCTGGAACATGGCCTGCGTTGTCGTAAGCGTCGTCCCAATCTGTGATCTCAGTCATGGATCTTACTCACGGCGCTACGGTTTCAAATGCGATCCTGAGAGGCAATGTGTCTTGGCTGCCCTCATCCGTGAGGCGCATGTTCAAGCTCAAAATCTCGCCGATGTCTTCGTCGGTCGGCGTGATCGCAAGATCGATTGGAAGCGTGAACATTTGGCCATTCAGATTTTCTGGTATTTGCTGTTGGAAGCAAAGCTGGCTGGGCACGCTTTGAACCTTCTTAGCATCTTCGAAGAAGTCGAACTCGCAAAATAGCCGCGATGTACCGTCGGAGCCGGGTGTCAGACCTGTCACAGAGATCAAGAGCCGCACAGTTTGGCCCGGTTCTACTGTTTCAGCGGTTGTGAAATTCACGCCCCCCGTAGACGGCTTGGAAAGCTCTTGGGCAATCTCAGCTTGCGACATGCTTGTGAAGGCCGCCACAGCGCGAAACAGCCCCTTTTCCGCAATTGAGAATCCCGATTGCGCCTGTGCGATTTGCCCTGGCCAAGCCAAGAGTGCGCACAAAACCGCAAGCACACACGCGATGCGCTTGGCCCGGCCCCACATCACATAAAGGCCTGTAGCCCTGTTTGGGCACGACCTAGAATAAGCGCGTGAATGTCGTGGGTGCCCTCATAGGTGTTCACGGCCTCCAAATTCATCGCGTGACGGATCACACCGTATTCATCGCTCACCCCATTGCCGCCGTGCATGTCGCGCGCCTCGCGGGCGATGCTCAATGCTTTGCCGCAATTGTTGCGCTTCATAAGGCTCACGGCTTCTGCGCTGGCTTTGTGCGCATCCATCAGGCGGCCAAGCCGCAAAGCACCTTGTAGGCCAAGCGTGATCTCGGTTTGCATATCCGCAAGTTTCTTTTGAATAAGCTGCGTGGCGGCCAAAGGCTTGCCAAACTGCTTGCGCTCGAGTGTGTAATCCCGCGCGGCGTGCCAGCAATATTCAGCAGCGCCCATGGCTCCCCAAGAAATGCCGTAGCGCGCACGGTTTAGGCACCCAAAGGGCCCCGCAAGCCCGGAAACCTCTGGGAGAAGGTTCTCTTCTGGCACAAAGACCTCGTCCATCTGGATCATGCCCGTGATCGAGGCGCGCAGCGAGAACTTGCCTTCGATTTTCGGCGTCACGACGCCTTTCATATCGCGCTCAACGATGAAGCCTTTGATCTTGCCATCATGCGCATCGGACTTTGCCCAGATGATGGCAATGTCAGCGATGGGCGAGTTGGAGATCCAGTTTTTCGCGCCAGAAATGTTGTAGCCCCCATCCACAGCCACAGCGCGCGTTTTGAGCCCGCCTGCGTCGGATCCGTGATCGGGCTCCGTGAGGCCAAAACATCCAATCATCTCGCCTGACGCAAGCTTCGGCAGGTACTTTTGACGTTGCGCTTCGGTGCCGTAGGCGAAGATGGGATGCATCACGAGGCTTGATTGCACCGACATGGCAGAGCGGTAGCCAGAATCCACCCGTTCCACTTCCCGAGCGATAAGGCCGTATGTGACGTAGTTTGCTCCCACGCCACCGTAGGCTTCAGGGATTGTGGAGCCCAAGAGGCCCAACGCCCCCATTTCGCGCATGATCTCTGGATCAAACTCTTCGTTGCGGTTGGCCATCAGCACGCGTGGCATGAGCTTGTCTTGGCAATAAGCCGCCGCTGCGTCGCGGATCATACGCTCTTCTTCGCTCAGCTGATCGTCTAAGAAAAACGGATCTTCCCAGGCCATGGCGGGCGGTTTCGCGCGCGCCTCTTCAGGGGTCATTTGAGCGGAATCGATCTTGGTTGTCTTGTTCATCGGAGCCTCCGGATCACGGGTCTTATATGGTTCTATCCCATCAGAGAGGCTTTACAATGTTTGTCAGGCACGTAGCGTCGCGCGCATGCATAGATTTCCGCGAAAAGATCTCTTCGATCTCCCCAATGACCTCATTTATCTGAACGGCAATTCGCTAGGGCCATTGCCGAAATCTGCCGCTCAACGCGCAACACAGGTTGTTCGCGAAGAATGGGGCCAAGAGCTTATTCGTGCTTGGAACACGGCTGGATGGATGGCGCTTCCTCAAAAGCTGGGTGATCAGATCGCACCCATTATTGGCGCGCCCCTCAGCTCTGTGGCCACAGGTGACACGCTCTCGATCAAAGTTTACCAAGCCCTTGCAAGTGCGTTGAAGATGCGACCCGAGCGCAAAGTCGTGCTTTCCGATACGGGCAATTTCCCAACAGATCTCTATATGGCCCAAGGCCTCTTGGACTTGATTGACAAAGGCTATATTCTGAAAACAGTTGCCCCAGAAGAGGTTCAAGACGCGATCTGCGAAGATGTTGCCGCTGTTTTATTGACCCAGGTGGACTACCGAACCGGTCGGCTCCACGACATGGACTTGATCACCCGACAAGCCCATGCGGCCGGTTCGGTGGTGATTTGGGACCTCGCCCATTCCGCAGGCGCATTGCCTATTGAAATTGAAGCGTCGCGGGCTGAGTTTGCAGTGGGGTGCACTTATAAATACCTCAATGGGGGACCAGGTGCGCCCGCGTTTATATACGTGCGGCCCGATATCATTTCAGACCTACGGCCAGCTCTGGCGGGCTGGCTCGGGCACGACGCGCCTTTCGAGATGGATTTGACCTACCGCCCTGCCTTGTCAACCGAACGCATGCGCGTCGGAACCCCCTCAGTCGTTCAATGCGCGATTTTGGACGAAGCCCTAAAGATCTGGGAGGGCGTTGATATGGCCCAGTTGCGGGAGGCCTCAATCGCGTTGAGCACGCGCTTTGTCGAACGGGTCGAGGCCGCTTGTCCGATGCTGGCCTTGGCCTCTCCCCGAGATCCCAATGCACGTGGCAGCCAAGTCTCCTTTGCGTTTGAGCAGGGTTATGCCGCCATGCAAGCGCTCATCGCGCGCGGTGTCATCGGAGATTTCCGCGCGCCGAACCTGATGCGCTTTGGTTTCACGCCGCTGACGCTGGATGAAAGCGACATCGAACGTGCAACTGAGATCCTCACCGACGTCATGAACCGCGAAATATAGCGCGACCCAGCCTATCAAGTGCGTTCGAAAGTTACCTAAAACTCTGAAAGCCGCGCAGGTACCAGCCAAATCGCTGCGCCGGTGGGGCGGCCCAGCGATGCTCGGCAGGCTGCGCCCTTGTTTTTCGCGATAGCTCTTAAGCGCTTAGCCTTTACCTTTCCAAGGCACGAGAACGCGTTCCACCGCGCGCATCAGGATGTCGATCCCAAAGCCGATGATGCCGATCAGGATGATACCCATGAGCACGATATCGGTGTCTTGGAATTTGGAGGCGGCAACGATCATTTTACCGATGCCTTTTTCCGCCGCCACAAGTTCCGCGGCCACAACCGTGCCCCAGCAAACGCCCATCGCAACCCGCGCGCCGGTGAAGATCTCCGGCAAGGAGTTGGGAATGATGACGTGGCGCAAAATCTGCGTTTTGGACGCCCCAAGTGAGTAAGCCGCATGCACCTTCGAGATCTTCACGCCAGAAACGCCAGATCGCGCGGCTATCGCCATGATCCACAAAGCCGCCAAGAAGATGAGGATGATTTTGCCTTCTTCGCCAATCCCGGCCCAGATGATCACCAGCGGAATGAGGGCCAAAGGCGGCACCGGGCGCATAAACTCCACAATGGGGTCAAACCATCCTCGGAACCAATCGCTCAGGCCCATCGCGTAGCCCATGGGAATGCCCACAAGCGCGCCGAGGAAGAAGCCGACGATCACGCGGAAAAGCGAATAGCCCAGGTGCTCTGCGAGCGTGACGTTTTGATAGCCGTCTTTTGAGATGGAGATCAGACGGTTCCACACGCTCTCGGGCGCAGGCAACCAAATGCTCTCCATCTGAATGCCCTTCTTAGGCGCCACGTTAAGGGTGCCTTTATCAGTCAAAGCCACGCGGCCGATGGCCGTTTCCACATCTGTGTTACGGTCAATGGGCTTACCATCCACAGCGATGATCTTGGCACCCTCTTTGCGATTGGTCTCGTCATTCTTGTCCCAGAGCAAAAGCTTAGAGCGGTAAGCTTGGATCACCAGTGTATCGTCTTTGGCCAAACCAGCGCCTGGCTCGATTTCAGGGGCCGAAACCTGCTCGCCTGCGCCGTGCACTGTCACGAAAACGGTGGCGTCATCTGTGGCACCTGAAGCGTCTTCGAGCGTATAGGTGAAGCTGCCTTCGCCAATAAACGGACCCGGCATGTGCAAAAAGCCGGGCAGAAGCTTTGAGCCTGTAAAGGCGCCCCAAGCCAAAAAGATCAACAAGACAGAGACAATTGAGGCCGCTGTGTTTGAGCTGACAGAGCTTTCGTCTCCGAAGGTCACTGTTTTGAGCGAGCCGTAGTCTGATTTCGGAGTCAGCAGCTTTTTGACAAATGTCCAGATGAAAAAGAAAGCCAGGATCACCGCCACATAGGCTGCAATCACGGGAAGAGAGCGCAGCACCAGAGCTGAGACGCCAACGAGTTCGTTCCAAAGGTCGACAAAAATCATGATATCAGTCCGCCCGTCCCATAATTTCTTCTTCCATGTTCCAGATCATCGAGAGGATTTCCTCGCGAGTCGTCCCGTAATCGGGGTGCTTTTTGACCTCGCGGAGGTCTGCGCCAACACCCATTTCTGCAAAGGGCAACCGGTATTCCTTGTGGATCCGGCCAGGACGCGGAGCCATGACCAAAAGGCGCTCACCCAAGAGCAGGGCCTCTTCCACTGAGTGCGTGATCAGAATAATCGTCTTGCCGGTTTCTTTCCAAAGCTTGAGCACAAGCCCTTGCATCTTTTCGCGGGTCAGCGCGTCGAGCGCGCCCAAAGGTTCATCCATCAAGATCACATCCGGATCATTGGCCAAGCAGCGGGCCAAAGCCACACGCTGCTGCATCCCGCCCGAGAGCTCGTAGACAGCCTTTTCTTTAAAATCTTGCAGGCCCACCACATTGAGAAGGTGATCCACCGTCTCGCGCATTTCTGGTTTGGGCATATTCTTCATACGTGGCCCAAAGCCCACGTTGTCGCGCACGCTCATCCATTCAAAAAGCGCGCCTTGCTGAAAGACCATGCCGCGTTCGGCATCCGGACCTTTGACCACCTGCGTGTTCAGCCTGATCTCACCTTCGGTGGGGGCAAGAAAGCCTGCCACGATGTTGAGAAGTGTCGTTTTCCCGCAGCCAGATGGCCCCAGGACGCTCAAAAGATCGCCAGCGGCCAGATCTAGGCTCACGTCCTTAAGGGCCTGAACCGAAGAGCCGTTGGGCAGATCGAACCGCATAGAGATATTGTCGATTTCCAAACCCGACATCGCAGACCCTTCCCAGTGAGTTATTGGGTAAAAAAATACGGCCCCTCCCAGATGGGAAGGGCCGCGCATTTGTGTGGCTTACATGCCGCCGACAGCCATCAAAGGACCTGTGTTGACGGTCGCTTCGTAGCTATCAAGCGCGGATGGGATGGACTCTGCTTCAACGAAGACGTTGGCCACGCCGCCCATGAAGTTTTGAGCTGCGCCACCGAGCCATTTACCGCTCAGCTGTGAGTTCACGCTTGGGAAGCTGAAGGTCGCCATTGTTGCGGCTGTGTCTTCAACGGACATACCCGCGTCTTTAGCGATGGTTTCAACCATGAAGCTTGCGCCGCCTGTGTTCCACATTGCGTTGGCAGCTGCCGTTACGCTGAGGAATTTGGCGAGCATGTCGCTTTCTTCGGCAATGAAGTCAGCGGGCGCTGTGGTTACGTCGAACACGAGGATGCCCAGCTCTTCTTTCTCAGCACCTGTGAGAAGAACGTTGCCGTGCTCCTTCATGCGGCGCAGCGCACCACCCCAACCGCAGGCCATGTCGAGCGAGCCTTGAGCGAGTGCCGCGGCACTTTCAGCTGGCGCCATGTCCACGATTTCCATCGACGCGATGTCAACGCCGAAGTGGCTCATTTGGCTCAAGAAGCCATAGTGGGCCGCTGTGCCGAGTGGAACAGCAACTTTTTTGCCGGCCAGTTCACCTGCAGACCCTGCGTCGATTTCGAGCGCGGAGGCCACAACGCAGTTGTCGTTTTCAGAGTAGCTTACAGCCACGTCGACAATTTGGATGTCTTGGCCAGCGGAGGCCGCAACAACGAAAGGTGGAACACCTTGGCTGACGGAGATTTGTACGTCGCCTGATGCCATAGCAGCGCTCATCGCGGTGCCTGTGTCAAAGCTCACCCAGTTGATTTTGGTTCCCAAAGCTTCTTCATACATGCCGTTCACTTTTGCGAACTGGAAAGGCATTGGCCATTCCAAGAAGTAAGCAACTGTGATTTCGCCACCATGACCGCCAGCAACCGCTGTTTGTGCGCCTGACAACAGCGCAACGGAGGCGACAGCGCCCATCAGTGTTTTGGTAAGTTTCATGTATATTTCTCCCTGTTTTGTCCGAGTGCCCAAACGCTTGGGCCCAGATACCTCTTGGAGCGACGCAGGCAGCGTCGCGTCTGCGATTGAGGCTGCGGTGAGAAAAACCGCAACCGCGCACGATTGCAAGCATTAGACTCAATTCGTGAGTCTTAAATTCGCGATTTAGTTTTTCCGAACGACGGATCTAAAAGTTTTATTTATCATATATTTAGGCCTACGACCCCCTCTCAAAAACACAGGGCGGTCCGCCCTTTGGTCTTATTTCAAAAATTGAACTGGCCCTATTCCCTCTTGGCCAGTTCCCAAAAAATGCGCAAAGTGAAAAAACCCGAGGCTGGATTCGCAGTTTTGGGCAAAAACCCACATCTACAAACACCAAACCAGGAGGCCGCGATGAACGCCCCAACAGCCGTGAATGATATGACCGCAATTGTTGATGCGGACCGTGCCCATGTTTGGCACCACCTGATTCAGCACAAGCCTTTTGAGACGGGCGCTCCACGCATCATCGTCGAAGGACGCGGTGTTAAGGTGTGGGATCAAAACGGCAAAGAGCATATTGATGCCGTCTCAGGCGGTGTTTGGACTGTTAACGTAGGCTACGGGCGTGAGCGCATCGCAAATGCTGTCCGCGACCAGCTTGTTAAGATGAACTACTTCGCCGGCGCTGCTGGCTCGATCCCAGGCGCGCTTTTTGCAGAAAAGCTCATCTCCAAGATGCCAGGCATGAGCCGCGTGTATTATTCGAACTCTGGATCTGAGGCCAATGAAAAGGCCTACAAAATGGTCCGTCAGATCGCGCACAAGCGCTACAATGGCGAAAAGTATAAGATCCTTTACCGCGAGCGCGATTACCATGGCACGACAATTGCTGCGATGGCCTCTGGTGGGCACCATCAGCGCAATGCGCAATACGGGCCATTCCCTCCAGGTTTTGTGGCTGTGCCTCACTGCCTTGAGTACCGGGCACATGAGCAAAATATCCCGGGCCAGGCCAGCTATGGCGAAGAGGCTGCGAATGCCATCGAAGAGGTGATTTTGCGCGAAGGCCCTGAGACCGTTGGGGGTTTGATCCTCGAGCCAATCACTGCAGGGGGCGGTGTGATTGTACCGCCAGAAGGGTATTGGCAGCGCGTGCGCGAGATTTGCGACAAATACGATGTGCTTTTGATCATTGACGAAGTGGTTTGCGGCATTGGGCGCACGGGCACATGGTTTGGCTATCAGCACTATGGGATCCAGCCCGACATTGTGACCATGGCGAAAGGGGTGGCCTCTGGCTACGCGGCGATCTCCTGCACTGTCACAACCGAAAAAGTTTTTGATATGTTCAAAGACGATGCCTCCGATCCAATGAACTATTTCCGGGACATCTCAACCTTTGGCGGATGCACGGCCGGACCAGCGGCTGCGCTCGAAAACATGGCGATCATCGAAGAAGAGAATCTGCTTCAAAACACGCAAGACATGGGCGCTTATCTGATGGACAAACTTGGCGAGCTTGAAGACAAACACGCCTGCATCGGTCAGGTTCGTGGTAAGGGCTTGTTTGTTGGAGCTGAGTTGGTGGAAAGCCGTGAAAGCCGTAAGCCTGTGCATGAGAAAATGGTGCAGGCTGTTGTGGCGGATTGTATGGCGCAGGGCATTGTTATTGGAGCGACAAACCGCAGCTTTGATGGCTACAACAACACGCTTTGCCTGAGCCCAGCCTTGATCTCGACGAAAGACGATTTGGATCACGTTTGCGCCGGTATCGACGAGGCGCTGACCCGCGTCTTTTCCTAAGCCCAGTTCGATGGAATCGACGGGAGGTTTTTAGTTAATTTAACCTCTCGGCGGCCCTCTCCCTACCGCCCTTTATCCTTAGGCGATTCTGTGAAGGTATCTTTAAAATGTGCGGTGCTACATTTGATCAATTTAAGATAAAGTGTCACCATCGCGCTTTTGAAACCCAAACAGGTTCCACGACAATATTCCCAAGCCCTCTTGGCCAAACGTCTAATTTTCTCACGGCCATAAGCTATTCCACACCGCGGCCACACTTGAGCACTTGCCATGTCTATTCCACCTGAGGCCTTCTTTCTGGATCCGGCCGCTGAAGGCACGAAACAGCTCCAGATCCGTGAGACAGTGGCACGCGGAGTGTTGTCTGGTCGCTTTCAGCCGGGCGTAAAATTGCCTTCGTCGCGCGGCTTGGCCAAACACCTGGGCATTAGCCGCATCACAGTCACGCTCGCCTATACAGAGCTTTTGGCAGACGACTACATCACAACCCGCGACCGCTCAGGCTATTACATTTCCGAAAACGCGCCAGTCTCCCCGCGTTTTCAACCCAATGCGACCCGCTCGGAAGACTTCGACTGGGGGCGCAAGCTGACAACGCGCACCTCTGAAAGCGTACAGCTTTCCAAACCGAGCGATTGGCGGTCTTACGATTACCCTTTCATCTATGGCCAGGCAGATGAGTCCCTTTTTGATCGCGCGAGCTGGCGGCTGTGCGCGATCCGCGCGCTTGGAGCAAAGGACTTTGAGGATATCAGCGCCGACCAATTTGACCAAGATGATGCGCGTCTTGTTCAATTTATCGCGGATCACACCCTGCCCCGGCGCGGCATTCAGGCGGGACCGGACGAGATCTTGATCACGCTTGGCGCACAAAACGCGCTTTGGCTTGCGGCACAGCTGCTTTTGACCCAGCGCAGACGGGCCGCCATTGAAAACCCCTGTTATCCAGCATTGCGCGATCTGCTCGCAGGCACGCGGTGTCATGTCTCTGCAATCAATGTGGACAGCGATGGTTTGCCTCCCCATGCTTTGCCGCCCGATACGGATGTGGTGTTCACGACACCCAGCCACCAATGCC
Organism: Pseudomonadota bacterium; assembly: GCA_039182515.1. Taxonomy (GTDB): domain Bacteria; phylum Pseudomonadota; class Alphaproteobacteria; order Rhodobacterales; family Rhodobacteraceae; genus JBCDCE01. The sequence continues at coordinate 8,824 of JBCDCE010000030.1, read as the reverse complement.
CAACCACAAGAACGATGCCGCTTGAGCGGCGCAAAGCCTTGTTGAAGGCCGCGGGCGATGAAGATTTCTTAATCGTTGAGGACGACTACGAGTTTGAGATGTCTTTTCTCAAACCACCCAGCCCCGCGTTGAAATCGCTCGATACCACCGGGCGCGTGATCTATGTCGGCTCCTTTTCGAAATCGCTCTTTCCGGGCATTCGGCTTGGCTATCTTGTGGGTGCGCCTGATTTCATCGCAGAGGCGCGCCGCTTGCGCTCTGCCGTGCTGCGCCACCCACCCGGGCTCTTGCAGCGCACGGTGGCTTACTTTCTGAGCCTCGGGCATTTCGATGCTATGAACCGGCGCATTGCCACCGCCTTCCGCCAAAGACGCGTCGCTTTGGATGATACCATCGCAGCTTCCTCGCTCAAAATTGCGGGTAGAGGGCGCTTTGGGGGCTCTAGCGTTTGGATGCAGGCCCCTGCGCACATTGATACGGTCGACCTGGCTCGGCACCTTCAGCCGGAGAAAGTACTTATTGAGCCAGGCGCGCCTTTCTTTAGCAATCCATCGCCACCAAAGAACTTCTATAGATTGGCGTATTCTTCAATTCCAGCGGCTCAAATACCTGAGGGCCTTGGTCGCATTGAGAGAACAATCGCAAAAATGTGAAACTGGCCTTAGCTACCTAAAATTCTGGCCCTAAACCATAACCCCTCATATTCGTAATACCCTACACAAGCCCCCTCATTAGGAGACATTCATCATGAAGATGACGACCGAAGAAGCTTTCGTAAAAGTCCTGCAACGCCATGGCATTCAACATGCCTTTGGGATCATTGGGTCTGCCATGATGCCAATTTCGGATTTGTTCCCCAAAGCTGGCATCAAATTCTGGGACTGCGCCCACGAGGGCTCCGCAGGCTTCATGTCGGATGGCTACACCCGCGCCACTGGCAAAATGTCCATGATGATCGCGCAAAACGGCCCTGGCATCACGAACTTCGTCACAGCCGTGAAAACCGCCTACTGGAACCACACACCTTGCTTGTTGGTCACACCCCAGGCGGCCAACAAAACCATCGGTCAAGGTGGCTTCCAAGAGATGCCTCAGATGAACCTCTTTGCGGACTGCGTGGCCTATCAAGAAGAGGTCAAAGACCCCTCCCGTGTGGCCGAAGTTCTGACCCGTGTGATCTCTCAAGCCAAGCGCTTGTCGGGCCCTGCACAGCTCAACATCCCACGCGACTTCTGGACTCAAGTGGTCGACATCGAGATCCCAGACCCGATTGATTTTGAGCGCTCTTCAGGTGGTGAAAACTCCGTCTCAAAAGCGGCTGAAATCCTATCAAACGCGAAAAACCCTGTGATCCTCAATGGCGCGGGCGTTGTTCTTTCTGAAGGCGGCATCGACGCCTCTATGGCCCTGGCTGAGCGCCTCGATGCGCCGGTTTGCGTAGGTTACCAGCACAACGACGCCTTCCCAGGCAACCACCCGCTCTTTGCAGGCCCTCTGGGCTACAACGGCTCCAAAGCAGGCATGGAATTGATCAAAGAGGCGGACGTTGTTCTGGCTCTCGGCACACGCCTCAACCCCTTCTCCACGCTGCCAGGTTACGGCATGGATTACTGGCCAACAGACGCCACGATCATCCAAGTGGACATCAACCCAGACCGCATCGGCCTGACAAAGAAAGTCACCGTCAGCATCGTGGGCGACGCCGCGAAGGTGGCCACTGGCATCACGCGTCAGCTCTCTGACACAGCCGGCGATGCGGGCCGCGCTGAGCGCAAAGCCAATATTGCGCAGAAGAAATCTGCTTGGGCGCAAGAGCTGACCTCGCTCACCCATGAAGACGACGATCCAGGCACCTCCTGGAACGAGCGCGCGCGCGACGCCAAGCCCGATTGGATGAGCCCCCGTATGGCCTGGCGTGCGATCACCGCCGCTCTGCCCCGCAATGCAATCATCTCGTCTGACATCGGCAACAACTGCGCCATCGGCAACGCCTATCCAGACTTCGACGAAGGTCGCAAATACCTAGCCCCTGGCCTCTTTGGCCCTTGCGGCTACGGTCTGCCATCGATTGCAGGTGCAAAGATTGGCTGCCCAGATGTGCCCGTGGTTGGCTTTGCGGGTGACGGCGCCTTTGGCATCGCGGTGAACGAGCTCACAGCCATCGGTCGCGGCGATTGGCCGGCCATCACGCAGATCGTGTTCCGCAACTACCAGTGGGGTGCAGAAAAGCGCAACTCCACGCTGTGGTTTGAGGACAACTTCGTGGGCACAGAGCTTGACGAGGAAGTCAGCTACGCAGGCATCGCAAATGCCTGTGGTCTCAAAGGTGTGGTCGCCCGCACCATGGATGAGCTCACAGATGCGCTCAACCAAGCCATCAAAGATCAGATGGAAAATGGCGTAACGACGCTCATTGAAGCCATGATCAACCAAGAGCTGGGCGAACCGTTCCGTCGCGACGCAATGAAAAAACCTGTGGAAGTGGCCGGCATTGATCCTGCTGACATGGTTCCACAGCACGCCGCGGAATAATCAAAATGTTGGCCACCGTCACAGCCCTATCGGCACCAGACGGTGGCCACGTCTATTTGGCATCCCGCCAAACATCACTTGCCAAGGTCTTCCTTGAGCCGCACATAGCGCGAGGCGCTAACCTTCAAAAGGCTCGCGCCCTGCCTTCCCATGATCCTCAAAAGGGTTCACCAGGCCTTAACCCCAAATCCGCTTTAAAGTTGCGACACCCTGACCAAGATGACATCTTGCGCAACTTGGACGCGCCCATCACGTTGGTCCAATAGCATGGCCAGGTCCATAAGCTTTTCTTTAGGTTTTTCTTGGCCAAAAATACTTATAGCGGAGCCCTATCCTTTTGCTCGACGCCCTAGCCCTGTCCCCAATGGACCTCAGCATCATCTCGATCCTGTGCTTTTTGGCAGGAATGGTGCGCGGCTTTTCGGGTTTTGCGCTCTCAGCCTTGGTGATGGCCACCGCGATTTATCGCCTGCCACCGGTCGAACTGATCCCAATGCTGTGGTGGCTCGAGCTCGTTGCCTCGCTGTTGATGGTGCGCGACGGCTGGAAAGACGCGGATCGTCGGATCGCAATCATCTTGGTTCTTGGCTCCGCCATCGGCACACCTTTAGGTCTGGCGGTGACCACGTCGATCAGTGCCTTCACCTCCTCGATCATCGCGCTGATTATTTTGCTCGGTTTGGCAGCTTTGCAGCTGGCCAAGGTTCGCATGCCGTTTTTGGCCACAACACCCGGCACATCTGGAACAGGCCTCTTGGCAGGCATCATCACCGGGCTCAATGGCGCGGGCGGCATGCTAATCGCGCTTTACGTTCTTGCCCAAGAGCGCCCCGCAAACGTGATGCGCGCCACTTTGGTGATCTTTCTCTTCGCCACCTCTTTCTTCTCGATGGTCGCTCATCTCAGCTACGGCACCATGAACGGCCTCGCGCTTTGGCGCGGGCTGGTCTTCGCCGCACCAACAGCAGCGGGCGTGATGTTGGGCCAACTTCTCTTCACAGAACGTTGGGCTCCCTATTATCGCCCCTTCTGCCTGGTTCTGTTGATCGGACTGGCCTTCGTATCGCTCCTGCGCACGCTGGTCATGTGAGATCCAAAAGCGCCATTCCGCAACCCCTTTCACCAAAATACGCAGGTTTGCAGGAGGGATGCCGATGAGTGCCCTCATTTGCGCCCCACGTGGACATTTCCGCCGTGGAGCCACCATGAACCTGACCTCTTTGCTTGATGCCAATCCCTTTCGCGCTGACCGCTTCAAGCGCCTGCAATCGCAGGCCCAAGATCTGTTTCCGGGCATCGCTATCTCGGTGATTGTCGCCATCACAGCGCAGTTTTTGTCAGATCACTACGCGACACCCGCCATGTTATTGGCGCTTCTCTTGGGCATCGCCCTCGGCTTCTTGGGCCAAGAAGGAAAGACGGTGCCCGGCATTTCCTATGCTGCACGCGGCTTTTTGCGGCTTGGTGTGGCCCTCTTGGGTGTGCGGATCTCTTTTGGGCTGATCGCCTCATTGGGATTTGAAATGATTGCCATGGTGATCGCGGCCGTTGCGTGCACAATCGGCTTTGCCTTCGCAACCTGCCGCCTTTTCGGCTCCAAATGGCGGTTCGCACTGCTCACCGGTGGGTCTGTAGCCATTTGTGGCGCCTCTGCCGCCATGGCCATCAGTGCCATTTTGCCCCGCGACGAGCGCTCAGAAGAGCGCCTTCTCTTCACGGTGATGGGTGTCACAGTGCTCTCGACATTTGCCATGATCGCCTATCCGATCCTGACCCAGGCGTTGGACTATTCTCACGTCCAAGGCGGCGTCTTTTTGGGCGGAACCATCCATGACGTGGCACAGGTTGTCGGCGCAGGGTTTTCGGTTTCAGAGGCAACGGGTGATACCGCTACACTGGTCAAACTCATCCGAGTGGCTCTTTTGGCGCCGGTTGTATTGATCGCGTCGCTCGCCATCCGGCGCTTTGCCGAGCTGACAAAAGACGGAGAAAGGCCACCGCTGCTGCCTTCCTTTGTCGTGGGCTTTTTGATCCTTGCGACACTCAATTCATTTGGCGCTTTGCCCGCCGGTTTGACCGAGTTTTTGAGCCAAATGTCGCGGTGGCTTTTGCTGATTGCTATTGCCGCGGTCGGTATGAAGACCAACTTAAAACAAGTCCTGTCGGTGGGGGGCGCAGCCATTGCCTTCATCGTCGCCGAAACACTTTTCATCGCCGCCTTCGTTGTAGGTGGCATCCATATCTTGACGTAACCTCGTGCAAATCAGGGAGGCCAGATGACGCTCCAGCAACCTATTGTAGAGACATCCCCGAAAGTTAGTGACGAGGTCCGCAAAACGACCTGTTACATGTGCGCCTGCCGCTGCGGCATCAACGTGCACATGAAAGAGGGTAAAGTCGCCTATATCGAAGGCAACCGCGACCATCCGGTAAACCAGGGTGTGCTCTGCGCCAAAGGCTCAGCCGGCATCATGCAGGTCAATGCACCGTCGCGTCTGAGAGCGCCTATGAAGCGGGTTGGTCCACGCGGCTCAGGCCAATTTGAAGAGATCTCTTGGGATGAGGCGCTGACCATTGCCACTGATTGGCTCGCGCCCATCCGCGAAACGGATCAATCCAAGCTCGCCTTCTTCACAGGCCGCGATCAATCGCAGTCTTTCACAAGCTTTTGGGCACAGTCTTTCGGCACCCCCAACTATGCTGCCCACGGCGGCTTCTGCTCGGTCAACATGGCGGCGGCCGGCATCTACACCATGGGCGGGGCCTTCTGGGAATTTGGCCAACCTGATTGGGACTATACCAAGATGTTCCTGCTCTTCGGTGTGGCCGAGGACCACGATTCAAACCCTATTAAAATGGGCCTCGGCAAGATCAAAGCGCGCGGCGCCAAGGTCGTCTCCGTCAACCCCATTCGCACCGGCTATAATGCTGTGGCTGATCACTGGGTTGGCATCACGCCCGGCACTGACGGGCTCTTCATCCTATCGCTCATTCATCTCCTGATGAAAGCAGGCAAGATTGATTTGGAGTATTTGGCAGGCTTCACCAATGCGCCCGTTTTGATCAACGCGGATGAAAGCTCTGATGAGTACGGGCTCTTTTTGCGTGATGCAGACGGCAAACCCCTTGTGATGGACCGTGCAACCCGCAAGCCGATGGCCTTTGATGCCCACGGCGTTGAGCCCAACCTGGCTGGGTCCTTAGAAAAAGACGGCGTGACCCACACAACCGTCTTTGCGCAGATGGCAGAAGACTACCTGGACGAGAAATACGCGCCAGAGGCCGTTGCTGAAACCTGCGGCATCCCCGCCAGCCAGATCCGCAAACTGGCTGCATATATGGCAGACGTGGCCTTCAACCAAGCCATTGAGATTGATCAGCCCTGGACGGATTTCCGTGGCCACAAGCACGAAAAGATGATTGGCCGTCCTGTATCGATGCACGCCATGCGCGGCATCTCCGCTCATGCCAACGGCTTTCAAACCTGCCGTGCACTGCATGTGCTGCAAATCATCCTCGGCACCGTGGAGGTGCCTGGCGGCATGCGGTTCAAACCGCCCTACCCCAAGCCCTCCACAGCGCATCCAAAGCCGCATTGCAAAGTCACGCCTGGCCAACCGCTTGACGGCCCGCACCTCGGCTTTACGCATGGTCCAGAGGACCTGTGCCTCAAAGAAGACGGCACGCCCGCGCGCATCGACAAAGCCTTCTCCTGGGAAAACCCGATGTCGAGCCACGGGCTCATGCATATGGTCATTTCCAATGCCTATGCGGGCGATCCCTACGAGGTCGATACGCTCTTCATGTACATGGCCAATATGTCGTGGAACTCGTCGATGAATACGCGCGGCGTGATCGACATGCTGACCGACAAGAAGGACAACGGCGAGTACAAAATCCCCCGGATCATCTATTCGGACGCCTATAGCTCTGAGATGGTGGCCTACGCCGATCTGATCTTGCCGGATACAACCTATTTGGAACGCCACGACTGCATCTCGCTCCTTGATCGCCCGATCTGCGAGGCAGATGCCGCCGCAGACGCCATCCGCTGGCCTGTGATAGAGCCTGACCGCGATGTGAAAGGCTTCCAATCCATGCTCTGCGAGCTGGGCGCGCGTCTCAATCTGCCGGGTTTCGTAAATGAAGACGGAAGCCAGAAATACGCGGACTACGGCGATTACATCACCAACCACATCCGCCGCCCTGGCGTGGGTCCGCTCGCGGGCTGGCGCTCGGCTGATGGCAGCACAGAGGGCCGCGGTGAAGCCAACCCCGATCAGCTCGACAAATACATCGAAAACGGCGGTTTTTGGATCGGACACGTGCCGGAAGAAGCGCTTTACTACAAACCCTGGAACACCGCCTATCAAGACTGGGCTGTGAAGATGTCCTTCTATGACGCGCCTCAGCCATACATCTTCCAGCTCTACGTGGAGCCCATGCGCAAGTTCCAAGCGGCCGCAGAAGGCAAAGGCCATATCCAACCGCCTGATCATCTGCGTGAGCGGCTCAAAGACACCTTGAGCCCCTTGCCCATTTGGTATGACACCAGCCCAGAGAATAAAGTGGAAGACTATCCCGTCACAGCGCTCACCCAGCGCCCCATGGCGATGTATCACTCCTGGGGCAGTCAAAACGCTTGGCTGCGCCAAATCCACGGCCATAACCCCCTCTTTGTGCCCACCAAGATCTGGGAGGAAAATGGCTTTGAGGATGGCGATTGGGCGGAGGTGACCTCGCCCCATGGCACGATTACCGTGCCTGTGGCCCATATGGCAGCGCTCAATGAAAACACCGTCTGGACCTGGAACGCCATCGGCAAACGCAAAGGCGCTTGGGCCCTCGACACTGAAGCTCCAGAAGCCACCAAAGGCTTTTTGCTCAATCACTTGATCCATGAGCTTTTGCCCGCCAAAGGGGACGGCCTTCGCTGGGCCAACTCTGATCCTATCACCGGCCAGGCCGCGTGGTTCGATCTAAAAGTCCGCATCTCAAAAGCCGCCTCCCAAGCCGAGAGCGCGCCCATTTTTGGACCTGTGAAATAATGGGCCTTTTCCTTGTAAAAAATACTCATAGCGAGGCCATCCGATGACCCAGCTGCCGACATCAACCGAGAAGAAACTCGGTCTTGTGATCGATCTAGATACTTGCGTGGGCTGCCATGCCTGCGTGGTCTCTTGCAAAGGTTGGAACACCGAAAACTACGGTGTGCCGCTTTCCGACCAAGAACCCTATGGGGCAAAACCATCCGGTACCTTCCTCAATCGCGTGCACTCTTATGAAGTGAAGCCCGAAAATGAGGCCGCCCAACTCATTCACTTTCCCAAGTCGTGTTTGCATTGCGAAGATGCGCCTTGCGTGACCGTCTGCCCTACGGGGGCCAGCTACAAACGCCAAGAAGATGGCATTGTGCTTGTAAATGAGGACGCGTGCATCGGCTGCGGGCTTTGTGCTTGGGCCTGCCCTTATGGTGCGCGCGAGCTAGACCAAGCAGCGGGCGTGATGAAAAAGTGCACCCTGTGTGTGGACCGTATCTACAACGAAAACCTGCCCGAAGAAGACCGCAAGCCAGCCTGTGTGCGCACCTGTCCTGCAGGCGCTCGTCACTTTGGGGATTTGGGGGATGAAACCTCTGAGGTCAGCAAACTTGTGGCGGAACGCGGCGGTATGGATTTGATGCCCGAACAAGGCACTAAACCTGTAAACAAATACTTGCCCCCACGCCTCAAAACCGACGCGACCCAGGACACCACCGATATTCTGGCTCCGCTTCTCGAACCCGTGGCTGATGGGCCAAAAGGTCTTTTGGGCTGGCTCGACAAAACTCTCGAAAAGCTATGATGGAGACCTAAAGATGCACCCAGCCCCCTCAATCATTCTCTTTTCGGTTCTCTCAGGCGCAGGCTTTGGCCTTCTCGCTTTGCTTGGCTTTGGCGTGACCTCACCTACTGGATGGTCCGCATTTGCCTTCTTTTTTATTGGCTTTGCTTTGGCCGTTGGTGGGCTTTTGTCCTCCACCTTCCATTTGGGCAATCCACAACGTGCGCTCAAAGCTTTTACGCAATGGAAATCCAGTTGGCTCAGCCGTGAAGCATGGCTTGCCGTCGGCGCTTTGGCCTGTATGGGCCTCTACGCACTTGGCGCTGTTTTCTTTGACACGCATATTACGGTTCTAGGCTGGATTGGCGGTGCTTTAAGCTTGGCCACGGTCTTTGCGACATCGATGATTTACGCGCAGCTCAAAACCGTACCACGCTGGAACCACGCCACAACACCGGCACTTTTTTTG
>JBCDCE010000029.1:0-48414 GCA_039182515.1 Pseudomonadota bacterium | reverse complement strand
GCGAAAAAACGGCTTTACCACGCGGGCCTTATAGGCCTCGAACCGCCGTTCCATTTCCCGGTAGAGCGTGCGCCGGCCTGGGCTGGAAAGCTCGGGCAAAGGCGCAAAGGTCAGCACCGGGCTGCCTTCCATTTCGCCAGGAAGAATAAACCGGCCAGGTGTTACATCGTAAAACCCGTCTTTGCGGGCTGCATGCAAATAATCTGTGAAGCTCTGGGCCAGGGCTTTGGCTACGGGTTCGCTGTGTTTGGCTGATGCGTCTGTTTCAGCCAGGAGCGCCCGATAGGCTTCCGCCGAGCTGCGGGTTTCCAAGCGCTCCAAAACATCACGTGACCACGCCGCATAGCTTTTCTCCATGAGACCCAAATCAAGGAGCCATTCGCCCGGGTAATCAACGATATCGAGATGAACTGTTTTTGGCCCGGTAAAGCCGCTCAAAAGCCCTTTGGGGTTCACTTTCAGCGACAGCCTAAGCTGGCTCACAGCCCGCGTGCTGTCGGGCCAATTGGGGGTGGGGGAGGTCAAATCTCCCAAATGGGCCTCATAATCAAAGCGCGGCACGGTATCGTCGGGCTGAGGCTGCAAATAGGCCGTTTCAATGGCCCCAGTGGCCGCACCGACAAGTTGGGGCATGCGGCCTCTGTCTTGCAGATTGGCGATGAGCGAGGTGATAAACACCGTCTTCCCGGCCCGGCTTAGTCCCGTGACGCCCAAGCGCACGGCAGCGGGCTGAAAGGGGCTTGTGACCGTGTCGGTTACGCCCTCAACGGTGCGCAGGATGCCATCAGCGATGTCATTCAGGATCATCTTACATTTGGCTCCCAGCCCACGTTCTCTCGGCAGCAACATGGGGCGCAGGGCCTCTGATTGCAACTGAGCTGTGCCTCGTTTAGTGCGGGGAATATGCCACGCTATGCTTTCAAAATTGAATATATCGGTGCGCCGTTTCGAGGCTGGCAAACCCAAATAGACCTGCCCACGGTGCAGGGATCTTTTGAGGCGGCTTTGGCGCGCGTGGCGGGTGGTGAGCACCGTATTGCAGCCGCAGGCCGGACCGATACGGGCGTGCATGCATTGGGCCAAGTGGCCCATGTTGATATTGTGAAGGCTTGGGATCCTTTTCGGCTGATGGAGGCCGTGAACTATCATCTGAAGCCCGAACCTGTGGCGATTGTGGCTTGCGTTGAAGTGGCTGAGGATTGGCATGCGCGCTTTTCTGCACTGCAGCGCCGCTACCTCTTTCGGCTCGTGTCGCGCCGCGCGCCGATGACGGTGGAGATGGGGCGCGTTTGGCATGTGCGCCATGGGCTGGACGTTGAGGCGATGCGCAAAGGTGCGGCACATCTCATCGGCAACCACGACTTCACAACCTTTCGCAGCACAATCTGTCAAGCGCTGAGCCCGGTCAAAACACTCGATCGGCTCGATATTGAAGCAGTGGATTTCCCAGGTGGTACGGAGTTTCGCTTCCATGTCGCCGCGCGCTCGTTTTTGCACAACCAAGTGCGCAGCTTTGTAGGCACCTTGGAGCGCGTCGGCGCGGGCAGCTGGGACCCGGATGATGTGAAAGCAGCCCTTGAGGCCAAAGAGCGCGCGGCCTGTGGGCCAGTGTCCCCGCCGCAAGGGCTCTATTTGGCGGATGTGACATATGCTGAGCCGGTGTTTGAAGCCGTCTAAGCGCGCGTTTAATCGTCGTTGGCTCCAGCGCCCGCGCCTGCGCGTGAGGTTTGGCTGGCGGGCACATAGGTCCGGCACGCAAAGCGTTCGAGTGCCTCTGCAAGATCTTTTGACACTGCAACGCGCGTCTGGGGCGTCTCGTGCCGCTCGCGGTAGCTTTGGGCAAGCCCAGAGCTGCCAGTTGCTGGGCGAAACGGCGCGGAAACACAATCATGATCCTGCCAGGTTTCAAGCGCTTGCAAAATCTCTGCCTCTGAGCGCCGCGCCACGATATGTGCGAGGCAAGCTCGGGCAAAGTGCTGTGCTTGCGCAGGCGGCATGCGCGCCCCGCGTGCGGCGCGCTCAACCCATTGGATGAGGCCAGTAGAGGACAGCAGATGGCCCTGTTGATAGGGTGTCATACACGCGCTCTCAAACAGGTAACCAGGGGCACGCGTATTGGCCCAACTCGTCGCCCAAGGGCGCGCCTTGATAAAGCGTGATACGTGTCCAGAGATCCGATTTGGGATCGAAGCCTGTCGCGCCAAAGAAGGCCAGCTTGAACCGCAACATATCAATAGGCTGGGTGCCAGCGGCGATGAGATTGTCTTCAATTTCCGAGTAGGGCAGGCGCGCACGAAGCGCCACGCGCTCTGCGGCCATCATATGCGCAGGCTCGGCTGTCAAACAGGCCTCCAGGTCGCCCTGATGCGCCATCAGATCTTGGGCAAAGGCCTGTACGCGGCGCGCAATATCAAGCGGGTTTTCGAGCTCGGCCCCTGGCTCCGAATACCTTTGACCGATGCGCGGCTCGCGCTTTTCCTCAGAAGTGTACCAAAACTGCGCGGTCTCCGCCTCTGAGCTAAAGTCAATCGGCAAGGCCCAAGCCCAATCGCGCGCGATTGCGCCCTGCAGATCTTGGCTCAGATCAAGCGGAGGCGCGCCGAGCGGATCGGCCATGCACTCTTCAAGCCCGTCGATCAGATGCCCAAAGGGTTCCAAAAGAAGCGCGACAAGCAGTTCTTGCAACTCTTCAGAATATCCCGCCGCGGCTTCATAGAGGGCCTTGGGCGTTGTGACCTGTTCAAACGCGGACCCAAAATCTGCCCATTCGGCGCGCAGTGCTTTGATCTCCTCCATGCGCACGGGATCTGGCACGGTCCAAGCTTCGAGGTGATCTGTCGCTTGACCGTAGAGCCTTTGCAGCTCTGCGATCTCGTCTCTCGAGAGCTCCGAGACAGCGAGCACACGTGCGAGCGCGGTTTCGCGTGCCATGACCCAATTGTTCAAAAGCACAGGATGCGAGACGAGGAACGGTGCCATCCCGAGGCCCGTGGCATTGCCAATACCTAAGCGCCGTTTGAGATCGCGCGGCAAAGGCTTTTGCGCCACATGCTCAATCAGCGCATGCGTAAAGGCCCGGATCAAATAGACCGTGAGCATCTCCGCCATGAAGGGGCCTTCGAGCCCTGAATTATGTGCGTATTCAAACCGGTCAGCGATGTTAAACTTGCCATTGCCGTAAACGGCGGTGGTGCGCATAAGGTAGCCGCAATCCGCTACCAGCGTCTCATCCGGGCTTTGGTCGTTTTTCAAAGCCTCAACCAAATGATCCCACAAGCGCACCGATTTATTGGCCCGTGATAAAACCAAAACCCGCGCGTCAAACTGGCCAGCTTCTTGCAAAGGTGCTTGGGTGCGCACCATCTCAAGCGTTGCGGCGTCTGGTGTTCCTTTGACCAATCCAAAAGCGGCGTCCCATTGGGTTGCGATCACGCGGTCTGATCTGTCTTTGGCGTCGAGCGGCTGGGATAGGGCGATCAGCGAATAGGTCTGCCCGCCCAAAGGGACGGACAGCACAGCGTGGCCGTAGCCTTGCGCGTCCATCTCCCAAGTTGAGGTTGTGACGCGGGCTTGTTCGGTTCCCAAACGGCGCAAGAGTGTGCGCAGAAAGCTCAAGCGGCTTGGAAAGCTCTTGCCCATGCGCTCGAGCCGCATGACGTGATGCGGGGGGCGGCGCGTTTCCTCTGGAGGTGGGATCCAATCTTTCATGGGCAAACCCTGGCTGTTTTGTTTGTGTTTGCCAAGGGCGCATCCAAGGGACATTTGCGCGCAAGGGCGGCACGCGGGATCTTCCTGCGCCAGCGCCAACTTCTAGCCTTTGCCTCGCTTCGGCCAAACTCCTGCCATTGGTCCCCAGTAGGGCCTCATGCCATGACAAATCGAGCCCCAAGAAATCCTGCTGCGGCCAGTCACTTACGTCTTGTGGAGGACGTGGCCCCGCCAAGGGTGGCGCCAGAGGCCTTGGAAGATGGCTTTGGTGAACCAGCGCAAGCGGATCCACAGCCGGATCCACAGGCGGATCCAATGGGGATTGCGGCTGCGTTTGACAATCCAAAAGCAGGCAAACCAGCGCCGCGCATGCGCGGCTCCAGTGCCCCTGCTGCGCCTGCGGCACAGGCGGGGCCAGAAGTGGCTGCTGCTCCAAAAGATGCAATGGAACGCCGTTTACAGCCCGAACGCGATGCGGCTGCCATCGATGCGGCCTTTTTGGCGCCGAAAGCAGGCGAGCAGATCTCGCCCAACACCGACATGGCGACCTATCAATTGCAAATGTCTCAGGTCGATTTGGGTGGAGCTTCTCCAACAACCGATATGCTTTTGCGGCGCACCGCAAAGAAGGCGGGAAAGATACGGCCCGTGACCATTATTTTGGTGTTGTTTTGGATTGGCTACCTGATGTTTACGGGCGTCATTCCGATCTAGAACGAGCTCCTGCGCGCCCTTAAACGTGCGCGAATAGGGCGGGAACGATCGCCTGCTCTCTAGAGTGTCAAACGCAGCACACGGGTGTAGGCTGCGATGCGCGCGAAGACGTCTTCCAAACCCTCACCACTGGCCTCAAAGTAATGTGACGAACTGGTCGCACAGTACCGCATCAGACGTTCGCCATTCTCAGGCGCTTCAAAAGCCACAGTGAAGATCACGATGTCTTTGGCTTTCGCCGCGTCGCAGATCATGCGCGTGCGTATGTCCTGCTTGATGTTGTCTTCTGGGAAATACCAGGCGTCGCGCATTTGTTGGTACTCGCTGGGGGAAGAGCCTTGGTAAAAGAAGCGCGCAGCATCGATGGTTGTCCAATAGCGCCAAACCTCTTGCCAATCCATTTGCGCAACATCGACGTGATACCAAGGGTTATGGGGTGGCAGGGGCGGGGGCATGTTGCCGTCTGCGTCTGGAACGGGCGGCGGTGGTGGGGCCACATAGCCGGGCAGCTCTTCAAACGTGTGATAAGAGCCTGAGGCAGGCCGGTACCAGGGCCGCCCACCATGATGCGGCAAGAACACATAGTAGCCAGAGGCATTGCGTGCGGCCCCTGAGGTGCCGCCAGCGCGGTGTGAATACCAAATGTTGGACAGCCCGCGTTTGTACTGATCCTTAAGGTCCCGCCCACGGTTGTTTTGGCCATCGGTCATCAAAACGAGCGCTTTGACCGTTTCTTCGCCTTGCGGCTGGTCGGCCTTAAAGGGGGCGGGGCGGCTCGTGGCATCCGCGGATAGATCGCCCGTTGCGATCATATTCGTTACAACCGGCCGAAAGGACGGATCCAAGAGCGATGCGCCCCATTTCACGCCCACATCAATGGCTGTGCCCCCTGTGGCGTTAAAGGCGCTTTCGTCGTTGATGTAGCGCTTGAGGCTGCCTGCATCGGTTTGCATCAGCTGGATTTCATTGCGGTCAAAGATGCACCAGCGGCGTTCTGGAATGGGCGGGAGATTGCCCGAGGGACGCCAGCCAAAATGGGCCACGCGCTCAAGCGGTTGCGAGGGCGTGAGCGTGGTGGTGGTCATGTCTTGGTCATACCAGCGAATACAGGTCGCATCATTTTGTTCCGTGGAATAGCTGCGCTTTGCGCCTGGCAGGAAGCTTGTGCGGCTGTCGAGCCCTGGCCAAACTTGGCTCCCGTTTGCGTTGAGACGCGACAAGAGCTTGTCGCCGGCGACAACTGTCCTGTTGTAGGCCACGAAATTGAGGGTGGTTTTGGAGTCGTCTGAATTGCCGTCCAAAACAATGTCGACAAATTCGGAAGAGGCCCTGCGCAACGCACGCATTTTGCGCGTGGTCATAGAGGCCGAAACATCCACGACGAGCGAAATCTCAACATTGCCCGTATATTCCATGGCCGCAGCCACAACGGGCGATTCCAGCTTTGTGATGGGTTTTTGGCCCAGGCTCATAAAGAAAGTTGGAGTTTCGATCTCTGTTAGAACCCGAACTTCCCGCAAGCTGTCTGTCTGAGTGATCCGCACTTGGCGATCAATGTGCTCGATGCCCGCCGCTTCGAAATAAGCGGTGATAACCTCGTTGGGGCCCTGTTCGTTTTGCACATCTGCAGCCGCCAAAGCGGCAGCATCCGCAACCGACTGAATTTTATACCGTTGGGTCTCGAGATGCATGAAATCCACGGCCATCCCGGCCATCAGGATAGTCACAAAGAAGATCACAAGTGAGAAATAGGTGAGCCCACCGTCTTGATTTGCGCGGAAGGATTTCGATGCGTTTATCAAAGACTGAGACTGAAAGAACGGGCGCAAAGCCATGACGCGATCACCTTTTACAAACTACTGGCCACATGTGCTAAGAGCGAAATATGGCGGAAAAAGGAACAATTGCCTTGGTTTTGCCGCATTCTCAAAAATGCGTCCCTAAGTGCGCAGCCGCGATCTCACTGAATTTCGCGGCTTTTCTAAAAAACCGTAAGGAAAGGGGGAAAATCCGCTCAAAAACTCACAAAGTGCAAAGAGCCAAAATCAGGGAAAAAGACGCTGTTTTTCCAAAAATAAGACAATTGATTGAGTGAAATTAACCAGATTTACGGACAATACGCGTTGTAAGAGCCATTAGGAACCCTTTGGCCGACTCACTCAATGGCTTGAAAAAATGGGGCAGAAATAGCCCCAGCGGACGCGTTTGACGGGCTTAAAGCGTGCCAGGCTCTTTTGTGGCCAAACCAAACAGAGCAAAAAGCGCCGCCAGCCCCGTCATCACAATTGGGAAGATGGTGAACACTCCAAAGCCGAAAGCCCAGATCATCCCCGCAACAGAAGCCACCAAGAGGATTGCCCCGATGGCTGGGCGCGGGTTCGCCATTGCGCCGCCAGCGATCGCCAAGACGGGAGAGCCAATTCCGATGATCTGAAGGCGCAGAGGATTGGCAGGCCCATCAAAAACATCTTGGTCGACCTCCGACTGAAACCAGCCCAAGAACTCCACCCAACCGTATACGAAAAAGCCTGTGATCATGCCCATGATCCCACCCACAATGCCTAAGATGACGGCTGCATTTTTCATTCTCACTCTCCCCTGTCGCACGAGAATTGACTTCCCATACCCGAGCGATGCGCAAAAGGTAAGCGGTAGGCTTTTGATGCGAAAGTTTTTTGACGCAAGCCAAGACAACCTCAGGGCAGGTCTTGCAATTTGTGATTTTTCGCGAACACTCAAGGTATAACCAAAAGGGAGTGATTTCATGAAAACCACCACCGCGCTATTTGCGGCTGCATTGCTGGCGAGCACCTCGTTGGCCTCAGCTGAGACCCTGCGCTGGGCGCGTGCGGGCGACAGCCTGACACTGGACCCACACGCTCAAAACGAAGGTCCGACCCATACGCTCGCGCACCAAATCTATGAGCCCCTGATCATTCGCGATATGACCGGCGCTATTCAGCCTGCTTTGGCAACAGATTGGGGCCCAAGTGCAGATGATCCAAATGTTTGGGTCTTTAACCTGCGCGAAGGCGTGACCTTCCACGATGGCTCCGCGATGACGGCAGAGGACGTTGTGTTCTCGTTCAACCGTGCGAAGTCTGAAACCTCTGCGATGAAAGAGCTTTTGACCTCGATCACAGAGATCCGGGCTGTGGGCGATATGACCGTAGAGTTTGTGACCGATGGTCCAAACCCACTTCTGCCCAACAACTTCACTAACCTTTTCATCATGGACAAAGGCTGGACCGAAGCAAACGGCGTGACCAAGGTACAAGACATCGCCAATGGTGAGACAACCTTTGCAGCCACCAATGCCATGGGCACAGGGCCCTACAAGCTGATGAGCCGTGAGCCTGACGTGCGCACAGTTTTGGCTGCCAATGGCGAGTATTGGGGTGTTGGCGCGTTCCCACTGGAAGTGAGCGAGATCATTTACACGCCGATCCAGAACTCCGCGACGCGCGTTGCCGCTTTGCTTTCAGGCGAAGTAGACTTCATCCAAGACGTTCCGGTGCAAGACTTGGGCCGGGTGGATGCGGCTGATGGCTTGGACGTGCGCACAGCCGCCCAAAACCGGGTGATCTTCTTCGGGATGCGCTCTGGCCTTGATGACATCGAGAACGACGACGTGGAAGGCGCGAACCCACTGGGCGATCTGCGCGTGCGTCAAGCGATGTCCATGGCGATTAACCGCGATGCGATCCAACAGATTGTGATGCGCGGCCAGTCTCAACCCGCCGGCATGATCGCACCGCCCTTCGTGAACGGCTGGACAGCTGAGATGGACGGGGCCTCCAGCACAGATGTAGCCAAGGCCAAAATGCTGATGGCGGAAGCAGGCTACGGTGATGGCTTCTCGATCCAGCTTGATTGCCCCAATGATCGCTACATCAACGACGAAGGCATTTGCCAGGCGGCTGTTGGTATGCTGGGTCAGATCGGCGTGAAAGTGAACCTAAACGCGCAGCCCAAAGCGCAGCACTTCCCGCTGATCCAAAACGGCACAACCGACTTCTATATGCTCGGTTGGGGTGTTCCGACCTATGACAGCGAATACATCTTCAACTTTCTCGTGCACACGCGCGGTGGAGATCGTGGGTCTTGGAACGGCACAGCCTTCTCAGACGCAGCAACAGATGCTCTGATTGTGGGTCTGGCTTCAGAGACGGATCTTGATGCGCGGAATGCGGCGATTGCGAAGATCTGGGAAACGGTTCAAGCTGAGCAGCTTTACATCCCGATCCACCACCAGGTGCTGAACTGGGGTATGAAAGACATGATCGATGTGAATGTGAGCCCGGAAGACGACCCAAAATTCAAGTTCTTCAGCTATAAGTAAGCAAAGCGCTTTTTTAAGAATTGGCGGCACCCTGGCGGGTGCCGTCTTTTTTATGCGCTGCGCGCTTTTTGAGTATTTTTGCAAAAAAAAAGCAATGGGCGGGGCTCAGGCCGCTTTTTCAGGGATCACTTGCTGTGCGATGCCTGCCAGGAGCAGGTACAGGCTCGTGGTGACCAGGCCGATTTGATTCGGCAGGGGAAGATCGAAGCTGTGCCAGGCCGCGAGACCTGCAAAGATCACCCAGAGGATGGATATGGTCAGCGTGAGTGGCCGCCAGCGTTTGGTGCGGGTAGGGTGCACAAAGCGTAGCGGTAAAAACATGGCGGGGCAGAGCGCCAAAATCAAAAGGAGCGCAAACCAGGCCTGCCATCCTTCTGCCGGCGTGTACATGGTGGCAAAAAAGACGACGGCCAGCATATTCCAGCAGCCTGGAAAGCCCGAAAAGCTATAGTCATCCGTTTTCATGCTTGTGTCTGCGAAATAGAGCGCTGAAGCGAAGATGATTGCGATGAGCGCAGTCCATCCCATCCAGCCGGGCAAAAGCTCAGACCAAAAGATCGCATAGGCTGGGATGAACACGTAAGTGAGATAGTCGATGATCAGGTCCAAAAGCGCACCGTCCACACGCGGGGCATTTGTCGTGACGTCGTATTTTCGCGCCAAAGGTCCATCGATGCCATCGACGATGAGCGCGACCAAGAGCCATAAAAACATCGTCGCCCAATCTTCCCAAACGGCAGAGATCAATGCCAGCATGGCGAAAACGGCACCTGAGGCAGTCAATAAATGGACAGAATACGCGCGCACTTTAGGAGCCATGCTTGGCTTGTGCGGGTTTTGAACGCTGGGCACAAGGAGAATGCCTCAAAAGGCCTATTTGTTATTGGTCTTTTTGCCGTTTTGCCCAGGCAATCGCTTGCCCTTGCACTCTTTGGATAAAGGGGTCTTTACCATCCAGGTAGTTTTCCCAAGCTAAAGATTGCCCTTCCGCCCCAGCCTCTTTTTTCGGCTCCTCCGTGAGTTGAGCTTTCAAGCTCGAATAGTCCCGCGCAATATCGGGGTGGGCGCATAGGTAGTCCCGAAAGGCGATATGCCGGACAATGTGCGGAGAGCCTTGCTGATAAACATGCAGATGATGTGTGCGCAGGCCTTGCTCGTTTATTTTTCGAAAATACCGCCGGCTTTCGATGCCGTATTCGCCCATGACGTTATAGCCAAGCTCTGTCATGGCCTGAGTTGCAGCGTCTAAAGAGATGAAATTCTGTACGACCCCCAGAAGGTCGATGATGGGTTTGGCCAAAATCCCCTCAATAGCCGTACTTCCAATATGGTGAAGCGTGATCTCTAGTGGGTTCAAAGCCGCCTTAAGAGCATAGGCTTCTTCATCAAAGGCGCGTTTCCAGTTGGGATCATGCGGAACAACAGATGTAACCATGATCCTAGATTGCCTTTTCTTAAGAGCATATAGGCCTCAGCCTTTGGCTTTGGGGTGGGCTGCGTCGTAGACTTCCATCAATCGTGCTGTGTCGACCGCGGTATAGGCTTGGGTCGTGCTCAGGGAAGCATGGCCCAAAAGCTCCTGGATCGCGCGCAGATCACCCCCGGCACTCAGCAAGTGCGTCGCAAAGCTGTGACGCATCGCATGAGGTGTGGCGGAGGCTGGCAGGCCCAACTGCAAGCGACATTGCTCCATAACTTTCTGAATGACACGTGGGTTCAAGGCGCCGCCCCGTTTGCCGCGAAACAAAGGGGCGTCGGGATCAAGTTCAAAGGGGCTGAGCTTGAGATAGGCGGCTACCGCGTCGCGCGCGGCGGGCAATACAGGCACAATGCGCTCTTTGCCGCCTTTTCCTAAGATCCGAAGGCTTTCGGGCAACGGGACGTCCGCACCTCGCAACCCCAAGGCTTCTGATATCCGCAAACCGCAGCCATAGAGGAGTGTCACAACAGCGGTGTCCCGGGCCGCAACCCAGGGCGTTCGGCTTTGAAGGTCGACCGTTGCCAACACGGCTTTGGCGGCTTCTTCTGCAAGCGGTCGAGGCAGCTTGTTTTGAAACTTCGGCGCGCGGGTTGATAGAACGGCTGTGGGTTCAAACCCCTCGCGTTCCGCAAGCCATCGATAAAAGCTCTTTACTGCAGACAGGGATCGGGCGAGCGAGCGCGCTGCGAGGCCGCGTCCGCGTTCATGGGCCATCCAGGCGCGCATGTCGCTCACACTCAATTGCGCTAAGGCCCCCAACCCTTGGGTCTGACCTTTGTGAAGCGTCATGAAGCTGAGAAAGCTTAAAATATCGGTTTGATAAGCCGTGAGCGTGTTGGGAGACGCGTCGTGTAGGGCGCGTTGATGGTCGAGAAATTGAGACAGCGCAGAGGTGGCAGCTGCGCTGGCAACACTCACGCGAGCCAGCGGCGCAAAGACCGCTCAAGAACGCCTGCAAAGAAGTTCAATAGATCAGCGCCGTGGTTCGGACGGAAGAGATGTGGATCTTCGGATCCCATCACCAACATTGCGGGCAACCGGCCTGGTCCAAGATCAATGAGCAAACAGGCCTCAGAGCGAATGCTGCTTGTTGCCTCGCCGTAAATACGCTCTTCATCAGGGGTCACTTGCCGCAAAAGCACTTGGCGGTCTCCCACGGGGCGCGACTGTTTGAGGTAAGAGCGCACAAACCCCTCTGGCACGACACTCAGCAGTGTTTTGAGGCGCAAAGCAGCAGGATCTTCGTCCGCGTTTTGAGCCTCCATGACGAGGCGCATCACGTCGACACGTAAAATCTGGGCCACTTCGCCGGAGAGGTTTTGCAAAAATTCTTCGAAAGTGACCGGATCCAGCATTTTCAGCGTAGCACGATGCACTTGATTGGTGCCTGCGAGGTTCTCATAGGCCGCGGCAATCACAGAGCGGTGCGTGTCTTCAAGGCGATCAAGCCGGTTTTCTAGCCGATGCATGGCCGCGCCACGCAGATCCACCACATTGGTGCCGCTTGCTGTTTCATTGGCCGCAACAAGCGCGCGCATGAGATCGGCGTCCTCTAAAATCAGCTCAGGGGCTTCGAGGATGCTTTCACGCAGTTGCGCGTCTATTTTTTCAATTTGTTCACTGTTCATAGCCAGGTCTTTGCCCGTTTTTTGCTCGATATCGCGATGTTTAGCATAGAATTCAGTAAAACGACAGGGGGTCGGTACGGCTTGGTGAAAGGACAAACCAATTCGGGGCTGTAGTGTGCGCAGTCATAATAATTTTAACGAAAGACAATGCGCGGATTTAAGTTTTGTTCAGGGAATCGCCCAACAATGAAGGGCGGTAGGGAGAGGGATGTTTCACGCGGCAAAGTACAAATTCGATTAAAATGCATGGGATCGAAAAAACAGTTCAGCACGCAGTCCGCGCGCCGAGCTGTGTTTATGCATCAAGGTCTCTAGAGGATATTTTGACCCGTTTTGGCCCAATCTGCCAAGAACTGCTCCAGACCTTTGTCTGTGAGTGGGTGATCGGCCAGCTTTTTGATGACACCGGGAGGAGCTGTGATCACATCCGCACCAATGCGCGCGCTTTCGAGCACGTGGTTAATCGTGCGGATCGAAGCCACGAGAATTTCAGTATCAAACGCGTAGTTGTCGTAGATTGTGCGAATGTCTTCGATCAGCTCCATGCCGTCGATGTTAATGTCGTCCAAGCGTCCCACAAAAGGAGAGATGAATGTCGCACCCGCTTTGGCGGCCAAAAGCGCTTGGTTGGCCGAAAAGCACAAAGTGACGTTTACCATTTTTCCTTCACCGGAGAGCGTTTTACACGCTTTAAGGCCGTCCCAGGTGAGAGGCAGCTTCACGGTAATATTCTCTGCAATCTCCGCGAGCTTGCGGCCTTCGGCAATCATATCCTCGGCTTTGGTTGCAACCACTTCGGCGCTGACAGGCCCATCAACCAAATCGCAGATTTCTTTGGTCACTTCCAAAATGTCGCGGCCGGATTTCAAAATGAGCGAGGGGTTCGTTGTAACCCCATCCACCATACCCAGGTCATTGAGCTCGGCAATCGCGTCAATTTCGGCTGTATCAACAAAGAACTTCATAGGTATCTCCTTCAGGGCATCTTGGCCTTTGGTTGCGAAACGATTACCTCAGTTTGAGAAAGCCTGAAACCCCTCCCGGGAGGAGAATGTTGGCGCTAACAGAGTTTTTCCACGAAGGGGATCGTGTCGGCATACTCACGCTCCAGCCTCTGGATCGCGTGCTCGACTACAAAGCGCCCGAAGGCGGCTGCACGCTTGGGGCCTATGTGGAAGTGCCGCTCGGGCCTCGCAAAGTCATTGGTGTGGTCTGGGGACCCGGTGCAGGGGATTTTGCAGCTCAAAAGCTGCGTGCCGTGATCCGCGTGCTTGATGTCGTGCCCATGCGCCAAGAAATGCGCCAGTTCCTAACCCGGGCCGCAGACTATACACTCACACCATTGCCCGCCATGTTGCGCTTGGCCACACGCTCACCGGGTTTGGGCGATCCACCCTCCATGCGTAAAGTGTATCGGCTTGGGTCCAATCAGCCCCCCCGCATGACCGATGCACGCGCAAAGGTCATCGCCGTCCTCGAAGAATACGAAGGCCTGTCGTTCACCTTGGGCGAGGTGGCGGACATGGCCGGGGTGACGAGCCAAGTTGTCAAAGGCCTTATTCCTTTTGGTACGGTGCTAGAGGAGGATACGCCTCGCGATCTCCCCTATCCGAAACTCGATCCCACTTTGCCGGGCAAATCCCTATCAGAAGGTCAACAGCAGGCAGTCGATCGTCTTGTTGAAAACGTGAATGCGGAGCGCTACGGCACCACATTGCTCAAGGGCGTGACCGGCTCAGGCAAAACAGAGGTTTACCTGGAGGCCGTGGCTGCCACGCTCTTACGAGGTCGGCAGGCTTTGGTTCTGTTGCCAGAAATTGCGCTCACGGCTGAATTTCTCACACGTGTGGAGGCCCGCTTTGGCGCGCGCCCAGCTGAGTGGCATTCCGGCGTGACCATGACTGAGCGTCGACGCTGTTGGAAAATGGTGAGCGAAGGAGGCGCGCAGCTTGTGGTTGGCGCCCGGTCCGCTTTGTTCTTGCCCTACCGCGATCTTGGGCTTGTGGTCGTCGATGAAGAACACGACACTTCTTACAAACAAGAAGACGGTGTTTTGTATAACGCGCGCGATATGGCCGTGCTACGCGCCAGCCAGATCAGCGCTCAGGTGATCCTGGCCTCTGCCACGCCTTCACTCGAAAGTTGGGCCAATGCACAAGCAGGAAAATACGAGCGTTTGACCCTCACCGCCCGGTTCGGCGCAGCTGTCATGCCCCAGATGCGCGCGGTCGATATGCGCGCAGAAGCGCTACCCTCAAATCGTTGGATCTCAGACGCCCTCGCCGCAGAAGTCAGATCCAGAGTGGAAAAAGGTGAGCAATCGCTCTTGTTCATCAATCGCCGTGGCTATGCGCCCGTCACGATCTGTCGGGCCTGTGGCCACCAAGTGGGGTGTTCGGAGTGCGACGCACGGATGGTTGAGCACCGATTTCTCAAACGGCTCATGTGCCATCAATGCGGAGAAACAACGCCGATACCGGAGGTCTGCCCATCTTGTGCCGCCGAAGATCGGCTAGCCCCCGTCGGGCCTGGCGTGGAAAGATTGACCGAAGAAGCTGTAGCCCTTTTTGAAAGCGCAAGGGTTGCAACACTGTCTTCGGACCTCTTTGGGACGGCGCGCGCCATGAAAGCTCAAATCGAAGAGATCGCGGCTGGTGAAGCCGATATTATCATTGGGACCCAGCTCGTCGCCAAAGGCCATAACTTTCCTCTGCTCACTCTCGTGGGAGTAATCGACGCTGATCTTGGATTGCAGGGGTCAGATTTGCGGGCCGCTGAACGCACATTTCAACTTATGCGCCAAGTTGCTGGGCGTGCAGGTCGGGCCGAGACCCCAGGCCTTGCGCTCTTACAAACCTATCAGCCGGAGCATCCTGTGATCCGCGCGATCTTGTCGGATGACGAAGAAGAGTTTTGGGCCCAAGAAGCGCTGCAACGCGAGCATGCTGGGGTGCCCCCCTACGGGCGTATGGCGGGGATCGTGTTGAGCTCACCAGACATTCAAGAGGTCTTTGATCTTGGGGCTGCGATGGCGCGCAACGATGGGCCGATCAGACAGGTAGGGGCTCAGGTTTTCGGGCCGGCACCTGCCCCGATTGCACGCATTCGGGGGCGTCACCGTGTAAGGCTTCTGGTCAAAGCCGATAAAGGAACAGCGCTCCAACCCGCGCTGGCGGCTTGGATCGGGCAATTTAGACTGCCTACAAATTTGCGATTGTCGGTCGATATTGATCCACAAAGTTTTTATTGAGTATTTTTACCAAGAAAAAGACCGCACCCGCGGTGGGTTACAGGCTTAAAGCAAAGGCTCGCGGCAGCCGTATGATATCAAGGCGCTAAATGTGGAATGCTCCATAGTCCCTTTTTCTTGGCGAAAATACTCATATCCTAACACTTCCCATCGCGCAGCAAACCGGCTAGGGGCGTGGCATGCTCCGAATGTCTCTCAAAGACGCTGAAGCCTTGCCGGCTTGGCGGCGCCCCTTAGCGTTGTTGATCATTATGGCCATTGCGATGCCGGTGGCGTTTAACGGCTGGTCAGCGCTTTTGAACAATTTTGTCGTAGAGGTTGCGGATTTCGATGGGGCCGACATTGGCTGGCTCCACTCGGTGCGCGAAATCCCGGGCTTTTTGGCCATCGGCGTTATCCTTGTTCTCTTTTTGATGCGCGAGCAAGTTTTGGGCCTTGTCTCATTGATCTTGCTTGGGGTGGCAACAGCCATAACCGCTTGGTTCCCGTCCTTTGAGGGACTGTTGTTCATCACATTCCTCAGTTCGGTTGGGTTTCACTATTACGAGACCGTCAACCAAAGCTTGCAGTTACAATGGCTCGACAAAGACCGCGCACCGGTTGCTTTAGGATGGTTGATCTCGATCGGGTCGGGTGCGACGCTTGTGGTCTATGCAGCCATCAGTTTTCTGTGGGAGCCCCTGGGGTTCACTTACAACGGCGTTTATTTCGGGGTGGGCGGGATATGCGCAGCTCTCGCAGTGTTTGCATATATCGCCTATCCTCAGTTTGAAGCCCCAACCCCTCAGCGCAAGGAGTTTGTGCTGCGCAAGCGCTATTGGCTCTACTATGCGCTGCAATTTATGGCAGGTGCCCGCCGCCAAATCTTTGTGGTGTTCGCAGCTTTCATGATGGTGGAGCGTTTTGGCATGGAGGTGCATGCGCTGACAGGTTTGTTGCTCGTGACACTCCTCGTGAATATGGTGCTTGGGCCCCTTTTAGGAAAGATCGTTTCGTATTTCGGTGAACGTAACACGCTGGGCTTTGAGTATCTGGGCCTTGTGTCGGTCTTTCTCGCTTATGCGGGCATTTATTACTTGGGCTGGGGGCTCACGCTGGCGCTCGCGCTTTACGTCATAGACCATATCTTTTTCAGCCTGGCTTTGGCGCTCAAAACCTATTTCCAAAAGATCGCCGATCCGGCTGATATTGCCCCAACAGCTGCCGTTGCCTTTACGATCAATCATATTGCTGCGGTGTTTTTGCCGGCCCTTTTGGGCTATCTGTGGCTTTCAGCCCCTGGAATGGTTTTCCTGCTGGCAGCCGCCATGGCGAGCATTTCGTTTGTCTTGGCGCTCTTGATCCCTCGGCACCCGCAAGAGGGACGCGAAACGATTTTCTCCAAGCCTATGGTCGTGGCGTCTTAGTCTTCCTATATTCACATCATCAGATTTATCGCTCGGAGACCAAGGCCTATGATGCTCTTTCAACGCAAGAAGACTGAAATGGTTACGGCGGAAAAGGCTCTGCCGGGGCGTAGCGCGCCCATCCCTTCGGCAGACACGCATTTTGTAATTGGCGCACCGCTAAGCTTAGACGTGCCTGAGGGCCATGAGGTCGCTGTCTTTGGGATGGGCTGTTTCTGGGGCGTAGAGCGGATGTTTTGGGGGCTTGAAGGCGTGGTTCTCACCATGGTGGGGTACGCGGGGGGTTATACACCCAACGCCACCTATGAGGAGATTTGCACCGGCCAAACCGGACACAACGAAGTGGTGCGCGTCGTCTATGATCCAACCAAGATCACATACGAGACCCTCCTACAGACCTTTTGGGAAGGCCATGACCCAACCCAAGGCATGCGCCAAGGCAATGACATTGGCACCCAGTATCGCTCTGGCATCTATTATAGCACGCCTGCTCAAAAAGAAGCGGCTGAGATGTCGAAGGCGCTCTTCCAGCACCGTTTGATGCGAAAAGGCTTTGGCGCAATCACCACTGAAATTCTCGCGGCCCCGACCTTTTATATGGCGGAAGACTATCATCAGCAGTATCTGGCCAAGAACCCATCGGGCTACTGCGGGATCGGTGGAACAGGCGTGAGCTGCCCGATTGGTCTTCAAGCCTAAGGTCAATTTATCTCAGCCGCGCTGCGCCTCGACTTGAACGCCGGCGCAGGCCAAGCTAGGCGCGGGGGCACTAAGTTAGGACCCCGCACCATGGCTGTTACATATACTGCATTAACCACGTTAGTTGGCAAAAACCCGGCTGAACGCCTCGGGCAGGCGCTCGAAGGCATGGATCCAGCCCCAACAGGCGTGGGCGTTTTCGAAGTTGAAGACGGCTCAGGTCTTTGGGAAGTGGGCGGCTATTATTTAGAGCGTCCCGATGACGCTCAGCTTGCGATCCTTACTGCTGCCTTTGATGCAAAGCCCTTTTCCATCTCGGAAGTGCCTGACATCGACTGGGTGGCGCACGTCAAACGCGAACTCGCGCCCGTCGAGGCCGGGCGCTTCTATGTATATGGGTCACATGATGCCGATCTGGTGCCCGAAGACAAAATACCTCTTCTTATTGAGGCCTCGATGGCATTTGGCACGGGCCACCACGGAACAACACTGGGTTGCCTAACAGCTCTGGACCGTTTGGTGGAGGACGGCCTGAAAGCCTCCTCGGTGCTCGATCTGGGCTGTGGGACAGCCGTTTTGGCCATGGCGGCAGCAAAAACCTGGGGGAATACCCCCATTGCCAGCGATATCGATCCGATGGCCGTGGATGTGGCACGTGCAAATGTCTTGGCCAATGGGTTGGAAGGCCAGGTGACGTGCGTGGTGGCGGATGGCTTTGCAGATCCAGCGCTTGCTGAGGGCGCTCCCTACCAGTTGATCTTCGCAAATATTCTTATGGGACCGTTAATGGGGCTGGCCGATTCCATTTCAAAGGCGACTCAACCGCAAGGATTCGTTATTTTGTCGGGTATTCTTCACGCCCAAGCCGCGCCAATTTTGGTTCATTTTGCACAGTTCGGATACGATCTGCTGCACAGAGACGACATTGGTGAATGGAGCACACTGACTCTTCAAAAATTCCGCTAAAATTCACGCTGAATTAACGTCAAATTACCAAACCGCCGCATTCTCGCCGCAATTCACGGTAAATTTACGCTCACTGGACGCACAGATAGTGAAACCACGGATAAAGAGAGTTAGTTATGAGTTACGCTTCGGAAGATTTCAGCAAGTCAATGATGCAGCTTCAGCGCAAGCATAAGCGTCGGTCAAAGGCTTCTGGTGTGAAGCGTGGTGTTATGAGTTCCGTTAATCACGATGGTATTGTCGTCGCACGGTCACGCCGTAAATCGGGCGAAAGCCCTGTACTTGGTATCTTGTTTTTTGTTGGCGTGTTCATGTTGTTTAAGGCCTACACTTTGGCCTCAGACGGCGCAGAGGCTTACGGGGAGCGCGTTGAAAGCTTCCGCGAAGGAACCAAGATGGAGCAAACCATTGGTTGGGCGATGCAAGCCGATCCAGTGACGAAAGCCATCGCTGGTTACTTCACAAAAGTCACTGCCGAGTAAGTCCAGTATTTGACAGCGCCAAGTGTGCGGCGTTGTTTGTAATGAGTGTGTGCAATGATAACGCCGCGGTTTGGTCACCGCGGCGTTATTTTAATTTGAGCGGGCTTTTTTATCGCTGGAACTTCTAAACGTTTGGTCCCGGCAGCATTGGGCTGCCATCGACAAAGCGTGTTAGGCGAAATCGCTGCAAATCATGCCCCACTGGATCCCCAGTGGCGAGCGCGGCCAGCACACGACCCATCGCAGGACCGATACCAAACCCATGGCCTGACATCCCAGTTCCAATTGTGAGGCCGGGCAAGCTTAAGGCCCTGTCCACCACTGGCACCAGATCGGGCATCGTATCGATCATGCCGGCCCAAACCTCTTTCAAGCGCACGTGCGGCAGCTGAGGGAATAACGCCCCGAAATCCTCGACCATCTTCTCGATCTTGCGGCGATTGGGGGCAGGATCCAGAATGCGCATCTTTTCAAAGGGTGTCGTTTCATCGGCCTGCCAGCGGCGCGCTGTGCTCCATGCATCAGGAAATCCTTTGGGTGCAAAAGGCAAAAACCTCTGTCCAAAAGGATCTGTGCGCAACTGAGCCAAGTACTTTGGAAAAGCGCGGAACGCATCCGGTCCGATAAACAGCTCCGGCGCGCCCGGTGGTGCTAAAGTGTAGCCGCCATCCGCTCTGCGGCGGAAAGCAACCTGGCGCGTGGCAGCCGCCCCAGCATGCACCTCGGGCAGGGGATCCGTGGCGGCTACGTTTTCCCGCACGGAGAGCTGCGGGATCTTGATGCCATGGTTGCGCAAAAAGAGCGACGACCAGGCTCCCCCTGCCAAAACGACCTCGGGTGCTGCGATCCGGCCTTCTTCCGTGATCACACCCGCCACGCGGCCTGCTTCAACATCCAAAAGGCGTACTGCGCAATTCTCAACAATCTGAACCCCTTCGCGCGCAGCGATCGCCGCGAGGGCCGGCACCGCCACCCAAGGTTCGGCCCGCAAATCGGAGGCTGTGGTCAACGCGCCTTTGATGCCTGTCATCTGCATGCCTGGAAACCGCTGTGCGACCTCTTGAGCCGATAGGATTTTGCTGTCCACGCCACTGGCCTCTGCCGCCGGGAGCCAATCAGCGTATCCCTGCATGTGAGCTTCGGTTTGAGCGAGATAGGTTGTGCCGGTCTGGTGAAGACCGATGTCCACATTGGTCTGCGCGGCAAGCTCCCGCCACAGCTTGTTGGCTTCAACCATGATAGGCAGTTCATCGGGGTCCCGTCCTTGTTGGCGGATCCAGCCCCAATTGCGGCTCGACTGTTCTGCTGCGATGCGCCCTTTTTCCAGCAAAACAACCCGTTGCCCCGCGCGCGCTGCGAAAAGTGCAGTGCACACGCCAATCACCCCGCCGCCAATCACAACGATATCCGCCTCCCCAGGCGCGGGTCCAGGATAGGTTACAGGCGTGTCGTGTGAGATAACAAAGGACATGGATGTGTCTCGCAAAAACACCAGGAAATTTTGGGCCTTGTTGAGACACGCATGAACATCTGGCCTTGTCAAACGAACGGGCTCTGCGGTGGGGTCTTCTCTGCTGAGCAAAATGGGATGCCGCCCAAAGTTTGATCGATTGGGGCCTGTGCTCATCTTTCCACGAAGGCAAAAAAACACCTCCGCATGGATGGCTCTGACTGTCTCAAAGAGCCTGCGGAGGTGCCTGCCGTAAACGCGTCTCTATGGATGCGCTACTTATGGTAAATAAACCGTTAAAGCGTGTCGATGTCGCCGCTGACAAGGCCGATATCGGCCAATTCTCGCGCGCTCATCTTGCTCATTTTTGTCCGTGAAGTGTGATTGTCGTACCAAGTGGAGAGCTTGCCAACGAGTTGGCTGGCGCTTTTCAGGCCGCCAGAGGCGCCAAGCTTGGACTCGGCAGGGGCAGTTTTAAAGAGGGTCATACCGTTTCCTTTCCAGTTTGGTAGGTGACACTATTTGCCAATTAGGTGAGAAAAATACGCTGGACCAGTGCGTTTTCTGCATATCTCCCGTGCTGAAATTGCATGGGTGAAAAGCGACGTAAGTCTCTGTCGTTTATGGATAATTTTCAGAAGTCCATGTCGTTTTTATTGAAAATTTGGGGCCAGAATGTCGGTTTTGAACGTCAAAGCACTTGGTGCAAAAATGATGCGCATTTGAAACACTTTGAACGGGTCGATCTCAATCGCCAAATTGGCTGAGCTCGTCGCAAATCAGGGTGAGGGCTGGCCTGAATTCATTCTCTGTGTTAGTGGGGGTATAACAAGAACAAACGAATGGGGCGACGGGACTAATGGGGCCGATGCGGATCATAGGAATCGACCCTGGTCTGGCCAAAACCGGCTGGGGCATCATTGAGTGTGAAGGCTCACGCTTGCGGCACATCGCCAACGGCACCATCTCGACCAAAACTCAAAAGTCGAACGCAGCGACCGGCGGGCTCGGCGCGCGTCTCAGCGCTTTGTTTGATCACCTCTCAGACGTCTTGCAAACCCATCAACCGAGTGCGGCTGCGGTAGAGCAAACCTTTGTGAACAAAGACGGAGCAGGCACGCTCAAACTTGGCCAGGCGCGTGGTATCGCAATGCTTGTACCTGCGCGTGCCGGACTTGAGATCGGGGAATATGCGCCCAACGCTGTAAAGAAGGCCGTTGTCGGTGTGGGGCATGCAGACAAGCGGCAAGTGGAGCACATGGTACGCCTGCAATTGCCGGGTGTTGAGCTCAATGGCTCCGATGCCACGGATGCTTTGGCGATTGCGATTTGCCATGCTCATCACACGGGCGGGCGCAGTCAAATTGCCCAGGCGCTTGCAAAGGCAGGCCGATGATCGGGCAGCTCTCTGGCAGGCTCACAGCCGTAGCTTCTGATCACGTGATGCTTTCTGTGGGCGGCGTGGGCTATCTTGTGTTTTGCAACGAACGTACCCTCGCGCAGATGCCGCCTGTGGGTGAGCCTTTGTCTCTCTTTACGGATCTGCTTGTGCGCGAAGATCTTCTGCAGCTTTTTGGATTTATGAGCCTTGCGGAAAAAGAATGGCACCGCCTTTTGATGGGCGTGCAGGGCGTAGGCGCAAAGGCCTCCATGGCCATTTTGGGCACTCTTGGGCCTGACGGCGTGAGCCGCGCGATTGCAATGGGAGATTGGGGGGCTGTGAAAGCTGCCAAAGGCATTGGCCCTAAAACCGCTCAAAAGGTGGTGATTGATCTTAAAGACAAAGCGCCCGACGTGATGGCGATGCTGAGCCAAGCCGCTAAGCCATCAGCAGACGAGGATGTTCTTGAACCCGTCACCAAGGCGGAACCATCACAGGCTCCTGCTAAGCAGTCTTCGCCTCAGGCTGGCCAAGGTGCGGCGGCCCAAGCTGACGCGCTTTCCGCTTTGCGCAACCTTGGCTACGCGCCGACAGATGCCGCAGCCGCTGTGGCGGGATCTTTGGCCGAAGAGCCTGAGCTTGGTCTCGATGCGCTCATTCGTGCAGCGCTCAAGCGTTTGGCGCCCAAAGGCTAACCCATGTCAGAACCCGATCCCACCCTGCGCCCCGCGCCGCTGCCGGAAGATAACGACAAGGCCCTGCGGCCCAAGTCCTTTGACGATTTCATCGGTCAGGCTGAGGCGCGGGCAAACCTACGGGTTTTTGTGCAATCTGCGCGTCAGCGTGGCGAGGCGATGGATCACACGCTCTTTCACGGCCCTCCCGGCTTGGGCAAAACAACACTGGCCCAAATCTTAGCCCGCGAACTTGGGGTAAACTTCCGGATGACCTCAGGCCCCGTTTTGGCCAAAGCGGGCGATCTGGCTGCGATCCTCACCAATCTCGAAGCGCGCGACGTGCTCTTTATTGACGAAATCCACAGGCTTAACCCGGTTGTGGAAGAGGTGCTTTATCCCGCTTTGGAAGACTATGAGCTTGATTTGGTGATCGGGGAGGGGCCTGCGGCGCGCACGGTCCGCATTGAGCTACAACCCTTCACGCTTGTGGGCGCCACAACGCGGCTGGGTCTCCTGACGACGCCGCTGCGGGATCGCTTTGGCATTCCAACACGGCTGCAATTCTACACTCAAGACGAGCTCTATGAGATTGTCCGGCGCGGCGCGTCTAAGCTCGGTGTGAGCGCTGACGAGGACGGTGCGCGCGAGATTGCCAAACGCGCACGCGGCACACCGCGCATTGCGGGCAGACTGTTGCGCCGTGTGATCGACTTTGCCCTTGTTGAGGGCGACGGCCATATCAGCCAAGCTCTCGCAGATGCGGCCTTGGTCCGGCTTGGGGTTGATGATCTGGGGCTGGATGGCGCGGATCGGCGCTATTTGAAGCTCATCGCGGAAGCCTACCAAGGCGGCCCTGTTGGCATTGAAACGCTCGCAGCCGCTTTGAGCGAAAGTCGAGACGGGCTCGAGGACGTGATCGAGCCCTATCTTTTGCAGCAAGGTCTCATTCAGCGCACTCCCCGCGGGCGCATGCTAGCGCAGCGCGCCTGGCAGCATTTGGGGCTTTCGCCGCCCAAAGCGGAAAAGACGGATCTTTTCGACACCTAAGGGGCAAAGCGGCTTTTTCTTGAGGCTGAGACAGTGCTAAAGCGCCGCCATGACAGCTTTTGAAATCAGTACAAATGCCGTTGAGGCGCTCTTTACCCGCGCGGACGGCGCATATGTCTTTGCCCGGTGGGGGCGGCCCATTGCGCCAGTGGTTTTTGGTGTTGAAGAAGAAACACTGAGCGTGATCAAAGGCGCTGTTGAGGCGCTGTGCCAGGTCTCGGGCCATGCGATGGTGGAAACGGATCCAGAGCTCGGTGCCAACCTCATGCTCTTTTTCGCCACGGATTGGGATCAGTTCTTAGAGGTGCCCAATCTTGATCACTTGGTGCCGGATTTAGAGGATCTTATCGCGCGCTTAAAAGCCCAAGAGGCCAATCAATACCGGATTTTCCGCTTTGATGAGACGGGGGCGATCAAAGCCTGTTTTGTCTTCCTGCGCATGGACGAACACCTATCGGCTGTGCCTGCGGAAACTTTAGCGCTCAGCCAGGTCAGCCAATCGATGCTCTTGTGGTCTGACATGGCCTTTCGTCAAATGTCGCCTTTGGCGCATATCGGGGACGAGCGGGTTATTTTGCGCCCAGAGATCAGCACTTTGTTGCGCGCGGCTTATGATCCGGTGATGCCGCCCGCGGCCCAAGATCCAAGCCATGCCTTGCGCCTGCACGCGCGGATGTCCAAACTGTCGTGAAACCGCGCCGATGCGCCAATCCTTGAGGGTACCGTGATCCATTCGCTTCCTGTTCATGTGTACTACGAAGACACTGATCTCGCGGGCATTGTCTATTATGCCAATTACCTGAAATATATCGAGCGCGGTCGCAGCGAATTTGTGCGCGAGCTTGGCGTGGATCAGGTCAAACTCAAAGCGGATGAGGGAATCGTTTTTGCGGTCACACGTGTTGAGGCTGATTACTTAAGCCCTGCGCGCTTTGATGATGACCTAACCGTGACCACGAAAATTGCACAGGCAAGTGGCATTCGGCTGGTCTTTGAGCAGGCTGTTTTACGCGGATCAGAGAAGCTCTTTGCGGCAAATGTCACCGTGGTTTCAATGACTTTGCAAGGTCGGCCTCAACGTTTGCCCAAAGACCTGCAAGCGCGTTTGAAAGCCGCGTAACAAACTCGGCGAAAAAACGTCGCTTCGCTTGGCCGCCACATGGCAATGGGCGCTGAAATACGTTAACCTTTCGCGCAACGAGGCCCAGAAACGAGGCCTTTAAAGAAAGCAGCGGTTGTTGCGTCCTTTCCTTATTAATCTCGGGGAGCGCGACAGGAACAAAGGTAGCAGGCTTATGGAAGCGGTAGACTTCTCGATGTGGGCGCTTTTTGCGCGCGCCACCCTCACGGTCAAACTTGTTATGGTCATCTTGGTGATTGCAAGTGTTTGGGCCTGGGCCATCATTATCCAAAAAATTATTGCCTATCGCGCCGCGCGCGCGGAAGCGGCAAGCTTTGATCAGGCCTTTTGGTCTGGCGAGCCTTTGGATGGCCTCTTTGAGCAGTTGGGCCCGCAGCCCGAAGGGCAATCGAGCCGCGTTTTTGCGGCTGGAATGACAGAATGGCAAAGGTCCCATAAGGCTGATGGTGGGCTCATCGCAGGGGCACAGGCCCGCATCGAACGCTCGATGGATGTCGCGATTCAAAAGGAAGCCGAGAGCCTAGATCGGGGCTTGCCGATCTTGGCGACCGTGGGATCCACTGCCCCTTTTATTGGCCTCTTTGGAACGGTTTGGGGCATCATGAATGCCTTCATTGAGATTGCAGAGCAGCAAAACACAAATCTGGCTGTTGTTGCCCCAGGTATCGCCGAAGCGCTCTTGGCCACAGGGCTTGGGCTTTTGGCTGCCATTCCGGCCGTGGTGTTCTACAACAAGCTGTCGGCAGATAGTGACCGCCTAGTGGGCGGCTATGAGAGCTTCGCGGACGAATTCTCGACAATCCTCAGCCGCCAGTTGGACAGTTAAATGGGCGCGGGTGTTTTAGACAGTTCGGGCCGCAAGCGGCGCGGTCGCCGCCGGACCCGGCCCATGGCAGAGATCAACGTCACGCCTTTTGTGGATGTGATGCTTGTGCTTTTGATCATCTTTATGGTCGCAGCGCCGCTGCTCACCGTTGGCGTGCCTGTTGAGCTTCCGAAAACCGCCGCCTCTGCGCTGAGTTCAGACAACGAAGAGCCGCTTGTGGTGTCGCTCACAGCGGACGGGCTTTTGATTTTGCAGACCGAAGAGATTGCTCCGGAAAGCCTCGTGGCGCGTTTGCAGGCCATTGCCGAGGAGCGCACGTCCGACAAGGTCTTTTTGCGCGCTGACGGAGCGCTTCCTTATAAATCTGTGGCTGAGATCATGGGCGCGTTGCAAGCGGGTGGCTTCAGCAACATTGGGCTTGTGACCGACATCGGCGGGCCAACCTTGGACGAGGGGTAACCGTCGTGGCAGACGGGCTGTTGCGCATAGGGTTTTGGGTGTCGGGAACGGCGCACGCCGGCCTTTTGGGCTGGGTCTTTATGGGGCCGATCTTTTCGCCTGCGCCTGAGCCTATCGAAGATGTCGCTGTTGCGGTCATTTCCGAGGCGGCCTTCGCGCAGCTTGGTGCCGAGGAAGCGGCTCCCATCGAGTTGGCCACACCGGAGGCCTTTCAAAAGCCACCTCAGCTGCAAAATGAGGATCCGATCGAAGCTGAAGCGCCCTCTGCTCCGATTATCACGGCCCCCACACCTGAATTGACCCCACCCCCTCAGGACAGTCTGCCCCAAGGCTTAACGCCGCTCGAAGCGCCTCAGGTCGTGGTCGATACAACCGAGCCTGATGCTGTAGAGACCCTAAACG
Organism: Pseudomonadota bacterium; assembly: GCA_039182515.1. Classification (GTDB taxonomy): domain Bacteria; phylum Pseudomonadota; class Alphaproteobacteria; order Rhodobacterales; family Rhodobacteraceae; genus JBCDCE01. Next base: position 22,356 of record JBCDCE010000029.1, on the reverse strand, counting down.
AGGTGGCGGAAGCCGCGCCGATCTCGCCTCTGACGCCGCCCACCCCGGTAACACCGCAGCAGCCGACGCCTGCCGAACTTCCCGCTCAAGCGCCGCAGGTCGCAGATCTCGGTGCAGCCGTGGATACGGCGGAAGAACCGGAGACTGAGCCCGAACCAAAGCCCGAACCTAAGCCTGAGCCGAAACCAGAGCCGGACGTTACAGTGGCAGAAGCGCCTCCTACGCAAACTCAGCCACCCAAACAGTCTCCAAGGCCAAACCTCCGCCCCAATCGACCAACCGTCGCGACGAGCACACCAAGTGAGCCCGTAAATACAGAAGACGCCATTGCCGCAGCGCTTGCCGAAGCTTTAGGGACAACAGAGACCCAACCCGTGACCCAAACCTCCACTTTAGCAGGCGGGCTATTGAGCCGCGGAGAGCGTGAAGGCCTCACCAGCGCCTTTTCGCGCTGTTGGAATGTGGGCGTTTTGTCGGATGCGGCCAAGCAAGTACGCGTGGTGGTGCGGTTCTCCATGGGCCAAGATGCCAAGCCAATTGCTTCAACACTTAGGATGATTGAGGCCCAGGGGGGCTCCTCGATCGCCGTGAACCAAGCCTTTGAGGCAGCGCGCCGCGCAGTGCTGCGCTGCGGGCGGCGCGGTGTTGATTTGCCTGCGGAAAAATACGAGCTTTGGAAGACAATCGAACTGGGCTTTAGCCTCAAAGGAGTATCCAACTGATGCGCATTGTGTTTGCTGTGATCTGCCTTATGTGGCTGCCAATTTTGGCTTTAACCCAGGCCCAAGCTGAGGTTTTACGCCTTGAGATTGACAAAGGGGTCGTTGAACCCTTGCCCTTTGCAGCGCCTGTATTCCAAGCCGAAACTCCCGGTGCAAATCAGTTGGCACAGCAAATCACGGATCTTGTGATCCAAGACCTACAAGGCACGGGCCTTTTTCGCGGCATAAACCGCGCGGCCTTCTTGTCCACGGTGGACAATTTCAACGCGCCCATCTCCTTTCCCGATTGGCGCACGATCAACGCCCAGGCCCTGATCACGGGCGCTGTGGCCACCGGCCAAGGCGGGCGGGTCACGGTGAAATTCCGGCTCTATGATGTCTTTGCGGGCACAGAGCTTGGGGACGGCCTCCAGCTCGCAGGCACCAAAGAGGGCTGGCGGCGCATTGCGCATAAAGTGGCCGACACGGTCTATGAGCGCATCACGGGCGAGACCGGCTATTTCGACAGCCGCGTTGTCTTCGTGGCTGAGAGCGGACCCAAAGACAATCGCTCCAAGCGTCTGGCGATCATGGATTATGACGGCGCGGGCGTGCAATTCCTCACCTCGGCCAATGATCTCGTATTGGCACCGCGTTTCTCACCCCAGGGCGACCAAGTCCTCTACACCAGCTACGCCAGTGGCTTTCCTCGGATCCACGTTCTCCGCATTGCCGACGCGAGCCAGCGCGCCTTGGAAGTGACCGAAGGCACCATGAGCTTCAGCCCGCGCTTTTCGCCGGATGGGCGCACGGTTGTGTTCTCCCTTGAGCGCAGCGGCAACTCCGATCTGTACGCGCTGGATGTGGCCTCCGGCGCGCGGCAACGGCTCACGGCAACACCGGCCATCGAGACAGCCCCCAGCTACAATCCAGATGGCTCTCGCATTGTGTTTGAAAGCGACCGCTCGGGCAGCCAACAGCTCTACATCATGCCAAGCGCGGGCGGTGCAGCGGAGCGCATCAGCTTTGGAAAAGGGCGCTATGGCACGCCCGTTTGGTCTCCCCGAGGAGATTACATTGCTTTTACCAAACAGGCGGGCGGGCGCTTCCATATTGGAGTGATGCGCCCCGATGGCACGGGCGAGCGGTTGCTGACGGCGTCCTTTTTGGATGAAAGCCCAACCTGGTCGCCCAATGGCCGCGTGATTATGTTTACACGCGAAACCCAAGGTCCAAACGGGGCACCCGCTCTTTACACCGTCGACCTCTCTGGCCGAAATCTGCGCAAATTGCGCATCTCAACACCTGGTTCAGATCCATCATGGTCGCCATTGCAACGCTAGCGTGGTAGGCTGAGCCCAAAACGAGCAGCAAGGATTTCAAACATGACCACATCTAAAGTGTTGATGGCCTTGGTGGCGGGATTGGCGCTGTCTGCCTGTTCCTCACCAGATCGCTTCGACAACCCAAGCACCGGTGCGGGCACAGGCGCCGCAGGAGGTATAAACGGGACAGGCGGGGTGACTGCCTCCGCGCTCGATCCGACGTCGCAAGCCTATTTTCAGCAAACGGTGGGCGATACCGTGACCTTCGCAGTTGATCAAAGCACGTTGAGTGCAGATGCGCGCGCGGTCTTAGATGGCCAAGCCAATTGGCTCATCGACAACCCAGGCTTTGTGGCGGTGATCGAAGGCCATGCGGATGAACAGGGCACGCGCGAATACAACCTCGCTTTGGGCGCACGCCGCTCAAACGCTGTGCGTGATTACTTGGTCAGCCGCGGTGTAGACGGAGACCGGATGAAGACGCTGACATTTGGCAAGGAACGCCCTCTGCAGGTATGTTCGAGTGAAGCCTGTTATGCAGCCAACCGGCGCGCAATGACCGCGCTTAACGCTGCAGGCCTGTGATGACCACGCGCGGCACCGCCCTTTACAAAGCTCTTGGGCTCAGCCTAGTCACTTGCACGCTTTGGACTGGGCCAATGAAAGCGGAAACACTGGCAGACGTGCAAGCCGATCTTGCGCGGCTCAGTGCCAATGTCGCTCAATTGCGGTCTGAGTTGAGCACAACAGGGGCCGCAAATGTCTCGGTGGATCAAGGCACACAAGGCGCCCTTTTGGACCGAGTCACAGCACTTGAAAACGCGCTTGTGTCGCTTACTGCGGCCAACGAGGAGGCGAATTTTCGTCTCCGTCGTGGGCTGTCAGAGGCCGAGTTGCAACTGGGCGATTTGGCCTTTCGGGTTTGCGAGTTGGATCCAGCTTGCGACATCGACACGCTGCCCGAAGATCCCAGCCTGACCGCGCCCGACAGCGCACCTCAAACGGTGTTGGCCGTCGGTGAAGAGGCCGATTTTTCGGCCGCTCAAACGGCTTTTACTGAGGGTGATTTTGGAACTGCGGCAGATCTTTTGGGGGACTTTTCCCAAACGTACCCCGGCAGCCCGTTGGGGCAGAAAGCCAATCTCTTGCGCGGTGATGCCTTGGCTGAGCTCGGCGATGACGCGCCCGCAGCCCGCGCATTTCTCGAAGCCTATTCGATTGCTCCAAGCGGCATTGATGCGTCAGAGGCGCTCTACAAACTTGGTGTTTCGTTGCGCGATCTTGGCCAACGCTCTGAGGCTTGCGTAACTTTAGGCCAGGTTGCCACGCGTTATGCCGGCAGCGCCTTTGTTGCCCCTGCGTTGGAAGCGTCGGGAGATATGGCCTGCCCATGATCTCGCAGGCGCGCCTGATTGATGCGATTGATGCGCGCTTTGGGTGGCAGCCTCCAAAGGTTTTGGGAGTGGCCGTCTCAGGTGGGAGCGACAGCTTGGCGCTCCTGCATCTGCTGAAGGCCTGGGGCAAATCCAAAATTGTTGTGGCAACCGTCGATCATGGCTTGCGCGCAGAAGCGACAGATGAAGCCGCATTCGTGAGCCGGGTGTGCGAAACTCTCGATCTGCGCCACGACACTTTGCGCTGGAGCGATTGGACCGGCCAAGGCAATGTGCAAGATGCCGCGCGCCGTGCGCGCTATACTTTGCTGGCCAGATGGGGGCGCAAGCGCGGCGCGGAATTCGTTGCTCTTGGCCATACAGAAGACGACGTTGCAGAGACGTTTTTGATGCGCCTGAAACGTGCGGCAGGTCTCGATGGGCTTGCTGCTATGCGAGATACCTTTTCTGTAGAAGAGCAAAAATTCGTGCGCCCGCTTATGGGCGCGAGCCGCGCGGATCTGCGGTTTTTGTTGGAAGATATCGGCCAAGCCTGGGTCGAAGATCCCTCCAACGCAGATGCGCGTTTTGACAGGGTCAAGATGCGCCAAGGTTTTGAGGCTCTCAAAGAAATTGGCCTGGACCAAGCGACCCTTGCAGGTGCTGCGTTACGCTTGCGCGATGAAAAAACGGCTCTTTCAATGGCGGCATTTCACCGTGCAGAAATGGTCGCTGAGATCGAAGCAGGAGATATCGTCTTCAAACGCCGCCGCCTTCTTTTAAGCGGCGAGCGCATGGTCGACCGGTTGATCTCGGCAGCTCTTAGGTGGGTGGCCAGTCGAGGCTATGCGCCACGCGCCTCTGCTTTGGCCCAACTCACGCGTCAGCTTGATGCACCTGGACAATGCCTGACGCTCCATGGCTGCCGGATCGACGTGAGCGAAGACCATGTGCGCATCGGGCGCGAATTCAACGCGGTGTGGGATCACGTTGCGCGGTTTGATCAGATTTGGGATGGTCGCTGGCGCATCACGGGGCCGGGGGCCTTGGGCGATGAGCTACGTGCCTTGGGCGAAACAGGCCTTTTGGCCGTGGCAGATTGGCGCGCAAGCGGTTTGCCGAGAGCGGCTCTCTTGGCCACGCCCGCGGTTTGGCGCGGTGGAGAATTGGTGGCTGCACCGCTTTTAGAGCCCGAAAGCCCCTTCAAAGCAGAGCTAAAGAGTTCCTTTTTTGCCAGTCTTTTAGACGATGAGACAACTCGTCTCTAATTCGACGCATTGAAGACAGGATTGTTATATCTATCTTTAAGCCAGTGGTGTTTTATGAAATGAACACTCAACAGCCTCGCAAAGGAGCTTGAGTCTTGGGGAACGCGCGTAATTTCGCCTTTTGGATTGTGCTATTTTTGCTGGTCCTGGCGCTCTTTCAACTGGTTGGGAACCGTCAAACGTCCACCAGTTCTAATGCCGTGAGCTACTCGGAGTTTGTGGCAGATGCCAGCAATGGCTCTGTGGCAGAAGCCAGGCTAAACGGAGAGCAGATCACATATCGTGGCTCGGATGGTCGAGAATATACCACCATCATGCCGCAAGACGCTGAAGTCACTGAACTTTTGCTGTCTAACAACATCCCCTTCGAGGCTGCGAGCCAGGAAACGTCGGGCTTCCAACAGTTCTTGTTGAGCCTTCTACCCTTCCTGCTTTTAATCGGGGTTTGGGTCTATTTCATGAACCGCATGCAAGGCGGTGGCCGTGGCGGCGCGATGGGCTTTGGCAAAAGCCGCGCCAAGCTGCTTACGGAAAAGCATGGTCGCGTCACATTTGACGACGTTGCTGGTATTGATGAGGCCAAAGAAGAGCTCGAAGAAATCGTCGAATTTTTGCGCAATCCTCAGAAATTCTCCCGTTTGGGCGGGAAAATCCCGAAGGGCGCACTTCTTGTTGGCCCTCCGGGCACCGGTAAAACTCTGCTTGCGCGGGCAATTGCGGGCGAAGCAGGCGTGCCTTTCTTCACAATCTCCGGTTCGGATTTCGTGGAAATGTTCGTGGGCGTGGGGGCCAGCCGCGTGCGCGACATGTTCGAGCAAGCCAAGAAAAATGCGCCGTGTATCGTGTTTATCGACGAGATCGACGCAGTGGGTCGTCACCGGGGCGCGGGCTACGGCGGCGGCAACGACGAGCGCGAGCAAACGCTCAACCAACTGCTTGTGGAGATGGATGGGTTTGAAGCCAATGAGGGCGTGATCATCGTTGCCGCAACCAACCGGCGCGATGTGCTTGACCCTGCTTTGTTGCGTCCAGGCCGGTTTGATCGCCAGGTCACTGTGCCTAATCCAGACATCAAAGGCCGCGAGAAAATTCTCGGTGTGCATGCGCGCAAAACCCCGCTTGGTCCCGACGTGGATCTTCGGATCATCGCCCGCGGAACCCCTGGTTTCTCAGGTGCGGACCTAGCTAACCTCGTCAATGAGGCTGCTTTGATGGCCGCACGGATCGGTCGCCGCTTTGTGACGATGGACGATTTTGAGCAAGCCAAAGACAAAGTCATGATGGGCGCTGAACGTCGTTCCATGGTCATGACCGCTGAGCAAAAAGAGATGACAGCCTACCATGAGGCAGGCCATGCCATTGTTGGTATTAGCCTTCCGAAATGCGATCCGGTTTACAAAGCCACGATCATCCCGCGTGGTGGCGCATTGGGTATGGTGATGAGCTTGCCTGAAATGGACCGGCTCAACATGTTCCGCGATGAATGCCACCAGCGTTTGGCCATGACCATGGCCGGGAAAGCCGCGGAAGTGTTTAAATACGGCGAAGAGGCCGTATCGAACGGGCCTGCGGGCGACATCCAACAAGCCTCCGCTCTGGCGCGCGCCATGGTACTGCGCTGGGGTATGTCGGACAAGGTTGGCAATATCGACTACTCAGAGGCGGCCGAAGGGTACCAAGGTAATACAGCAGGCTTCTCGGTTTCCGCCAATACCAAGGAAGTCATCGAGGACGAAGTTCAAGCCTTCATCCAAGCGGGCTTTGATAAGGCCATGGAGATCATCAAAGAGAAGTCGGAAGAGTTCGAGCGCTTGGCGCAGGGCCTTTTGGAATATGAGACCCTCACTGGCGAAGAAATTGAGCGCGTAATCCGCGGTGAGCCGCCACAAGCTGGACCTGACAGTGAAGACAAAGGGGACGATGGCTCCGCACCTTCACTCACCGCAATTCCAAAAGCCAAGCGTCGCAAGCCGCCTGCAGCTGATCCGGATTTGGCGCCGGAACCGACCTGAGCTTTGCGTAAATCAAAAAATTAAGAACCCCGGCCCATCAGGCTGGGGTTTTGCTTTTTCAGGTTGAGACCAGCCTCGGATTGGCGCAAGCACTGCGGCAAAGGAGATGTCACAATGCCCGCGTTAAAGCCCACTGAGTTTTATGGAGAAATCACCTTCTTGGGCGCGGTGCCAGACCGTAAAGCGGCGCTGGCTTCTCTAGCACTTTCCTCAGTGGATCTAACCTTCGCGGGCTATCACGATGAAGACCACGCCGGTCTTACGCGTCTGTCGTGCAGCCGGGTGATCTCTCAACATCCCAAAAACACCGAAATTCGCAACGTCCGTCAACTCTCTGCCGTGAGCCACGAGGAGATGCAGGAGGTGGCCTCTCAAATTGGTGTGGAGGAGTTTGATCCAAGATGGGTTGGCGCTTCCCTTGTGCTCAAAGGACTGCCGGATTTCACGCATCTACCGCCGTCATCGAGGCTTCAGTCGGAAGCAGGTACAACACTTGTGGTTGATATGGAGAACCGCCCTTGCCATTTGCCTGCGCCCGTAATTGAAGCGGACGCCCCGGGGGCTGGCAAGGCCTTCAAAACGGCTGCCAAAAATCGGCGTGGTGTCACGCTTTGGGTGGAGCGCGAAGGGCCATTGCGCTTGAAGGAAAAGCTGCGTTTGCACATTCCTGATCAACGGGCTTGGCAGCACCTTGAGGCTGCGCGATCATAGGATGCAGGCGCGCGGCAGCGTGACATTGCGCCTCAGATCGGAAACTTCACGAGGTAAAACGCCGAATTCGACGGCGAAAATGTCGGAATTTCGAGCTTACTGCGGTGCTGCCCCATGGTAGCGGCGATGTGTAAGTAAGCCTCTGCAGGGAAGGGAGCCGGCCATGGCGTATAAAACAGATATTGAAATTGCGCGGGAGGCCAAGAAGCTTCCGATCCAAGAGATTGGTAAAAAACTTGGAATTTCGAGCGATGATTTGCTCCCCTACGGCCACGACAAAGCAAAGGTCGGCCAAGATTTCATCAACTCTGTTCAAGATCGCACCTCTGGTAAGCTCATCCTCGTGACAGCAATCAACCCAACGCCTGCGGGCGAAGGCAAAACCACCACAACCGTGGGCCTGGGCGATGGTCTCAACCGCATCGGCAAAAATGCCTGCATTTGTATCCGTGAAGCCTCATTAGGTCCTAACTTTGGGATGAAGGGCGGTGCCGCGGGCGGTGGCTATGCCCAAGTTGTGCCGATGGAGGATATGAACCTTCACTTCACAGGCGACTTCCACGCAATTACCTCTGCGCACTCTTTGTTATCGGCGATGCTCGACAACCACATTTATTGGGGGAACGAGCAAGAGATTGACATTCGCCGGGTGCAGTGGCGCCGCGTTGTCGATATGAATGATCGGGCTTTGCGCCAGATCACCGCCTCACTTGGCGGTGTCGCAAACGGTTTCCCGCGCGAAGCGGGTTTTGATATCACTGTGGCCTCCGAGGTCATGGCAATCTTGTGCTTGGCCAAGGACCTCAAAGATCTCGAAAAGCGCCTGGGCGACATGATCGTGGCCTACCGCCGAGATCGCAGCCCTGTTTTCTGTCGCGACATCAAAGCAGAAGGCGCGATGACCGTTCTTCTCAAAGACGCGATGCAGCCCAACTTGGTGCAAACGCTCGAGAATAACCCGGCCTTTGTGCATGGCGGTCCTTTCGCAAATATCGCTCATGGCTGTAACTCTGTGATTGCGACGACAACCGCGCTCAAACTCGCAGATTACGTTGTCACCGAAGCGGGCTTTGGCGCTGATTTGGGCGCTGAGAAGTTCATGAACATCAAATGCCGCAAAGCCGGATTGGCCCCATCCGTGGTGGTCTGTGTGGCGACCGTGCGCGCCATGAAGATGAACGGCGGTGTGGCCAAAGCAGATTTGGGCGCGGAGAACGTAGACGCCGTGAAAGCCGGCTGTCCAAACTTGGGCCGTCACATCGAGAACCTCAAATCATTTGGTGTCCCCGTTGTTGTCGCGATCAACCACTTCGTGACCGACACGGATGCGGAAGTTCAAGCTGTGAAGGATTTTGTGGCCGAGCAAGGCGCTGAAGCTGTCCTGTCTCGGCACTGGGAATTGGGGTCTGAAGGTTCCGAGGATTTGGCGCGCAAGGTTGCCGAAGTGGCTGATGCGGGCCAGGCCAACTTTGCCCCGATCTACCCCGACGAGATGCCACTGGCTGAAAAGATCCAAACCATTGCGAAGCGCATTTACCGTGCAGATGAAGCTCTGATGGATCAAAAGATCCGTGATCAGCTGAAGCTTTGGGAAGACCAAGGGTATGGGAATTTGCCGGTTTGCATGGCGAAGACTCAATATTCCTTCTCGACCGATCCGACATTGCGCGGCGCGCCAACCGGGCATTCTGTGCCTGTGCGCGAAGTGCGCCTGTCGGCCGGGGCGGGCTTCATCGTCGCGGTTTGCGGTGAGATCATGACCATGCCTGGCTTGCCACGTGTGCCCTCCGCGGAAAACATTCATCTCAACGACAACGGCCAAATCGAAGGTCTGTTTTAAGATCATGATCCACGTCGGGGGCGGTTTCCGCCTCCGGCGGGAGTATTTTTCCCAAGAAAAAGGAGAGGCCTGTGTCAGCTCAGGTGATTGATGGCAAGGCGTTTGCAGCAACTGTTCGCGAGAAGGTTGCAGGCCATGTGACGCGGCTTAAAGAAGAAAACGGGCTAACGCCTGGATTGGCGGTTGTGCTCGTTGGGGAAGACCCCGCGAGCCAAGTCTATGTGCGCTCCAAAGGCAAGCAGACTGTTGAGGTTGGCATGGCGAGCTTTGAGCACAAGCTTGACGCGGATACGTCAGAGGCCGATCTTTTGTCGCTGATTGCTGAGCTCAATGCAGATCCAACGGTACATGGGATCTTGGTGCAACTTCCTCTGCCCGGCCACCTCAATGAAGATTTGGTGATCAACTCGATTGATCCTGCAAAAGACGTTGACGGGTTTCATATCTCGAATGTTGGTCTTTTAGGAACAGGTCAGAAGAGCATGGTACCCTGCACACCGCTGGGCTGTCTAATGATGTTGCGTGCGCATCACGGGAGCCTTTCGGGCTTGGATGCTGTGGTGATTGGCCGTTCCAACATTGTGGGTAAGCCCATGGCACAGCTCTTGTTGGGCGACAGCTGTACTGTGACCATTGCCCATTCGCGTACCAAAGACTTAGCTGACGTCGTGCGCCGCGCGGATATCGTTGTTGCCGCTGTTGGCCGCCCGGAGATGGTGCCCGGTGATTGGATCAAGCCTGGCGCTACAGTGATTGATGTTGGCATCAATCGGATCGATGCGCCAGAGAAAGGCGAGGGTAAAACGCGCCTCGTCGGCGATGTGGACTACGACAGCTGCGCGGCTCAAGCAGGTGCCATCACACCTGTGCCAGGGGGCGTTGGGCCAATGACAATCGCTTGCCTTTTGGCAAACACCGTCACAGCTTGCTGCCGTGCAAACGGGCTTACGGAGCCAGAGGGTTTGACGGCTTAATCCCACCAGAAATCCAGCTTAGCCTGAGCGCACCTAAGGGGTGCGCCTCGCTCAAGACGCACGAGACCTTGTGGAGCAGGGCGCCTTTTTTCTTTTTGTCGGATGATTATTCGGCAGATAGATTTTGTGCCACGCATTGGCTTTGGGAAAAAAGCGAGGCCATTCTTTGCCGGGTTAGGCCCATGTCTGAATGGATGGTTCAGTTCAGCGAGGCATTGGGATTTGGCAGGGGGTAGCTCCGGTCAAAACAGCTGTGGCATCTGACGCCATGAGCGCGCTCAAGGTCACGTCAGAGCTGCGAAGACCTCCCGTGTATACCCCAAAAGCAGGCATGACGATGCGCTGGCCATCCACCAAAAACGCAGGGCGCGTGATCGCGCGTCCGCGGGCATGGAGCGTAGCTTTGGGATGAAAATGACCGGAGATCTCAGCGGTCGCAGCAGGATCTGCAATATGCCGAAAGGTCAAAGGGCCATGGGTCCAAATGCCATGCACCTCGCCTGCAAAAGGGGGTGGGCCGGCATCGTGATTGCCTTCGATCCAAATCCAACGTCGCTCGTCTTGGAGGTGCAAAAGCTGTTCACGCACCGGGTCTTCGAGATCATTTGCGGCAGGCAGGTCATCAAAGCTGTCTCCCAGCGAGACAACAACGCGTGGGCGGTAGGCATGCAGCACAGCTTTGAGCTTTGCGAGCGTTTCGATTGTCTCATAGGGCGGCAACAGTTGGCCAGAGCGTCGCGCTATACGTTCAGATTTCCCAAGGTGCAGATCAGAGACTACCAAAACTTCTTGGGCGGGCCACCAAAGCGCACCTTCAGGCAGGGCATGAAGTTTTTCACCAGCAAAGGACAGAGACACGATGTTCATCCTATGTTCTTACCCTGCCTGAAGGCCTGCGCAAGAGGTTAAAAAGGGACAGCCCAACGTTTTGGCTTCGCGATGTCTTCGAGCCCTGCGGTTTGCATGAGCTTTTCCGCTTCTTCGGCCATGAGGCGCTCGTCCGCCAAGCCTTTCACAGGCACACGGCCTGCTTCCAGGAAAAGCGGTGCGGCCAGGGGTGTCACGCGGTTCAAAGTGACAAGATCGATCCGTCCAGAAACACGCGCCGCCATTTCTTCAATTCGGCCGAAATCCACAAGGCCGCGCATGGCCTCTTCGCGCGTGATCTGCATCATCAGGTGGTCGGGATCATATTTTGCCAAAGTGTCGTAGAGAATATCGGAGTTGAAGGTGGCCTGACGCCCAGTTTTGCGCGCTTGCGGGAGATTGCGCTCTAAAAGGCCGGCGATATTAGCAGATGCGCGGAAGGTCCGCTTCATCACCGCATTGCCCGCCAACCATTTTTGCAAACCCTCGCGCAGGTTTTCTGGATCGAAAAGAGGGGCGGGGTCCGTCAGCGGATCGAGGCCCCAGATCAACGTGGCATAATCCGTCGCAACGAAACCCATTGGACCAAGGCCCATTTCTTCCATCCTCTGGGTGAGCAAGAGGCCCAGGGTCTGCATCGCATTGCGCCCGGCAAATCCATACACCACGGTTTGTGCCCGCCCATCATGGGGAAAGCTCTCGATCAGCAAGCGGTCCGGCTTGGGCAATTGGCTCACCTCGCGCTGCAACGCCAACCAATCCCGCGTATGCTGTGGTAGCTCAGGCCAATCGGGTTGTTGAAAACGCTCTAAAATCCGTTGTGAAAGTTGTGTGGACGTGGCGAATTTTGTGCCTAAGAACGTCGCGATCTTAGGCTTGTCGCTTTTGCGACGCGTCACCTCCACCGTCATCTCACGCAAGCCTTCATAGCGCACAATCTGCCCGCCAATAAGAAAGGTGTCGCCCTTTGTGAGCGTCGCCGCGAAGCCCTCTTCGACCTCGCCCAAGGGTTTGCCGCCAAAGGTGTTTTTGAGGCGTACTTTGAGCGTGTCGGTGTCTTGGATTGTGCCGATGTTCATCCGGATGCGCTGGGTGCTGCGCGGATCGCGCAGTTGCCAGAGCCCATCTGAGCGTTTCAAGAGCCTTTGCCAACGATCGTAAGCGCGTAGGGCGTAGCCGCCGGTGGCGCAAAATTCTAGGCAATCGTCAAAGGCATCGCGGGTAAGTGCACGGTATGCGCCAACACATCGAACCTCTTCATAGAGGTCGTCTGCCGAAAACGGGCCGGCGCAGGCGGTGATCAGAATGTGTTGGCACAGAACATCCCGCGGGCCAGCTGCGGGTGGATCTCCGTCAAGATCATGAGCCAGAGCTGCTGCAATGGCGGCCTGGCATTCGATAACTTCAAATCGGTTTGCGGGCACCAGCAGCGCTTTGGACGGGGCGTTGTACCTGTGGTTGGCCCGGCCAATCCGCTGCACCAAGCGTTTGACATTTTTAGGTGCGCCGATCTGGATGACCAAATCTACGTCGCCCCAGTCTATGCCGAGATCAAGCGAGCCTGTGCAAACAACAGCCCGCAAACTGCCGTCGACCATGGCCTGCTCGACCTTTTCGCGCTGCTCGCGCGCCAGCGATCCATGATGGATCCCAATGGGCAATTGATCTTCGTTCTCGAGCCATAGATTGTGGAAGAAGAGCTCGGCTTGGGCGCGCGTATTTTGGAAAATAAGCGTTATTTTATGCTTTTCGACCTCGTTTAGAACAGATTTAATTGCGTATTTTGCGCCCCCGCCTGCCCAAGGTGGTGCTTCGTCAACTTCAAGCATCGCAATGTCTGGAGGTGGTCCGGGATCCGCTTGGAGAATGTTGCAAGGGTCAGGATGACGCGCGAGCGTGGTTGCGATATGCGCGGGGTCCTCAACCGTCGCTGACAATCCAACACGTTTTAACGCAGGACAAAGCCGCTGCAAACGTCCAAGGGCCAGCATGAGCTGATCGCCGCGTTTGCTTTCTGAGAGCGCATGGATCTCGTCAATCACCACGCGCTTGAGCCCTTTGAACATGCGTGGCGCGTCTTCATAGCTGACAAGCAAGGCCAGGCTTTCAGGTGTTGTCAGCAAAATTTCAGGTGGGTCCGCGCGTTGGCGTTTTTTCTGCGTGGCGGACGTGTCGCCCGTACGGTCCTCGATCCGAATATCGAGCCCAATCTGCTCAACGGGTGTGCGAAGATTGCGTTTGATATCCGCCGCCAAAGCTTTGAGCGGCGAGACATAAAGGGTGTGCAGCCCCTCATGGGGCTGCGCCGCCAGATCACTTAAGGTTGGCAAGAAGCCTGCGAGTGTTTTGCCGCCCCCTGTGGGTGCAATCAGAAGGGTCGCGGGGTCATCTGCCCGCGCCAGCATCTCCAACTGGTGCGGATGCGGCTGCCAGCCTTTGGTCGAGAACCACTGAGAGAGTTTTGGGGCGAGTTCCATCGCCCCATTACTTGGATCTTTTTAGCTAAAAAGCGAGGGCAAAACCCGCGCGTAATTTAGTGAACGATCTCTTCTTCTTTCACGAACATATTTGCCCAAGCCCGATCAATCAGCTCTGGCGTCATCTGGTAGGGGATGCCTTCAAACTCGCAGATCGAGATCATTTGATCGATCAAAAACACCGGCTGGTAGTTGGCGTAAACGTTGTTGATCTCAGGATATTTCTTTTTGATCAGATGGATCAACGCGGCTTCATCAAGTGGCATTTTCTTCTTCTTCGCTACAAGGGCGAAGATTTTCAGAAAGTTCTCCTGATCCGGGCCGTCGATGATGATCTTGTAGAAAATCCGGCGTAGAGCCGCTTGGTCGAAGATCTCGTTGGGGTGGAAGTTGGTTGAGAAGATCACCAAAGTGTCGAAGGGCACTTCAAACTTTTCACCCGACTGCAGCGCCAAGATATCTTTGCTTTCTTCCAACGGAACAATCCAGCGGTTCACGAGCTTCTGGGGGGGATCTTGCTGACGTCCAAGGTCGTCCACGATAAAGATGCCACCCGTTGATTTGAGCTGGAGCGGCGCTTGATAGGTCCGCGCGGTGGGGTTGTAGACCAGATCGAGCATATCGAGGGACAATTCACCCCCTGTGATCACAGTGGGACGCTCACACAGCACATAGCGCGTGTCGTAACGATTGGTGATGCGCCGCAGCGAATTTGGATCGTCCACAAGCTCTTCGGCTGCCGAGTGCACGATCGGATCGTAGACTGTTAGGATCTGACCGGAATATGCGATAGCATGGGGGACGTAGATTTTGTCACCCATCGCGTCGCGAATGCCGTTGGAGATCGAGGACTTACCGTTCCCCGGAGGCCCGTACATCAGAATGGATCGGCCAGCGCTCACCGCCGGTCCAAGCTCACCCAGCAGTGTCTCCGGTAAAATCAAGTGCCCCATCGCCGATGTCAGTTGATCGCGGGTAATTTGAATGTTGCGGATAGACTGCCGCTTGACCTGTGCGCGGTACACGTCGAGCGGTACAGGGCAGGCTCCAAAATACTCCGACTGTGCCAAAGCATCGAGCGCGCGGGCTTTGCCTGAATCTGTAAGCTGGTAGCCCATTTCATTGCCTGAGTTGGCATGCAGGGTCCCAGTGGCCTGGATCAAGTTTTGGCCACGGCCCACGTCGATGAGCTCTTGTGTGATGTTGATCGGCAAACAAATTCGGCGCGAAATCTCTGTCGCTTGTTCGAGGTTTGCCCGAAACATGGTTTTAATGAGCAAGTCACGCATCATCACCACAGGCAGTTGCATCTCTTCCAAGGATTTCGGTGCCGGCGGTGCAAGGACCGATTGGGCTGGCATGTTCATAGATTGTTACCCCTTCAATTCGCTTTTTGAGCCAATTTGTGTTTTGAGCCCGTTGTTCATCGGACATGTGTCAGGCGCCAAGCCCAAGGGCCGATTGTTTAGCCTTTGGAACCAAAGCTCTGGAAAACCCCAGTGTTGTTTCACATCAAAACCGCATCTCTGTTCATCTCTTGCCACATTGTGTGGGCACCTTTCGGTCAGTTGAAACGCAAGGCAAATCCCAAGAGGCAACCATGGCGCTCACATCCGAAATGGCCCCCAACTCTGCAGCGGCTGACCAATTGAAGACCCCAGGATTGCGTCTATTCCTTGGCCTTCTTGGGGTTTTTCTGGTTCTTGCGGTGCCGAGCTTGCTCAAAGGCGGGCTCTACATCGGTCAGCACGAAGGCGACACGCTCCACCTGTTGGACATCACATTTCGCATGGCAGCGGGTCAAACGCCGCATGTTGATTTCATGACACCCATCGGCGCTTGGGCTTTCTCGCCCATCGCAGCTTTCTTGAAGATGGGCTTCGGGATTGGTCATGCCTTAATCTACGCGCAAGTTGCTGTTGCCGCGGCCCTCATGCCCGCCATTTGGTGGACCGCGCAGAGTAGGTTCGCAGGTATTTTCAGTTATCTCTTCGGCGCGCTTGTCCTGATGTTTTGCTTGGCACTTGTGCATGGCACGGCGCAAAGCACTGTCTCCATTTCTATGCATTATAATCGCTGGGCTTGGGCCATTGCCTTTATCGCCATTGCGCTCGCAGTACTGCCCGCGAAAACACGCTTCTCAAACGTCGACGCTGTCCTGATTGCGGCCATGATGTTTGCGCTTGGCATGATCAAAGTGACCTATTTCGTCGCCTTCGCGCCGGCTGTCATCGTTGGTCTTGTGCGCCATGGAGGCCTCAGAGCGCTTCTGGTGGCTCTCAGCGTAGGGATCCTAGCCATGGCTGTCCGTACGGGGCTCTACGGCTTTGACTACTGGATGCGCTACATCGGCGATCTGGCGGCTGTGTCTGGCTCTGAGGTGCGGGCGGCACCCGGCCACGGCTTTGATGCGATCCTCGCAAGCCCGAATTACCTAGGCGCGTCTTTCGCGGCCCTGGCGGGGGTGATCTTCCTACGCCAGGGGCGTAAAGCTACCGAGGGTTTGCTTCTCTTGTTGCTACTGCCGGGCTTTTGGTACGTGACCTATCAAAACTTTGGCAACGACAGCCAATGGCTGCCTCTCGTGGCCCTCATGTTGATGATGGCACGCCCAGCTGTGGATGTTGTCTCTGGGCTGGGTTGGAACATGCGCCAGGCCATCACAATGACGGCGCTGGCTACGTTCTGCTTCGGTCTGCCATCGGTGTTGAACCTCGTCTACAGCCCGCTGCGTCACTTCGGCAAAGAGGCTGAAAACTTCACACCAATTCTGCCCAACAGACCCGAGCATGCGGACCTCTTGGCACTCGAAATTCGCATGAACCAGCTTGATGCGCGCGTTGGTTTTGACACGCCTGACAGCGGCTTGCCGGTCTACTCCGAGCGCGAAGATACCAGTAAGTGGCGCGGTGCTGATCTGCCCGTCTGTGAAATGGAACTTGGGATGTCAGCTTGGTTTGCAACAGTCGCAGAGGATCTCAACGCAAATGGCTTTGCAGGCTCCGGCATCTTCACAGCGGACCTTTTGGGCGGGCTTTGGATTTACGGCAACTTCCGGCCCATCACGGGAGCGGCGCCGTGGTACTACGGTGGTTTGCCAGGTTTGAAAGACGCAGACTACGTGCTGATCCCACAGTGCCCCACCTCGATGGATATCCGCGCACAAGTCATTGAAACGCTTGAGGAAACCAAAGTGCCCTTGGAG
This sequence comes from Pseudomonadota bacterium, assembly GCA_039182515.1. GTDB lineage: Bacteria > Pseudomonadota > Alphaproteobacteria > Rhodobacterales > Rhodobacteraceae > JBCDCE01. The sequence continues at coordinate 5,603 of JBCDCE010000029.1, read as the reverse complement.
CTAGCCCGAGAAACGCCGCTCTATATCCTTGAGCGAGTTGCGCGTTAAACGCTCCCAAAGTTCAACGTTTTTCACTGGAGTTGAAGCTAGCACCTGACCCTGGGTGGGGGCAAAGCCCCCTCCCGTGGGGAGGCCAGTTTAGGTCCTTTGGGCTAGCTGGCTTCGCCAGCATTGAGCTTCGCTTAGAGAAATCGGTTCTCTAACAACCTCTCTGAACTATTGGATTGCACATAGCCCAAGGTAGACGATCAACGTTGCGGAAAGCGCAATTCCCATCGGATGTTTTGGGCCTGCGTGCCAGCTGGCCCAATCTGGGGCAAGCCGTCTCAGGGGAGACATAGCCACAAGCTTGTGTGTGACCCAAGCACCGAGCAAAGCCGCAGCAAAAATCATGCCCGTGAAGATCAGATCGGCAGCAGCCACATAGGGCAAAGCTGCGGCGATAAATTTGCTGTCGCCTGCGCCCATGCTGCCCGTAGCATAAAAGAGAAAACCAAAGGCTAATCCGCCTGCAAAGTTGGCATAGCGCCAAAGGTAGTCTTCCCAAGGCAGCGCAAAAAATCCCAAGATCACGAAAAGCACGAACAAAAGATCGGTGACGTGATTGGGGATCTTCATACGCGATAGATCACTCCACACGGTGTAGAGCCCCAACGGCAAAGCGGCGCTGAGGAAAATCAACGCCGCTAGGGAAGGGGTATGGAGCACAAGGCCCTGCATCAAAGGCGCATGTCTCTAGTTGGCCACGTTGGTTTCGAGCGCCCTGAGCGATCGCACGGCAGCATCAAAATGCTGTGGATGCGTATCAATGGCTTCTTTGAAGAGTGACCGTGCCATGGTCACATCGCCTTGCTTGACGGCTGCTAAGCCAGAGGTGTGCAGAAGCTGTGCACGCTCGGTTTGGTTCATGTTCAACAAAGGCACATCGTATTTGCGCTGTGCGCCACGCGCGAGCATGAGGTTGTTTTTGGCGGTAAAGAGATCCGGTTTAGCGCGGATCGCTTGCATGAAGAGCCGCTCAGCCGCTGGATAGTCACCCCGCGCAAGCTTGGAGAAGCCCCAGTTGTTATACATGCTGCCAGGCTCTGTGGTCAGGCCTGCGGCGGTCTCGTAAAAGCTGTCCGCGCGGTCCCATTCTTTGTTGCTATCCGCCACCATGGCTTCCAAACGGTAGCGCTTATACGTCTCAAGGGTGGGGGGGATGCTGTCGAGCACGGCTTCAGCTTGGTCCCAATTGCCGCTGCGGATCAAGGCATCTGCAAGCTCGAGCTTATCAGCTTCGGTTGCATCAGGATGTGCGACGGCTTGTGTCCATACGGAGATGGATTCCTGGGCCCGGCCAGCGCGCACCAGCGACAGGCCTAACCCGCGCATAAATTCCAACCGATCAGGCTCTTGACCCAATGACTTTTGGAAATAGGCCACGGCCTCGTTAGGATCAGCGGCTTGCAGCATAATGTCGTTGAGATTGGTTTCATCGACAACGTTGATGTCTCTGAGCGCGCGGTTCACTTCCGCTTCGCCGTCATCCTTCATACACCCCATAAGAGCTGTCGCCAGCGCGAGGCCGGTCATAAGTCCTGTGTGCCGCATGTGCCTGCGTCCTTTTTCTTCTGCTCTGCTCGTGCGGTCTTTGCCGCTTAGAGTCCGCGAGAAGCGTTAGGAGGACGAAACGAGGAGGTAATCCCCCTTTGCCCGCCGAAGCAACTGCGGCCCTTTCTTAGGCTCTTCATAGCTGGGATTTTCGATTTTTGCGAGGGTTTTGGCAAGGTTGTCGCGGATTTCGACACTTTGGCCACTGTCGAGCGCAAACGCCCGCCGAAAAGCGCGCTCTGCGCTGGGAAAATCGCCCAATTCATACGCCACGACCCCAGCGTTGTTCCACGCTGGGACGTAATTTGCATCGGCCTCAATGGCGTGTTTGAGAAGGTCTTTGGCTTGGCCTAAGCGGCCGAGGCCCAAATTGGCAGATCCAAGAGCCGTAAAAACCTCAGCGGTGAGCCCTTCTTCACGGCCCGCCCGACGAAACTCCTTAAGCGCCAGCTCATATTCGCCCGCGTTCATAAGACGGCCGCCAATGGTCAACCCGTCTTCAAGCGGAGCCCCGCGCGACGGCGGGGCAAAAGGGCTTGTGGTGTCATAGGCAGGCTCGCAAGCGGCCAGAAAGATCAAAGGAAAGCTCAGCAGGCTGATACCGTTTGCTGCTTTGATGCCCACCATATGGTCCTGCCTTTTAGAAAGCGCCGCTCGAAAGTGTTTGGGCGATACCGTAAACCGAAGGCCCAATCATGATGATCAGGAGCGGAGGCACCGTCAGCATCATTGTGGCAAGGGTCATCTTGGTAGGCAAGGTGTTTGCTTTCTCTTCCGCACGCATCACGCGTTTGTCGCGCATTTCGGCGGAGAAAACGCGGAGTGCGTCGGCAATCGACGTACCAAAAGTGGCCGATTGGATGAGCACTGTCACAAAGCTCGACACATCGGTCACGCCAGCACGCTCGGACATGTCTTTGAGAACATTGACCTTGTCTTTACCGGCTTTCATTTCATGGGCCACCATATCGAACTCCTGCGCGAGTGCGGGAAACGCAGGTTCCATTTCAGTGGCAACGCGGTTGATCGATTGATCGAGCGATTGACCAGCCTCGACACAAACGAGCATCAAGTCGAGGGCATCTGGAAAACCGTTTTCGATTTCTTCCTGGCGTTTTTGTTGGCGCTTTGTGACCCAGTATTTCGGGGCCATATAGCCCACCATGCCAGGTATGATGATCATCATCACCGTGGCTTGTGTTGTGGGATCTGCAACGGTGGCGCGAAAGAGCGCATAGACCAAGCCGAAGGCCAGAAACAAAAGGCCAAGCGCAAATTGCAAAAAGTGGTAGGTGCGCACAGCTTGCTTGCCGCGGTAGCCCGCTTGCAAAAGCTTAAGCTTAACGGCCGAGTATTCTTCCTCGTCTTGCGGCTCAAGAAAGTTGGCGTATTTGTCGAGCTGGCTTTTCTTGTTTTTGCTCGTACGCAGCTTTGGACCGCTATCGCGCGAAGAAGACGCTGCACGGTTTTCTTGTTTGAGCTTTTCAAGCGGATCTTTCTCTTTTTTGAGAAGGATCGGCAAGGTGAGCAGGATGAGAAACATCCCCAAGATCCCGACCACAAGCAAGGGGCCAAAGGCGCCCAAGTTGTCGGTCATCCAGGTTTCTGCCGCGGCTAGTAGTTCCATAGAAGCATACTCACACTTTGATATTCACAAGGGTCCGCATCACGATGATGTTCACGATGAGGAAGGCTGCCACAACAAGACAGGCTGGGATGAAGACGGAGGTTTCTTTCACTTCGTCATAATAGTCCGGCTGAATCACGTTGATCATGATCAATGCTGCAATCGGGAAGCCCGACAGGAACATGCCTGACCATTTGGCCTCCGCCGTAATCGCTTTCACGCGGCGGAAAAGGCGGAAGCGGGAGCGAATAACATGCGCGAGGCCCGCAAGCACTTCGGCCAAGTTACCACCTGATTGTTGCTGAATGGAAACCGCAACCGCCAAGAACCGCATGTCTTGCATATCGAGCCTCTCGGCCATGTCTTTGAGCGCCTCGCCCACATCACGGCCATACGAGCTTTCATCTGCGATCACGCCCATTTCGGTGCCCAAGGGATCAGGCACTTCTTTGGCCACGATGTTCAAAGCGGAGGAGAAAGGGTGCCCCACACGCAGCGAGCGCACCATAAGCTCCACCGCATCGGGCAGTTGTTCTTCGATCATCCCAAGGCGTTTCTTGGCTTTCTTGTTGACCCACATGACCACGCCGCCCACACCAAAAGCGATCGATAGGGCGATGCGCACCGGCAAAGCCGCACTTGAGCCAACCGTGAGACCCAAAAAGGACACCACAGACAGCCCAGCCATGATCATGATCAATTGGTTGGGCGAGAAGGCGATGCCGCCTTTTTGGGCTTTTGAGGCCAAGATCGAGTAGATCGGAATGCCGCTCGACTTGAGGTGTTGGTCCATCTCCTTGCGGAGTTGTTCGAGAACCTGTTCGCGTCCGCCACCCTTCTCCAGCATCTGGAGACGACGGTTTACACGGCTGTTCAGACTGATCGATTTGCCAAAGGCAACAAGATAGATCCCTTCCACAAGGGCCAAAACAGCAACAAAAATAACAACATAGACTAAGAGGGCGGGATCAAACGACATAACCGATTACTCCATCGACACAGGTTCGTAGATGCTGGGCGGCAGATCGTAGCCCCACATACGGAAACGTTCAGAAAAGTGTGAACGCACGCCGGTCGCGGTGAAGTGACCGATGATTTTGTTGTCAGGTGTTACGCCAACGCGCTGGTAGCGGAAGACCTCTTGCATGGAGATCACTTCGCCTTCCATGCCGGTAATTTCCGTGATCGAGACCATGCGGCGCGAACCGTCTTGCAAACGTGATGCCTGCACAATCAAGTTCACAGCCGAGGCAATTTGTGAGCGGACCGCTTTGATCGGCATTTCAATGCCCGCCATCGCAATCATGTTTTCCAAACGCGACACACCATCGCGCGCGGAGTTCGCGTGGATTGTGGTCATGGAGCCGTCGTGGCCAGTGTTCATGGCTTGGAGCATGTCGATCACCTCCTCACCACGGGTCTCACCCACGATGATCCGGTCAGGACGCATCCGAAGGGCGTTTTTTAGACAGTCGCGCTGCGAAACGCCACCACGGCCTTCCACGTTAGGCGGGCGGCTTTCCATCCGGCCCACGTGGGTCTGTTGCAACTGAAGTTCCGCCGTATCCTCGATGGTGAGGATCCGTTCGGCGTTATCAATAAAGCTCGAAAGCGCGTTGAGCGTGGTTGTTTTACCTGAACCCGTACCGCCAGACACGATCACGTTGAGGCGCGTGGCTACAGCCGCTTGCAGGTAGGCCGCCATTTCTTCGGTAAAGGCGCCGAACCCCACAAGATCATCAATGCCAAGCTTGTCTTTTTTGAACTTCCGAATGGAAACGAGCGAGCCGTCTACCGCAATGGGGGGCACCATCGCGTTGAAGCGCGAGCCATCCACCAAACGGGCGTCTACGTAAGGGTTGCTTTCGTCCACACGACGACCAACAGCCGAGACGATTTTGTCAATGATCCGAAGAAGATGGCGCTCGTCTTTAAACGTAATATCAGACAGCTCAAGTTTGCCGGAGCGTTCCACAAAAATCTGCTGCGGGCCGTTCACGAGAATATCGTTCACGGTTTCGTCTTGCAGGAGCGTTTCCAGCGGGCCGAGGCCAGTAACCTCGTCATAGAGATCTTGATTGAGCGTTGTGCGGTCTTCTCGGTTGAGAACCACACCCATGGTTTCCAAAGCTTCCGAGGCAATCGCGTTGATCTCGGCCTTTAGGTCCGACTCAGAGGCATGTTCCAGAGCTGCGAGGTTGAGATTGTCCAAGAGCTCTTTGTGCAGCTCAAGTTTGATCTCGCCAATCCGTTCTTTGCGCTTTTTCTCTTTGTCTTGCGCCACAACCTCAGCGCCGACCTTTTGTTTGACAACAGGTTTACGCACAATTTTCCCCGTCTCGGCCTGGGGGCCAGCCTCGGCAACGGGCTCTTTGGGGGGGGG
>JBCDCE010000028.1:0-48851 GCA_039182515.1 Pseudomonadota bacterium | reverse complement strand
GTACATGCATACGTGATGCATACGTTAGGTGTACGTATGCCAAAGGTATGCATGTTGGCCCAAAACGCTCCAAATCTCAAGATCTTATAAACCTTTACCGACCAAGTGCATGGTGAGAAATAAAAATAACGTTAAGGCAATTGGCGTCCAATTGGATGCGCTTACCCCCCACTAAAGCACACTCTCGGGATCAAAAGGCACAAGCGCGCCTTTGCCTTGCACGACCTGTTTCGAGAGCGCACAGGCGGAGCGAATGGCTGCCTCCAAGGGATCAGAGCCCGACAGGCCTGCCAGAATGCCTGCGTTGAAACTGTCCCCTGCGGCAGTGGTGTCGACCACCTGGGCTGCGGGCTCAACGGGCACCTTTCCTTTTGCATCAGTGGTTTGGAAATAAACGGCCCCTGCGCCGTTTTTCACCACAACGCTCTTGGCACCAACATTGAGATATCTTTCCGCCGTGGCTTGCACGGAGGCATCTTTAAACCAATCCGCTTCATCCTCAAAAGACGGCAACACCAGGTCGCTTATTTCAGCGCATTGCATCACCGCCTCACACATCTCAGCGCCACTCTGCCAAAGGCGGGGGCGCAGATTGGGATCAAAGGCGATGGTTTTGCCAGCGGCGCGCGCGTTTTTGAGCGTCTCCAAAAAGGTATTCCTTGCAGGTGCATCGAGTATGGCCAGTGTGATCCCTGAGACATAGACCACATCCGCCCGCGCCATGGCGTTGCCCAAGGCAACTGGATCGTCCGCCAACTGACGCGCTGCGGATTGGCCCCGCCAATAGCTGAAGCTGCGCTCACCGTCTTTCAGGGAGATCATATAGAGCCCAACCGTGGCGCCGGGCACCTGTTGCACATGCTCCGCATCAAGACCGCTGTCGGCTATGAACGCGTGCAGATCTTGGCTCAGCGCATCATCCCCAAGGGCCGTAAAATAGGCGACCTCATCTTGCAGCGCGAGTTGGGCCAAATACCACGCAGTATTGAAGGTGTCGCCCGCAAAACCCAAGCTAAACGCCCCCGCCTGAGATCCAGGCGACAGCTCCGCCATGCATTCACCAATCGCCAAGAACCGCATGACTAAAGAAAATCGTCGCGGCGCGGGGTAAAGCAATCCACCAAAGTGCCAGGCTCCAAGCAGACACAGCCATGGGTGACCATCGTGGGGATCACGAAACTGTCTCCGGGGCCCACTTCGCGCGTCTCATCGCCAATGCTAAAGCGGAACCGGCCGCTTTCGACATAGGTGGATTGAACATGCGAATGATTGTGCAGCGCGCCCTCGGCCCCTTCCGCCGCAAAACGGAAGGCCACGACCATAAGGTCTGGATGATCCGACAGAACCTGGCGGCTGACGTTTTCGCCCGTAGGCACAACAGGAAAATCAGACATAGGGCTGCTCCTTTATGAAAACAGCATACCGCCGTTTATGTCGATGTTTGTGCCAGTGATAAAGGCGCTATCGTCGCAAGCCAAAAAGAGCACCAAATTGGCGGCGTCTTCCACATGGCCTTGCCGCTTCACAGGGGCGGCGGCTTCAAAGCCGCGACGCCCCGCATCAGGCGTGTGCACATTGTGAAAATCGGTGTCGATCATGCCGGGGCAAAGTGCATTCACGCGAATGTCTGGCCCGAGCTCTTTGGCCAAACCGCGGGTCATGGTCATCACAGCGCCTTTGGAGGTGGCATAAGGCACAGCGCCTGGCCCACCGCCATCGCGGCCCGCCTGGCTTGCGAGGTTAACAATTGTGCCGTTTTTCATGTGCTGAAGGCAGGCGTTGGTCATCAAAAAGGTGCTCGTGAGATTGAGATCGAGCACGTTGTTCCAATGCTCAAGCGTCATCTCTGAGATCTTTTTGCGCGCGACGAGGCCACCTGAGTTGTTCACGAGCACATCAATGCTCCCAAAGGTTTCAACCGTTTTGGCCACGAGGGCTGCCACATCTTCGGGCTTCTTCAAATCGCCCTGCATCGCAAAGGCTTTGCCGCCTGATCCTTTGATCTTGGCAACGGTCGCATCGGCTCCTTTGGAGCTGGCAAAATAGTTGATGGCAACACTTGCCCCCTCGGAGGCCAGCTTGACGGCCACGGCGGCGCCAATGTCGCGGCCTGCGCCCGTTATGATCGCGGTCTTTCCGGCTAGTTTCATGGCGTGTCGTCCCTTGGTTTTTAGGTGTTGGCCAACTTCTTCAAAACAACCTTGAAGGTGTTTTCATCGGCATCGGTGAAATAGAGATCAGCGTCATAGCCTTGATCGTCCATAAAGTTGAAAATGCGCTTGGGCGCGTCCAGTCGGTAAGGCACCAAAAGCGTGGCAATCCGGTGCCGCGTGGCGGCCGGATAGCGCGCGGTCAGGCAGGTACTGACGGGCAAGCCCTCGTAGTCAACCGGATCCACATCAGGGAAGTCTGTGAACTGGCTGATCTCGGGCTTGCCCGCTTCAGACCACACAACTTGGCCATAAAAGCCTGCGCGTGTGCCCGTGTTGCGGAATGACGATTTGCCCAGCTCAAAAGCAGTGTTCGCATGCAGCAGAAAATCGACCGTGACCGGCGCGGTGGCATCGACCTTGTCGATGATCACGAAGTAATCGTTGCGCACAAAGTAAACCTCGCGCTCGGCAAGCGTGACCTCTGGCGAGAGGCTTTGATAGGCTGCCGTGGCATCGCCCTTGATGAAGATATGATCATCGTGCTCTGAAGCCTCAACGATCCGGCCCGTGGCCCCCATCGCGATGGATTTGTCCTTTTCAGCATATTGGCCTTTGCCATTGATCAAAATCGCGTTCTTCGAGCGCGTCTGACGCCGCCAATTGCGATGCATGGAGGAGTTGAACGCCACATAATGCCCAGATTGGATCGCCAGATCCTCGCCGTAGGCCGACATGCAAAAGGCGTTTTGATCGCCGTGGCTGTGGCTGATCGAGCCGAAAGGGGACGACTTGAACACAAATTGGATATGCTCATCGGGATCATCCATGGCGTGTTGAACGCCCACCCATCCGATGCCTTTGAAGTGACGCATACCGCCTTCGGGCGCGCTGGCCTCGATCACCGGGAAATCGGTTTGAAAGACAAGCTCGTCGAAATGCGTGTCCCACCAGCCCCAATTGTAGAAGGCCATCTCTGTGCCTGGGTTCAGCTTGAGGTTTTCATCGCAATACCATTGGTAGGCACCGTTGCCCGTGGCCCCCGCAAACTGGCGCAGATTGAGGCCGGTTTTGATGCAGGCGAAATCGCCCATCGTGCTGTCGTCGCCAAAGGTGCCGCGCCGGGTATTTGGGGCTTTGCAAAAGAGCGGGAAGTCCCCGGTGTTTTGAAAGAAGGGACGCTTGTAAAGATCAATGCCGGTGTAGGATTTGAGCCTGTTGGCGCTGTCGATGAGATAGGCGATGCCCATCATCCAATAGTGCGTGCCTTCGGCCCAGCCGCCATCGCTATCGCCCCAGGGCGAATAGACATTGGCCAAAAACTCGATGGAATAATTGAGCCAGTCCCGCGCCTCTTCGCAGCCTTCTTCATCCAAAAGCGCGATGCAGGCTGGCACAATCGTGAGCGCCACGGAGCGCACCGCATGGCTGTCATAGGGAAAGAGATGGATCTTGGCGTTTAGAATTGCATGTTCGGCAATATCGCGGGTGCGCGCCATGAGTGCCACGCGCACAAGCTTGCGCTCGGCATCGTCCATCGCATCGTAGAGCCAGTCGTACCCCCAAGCCAGAGCGTTGCAGACCCGGTAGGCCCATTCGTCCGTGTAAGCGCGCGAGGTGACCCCCATCGGATCCCAGCTTGACGCTTCCAAAAGCCACTCTTTGGCCCGCGCGGTCATCTCGGCATCGCCAGTAACTTTGCCACCAATGGCCAAATGCCGGATCGCGTACCAAAGCTCTTGCAGGTCAATGTAGGTTTGGCGCCAAACGGAGGCGACGCGCTTGTGATCCGGATAACCCGCAGGCTCGGTCATCACATCGCGGTCCATCCAAGGCTGAACGGATTTCTCGTAGAAGGTGGACCAGGTGCAATGCGCCGGATCTTTGGCCACAGCGCTGGAGAAGTCCTTCACGCGACCGGAGGTCATCCAAAGCCTTGGGTGGCCCAGATCAACCTTAGCAAGCCGCTCGTTGCGCGGCGCAAGAGGCGTTTCGGGAAGACCGCTCGCAAGTTCAAAACTGCGGGTCGCACTCCAAGTGCTGGCAATGGCTTTGGCCTCGGCGTCCCAGACGGCATAGGACCAATAATATGCCCCCGGCTTAAAGACCTCATGGGGCGTATAGAAATTGAGCGGCACGTCCTCGTACATCCGGGTTTTGGCTTTTGCGAAATCCGGATCTGTTGAGACGCGGAGCACATAGTGCGCATCTTCATCAATGACGGGCAGCCAAGTAAAACGCGGCGGATTTTCGGCCGGACCACTGCTGGCATCCGGGCCATAGTCAATTGTAAGCCGGCCCGCTTTGGGTTCGTCGAGACTGGCAAGCGGGGAGGTCATGGCGCGTCCTATGGCTACAGGAAAAGTGAAATCTGTGTGATCCGCCCCGGGCAAAACCCGAGGCAGACATGGCTTAAAGCTTAGCCGCCATACTGACGGTCGTAGGCTGACTGCATGGAGGAGATCACGTCGTTAAAGCCCATCTTGTCGAGGGTTGCGAGATAGTCATCCCACTCTTCTTCAACGCCACCACCGAGGATCCAAGCCTGTTGCTTTTCAAGCATGTAAGTTTGGATCTGGCTCCATTTCTTGTCGTAGACGCCTTGCTCTTCTTCGTTGAAGGCCACGCCCAAGAACTGGTCGATCAAGTAGTCTCCGCTGTCATAAAGCTCGATGCCCGCGACAGCACTTGGGTTGGTCCACTGGATCTCATAGTCAAAATCCTGGAAGTACCCACGCTGAACCTGGCTCCCAACCTGATAGAGGGAGCTGTTTACTGGGCCTTGGTCCATGAACTCTTTTCTGAAGATCGGCTTGCCATCGACCATGTCGTACTGCTCGCCTTCGATACCGAAGTTCGCAAGACGACGACCTTCTTCGGTGAAGTAAAAGTCGAAGTACTTGATCGTGGTTACAGGATCAGGGTTGGTGTAGGAGATCGCCCAACCGTCCGGCTTGACCGGAATGCGGCGATGCTCCGCGATCCGCTTCCCGGAGATCGACGCTGGTGGCACGATCACTTCAAGATCAAACCCGTCAATTTTGCCTTTAAGCTTTGGGTTGTAACCAGATGTGGAGGCAAACCAGTCGTGGGTCATGCCGCCGAGGTTTTCGGAGAGCAAAAACTCACGCGCAGACGACCCACGTGTGAAGATCTCTGCGTCAATCAAGCCTTCCTCATACCACTTGTGGATGTTCTTGATGCCTTCACGGTAGCCTTCACCAGCGTAGCCGTGCTGGATCTTGCCGTCTGCAACATGGAAGTCGTGATAGGTGTCAGACCCAGAAGACCGGCCGTCCCACAGGGTAACGAGGCGCAAAACTTCAGGCCATTGACGCGCGAAGTAAGGAACTTCGTCTTTGAGGCCATTGCCGTTAGGGTCTTGGTTGCGGAAAGCCGTGAGAACTTCGTAGAGCTCATCCACGTTGGAGGGCACATCAAGCCCAAGCTTGTCGAGCCAGTCGCGGCGCATCCAGTAGGCCCGGCCATATTTGCCGTCCGGCAGATAGGGGATGTAGTAAAGATTGCCGTCAAAGGACGACACCGCAGCTTGCTTTTCGGGGAACTTTTCGAAGAAGGCTTTGATGTTGGGCGCGTGCGCGTCGATGAGGTCGTTGAGCGGAACGAAAGCACCTTGGGGCCCGTATTCGTTGACCATGTCTTTGATTTTGTCACCACCCACGATGTGCGGGATATCACCCGAGGCCAGCATCAGGTTGTGCGCCTCTTTCGAGCTGGGTGTGTTGGTGCCGAATGTCGCGCCCTTCAAAGAGACGCCCGTCAGCTTGCGCGCGGCTTGCTCAACCGGCCAGTTGCTGTCGTAGTTATAGCGCTTGTTGTGCAGGTGAACCGTGAACTCAACGGGCTTATCCGTGATTTGAAGATGACCCTCTGCGAACACAGGTGCCGTCATTGATGTGGTCAGCAATGCTGCTGCCAGGATTGATCTTAGTCGCATATGTTCCTCCCTTATGCCGACTGGGTTAAGAAGCGGCGCTGGCTTTTATTCTTTGACGCCGCCAAGCATGATGCCTTTGTTGAAGTACTTCTGAATGAAGGGGTAAAAGAGCAGGACCGGGATGATCGAGCAGACCATGATAGCTGCCGTGACCGTTTCTGCCGAATAGGTGTAGTTCAGGAGCGAAGCGCCAAACTCCTCGTCGTTAGACAGGGTCGCGATCACCTGGCGCAGATAGACTTGAAGCGGGATTTTCTGTTCGTCTTTGAGCAGGACCATGGCCCAGAAAAAGCCGTTCCAACGCGAGACCATGCAAAACAGAATGATCGTGGCCAGCGCAGGTTTGGACAGCGGCATATAGACCTTCCACAGCACCTGAAACTCATTCGCACCGTCCATACGCGCCGCCTCTTCGAAAGACTTCGGGATCGATTCAAAGAAGTTGCGCAGCAAGATGATGTTGAAGGCATTACAGGCGAAAGCGATGATCAGGCCGAAATAGCTGTCCATGAGCCCAAGATCGCGCATGTTGAGAAAGAACGGGATCAGGCCCGCGTTGAACCACATGGTGAAGGCGATAAAGAGGTTGAAATACCGCCGCCCGATGAGCTGCTGTTTGGACAGCGCATAGGCCCCCGGCACAATAATGAGCATGCTCACAAAGGTGCCACCAAAGGTGTAGATGAAGGTGTTGCGGTACGAGCTCCAGAACAACGGCTCGGACAGCACGTAGTCATAAGCCGCGAGGGTCAGCCCAATGGGCCGCCAAAATACTGTGCCTGCGCTGGCCGCTGACCCGTCACTGAGCGAAACCGCCGCAATATAGATGAACGGATAGAGCGTTGAGAGCGCAAAGAGACCCACGAGCAGCATATTGAGCCGTACAAAAAGCCTATCGCCGCGGGAATAGAGGTTCATTGTGGACATTGCGCGTTCCTCCTCACCACAGCGACGTATTCGACAGGCGGCGCGAGATCGTGTTGGCTGAGATCACCAAGACGAAGGCCACCACCGCGTTGAAGAGCCCAGCGGCAGCCGCAAGATCATACTGCGCGCCCTGGATACCTTGGCGGTAGATGAAGGTGTTGATCACATCCGCCGTCTCAAAAGTGGCAGGCTGATAAAGCAGGATGATAAGCTCGAAGCCGACCTCCAGGAGGTTCCCGATGCGGATGATCAGCATGATGATGATCGTTGGCAAAATGGAGGGCAGCGTGATCTTCCACATCATCTGCCAGCGGCTTGCCCCATCAATCACAGCGCTTTCATAAAGCGACGGGTTTACCCCCGCGATGGCCGCAAGGAAGACGATGGACGAGAACCCGGCCTCTTGCCAAATACCCGAGCCAATAAAGATCGGGCGGAAGTATTCCGGCTTGATCAGGAAGTAGATCGGCTCAACCCCAAACCAGCCCAGGATCTGGTTGACGATACCAGCCGAGGGCGAAAACGCCGTTATCACAATACCCGCAATGATCACCGTCGAGATGAAGTGCGGTAGATACACAATGGTTTGGGCTGTGCGTTTGAACAAATGGTGCGTGATCTCATTGAACATCATCGCCAAGAGGATCGGCACCGGAAAGCCAATACACAGGCTATAAAAGCTGATCAGGAAAGTGTTGCGCAGCGCGCGGTAGAATTGATCGCTGTCGATCAGGGTTTGGAAATGCTCAAAGCCAATCCAAGGGCTGTCGGCCACACCGCGAAAAATGGAGTAGTCCTTGAAGGCGACCTGGAGCCCGTACATGGGCTTATAGAGAAATACGACAAACCAAATGATCATCGGCAGCAGCATCACGTAGATCTGCCACTCACGCCTGAAGTGATCCATAAGCCGGACAAATCTGCCTTCAGTCGCTGCTGTTTCGCCCGCGGCGCGCGCCTCAGCTTTGGAGGCAATAGAGGTATCAGAGATGTTTTCATCCACCATCGCGTTAGGCGTCCAAGCGCAATGCACGGCCCGTGGCCGCATCAAAGATTTTCACGAGCTCAGAGGGCACATGCACCTCGCCTACGCCCGATAGATGCCCAATGTCGCCATGGGTATCGGCTTTGAACACCAAGCTGTCGTCGCCGTAGCGTGCGTGCAAAAGCGCCTCAGACCCCAAAGGCTCCACAAGATCTAGCGCAATGGGCAATGCGGAGGTGTCGCCCCCTGGCGCGAGCGTGACATGCTCTGGGCGAATGCCCACAATCACATCCCGGCCCTGATGGCCGTTGATGGCGCCATGAAGCTTGATCTCCGTATCGCCAACGCGCGCGCCCGTTTCCGTGAGCGTACCTTTCATCTGGTTCATCGGCGGAGAGCCCAAAAAACCAGCCACAAAGGTATTGGCCGGATTGTTAAAGAGCTCCATGGGCGTGCCCACTTGCTCTATAGCCCCGTCGTTCATCACAACGATCCGGTCCGCCAGCGTCATGGCCTCAACCTGATCGTGGGTCACGTATATCGAGGTGACGCCAAGCCGATTGTGCAACCGCTTGATCTCAGCCCGCATCTGCGTGCGCAGCTTCGCATCGAGGTTCGACAAAGGCTCGTCAAAGAGAAAAACTTTGGGATGACGCACAATTGCACGCCCCATGGCGACGCGCTGGCGCTGTCCACCTGACAAGTCAGAAGGTCGCCTGTCGAGATAGTCTGTGAGACCTAAAATCTCGGCCACTTCTGAGATCGTCGCTTTAATCTCAGCGCGCGGCATTTTGCGGATCCGCAGGCCAAAGGCCATGTTATCAGCCACGTTCAAATGCGGATAGAGCGCGTAGTTTTGAAACACCATCGCCACATCGCGATCTTTGGGCGCAACGCGGTTCATGCGGCGCCCGTCGATTGTGAGATCTCCAGCGGTGATTTCCTCAAGCCCCGCAATCATACGCAAGGTCGTGGATTTACCGCAGCCCGAAGGGCCAACAAGCACCACAAATTCTTCTTCAGCGACGGAGAGATCGATTCCATGCACAACTTGCAAATCGCCATAAGCCTTCACAAGCCCGCTCAAGTTTACACCAGACATGGCACCCTCCCATTGGCGCAAAAGGCGGGCTCGTTTGCCGAGCTCGAATCGCCTACTGGCTACTAGTATACTAGTCAAAAAACTAGAATACTAGTCTGGCAAGTTGATATTTTCTGTGTTACCCCTCATGGGAAATGGCTCGTAGAAGGAGCTCCCCATGGCCCAAGTGACCCTTGCTGGCGATCGGCGCACAAGCGTCGATGACATCTTTGACCACTTGCACAAAAAGATCGTGAAACTAGAGCTCAAGCCTGGTGACCGGATCTCAGAGGCAGAAATTGCAGCGCTGTTTGGCGTGTCGCGTCAGCCTGTGCGGGACGCCTTTAGCAGGCTGGCCAACCTCGACCTCCTTCTCATCAGACCTCAACGCGCCACCGAAGTGCGTCGCTTTTCCATGCGTCAGATCGAAAAGGCCCGCTTTGTGCGCGCCTCCGTTGAAAAGGAAGTTGTTTTGCGCGCGGCCCAAAACTGCGATGCAACCGGCGCCGCCCAGCTTGACGCAGCCCTTCTTTTGCAAGGCGCGGCTGTTGAAAGCGGCGATGTCGCGACCTTCGGAAAACTTGATTTTGACTTCCACAAGACCATCTGCAGCATCGCGAAAGCAGACTACGCTTTTGAGGTGATCCAGCACGAAAAGGCCAAAATAGATCGGCTCTGCATCTTAGGGCGCGAGAAAGAACAACGTTTGCCGCTTCTGGCCGAAGATCACCGGATCATCGCCGAAGCCATCAAATCTCACGACGCTGAAACTGCGATTGATGCCAGCGTGACCCACCTGTCCCGGCTCGACCAAACCATTGAGCGCATCACGGCCATAAACGCCAATTACTTCGAGCCGACGGACCTGTGACCGCGCTTTAGCCCGGATTTGAAGGCTCGGCCGCGCTCACCTGAATTGAAACAGCAAGGTCTTATGAGCGCGCCTCTTTTCGATCCTCCCTCCGATCTTTCGGCCGCACCGCCAGATCCAGAGCCGGCCCCTGGCGCGGGCAACGTCGCAGCACTCGCCTGGCCCATGACGCTCAAGGCCATCTTTTTGCACGGCACCGTGGTGATTGATGGCTGGCTGGTCTCCTCACTGGGCGAAACCTCCGTGGCGGCCATGGGATTTGCAGCAGCCCTCGGCGGCATGATCTTAGGTGTGATCTTCGCCTTTTCGCACGCTATGCAGATCCGCACGGCTCAGGCCTTTGGCACAGGCGACAAGGTATTTCTCAAATCCACCCTCGCCTCGGGCCTCGCGATCAGCTTCTTGATCGGGACCCTTGGCGTTGCAGCGATTTTCTCCGGCGCCCAAAGCCTCGTCAGGGCCATGGCCACAAGCCCCGAAATCGCCGCTCAAGCTTGGGCCTATCTCAGCGTCTTTGCCCTGGTGATCTTGGGCGAAAGCATGGGACAGGTGCTCTCAAGTTTCTTCAATGGCTGCGGGCGCACACGTGTGCCGTTTTATGGCTATTGCCTCTCCGTCCCCATCAATGTGGGGGCCAGCATGGCTTTAATCCACGGGCTTTGGGGCTTGCCAGCTTACGGCGTGGCAGGTGCTGCGATGGGCAGTGCTTTGGCCGTCTTGGTGCAAGTGGCCTTCTTTGCCCTTCATCTGCTGCGCAAGGACGCGGCCTTGGCACGGGTGAAAGGCTGGCGCCAAACAACATTCCTCAAAACGCTGCGTCGTCACATCGGCTTCTCCCTCCCCATCGTCGCGACCTTCGTGAGCGCGAATTTTGCGAGCCATCTGTGCGTGCTGCTCTATGCCCGTATGGATCTCTTTTCCTTCGCCGCCCTGGCGCTGATCACGCCGTGGAACATGGTGGCAGGACAGCTCAGCATGCAATGGACCCAAGCCACAGGCATCTTAGTGGCTCAGTTGTTGGGCAAAGAAACTTCCGAGCCCGTGCTCGACCGATTCCTCAGCGCAGCCTGGCGCGGCGCTTTCGTGGCCGCAGCTTTCGTGGCCCTGACCTTTGTGATCATGACGAGCCTTGTGGACACCATTTACCCCGATCTTGCGCCTGAGACCCGCGCCATCTTAGTGAGCTTTTTGCCGATTTTGATCCTCGTCCAATTTCCACGCGCCACCAACGCAATCTGTGGCAACACCCTGCGCGCCAGCGGCGACACGATCTACGTGATGCATATCTTCATTTGGTCCCAATGGGCCTTTCGCGTGCCAGCCACGGCCATCGCGATCCTCTATTTTGAACTTGGCGCGCTTTGGATCTTGGGCATTTTGCTGGCCGAAGAAGCTGTCAAGTTTTTACCCTTTCACACGCGCTTGTGGCGTGGGGATTGGAAACGCGCAGATGTCACTACGTGAAACCTAGAAAACTGCTCTTCGAGTGCATCGTGTAGAAATGCGCAGCGATCCCAGCTACCAAAGGCCATAGGGGTCATCGCAGAAAGACCCCCAAGCCTTTTGACCTGAGGAGTGATCATGCAAGATCCCACATTTGCAGCACCGGGGCGGTTTTGGCGCGGCAACCTGCACACCCATTCCAACCGCTCTGACGGCGTTTTGGACCCGCAGGAGGTTTGCAAGCGCTACCGCGAGGAGGGCTATGATTTCATGGCCCTCACCGATCACTTCATCGGCCAGTTCGACTATCCCATCATCGACACCAAGAGGTTTAGCACCGAGCATTTCACAACGCTTTTGGGCGCCGAGTTGCACTCAGGCGCAATGGAGAATGGCGAGCTTTGGCATATCCTAGCTGTGGGCCTGCCGCTCGACTTCGCGCGCCCAAACGCGCCGTCCTTTGCGCCTGTTGAAGGCCAAGAAACAGGCCCCGAGATTGCCCAGCGCGCCCGCGACGCTGGCGCTTACGTCGCCGTAGCGCACCCTGAGTGGGGTGGGCTAAGCCTTGCAGATGCGCGCAGCATCACCGCCGCCCATGCAATTGAGGTGTATAACCATGGCTGCCAAGTGGGCGCGGACCGAGCAGAAGGCTTTTGGCATCTTGATCGCCTTTTGGAAGAAGGCCGCAAGCTCAACATCTGCGCAACAGATGATGCGCATTTTACAGAGCCCGATCACTTCGGCGGCTGGACGATGGTGAAAGCGGAAACCAACACGCCAAAGGCGCTGCTTGAGGCGCTCAAGGCAGGGCACAGCTACGCATCAACAGGGCCAAAAATCCACAACGTGGTCTGGAAAGAGACATCCGTGACCGTGTCTTGCTCCCCTGCCGCGTCCGTGATTGCGCAGGGCAAAGGATCTGCCGCGGCTGTGGTGCATGGATCTGGCCTCGCAGAAGTCACCCTGCCCTTACGGCGCGTTGCAAACAGCCCTTGGCGGCGGCTCACTGTGGTGGATGCCAGTGGCAAACGCGCTTGGACAAATCCCATCTGGATGTAGTCAAGAGCGCCGTCTCAAAAACCTGAAGCGCCCCACTCAGCAACCATTCTCAGGAGGCGAAGCCGACCTGCCCCCGACCGCCCCCCCTGGGCGGGGGCTTTCAGCCCGACGCCCGCGGTCAGGCGCAGGTCTTCACTTCTAGAAAATTCGTTGCACACGAAATTGATTATGCTCGGAGGCCCTAAAGCCCTGCCACTCACGCCTTAGTCCAGACCTAACATCCGTTTTTTGTCGGCCGCCCACTTCATGATCGTGAGATCAAAGGTCAAAGCCATCAAGGACACACAGATCCCCAGGACGAAGTTCTTACCCAGATCCGTGCCCGCCAGCGTGCGCTGCAATTCTTGACCCAGATCCTGCGTGCCAATAAAGGCCGCGATAATCACCATGAAGAAGGCAAACATGATGGCTTGGTTGAAGCCAACGGCCATGGTCGGCAGAGCAAGAGGCAATTGCACGCTCCACAGCTTTTGCAAGCGCGTGGCCCCCGCCATATCCGCAGCTTCCGTCATTTCTCCTGGCACCGTGCGCAGACCTTCGATGGTGTAGCGCGTTAGCGGCACCATAGCGAAAATCAGGATCGAGAAGATCACAGCGATATCGGTGATGCCAAAGAGCATAATGGCCGGGATAAGATAGACAAAGCTCGGGAAGGTCTGGGCCGTATCACAGACCAGCAAAACCCGCTCTGACCACTTCTTTGAGCGCGACGCGAGAATGCCGATGGGCAGACCAAAAAGCGCCGCCAGGCTGACAGCTGAGATGACCGAATAAAGCGTGATAATCGCCCGGTCCCACCATCCAGACAGGGCCACAAGCGAGAAGAATATGGCCGCATAAATCGCCTCACGGCGCCCCGCCAATGCAAAGGCGAAGGCCACCACCAAAAGGATGAAGGCAGGCGTCGGGATCGACAGCAAGAAATTTCGGAACGGGATTAGAACCTGGACGTTTAAGAACGCTCGCAAGAACCCCGTTGTGGCCTTCACCCACTCGATGTTCAAAAAGCCTTTGATGAGATTGTCGAGCTCTTTGCCTTGGCTGAAGTCTTGCCCTCGGCCCACTTCTGCAAAAAAGGGCACAACCAGTGAGGTCAGCGTAAAGCCTGCAAAAAGCGCGATGCCCAGCAAAAGCATGCTGTTGCGCTTCCACCAAGGCGTGCCGCGCTCGAAGTGCTCGGGTTGTTTCACAACCCAGGCTTTCGACATGCGGTCCAGCATCACAGCCAAGAGAACGATCGTCACACCGATCTCAAAGGAGCGGCCAAGCTTGAAGCTGCCCATCATCGCCAAGAGCTTTGCGCCCAGGCCCGGCATGCCGATAAAGGCGGTGAGAACCACCATGGCCAAGCACAGCATGATCACCTGGTTTACGCCCACCAAGATCTCTGTCCGCGCGGAGGGAATATAGACATGCCTGAGCATCTGCGATCTGGAACAGCCGCTCATTTTGCCCGCCTCAACAACCTCTGGCGGCACTTTCTTAAGGCCCAGAGTTGTCATCAGAATCATGGGCGGGATTGCGTAGATCGTCGTCGCCACCGCGCCTGCGGTTGGGCCCACCTTAAAGAAGATCACAGCTGGCAAGAGGTAGGTGAAAAACGGCAAGGTTTGCAGCACCGAGAGGATCGGTTTGATCACCTTATCCACCCAAGGATACTTCCAAGCCGCGATCCCCAGAGACAGGCCGATCACAAACGCCATGGGGGCAGCAATGACCAAGACAGACATGGTCTGCATGGCAATCTTCCACTGACCAATGAGCGCCGTCCAAATCATCGTCCCGCCGCCCAAAAGAGCCAGCTTCCAGCCTCCCAGGTAATAGCCAATCACCGCTGCCAAAGCCGCCATGGCGGTCCAAGGCACGGGGCCAATATTGGGAAAACGGCGTTTGCCAAAGAAAATATTGGCGGAGAAATCCAGCATCCACTGCAGGCCTTCGGTCAAAAACCGGGTGAAGGCGAGCAGGCCCAGATCGTCTTTGACGAAATTAAAGATCGCATCGAGCCAAACCGCAAAGTTGGGCACAAGCGTTTCGGGCAAACGGTGCAACCAACTGGGCAAAAGCCCGAAGTACTGGAGCAGGGTAATGACAACAGCCGTTATAAAGAAACCCGTTGCGATCTGCTTATTGCTCCAAGGGCGCGGAGCAGCACTTGGCAAGGATGTGGCCTCAACGCTCATGCCCCTGCACTCTCCGCACCGAGCAAGATGTCCAGCGCGTCCTTGCGGGCCATGGCCCCAATCACAGCGTCGCCGCGTTTCACGGGGATCATGTCGCGTGTGTCATTCACAAGCATACGCGCCATGTCCTGCACGGTGGCACCGGCGTCTTGCGGAGCCCCTTCGCCCGCAACCCCTTCTTGCGCCAACACGCCTGCGTGCACAACGCGCGCCTTGTCGATGTCTTCGGTGAACTTGCGCACGTATTCCGTGGCGGGGTGCAGCACGATCTGATCGGGCGTGTCGCATTGCTCCACGGCCCCGTCTTTCATGATCGCAATGCGATCTGCCAAGCGCAGGGCCTCGTCAAAATCATGGGTGATAAAGACAATCGTTTTGTTCAGCATCTGTTGCAGCCGCAAAAACTCGTCCTGCATCTCTTTGCGGATCAACGGATCGAGCGCGCTGAAGGGCTCATCCAGGAACCAAATGTCAGGCTCGATGGCCAAGCTGCGCGCGATACCAACGCGCTGTTGTTGCCCGCCAGAGAGCTCGCGGGGGAAATAGTCTTCGCGCCCTTCAAGCCCAACCAGTTTCACAACTTCCATCGCGCGTTCGCGTGTTGTGTGTTTGTCCTGACCGCGCATCTCCAAAGGAAAGGCGACGTTTTGCAAAACGGTGCGATGCGGCAGCAGCCCGAACGACTGGAACACCATCCCCATCTTCGAGCGGCGCAGATCAATCAGGTCTTTTTCCGCCAAAGACATGATGTCCTGGCCTTCGACCTCTATTGTTCCGCCTGTAATGTCATGAAGCCGCGAAAAGCAGCGTACGAGTGTGGATTTGCCGGACCCAGACAGGCCCATGATGACCAACATCTCGCCTTGATGGACGTCAATCGAGACATCCTTCACACCCGCGATATAGCCCGCGCCCCGGATCTCATCAAAGCTCATCCCCTGCGGCATGGATTTCAAAAACGCTTCCGGGTTTGGCCCAAAAAGCTTCCAAACGTTTTTGCAAGAAATAACGGGGGTATTGGCTGGCATGGCGGGCTCTCAGTTAAATCTCCCCGCCCGGTGGCCCGGACGGGGAGCGTTTCTCGTCTTGGAGATTATGACTTAGTTAAGCCAAGCTTTCCAAATCGCTTCGTTTTCTTCAAGCCATGCTTCAGCTGCTTCTTCTGGCTCCATCTCGTCGATGTCGACCAGTTTGGCCATTTCTGCGATCTGTGGGTTTGTGAAGTTTACCTTCTCAAGCACCGCGTAGGCCGAAGGCCATTTGGCTTCCATGCCTTCCCAAGCGGCTTTCTTGAGGTAACCCGTGGCTGGGTTGCCGCAGTCGTAAAGCGCGTTCGGGTTTGGACCAACGGCAGGATCTTTGTCGCAGCCATCAACCCATGCAGGGAATTCAACGAACTCTCCCGGCCAGACGGCTTCGGCGAAGTTTGGTGTCCAGTTGAACACAACAACCGGGCGTTTGTCTGCTTCTGCTGCACCGATTTCCGCCCAAAGAGCAGCCGCCGAGCCCGCGTTCACAACCACGAAGTCCATGCCCAGGGCTTCAACACGCTCTTGACCGTGCTTGAGCCAGTCAACTGGGCCATCAAGATAGCGGCCTTTGTCGCCGGTTTCCGCTGTTGCGAAGAGGGCTGCGCAATCGTTGAGCGCTTTCCAATCTGGCAGACCTGGGCAGGCCTCTTTTGTCCACATGGGATACCACCAGTCTTCGCGGGTCACCGCGTCGTGGTCACCCACATCCACGATACCGCCTTTTTCCAAAGCGGCCCGGAACGACGCACCAAAGGCACCTTCCCAAACTTCCAGCTCCATGGTCACGTCGCCGAGACGCACCGATTCATATACCGCTTGGCTGTCTGTTGTGACGTATTCGACCGCGTTGCCGTTCATTTCCAGCATCTGGCCAACCACGTTGGACATAACAATCTGGCTCGACCAGTTGTGGATTGGAATGACAATGGGGTCTTTGCTGTCGGCAGCAAGAGCGGCCAAAGGCGCAAGGCTCAGGACGCCCGCTGTCAAAGCTGTGGTGAATTTCTTCATTATTTAACTCCCTGTGTTTGGCTCCCGGGATGGGATACTGGGCCATGCGCCAGAGGCAGATAGCCATCATATAGGATATCCAACGACTCTCCGCGTTGGTTTCTACATCCTCGAACACTCTCGCATGGTTTTCCTGTCAATCAAGTTTTTTTCTTACGAGTGCCAAAACTTTGAGCGAAAAAAGGATGTCGCAAATGCGATAATCCTTGTCCAATTCTATGCTGACCGCAAAAAATTGATCTGGCACTCTGCGCTCAAAGAGGAGATCGCTATGCAGAAGTCGGGGCGGTATTCGGGTTTCCGAGTCATCAAAGAGGCCTTGAGCGGCCACAAGGGGTGGACCCCTGCTTGGCGCGATCCAGAGCCTCAATCGCACTACGATATCGTGATCATCGGCGGTGGTGGCCACGGGCTGGCGACCGCCTACTACCTTGCCAAAGAATTCAAGCAAAAGCGCATCGCTGTGCTCGAAAAAGGCTGGATCGGTGGTGGTAATGTGGGCCGCAACACAACCATCATCCGCTCCAACTACCTCCTCGACGGCAACGAGCCTTTCTATGAGTTCTCGCTCAAGCTCTGGGAAGGCCTAGAGCAAGACTTCAACTACAATGCGATGATCTCGCAGCGCGGCATCCTCAACCTGATCCACTCTGACGCCCAGCGCGATGCCTTCATTCGTCGTGGCAACGCCATGATCCTGAACGGTGCGGATGCAGAGCTCTTGTCCACCGCCCAAATCAAAGCGCGCTATCCGTTTCTCAACACCAATGACGCGCGTTTTCCAATCAAAGGCGGACTTGCCCAACATCGCGGCGGCACGGTGCGCCATGATGCGGTGGCTTGGGGCTATGCACGCGGCGCTGACAGCCGGGGCGTGGACATCATCCAAAACTGCGAGGTGACCGGCTTTCGCATTGAAAATGGCAAGTGCTTAGGCGTCGAGACCTCGCGTGGGTTTATCGGTGCCAGTAAAGTGGGCTGTGCCGTTGCGGGCTCGTCCGGTCGGCTCATGGCGAAAGCGGAGATGCGGCTGCCCATTGAAAGCCATGTCCTCCAGGCCTTTGTCTCCGAAGGGCTGAAACCCGTCTTGCCGGGCGTTGTCACCTTTGGCGCAGGCCATTTCTATGTGAGCCAATCCGACAAAGGCGGCTTGGTCTTTGGCGGCGATATCGACGGCTACAACTCATACGCCCAGCGCGGCAACCTGCCCACGGTCGAAGACGTCTGCGAAGGCGGCATGGCCATCTTCCCCGCCTTTGGCCGCGCGCGGCTTTTGCGGATGTGGGGCGGCATCATGGACATGTCGATGGACGGATCACCCATCATCGACAAAACCCATATCGATGGGCTCTATTTCAGCGGCGGCTGGTGTTACGGCGGCTTCAAAGCCACGCCCGCCAGCGGCTTCTGCTTTGCGCATCTTTTGGCCAAAGACGCGCCCCACCCCACGGCCACAGCCTACCGATTTGACCGCTTCGAAAAGGGCTTGATGATCGATGAAAAAGGCATGGGCAATCAGCCCAACCTGCATTGAGAGGACCTGATCCATGATTATTGACCACCCTCTCCTTGGCCCCCGCGACGCCTCTGAGTTCACCTATATGGGCGACGCCAGCTTGATCGACAGGCCAGATTGGCAATCTGAGACCGCCGCGCGCGATTTCTATGAATATGGCTATCTGCGGGACAACCCAGCAGGCTGGCATGACGAGCTATGGTTCCATGAAGCAGGCGACCGCTCTTGGCTTGTGGTGACCCGCAACACGGTCACCCATGAGATTTCCAAAGTGGCCCTCGCCCGCGACGTGGCACGCGCACGGGGGCGGAGCAAATGACCCAAAAAAACCGGTTTGAAACGGGCGGACAGATTGACCGCGAAAGCCTGCACAAGTTCACATTTGACGGCAAAAGCTACACAGGGCACGCAGGCGACACACTGGCCTCCGCCCTTCTGGCCAATGGCGTGCGCCTGATGGGCAGATCGTTCAAATACCACCGCCCGCGCGGGGTTCTCACAGCCGGATCCGAAGAGCCAAACGCGCTTGTGGAGCTCAGAGGCGGAGCCCGTCAAGAGCCCAACACCCGCGCCACGACGATAGAGCTTTACGACCGGCTTTTTGCCAAAAGCCAAAACCGCTTGGGCTCGCTCAAGTTCGACCTTTTGGCGATCAACGATCGGCTCTCAAATTTCCTCACAGCAGGCTTTTACTACAAAACCTTCATGTGGCCTGCCGCCTTTTGGGAAAAGCTCTACGAGCCGATCATTCGCCATGCGGCCGGTCTGGGATCGCTGTCTTTGAAAGAAGACCCGGATGTCTACGACAAAGGCTTTTTGCACTGCGATCTCTTGATCATCGGCGCTGGCCCTTCTGGCCTTGCCGCAGCGCTGACAGCCGGGCGCGCGGGCGCGGATGTGATCCTTGCCGACGAAGATTTCCGCATGGGCGGGCGGCTCAACAGTGAGAGCTATGCCCTTGGAGATATGAGCGGTGCCGATTGGGCCGCCGCCACCGTTGCAGAGCTCGCGAGCTTGCCCAATGTGCGGCTCATGGCGCGCACCACGGTCATTGGCGCCTTTGATCATGGGATCTATGGCGCTGTTGAGCGCGTGAGTGATCACCTTCGTGAACCCCAGCCTGACAAGCCGCGTCAGATCCTTTGGCGCATCTATACCAAGCGCACAATCCTGGCCGCAGGGGCCACCGAACGCCCCATTGCCTTTGACAACAACGACCGCCCCGGCATCATGTTGGCCTCTGCCTTGCGCACCTATGCCAACCGCTTTGCCGTTGCCGCTGACAAGCGCGTGGCGATCTTCACCAACAACGACGATGGCCACCGCACAGCCACCGACCTGCAGGCCCAAGGCATAAAAATTGCAGCAGTGGTAGATGTGCGCGCAGATGCGCCGCGCAGCGCAGATTATGAAGTGCTCCACGGCGAAGTGGTGGATACAAAAGGCCGTTTGGGCCTGACCTTTGCTGAGCTCAAACTCACAGACGGCTCAAGCCGCACTTTGGAATGCGGCGCTTTGGGCATGTCGGGCGGGTGGAACCCCAATGTGCATATGACCTGTCACCAGAGGGGTCGGCCCACTTGGAACGCAGACCTTGCCGCTTTTGTGCCGGGCGAGGCTTTGCCCGCTGGCATGACTGTGGCTGGCGCCGCGTTGGGGGATCTTTCCACAGCCGGTGCCTTGAGCGGCGGCGTGAAAGCAGCACAAAGCGCGCTCGATTTGAGCGGCCAAGGCCCTGATCTGCCGCAGGCTGAAGACGCGCCCATCAATATCAAGCCGTTTTGGTATGTTGAGGGGTGTTCTCGCGCTTGGCTCGACCCGCAAAACGATGTGACCGTCAAGGACGTGAAGCTGAGCCACCAAGAGGGCTTCCGCTCGGTCGAACACCTCAAACGTTACACAACGCTCGGCATGGCCACGGACCAAGGCAAAACCTCCAACATGGGCGGGCTTGCGATCATGGCAGAGTTTGCGGGCAAAACCATCCCAGAGGTCGGCACCACGATCTTCCGCCCGCCTTATACGCCCACCGCCATTGGCGCTTTTGGGGGCCGTCATCGCGGGCAAGAGTTCCATCCCAAACGGCTCACACCAAGCCATGCCTGGGCCGAAGAGCGGGGGGCTGTCTTCGTGGAAGCCGGCAACTGGCTGCGCGCGCAATGGTTCCCGCTGCCCGGCGAAACAACATGGCGCGAAAGCGTGGACCGCGAAGTGCTGGCCACGCGGGGCTCAGCTGGGGTCTGCGATGTGACCACCTTGGGCAAGGTCGACGTGCAGGGCACCGATGCGGCCGAGTTCCTCAACAAGATCTATTGCAACGGCTTTGCCAAACTGGCCGTTGGCAAAACCCGCTACGGGCTGATGCTGCGCGAAGACGGCATTGCCATGGACGACGGTACCGCCGCGCGCTTGGCGGACGATCATTTTGTTGTCACAACAACCACCGCCAATGCCCTGCCCGTCTACCGCCACATGGAATTTGTGCGCCAATGTCTCTTCCCGGATATGGACGTGCAACTCATCTCCACCACAGAAGCCTGGGCGCAATATGCCGTGGCTGGGCCAAACAGCCGCAAAGTGCTGGAAAAGATCGTGGATCAAGACATCTCTGACGAGGCCTTCCCGTTTATGGCCTGCGCCAACATCACTGTTTGTGGCGGTCTCAGAGCGCGCCTTTTCCGCATCTCGTTCAGCGGTGAGCTGGCCTATGAAATCGCGGTACCCACCGCTTACGGCGACGCGCTCATTCGCCGGATCATGGACGAGGGTGCAGAGTTCGACATCACGCCCTACGGCACAGAAGCCCTGGGCGTTATGCGGATCGAAAAGGGGCATGCTGCGGGCAACGAGCTCAACGGCACGACAACCGCGCAAAACCTCGGCATGGGGCGTATGGTCTCCAAGAAGAAAGACAGTATTGGCTCGGTGCTCTCCGAGCGCGAAGGTCTGAATACCGACACGGATCTGCGCCAGATTGGCATCAAGCCTGTGGATCCAAGCGCGTCAGTTCCAGCAGGCGCGCATTTGATGAAGCTCACAGGGCCCATCAGTGCTGCCGAAGACCAAGGCTATGTCACCTCCGCGTGTTATTCGCCCAACCTGGGCCATGCTATCGCGCTTGGTTTCCTTCAAAACGGATCGGAGCGCATGGGCGAACGCATACGGCTCGTGAGCCCTTTGACTGGGGTTGAAACCGAAGTTGAGATTGTCAGCGCCCACTTTATTGACCCTGAGGGAGACCGTCTCCGTGCATGATCTTATCCCGAGCACCGCGCTGGGGGGATCCACCCCGCGCACCGACACGTTCCCTCATGTCACGCTGAGCGAGAACGACGGTCTGGCTTTGGCCTCTGTCGCAGCGCGCCTGGGCCGTGAAGCAGATTGCCACGGCCATCTCAGCGCCCTTTTGGGCCGCGTCCCCGGCCCCGGCCAAGCCGTGCTGCGCGATCCCGAAGCGGGCTTTTGGATGGGCCCGGAGCAATGGATGATCGGCGCACCAAGTGCCAGCCAAGAGCTGTTAGCGGAAGATCTCAAGGCGCGCTTTGGCGACAGTGCCTCGATCACCGAACAATCGGGCGGATGGGTCTGCTTTGATCTCATTGGGCCCGGTATGGTTGATGTGATGGAACGGCTTTGCGCCGCACCCGTGCGAAGGATGCAGGCGGGCGACGCGCAGCGCACCGTCATTCACCAATTGGGTTGTTTCGTGATCCGGCGCGAAGATCCGAACCATCTGCGCATCTTGGGCCCACGTGCCTCCGCAGGCACGTTGCACCACGCTTTGGTCACTGCGGCGCGCGCAACAGCCTGAGGCGATATCAGCTTCAAACTGTCTTCTCAGACAAGGGAAGAGTTGGCGCTGCGCGCGCCTCATTGACCCGGAACATGTTCACCTTCTTACGGTCTTCTTTAGGATGAACCCCAAAGACATCGGTGTAATTCTTGACCAAGGTGAAGGACGAGGAATACCCGACAGCCACTGCGATTTCGGCCAGCGTATACTTCCCATAGAGCAGCAATTGGCGCGCTTTGTGCATCCGCAACATCCGGTAATAAACCAGCGGCGAGCAGGCTGTTGTTTTTTTAAACATGCGCTCAAGCTGGCGCACAGAGACCCCGACTTCGCGCGCCACATCCGCCACATTGATCGGGTCATCAAGATGATCGGTAAAGAGCGCCACGGCTCTGCGCACAATGGGGGGCAGCATGTCGCTTGTGCTCTCAGAGGCAAAGGTTGGTTTGCGCTGGGTAACACCTTCGCCCCGCATCAAAGGATGCTGGAACCAACAGGCAACTTCCGTCGCCACGTCCCCGCCGAGCGCTTCTTCAATGAGAAGCAATGAGAGGTCAAAGGCCGCGGAGGCCCCTGAGGCTGTAATCCGGCGACCATCTCGCGTGATCACATCGCGCGAGGTGCCAAAGAGCGGAAACTCTTCTGCAAAAGCGGCCTCGTAACACCAATGCACCGAAGCCTTATGCCCATCGAGTAAGCCAGAGCGCGCAAGCGGGAAAACGCCTCCGCTGATCGCGCCAATAACCGCACCGTGCCGCGCAATTTTGCGCAGCTTGCCGTTGGCGCGCTCAGGATCAGCAAAGCGAGAGGCAGGGCCGCTGAGCAAATAAATGTGCTCGATCGCCTCAAGCGAGGTCAAACTTACATTGGGATCAAAGCCAACTTGAGCGCTCGCCTCCACACGACTTCCATCTTCTGAGATAATCGTCCAACCAAAGACATCCCGCCCCACGATCTCGTTGGCCGCACGCAAAGGTTCGATCATCGACGTAAGACAGGCCATAGGAAAGCCTGGAAAAATGAGGAACCCAACCCGGATTTTTTCATTTTTATGCATAAAAATATCCTAACAGGAAAATTGCCTGCTATACTAGACGCGGATAGATGGAATTTTTAAGGACGGCTTTGTAACGCCAGCGGAATAGGGTTAATGCGATGAAGATTGAACCTTTGGATGTCTCGATGTCGAACGCTCTGCTGAAGCAAGATCCTCACCGTATCAACGAACACCGCGAAAAAGTCCTCGAAGTGGCCATTGGTCGCGAGGTGCGCGCGTATCGTCGCAAGCAAGAAATCACCGTGGCAGAGCTTTCAGCCACGACCGGTATTTCCATCGGGATGTTGTCAAAAATCGAGAACGGCAACACGTCGCCGTCGCTGACAACCCTACAAAGTCTGGCCAATGCGCTCTCTGTGCCGCTCACCGCCTTTTTCCGCAGCTTTGAGGAATCCCGCACGGCTGTGCACACGAAAGCGGGCGAAGGGGTTGAGCTCGAGCGCGAAGGCACGCGCGCCAATCACCAGTACAATCTCTTGGGCCATATCGGCTCTAACGCCAGCGGCGTAATCGTAGAGCCTTACCTAATCACATTGTCTGACGAAGCTGATGTTTTCCCAACCTTCCAGCACGCCGGGATCGAGACGATCTATATGCTCGAAGGCGAGGTCGATTACCGCCACGGCGACAACATCTTTAAGCTCCAGCCCGGCGATACGCTCTTTTTCGACGCGGACGCCCCACATGGGCCGGAAGTTCTCGTAGAACTGCCTGCGCGGTATCTCTCGATCATCAGCTATCCGCAAAACAGCTAGTCAGCTAACCGTCCCAAAATCGGCAATTCGAGCTCTTTGCTCAATTTGCGGCGCATCGCGTTGGCATAATCCTCATAGCCCCGCGCGATCATCGCAAAAGAGCCTGGGCCGTGAATGACCTCATTTTCGAAATACCGAAGCAACACCGAATTCGCGGCGCTCAATTCGCCCCGCTTGGTGTTGCCGATCACCAACGCATTTACGGTGATGCTGTCAAAAGCTCCCGTAGCGTAAAGCTGAGCCGGAGCCACGCCGATATTGTTCTTCCCGTCCCCCGACACGTCAATCGTTTTAGTCCAGCACTGCGATTTCTGGCGCAAGAGCGAGGCCCCGTAAGACAGCGCTGTTCCAAGTGCTGTTTTGAGCCCTGCCCGCACTTTGCGGTGCGCACGGATCTGAGCAATGGCACGATCAAGCGCAGCTGCGCTGTCGAGATCGATCCAAGGCTGAATGAGGTATTGGTGGTTGCGCGAACTCCACTCGAACACCGCCAGAGACACAGATGCGCCAGCGCCATTTAGAATCTGAGAGCGGATGTCCTGGTGATCCAAGGCAGCCGCAAGCCCATCCACTTGTTGCGCGTATTCAACCCCGTCCACAGAGCCCGACACATCCAAGGCAAGAACAAGCGCCAAGCGACAGCTCTGCGCATGCGCAATTTGAGTTAGGGCAAGCACAAGCAAAAACGCACGCAGTCCAGTATTGAAAAGCGCGCGCATCTGCATCGAAGGCTATGTTTTTAGCGCGGGCTCAGTTTCCAGATCTGGCCAAACCCCAGGTGACGTGGGCAAGCCATCATCAAAGGTTTCCAAGTAATCAAGCATCATCGGACGGTTGTCGATGAAGCCTTTGTACGTGGCCAGCTCAATCGGCAGATCGCGCACAACGCGGTGCAGCCTGCGGC
This sequence comes from Pseudomonadota bacterium, assembly GCA_039182515.1. Taxonomy (GTDB): domain Bacteria; phylum Pseudomonadota; class Alphaproteobacteria; order Rhodobacterales; family Rhodobacteraceae; genus JBCDCE01. The sequence goes on along the minus strand of JBCDCE010000028.1, from coordinate 24,127 downwards.
CCCATTTCGGCACTGTCATCAGATCTTGGAAGCTGCACAGATAGCAGCGGATCGGGAACACCAAAGCGTTTGAGCGTGGCAGGCGGAAGAAGGTCTGTAATTCCACCCGCAAGTGCTGTTTGGCGCCGATGTTTTCAGGGGTAAGCGTGGTTTTTTGAATGCCCCACTTGTGGTAATTCTCTGGGCTTGTGTCTAAAAGCGGATTGACCGTCATGGTCCAGTTCAAACGCCGTGCAGGCGCGCCTTGCTGGATGTTGAGCAAGAACTTCAACGCGCGCACAAAGATGCCCTTCTCGTGAGCCAAAGGTACGGGCGCGTGCCACTCAAAGAAGTTCATCCCGATGTCAAAATCGAGCGACCAATCGGCCTGGGTTGTCACCATCCCAGCGTCCATCCACAGATTGTCATCGCGCTGATCGAGCACACAAAAATCACCCTGCGCCTGGCGTGTGATGTATTCCATCGGCCCGTAAGGCAGCGTGGTTTCATCCAGAAAAACAAAGCTGTCGTCGATGCCCATGGGCTTGTTGATCCAGCGCCAATTGTTGCCGTCGCGGTGCAGCTCAAAAAGGTCAGGGTAGTCTTCGGATTTGCTGACCATGATCAGCTCGAGCAGATCCCAGCCCGCAAGGGTCATGTGGGGCAAAGACTGGCAGCGCAGCGGATCGTCCGCCAAGACCATAGCCCGGTCGCGCATCTCCGCCACGTAGTGCTCGTCGACATCAAACCGCTTTTCATAGACGGAGTCCTTCGGCCCGCCACGATGCTGCTCCATGTTCACAGAATACATGTAGCTGTCTTCATGGAAGGGGAACGGGAAGCGCTTGATTGCACGATCCGAGTTTTTGAACGAATAGTCGTCGCGGAACGTCTCGTCGTTAAACTGAATGGTCATCTATCTAACTCCAAGTTTGCGCCGATAAACCGGCTGACGCAGGGCATAATTTTTGTGCCACTGGCCTGTTGATCCTCATCGAGCCAATGGTCGCGGTGAACAAACTCACCGTCAGATTTGACCACGTCCGTTTCACACTGCCCGCAGGATCCGCCACGACACAAGAAAGGCGCGTCAACACCTTCGCGCTCCATCGCTTCAAGAAGGCTTTCGTTCTCGCCCACTGTGATCGTTTTGTCAGATTGGCACAGCCGCACCTCAAAAGGCTTACCAGGCGCAGGCGCCAAGAACTCCTCGGAATGCACATGCGCATCGGGCCAGCCCATGCCAGCCGCCGTGTCATGCACCCAAGAAATCATCCCCGCCGGACCGCAAACATAGGCATGCGTACCAAGCGGTTGACCATCGAGAAGATCCCCAAGCGGGATCGCTTGCTTTTGGTCGTCATAGTACACGTGCACTTTCGTTGGGAACTTCGAGGTCAGCATGTCCACATAAGAGCCCAGCGCTGCCGAGCGCGCAGAATAGTGCAGCTCCCAATTGCCATTGGATTGCTCAAGCTGGCCAATCATTGCCAGGAACGGCGTGATACCGATGCCACCTGCAAAGAAGATGTGCTTTTTAGCGCGCAGATCGAGGCTGAAGAGGTTCACCGGATAGGTGATTTTCATCTTGTCGCCCGCGCTGACCTTTTGGTGCATGAAAAGCGAGCCACCCCGCCCGGCATCATCACGCCGCACGGAGATCGCATAGGTCGACAGATCCGCCGGATCCGACATCAATGAGTATGGGTTCAATCGCGCCCGCTCACCGTCCTGCATTTTGACAACAGTATGGGCACCACCTGAAAACGGCGGAAAGTCTGCGCCGTCGTTGCGTTTGAACTCAAAGCGCGTGACCAGCTCGTTGAGCGGCACAACAGCGCTCACAGTGACGTCCAGTTCCTCTGCGCCTGGCTTTGCTTTTTGTGGGGCCGCGCTCATTCGTAAATCCCTTTTGGCTCAGGAACGTTTCCAGGATCTTCTGCGTCGATGCAGACCCCCTGATAGGCGGCCAAACGGCGCGAATAGTGATCGCGCACGAAGAGGTTCAACCCACAGTGGCTGCAAACAAATGGATCGGTTTCAACGTCCTCAGTGATGCCCTTGCAGTGCACACATTGCATGCGGCGCGCGGTGGATCCGCGATGCTCGGTTTGGATCGCGCTAAACTCGATGCCCGCCTGCATCGCCTCATTCTGCGCCTGCCCCATTAGGCCTTCCGTGCCCGTCAGATAGACCTGAAGCCCCATCTTGGCCTCCGCAAGGGTGTGCTTGATCCGCTGAACAGCAGCCGCATAGCTGGGCCCTTCGTAAAACTGCGCAGGACCTAGCGCGCGGAGCTTGTTGGCGTAGTCCTTGCCGCGCGGAATATAGATGATATGCGCGGTGGCCATCAGCTCCGGCGTTGCAATATCCAAAATCGCCTCGGCCCCTTCGGCGTCTGCGATAAAAAGATGCGCCGGACCCTGCCGGGCTTCGAGCGTGCCCCAAACGGGACGACTTTTGATGCTTGGTGGGAATTCGAACTTCGACATCAACCTACCTATCAGAATGGAAAAAGGCGCGAGGGCTTGCCCCGCGCCTTGAAGCTATCAGCCCTTTGCGGTGCGGATCGACTTATCTTTGTCGTAGAAGGGCATTTCCTCGGCCGTGGCCGCAAGTTCTTTGCCATCTGGCTGCACAACCGTCAGCGCGGTACCGGGTTTGGCAACAGATGGATCCAAGCGCGCGATGGCCACCGAATAGCCGTTGAGCTCAGAGGACAGACCGTAGGTGATCACACCCACGTCTTTGCCGTCATGATGCACGCGCGCATACATTTCCATCTGATCCATTGCGTCGCCCGAAAGCTTCACGCCGTAAATCTTAAAGCGCTCTTTGCCTTTGGAAGCATAGTGGTTTTCCGCGCCCACAAAGCCTTCTTTGCCAGGCGAGACGGTGAAATCGAGGCCAAGCTCCCAGAGCGTGTCGCCGCAAGTTTCGTTCTCGAAGGGGAAGGTCTCGGAGTTATCACCGGGGTAGAAGAGCAAGTAGCTTTCAATCCGCAGCATATCGAGCGTGGAGAACTGAACAGGGCGCACGCCCATGTCTTTGCCCGCCTCAAGGATGCTGTCCCACAGGTGAACCGCATCCTTCGCCCGGCAGAAAATCTCATAGCCGCGCTCGCCGGTGTAACCGGTGCGCGAGATCATCACGTCGCGCCCGTAAAGCCGCGTTTGCATCAGGCCAAAGTAGGCTAGGTCGCGGATGGACGGGATTTCCTGGGCCAACAGATCAACAGACACGGGGCCTTGCAAAGACATATCGTGTAGATCGTCGTCAAAGAGGATCTCACAGTTTTTGCCCGCAGCCGCTGCTGCCAATTGCTCCATCCCTGTGCCCGTGCCATGCACAACAAGCCAAGAGTTCACTGCGATATGATAGATGATGCAATCGTCAACGAACTTGCCTTCGGAGTTCAAAATCGACGCATAGGTTGAGCGGCCAGGCGCGATTTTCTCGACGTTGCGTGTGGTGACACGGTCAATCACGTAGGCTGCGTCTGCACCCACAACGTGGACCTTCTTCAAGCCAGACACATCCATGAGGCCCGCTTTGGTGCGAATGGCCTCGTAATCTGCTTTGGCGCGTTCGGGCGTATGGTCGTAAAACCACGCTGTTCCCATGCCATTCCAGTCTTCCAGCTCTCCGCCAATTTCGGCATGGCGATGCGCCAGCGCGGATGTTCTCCAAAGTATGGCCATTCTCAGTCTCCCAGACGGTATTTTTGCTTGGGATGATTGAGACTCAGGACGCTTATAAAAGCAAGACTGTTATGCAGAAAAGTTTCCTGACAGGCAAATTGATGTGCCGTATGCCTCAATTCACATCAGTGTTCACATTCCCACTGACAGAGAACATGTTGGGAAAAAGACTCCAAACTGCCATCGGCATCGTCACAAGCAAAATACACAATGTTAAGTGCGGTGTATAAACCTTTGAAAGGTGCAATTTTTCTCATGGCATTTTTCGCTTCTTCCGAAGACAAATGATCGCCTTCGATCATCAGACGCGCAATTGAGGCAATGTCCTTCGCTAGCGCGTGATCAACTCTTTTGATCCAACCATCTATAAGATCCATCAGCGTTTCTTGAGGCACGTTGGCGCCTGCAGGCGGTCGGCAAATCTCCTCGAGAACCCCAAAGATAGCGTTTTCAGAAATGGAAATTGCAGAGTTTACCAATTCCATGGCCTTCGCGAAATCGGTGTAAGGAAAAACACAGTCAATAGAGTTTAAGAATTGAGCTTCATTCATCGTGGTCACGCAAGAAAACTGCTTCTTTGACGAATTCCGCAACAAAGTTACGCGAAAATCAATAGAGGCTACACATTGGTTTCCCCTAAACTGCACCCATCGCGCTAAGAAAAAGGGGCCACGAATGACCCCTTCTCTCGTTCTTATCCAAGCACCTTACTTATGCTTGGCATATTTCGCCGCTTCGGCGCGCTGACCGATGGCCAGAGCCACGATGCAGACGACGATTCCGATCACTGCGAAGGTGCCTGGCATCGCCGTTCCAGCGCCCATGAAGATCGGGCCAGAAACATCTGTCCATGTCCCGCCGTTGTCGTATGGAAAACCCATGTGTCTTTCTCCTTTACTGAGAGGCAGGCGCGGAGGCAGCGATGCCTTCCGGATAAGCCTGAGCTGGAACTTTGACCGTATCGAGACCAGCGATTTCAGCCGCCTCAGGCACACGAAGCATGCCAACGATCTTGAGGATGAGCGAGGCCACGTAGCCTGTGATGAAGCCAATCGCCACGAAGACGACGGACCCAACCAGTTGACCCACGAAGGAGACAGTGGCCACACCTTCGCCCAAGGCCGCAGGATAGCCCGACGCAAAGATACCCAACAGCAGCATGCCATAGATACCAATTGTGCCGTGGACGGTGACCGCACCAACCGCATCATCGATGCCCATGCCTTCAAGGATACCGGCCGCTGGTTTCAGGATGATACCGGCACCAAAGGCGATGATGAAGGCAAGCGCTGGATAGTAGATATCGAGACCCGAGGCACAGGAAATGATCCCTGCCAGTGCGCCAGACATCATCCAGAACGGATCACGTGTCATCACCCAAGCGCCGATAATGCCACCGGCAACCGACATCAGGATGTTGAAGGCCAAAGCCCCAAGGTTTGTAGGTGTGCCGTAGATCGTGGTGTAGTTGCCACCCCAAGACCAAGCCTCACCACCAACAACCAAGCGAGCCATCAAGAAGCCCCAGAAGCCGACGATGATCAGCATCAAGCCTGTGGCTGTGAAGGGCATGTTGTGACCAGGAAGGTCGTTGGCGCTGCCATCTGCGTTAAACTTGCCGATGCGTGGCCCGAGGTTGATCAGGACACCCAGCGCGAAGAAAGCCGCGACCGCGTGCACAAGGCCCGCTGCGCCAAAGTCATGGACGCCCCAGTCCGTCACGAGCCAGCCATCTGCGTGCCAGCCCCAAGCCGCCGCAAGCGTCCAGCTGAAACCGCCAAGGATGATCGCGAGGATCACAAAGCCAACGGTTTGGATCCGCTCAATAACAGCACCCGACATGATCGATGCGGTTGTGGCCGCAAAGAGCGTGAAGGCCCCCCAGAACACACCGTCGATCTGATCTTCTGTGTTTGGCCCCATGTAGGCAGCACTTTCGCCCCAAGCCAAAGCAATCGACCCCGCGTAGGCGGCACCTGAAATGCCGTTTGGCCCTTCAGAGAGCGAAAACCCTGTGGGGAACGCCCAATAGACCCACCAGCCAAAGAAGTAGAAGGCTGGGATTACAAAGGCGAAAGCGAGAATGTTCTTAACGCCCGACGAGAGCGCGTTTTTGGCCCGCGATGCGCCCATCTCATAGGCCAAGAAGCCTGCATGAATGATGATCATCAGCGGTATTGTAAGGTAGTAATAGGCTTCAGCGAACATGGTGTTGGTCAGCGCTGCGCCACCCCCTGCCGCCTCAAGCTCGGCCACTTTTGCGGCCAGTTCTGCGAGTTGTTCTTCCACTGTGTGTACCCCCACGTCGGACTATTGGCTTCGTTGAGCAGGCCTGAGCTCCAGGCGTGCTGCCGCAAATCAAACATAGAATGTCGAATGTGACTAGCATTTTTTGCCCACAGAGAAAAAAAGTTTCCTGGCGGTTGAGTTTTCAATTTTTGATGGTAGCGTCAGCCTAAATGCTGAGGCATTAGCTCAGCTATGAGTCGGGAGCATAAAAAATGTGCGGAATTGTAGGCCTTTTCCTCAAAGATCCATCTCTAGAACCCCGCTTAGGCGAGCTGTTAACGGCCATGTTGGTCACCATGACTGATCGCGGACCTGACAGTGCTGGGATCGCGATTTATGGTGGAGAAACAAAGGGTCGCACGAAAATGACCGTGCAGTCTGACGCGCCGGAAACCGCCTTCGCAGGCCTGGAAACGCCGCTCAGCGAGGCTGCAGGTGGCCCTGTTTCAATGCACATCAAAAGTACGCATGCGATTTTGGATATGCCAGCAGGATCCACCGCCAAAGTCCGCGCTGTTTTAGACGAAATGGGCATTCGCGTGATGAGCCGCGGCGACAGCCTGGAGATCTACAAAGAAGTGGGTCTGCCCAAAGATGTGGCAGCGCAATTCGATCTGTCCCAAATGTCCGGCACCCATGGGATTGGCCACACGCGCATGGCCACGGAATCAGCCGTGACAACGATGGGCGCGCATCCCTTCAACACCGGCGACGATCAATGCCTGGTTCACAACGGCTCTCTGTCCAATCACAACTCACTGCGCCGCAAACTGCGTCGCGAGGGCATTCACATTGAGACCGAGAACGACACAGAAGTGGGTGCGGCCTATCTCACATGGCAAATGCAGATGGGCGCAACGCTTGGCGAAGCGCTGACCAGCAGCCTCGACGATCTCGACGGCTTTTTCACCTTTGTTGTGGGCACCAAGGACGGCTTTGGCGTGGTCCGCGATCCAATTGCCTGCAAACCCGCGGTGATGGCCGAAACGGATCAATATGTGGCCTTTGGGTCTGAGTACCGGGCACTCGTCGATCTGCCAGGGATCGAAAGCGCCCGCGTCTGGGAGCCTGAACCGGCTACAGTCTACTTCTGGAGCCATAATGATACGCCTTCCGCGACGGAGAAAGCAGCCTAATGCAAACCATTGACCTCTCCGAAGTTGGCCTCCGCAAGACCAACATGACCCTGCACGCCCAATCGGGTGAGACCAATCAAACAGCCTGGGAAATCATCAACCCACGCGGCTCACATGCCATTGCTTGTGGGCTCGACGCGCCGATTGAAGTGACCGTCAAAGGCTCAACGGGCTATTACTGCGCCGGCATGAACCAGCAAGCGACCGTGAACATCCACGGATCTGCAGGGCCCGGCACAGGCGAGAACATCATGTCGGGCAAGATCGTGATCGAAGGCGACGCTAGCCAATATCTCGGGGCCACAGGCCACGGCGGGTTAATCGTGGTGAAAGGCAATGCCTCTTCCCGCTGCGGGATTTCCATGAAAGGCGTCAACATCGTCGTGCAAGGCAACATCGGGCATATGTCGGCCTTTATGGGCCAATCGGGCAACCTGGTGGTTTGCGGTGACGCGGGCGACGCACTGGGCGACAGCTGCTACGAAGCGCGCTTTTTTGTGCGTGGATCCGTCAAAAGCCTCGGCGCTGACTGCGAAAAGAAAGAAATGCGTGAAGAACACCTGACGTTCCTCCAAGGTCTCTTGGACGAAGCGGGCATTGACGCGGACCCAAGCGAGTTCACACGCTACGGCTCCGCGCGCACCCTTTATAATTTCGACGTCGACAACGCCGGCGCGTATTAAGGACACCCTTGAGATGAACAAACACGACCCTAAAGGGATCCCGCACACAACACCGCGCCAGTCTGCGACCTTCACGCAAGACATCAACAGCGACATCCGGCGTGCTGCGGCCACAGGCATTTATGACATCCGAGGCGGCGGCGCGAAGCGCAAAGTGCCCTCTTTCGATGATCTGTTGTTCATGGGGGCCTCGATCTCGCGCTATCCTCTCGAAGGCTACCGCGAAAAATGCGAGACCAACGTGACCATCGGCGGTCTCAACGCCGAAAACCCGATTGAGCTCGATATTCCGATTACAATCGCAGGCATGTCCTTTGGAGCCCTGTCTGGCCCAGCAAAAGAAGCGCTCGGGCGCGGTGCCTCTGCAGCAGGTACATCAACCACCACCGGCGACGGCGGCATGACGCCCGAAGAGCGCGGTCATTCTGACAAGCTCGTCTATCAATATCTGCCTTCGCGCTATGGGATGAACCCGAACGATCTGCGCAAAGCAGATGCCATTGAGATTGTTGTGGGCCAAGGCGCAAAGCCCGGTGGCGGCGGCATGCTTCTGGGTCAAAAGATCTCGGATCGTGTTGCCGAGATGCGCAACCTGCCTAAAGGGATCGACCAGCGCTCCGCGTGTCGTCACCCTGATTGGACAGGGCCAGATGATCTTGAGATCAAAATCTTGGAACTACGCGAGATTACCGGTTGGAAAGTGCCGATCTATGTCAAAGTGGCAGGCGCGCGCCCTTACTACGACACCACCTTGGCCGTGAAAGCAGGCGCAGATGCGGTTGTTTTGGACGGCATGCAAGGCGGCACGGCTGCGACGCAGGATGTCTTTATCGAGCATGTCGGTCAGCCGACGCTCGCGATTGTTCGCCCTGCGGTGCAAGCGCTGCAAGACCTCGGTATGCACCGCAAAGTGCAATTGATCCTCTCGGGTGGGATCCGCTCAGGTGCTGACGTGGCCAAAGCCATGGCTTTGGGGGCTGATGCGGTTGCCATTGGCACCGCTGCATTGATCGCCCTTGGCGACAACGATCCCAAGTACGAGGCCGAATACAATGCTCTGGGCACCACAGCGGGCGCTTACGACGATTGGCACGAAGGCCAGGATCCCGCAGGCATCACAACGCAGGATCCTGAGCTCATGGCCCGCTTTGATCCTGTTGAGGGCGGGCGGCGCTTGCGCAACTATCTCAAGGTGATGACCCTTGAGGCCCAAACCATCGCGCGGGCGTGTGGCAAGAACCACCTGCACAATCTGGAGCCCGAAGATCTGGTTGCGCTCACCATGGAAGCAGCCGCCATGGCCCAGGTGCCGCTGGCAGGGACCAATTGGTACCCTGGGAAACCCGGCACTTCTTTTTAACCTCACACGGGCGCGTCTGACATCAGGCGCGCCCTACTTCTTTGCAGACCACCCTCTTTGACGACAAGGAAACACACCCATGGCCAAAGACCTCGCAAAATTTGCTGAAGACAACGGCATCAAATATTTCATGATCTCCTTCACGGATCTTTTTGGCGGTCAACGCGCTAAGCTGGTGCCCGCGCGCGCGATTGCGGAGATGCAAGAGGACGGTGCGGGCTTTGCGGGATTTGCAACTTGGCTCGATCTTACACCTGCTCACCCTGATATGCTGGCCGTCCCAGATCCTGACGCGGTGATCATCCTGCCTTGGAACAAAGAGATTGCTTGGGTGCCCGCCAACTGCGTGATGGAAGGCGAGCCCGTAGAACAAGCCCCGCGCAACGTGTTACGCCGCTTGATCGATGAGGCTGCCGCTGAAGGCATGCACGTCAAAACCGGGATCGAAGCAGAGTTCTTCTTGCTCACGCCCTCCGGCGATCAGATCTCAGATGAATACGACACCGCCGCCAAGCCCTGCTATGATCAACAGGCCTTTATGCGCCGCCTCGATGTGATCCGTGAAATCTCAGATCACATGCTGGAGCTCGGCTGGAACCCCTACCAAAACGACCACGAAGACGCCAACGGCCAGTGGGAAATGAACTGGGACTTCGACGACGCCCTCAACACGGCCGACAAACACTCCTTCTTTAAATTCATGGCCAAATGCGTGGCCGAAAAGCATGGCTACCGCGCCACCTTCATGCCCAAGCCCGTGGAAGGTCTCACGGGCAACGGCTGTCATGCGCATATCTCAGTTTGGGACGCGCCGGGGGATGCTGCCAAAACCAACGTGTTTGCAGGAGACGGCGAAGGCCAAACCGGCGAAGTTGGCCTCTCTGAGCGGGGCAAACACTTCTTGGGCGGTATCATGAAGCATGCCAGCGCGCTTGCCGCGATCACCAACCCAACCGTGAACAGCTATAAGCGCATCAACGCGCCGCGCACGATGTCAGGGGCCACTTGGGCGCCCAACACCGTCACATGGACGGGCAACAACCGCACACATATGGTGCGCGTGCCTGGTCCGGGCCGGTTTGAGCTGCGCTTGCCCGATGGCGCGGCCAACCCTTATCTCTTGCAAGCCGTGATCATCGCCGCGGGCCTGTCTGGCATTCGCTCCAAAGCAGATCCTGGCAAGCGCCACGACATCGACATGTATGCAGAAGGTCACAAAGTCAAAGGCGCGCCAAAGCTGCCGCTGAACATGCTCGACGCGCTGCGTGAATACGACAAAGACAAGGGTCTCAAAGAAGCCATGGGCGCTGAGTTCTCTGCTGCGTATCTCAAGATGAAGCACAGCGAATGGAACGACTACGTCTCCCACTTCTCGGAATGGGAAAAAGCCAACACGCTCGATATCTAAGAGCCTAAGCCCGTGCAGGCTCAGACCTGTGCGGGCCTTTGCAGGGCCCAGAGCATCTGCTATTTAATCTGCGCCTTATTTTTTAAACACGAAGACCTGCACACGACCGCGGGCGTCGGGCTGAAAGCCCCCGCCCTTGTGGGATTACCGGGGGGCGATCGGGGGCTGGTCGGCTTCTCCTCCTAAGAACGATTGATGAGCGGGGCGATCAGGGCATTGAGACAGCGCTTTAGCGCAACCAAGAAAACCGCTGCGCAAGCGTTGCATACCAAAGCAAGGCACCGGCTACTAACATCGACAGCAGCATCGAAGGCACCGGCCCCACGACCTTGAGCGTAAAGTAGCTCAGCACCAACACCCCCACAAAAGACAGTGCCAGCAAAGCAACAGCAATACGCCTGCGCAAAAGCATCAAAATGCACCCAACAGCACCGCCAAAGACCGCCACGGCAAAGGCTGCTGTGGCCCAATCTGGGCGGCCCGTGATGATCAGCTGATAGACCTCCGGCATCTGCGCCACGGCCTCCGGGTTGGTTTGCGTAATATAGTTGAGGCAGCCCATGAGGTTCCAAATCAGCCCAAGCGCTGAGACGATCCAAAAGCTGAAATGTGGTTTGACTGTCATGACCCGATATCCCCTGCCCTCACCCCGGGCAGCTTCTAGGCTAACGGCAAAAGGAACGCGTGTTCAATGGGCGACACCTAGGAACAGACCCGATCTCTGTTTTACTCAAGAGAATAATTATTGACTTACAGGCGCAGCTCCGATGCTATCGAAATAAGATATTTTCCAAGAGAGGGCTGCAAAATGACGAAACGAATTGCTGTATTGGGCGCTGGCCCCTCAGGATTGGCCCAACTGCGTGCCTTCCAGTCTGCCCAAGCCAAAGGCGCGGACATTCCCGAAGTCGTTTGCTTTGAAAAGCAATCCAATTGGGGTGGTTTGTGGAACTACACCTGGCGCACCGGATTAGACCAATACGGCGAGCCTGTACATGGATCCATGTACCGTTACTTGTGGTCAAATGGGCCGAAAGAAGGCTTGGAATTTGCCGACTACAGCTTCGAAGAACACTTCGGAAAGCAGATCGCATCTTACCCGCCGCGTGCCGTCTTGTTCGACTATATCCAAGGCCGGGTTGAAAAAGCGGGTGTCCGCGATTGGATCCGGTTTGAAACGGCTGTGCGCTGGGTCGAAAAGACCGACACAGGCTTCGACGTAACGGTCTGTGATCTGCCAAAGGATCACACCTACACCGAGCATTTTGACCACGTCATTGTGGCCACAGGCCATTTCAGCACGCCCAATGTGCCTTTCTTTGAAGGGTTTGACACTTTCAAAGGCCGCGTCTTGCACGCCCATGATTTCCGCGACGCCCTCGAGTTTGTGGACAAAGACGTACTCATCGTCGGCACCTCCTATTCCGCGGAAGACATCGGCTCACAGCTTTGGAAGTACGGCGCCAAGAGCATCACCGTGAGCCACCGCACAGCGCCTATGGGCTATGACTGGCCCGACAATTGGCAAGAAGTGCCGCTGCTCACATCTGTGGATGGCAACACCGCGCATTTCAAAGACGGAACATCCAAAGAGATCGACGCGGTCATTCTGTGCACAGGCTACAAGCACCACTTCCCCTTCCTACCCGACAGCCTGCGCCTCAAAACACCCAATGTGCTGGCCTCTGATGATCTCTACAAAGGCACCACATACGTGCATGAGCCGAGCCTCTTTTACCTCGGCATGCAGGACCAGTGGTTCACCTTCAACATGTTCGACGCCCAGGCCTGGTGGGTTCGGGACGTGATCATGGACCGCATCGCTCTACCGGATCACGCTGCCATGGTGGCGGATGTGGATGCCCGCAAAGCGGCTGAGGCGGCCCTTGAGGACGACTACGCCTGCATTTGGTTCCAGGGTGATTACACCAAAGAGCTCATCGACGAGACGGACTACCCCAGCTTTGACGTGGAAGGGGCTTGCCAGGCCTTCAAAGAGTGGAAAGGTCACAAGAAGCAGAACATCATGACCTTCCGCAACAACGCGTACAAATCGGTCATCACAGGCACGATGGCGCCCCTGCATCACACGCCTTGGAAAGACGCGCTGGACGACAGCCTAGAGGTCTATCTCGAGAACTAAAGTTAGCTTGGAGATTAATCCGTTTAATCTGCAGGGTATTGTCTTAATGCGAAGACCTGCGCCCGACTGCGGGCGTCGGGCTGAAAGCCCCCGCCCAGGGGGGCGGCCAGGATGCGATCAGGGGCTGGTCGGCTTCGCCTCCTACGAACGGGTGGTGTGCAGTTTATTGAAAAGGCGCTCTAGTTCAGAGGGGAAATCCGCACGAAAACGTAGGTCTCTCCCAAAGCCCCTTTGTCTTTAAGAGAAACGCCAATTTCAAAAGCGCTCAAACGGAAGGTTTGTAAATCATAGGAATCCGGGTGGTTCACATCCGGATCCTCTTTCCCTAGCAAAGCCCCACCTGGGCACTGGGACACCGCTTCCAGAACGGCTTGAAAAGCAGAGCGAGCCTCTTCTGCCCGATACGGAAAAGCCCAGCCGCAATGCACTTGGGTGCCGCCGGAAAGCTGCAAAGAGCGCGAACAAGTGGTCAGCGCCCCGCTTTCGGGCAAGGCCAGAGACATCGGAACGCTCTGCGCCTCAAAAGACTGAAGATCCTCGCAAAACCCTGCCATCGCAGAGGTGCCCATACCCCAGAAAAGCAAGGCTTTCACACACAAGCTCAGAGACGCGCGGGGACGTTTAATTGGCACTCTCCACCAGTTGTTGCCCTTTCAAGACCTCAAACGGCGTAGGCGGCGTGGTTTTGCTGACCCAAAACCACTGGCCCGCATATTCCATCACAAACCAGCCTTCCCAGTCGGCGTCTCGAGGCCATAAGCTTTGAAACTCATCATCCTCCACGCGCCATTTCCCAAGCGCCGAACGCGCGCCCTCTTGAGCGTAGATGGTGGAGCCGCCGGGGTCGAAATACTGACGATAGGCATTCCCCTCCCAAAGCCCCAGCGCTGTGTTGCCGCTCAGAAGCTCGCTGATCTCAGCACCGCTAAGCTTGACCGATTGCGCCTGGGCGGCACCCGCACAAAGAATGAAAGCTAGCGCAAAGCGGATCATGCCAGAAATCATGAGCGCGGCCGCTCTTTTTTAGGATCATAGGCAGCCAAGGTCTCAGCGATTTTTGCGGGCAGGCGCATTTGATGGCCGTCGAGCTTGCCTACTTCCACTTTTGTGCCCACATCCGCATGGGCCACATCGATGCGCGCCAAAGCGATGTTTTTGCCCAAAAGAGGCGAGCGCATGGAGGATGTGACCTCGCCAATCTGCGCGCGACCAATATGGATGCAATCGCCGTGGGCCACATCTACATTGCTGTCGATCTCCAAGCCCACCAGCTTGCGCATTGGGTGCTCCTTGCGCCGGATGAGCGCGTCGCGCCCCACAAAATCATCCGTTTTTGACTTCAAAGGGCAGGTAAAGCCGATGCCTGCCTCAAAGGGATCTGTTTGGTCTGAGAAATCATAGCCTGCAAAAATCAAACCCGCCTCGATCCGCACCATGTCCAGCGCTTCTAGCCCCATTGGCACCAGCCCATGATCTTGGCCAACCTCCCAGATCGCGTCAAAAATCTCTTCGCAGTCTTTTGGATGACAAAACACCTCATAGCCCAGCTCGCCCGTGTAGCCCGTTCGGCTCACCACAAAAGGCGTGCCCGCTTCATTGCGCAGGCGCGCGGGCGTGTGACGGAACCAGTCAAGCTGATCAAACTCTGGATTATGCGGCGCGGTCCATACGAGCTTGCGCAAAAGATCCCGGCTTTCCGGGCCTTGCACAGCAACATTGTGCATCTGATCGGTTGAGCTGCGCACCAAGACCTTTAGCCCGTGTTTCTCTGCCAATTCTCTGAGCCATTCGCCGCCGTAATCGGACCCTCCGATCCATCGGAAGTTGTCTTTGCCCAGGCGATACACGGTGCCGTCGTCGATCATGCCGCCGTGCTCATAACACATCGCCGTATAAACAACCCCGCCAATCGGCAAAGTTTTCATGTTTCGCGTGAAAGCGTACTGACAAAGCGCTTCGGCATCCGGCCCCGTGATCTCAAACTTGCGCAAAGGAGAGAGATCCAGGATCACGCATTTCTCGCGACACGCATGGTATTCGGCAATGGGTCCAGCAGCGGCAAAGCAATTGGCCAGCCAGTAGCCATTGTATTCGATGAAGTTGCGCGTGTGTTTGGCAAAACTCTCGTGAAACCCGGTTTGTTTGGTCATCTTGGCCTCTGAATCTGGGGTCGCGCGGATCGCAATGGCGCGCTGGAAGGTTTCTTTTCCGCTGTAGGTCCGAACGTGAATATCTGTTGGGTTCCAGCCATTGGCGGCCGTCGTGTCATCAGGACAAGCGCTTGAAACACAAACGATATCTGTCAGAGCGCGCAAAAGCACATAGTCGCCCGGACGGCTCCAAGGCTCATCCGCATGCATGACCCCGTGATCATCGAGGAAGGTGTTGAAAAAGAAGTTGATCGCCATCCAGCCTGGCCGACCCGTGACGTTATACTTCGAAAGTGCTGTGTTGAAATTGTCCGAGCAATTTGCGTGACCCGGGTAGCCGATGTCGTCGTAGTATTTCGCGCTGCAAGCCATGGCAAAAGCATCATGACGCCCGCAGGTGTCTTGCACCACTTCCACCAGCGGCACCATTTCTTGATCATAGTACTTCGCGTGCAACCCCGGCATTGGATAGGCGTGGCCCATAAGAGTCCGCGTGGTCGTTACATCGAGCGCATGTTCGATGCCCTTGTCAAGCTTGCGGGCCGAAAAGCACTCGAAATCCGTGCATTGGCGCCCGTCCACATCCACAATCTGAATGTAGTCTCCAGCTTTGACGAAGTAAGCCTCTGCCGTTTGGCTGTGGATGCGCAGGTCCGTCAAAGGATCAGCCAAAGGATCAGGCAGAGCGAAAGACGTATGCTGTTTAATCACCGCGCGTTTGATCATCACTGTGAGCGATGTGGCCGTGTCTTGCGCCTCGAAATCCATGGGTGCGCCGGGGGCTGCAATAAGCACCGTCCCACCACGTTGCGCGGTAAAACTCACCTCTTCTTTGGCAGGGCTCGTTTGTGCAAAAAGATGCAGCGCTTGCGCTTGTCCAAGATCGATCTTGCGCGCCTCGATGCCCATGCGCAGGCCCCGCAAAGAGCGGTCGCTTGACGTCAGCAGCGCCTGCAATCCGCGCGGTGCTCCATCCGCCGAAGCTCCAAGAAGGCCTGGATCACTGCGGCCAGAGGCATCAACGGCAACAAGCTCGCAAGGTTGTCCGCCTTCATCGTTTATGATTGTGATCTTGTCTCCCGTCTCAATTGGGATCAGAACAGCGCCCAACCCTTCAACCACGTATCGCTCGGTTCCTGGCGGCAAAGAGAAGACCCGAGGTTTGAGGATCAT
This sequence comes from Pseudomonadota bacterium, assembly GCA_039182515.1. Lineage (GTDB taxonomy): Bacteria > Pseudomonadota > Alphaproteobacteria > Rhodobacterales > Rhodobacteraceae > JBCDCE01. The sequence goes on along the minus strand of JBCDCE010000028.1, from coordinate 8,105 downwards.
ACTGGGCTTTGGGGGCCCAGGGTGCACACTTGGATAGTCATCAAGCATTGGGATCTTCCTACGCAAAGGTTGCATACACGGAATAATTATTTAATCCTATGAATACAGACAGAGGCCTCCACGGCAAACAAAATCGGACCAAATGAGCAATCATCAGATCAATTTTATCGGCTGGATCCTATTTGTGATTTCCGCCATCGGATTTTGTATCGCCTCAATCGGTAGCTTTTGGGCGATGTTTGGATCTGTTTTCTTTCTGGTCGCCTGTTTGGTCTTTATGATTCCGTTCTTCCGGAAGGACGAATGAACGCGCTCACCCTTGGGCTCATCGCAGCTCTTTGTTGGGGTATACACGACATCTGTATCCGGTTTTTTAGCCAAAAAACGCCTATTACAGCCTGCATCTTTACTGTTTTTCTGTCTGGCTTGGCCTTTCAAACGGCCGTCACGGTCACAACTGGACCCTATCCGCAGCTTGGTCAGGATGCGGTTCTTTATGCCTTGGCCGCAGGCCTTTGTTTTGTCGTTGCGACCTTTGGTTTGTTCTACGCCTTTCAACGCGGACCCGTGCGCCTCGTTGCCCCAACGATTGCAAGCTATCCGATTTTATCGATCACCTGGAGTGCCGTCCAAGGCACGCCCGTAAGCCTCGCGCAAATTGCAGCTGTTCTTTGCATCATTGCAGGCGTTGGCGCCATGGCTTTTCTCTCCGACACGAGCGACGACGACACTCCGCCCAAAGGGGTTACGATCCTCTTGGCTGTGCTCGCGGCGATTGGCTTTGCGGGCACCTTTGCCCTGGGCCAGCGCGCAGCGGAACTCAGCCACGAGCAACCTAGCACGCTGCTCACGCGCGTTTTCGCCTTTGCGATTATTCTCTCGATCCTGCTTCTTTTGCGCAAAAAGCTCTGGCCCGGCAAAGCCGCCCTGCCCTGGCTCATAGCCATGGGTATCGCTGACGGCGTTGCCTTGCTCTGCGTCGTCTCAGCCGGCGGCCTGCCCAATGCGCATTATGCGGCCGTGTCCTCATCGCTCTTTGGGATGATCACAATCCTGCTGGCCTGGCTTCTTTTGAAAGAGCGCATGACCCCGGCCCAATGGGCAGGCTGTGCCTTGGCCTTTGCGGGCGTTGGGTATCTGGCGCTTTAGAGCAGGGTCGATTTAATCTGCAACGTATTTTCTAAAAGCGAAGACCTGCGCCCGACCGCGGGCGACGGGCTGAAAGCCCCCGCCAAGGGGGACGGTCGGGGGCTGGTCGGCTTCGCCTCCTGGAAACAGTTACTGAGCTGGAAGTTTCAAGTTTTGAGACGGCGAACTAGGACGACGCCATGGGCGTAAAGTTCTCAGCGTAGAACCGATGCCAATTGCCGCCCATGATCCCTGCAACTTCCGTCTCAGAAAGACCCGTGGCTTTCAGCCCCGCCTCCAGCGTGTCAAAATCGCGGTTGTCTTTGAACCAACTTGGCATCTCGGGAAACCCAGGAGCGGCCGCTGAGCCTTCGCCGTAGTCGATCTCTTTGCTCCAGCGTCCAACGCGCATCCATTCCACCACGCTATCTGGCTGATCTTGGCAAAGGTCTGTGCCGATGCCCAGCTTATCCGCCCCAAATTTCTCAGCCGTCCGGGCAACCATCTCGCAAAAGCTCTCAAGCGTGCAGGCGGTTTTGCCTTTGAGATGATGCGGATAGAGCGAGAAGCCCAGCATCCCACCGTTCTCGGTCACAGCGCGGATCACATCATCCTTCTTGTTGCGCAAAGCGGGTTGCCACTCAAAGGGATTAGCATGGGTGATCGCGATAGGGCGCTCAGAGAAATCCGCAGCTTCAATGGTGGAGCGATCTGCCGAATGGCTCATGTCGACGACCAATCCAACCCGGTTCATCTCTTTCACAACCTGTTTGCCCATGCGGGTGAGGCCTGTGTCTTCGGCCTCATAACACCCCGTCGCGAGCAAAGATTGGTTGTTATATGTGAGCTGCATGAACCGCGCGCCCAAGGTATGCACGATCTCAACAAGGCCAATGTCGTCTTCAATTGGGCTCGGGTTTTGGAAGCCAAAGAAGATCGCCGTGCGCCCTGTAGCTTGAGCCTTTTCCACATCTGAGGCCCAAAGCCCCTTCATGATCAGATCGGGATATTGCTCAAACCAGCGGTTCCATTGCTCAAAGTTCAGCACCGTTTCGCGAAAACTCTCATGGTAAGCGATGGTCACATGCACCGCATCCACGCCGCCTTCGCGCATTTGGCGAAAGATCTTGGGGGACCACTTGGCGTACTGAAGATTGTCGATGCGGGGGATGCGCGTCATTTTGGGGTTCCTGCGCTGATGTAAGCGGTTTTAACAGTTGTGTAGAACTCGGCGGCGGCTTTGCCTTGCTCGCGCGGCCCATATGAGCTGTCTCCACGCCCGCCGAAGGGCACGTGATAATCGGTGCCCGCGGTGGGCAGGTTCACGGTCACAACGCCCGTGCGCGCGTTGCGGCGGAAATGCGTGGCACGTGCGAGGTTAGTGGTGACGATGCCGGACGTGAGGCCGAAGTTGGTGTCGTTGACCGTGGCCAAAGCCTCGTCGTAGCTGCCCACTTTGATCACCGAGGTGAGCGGCGCAAACATCTCTTCTCGGTTGATCCGCATGGTATTTGTGGACTGCAAGAACACACCCGGGGACATGTAATACCCCTCATGCGGCATCTCCAAACGCGCACCGCCACAGGCCAGTTCTGCACCTTCCGACTTTCCCAGATCCACATAAGCCAGGTTTTCAGCCAATTGCTGCGCGCTCACCACAGGCCCCATTTGGGTGCCCTCCTCCAGTGCATGCCCCACCTTCATGGCCTTTGTGCCTGCAACGAGCTTTTCAGCAAAAGCATCATGCACAGCTTCATGGACGATCAAGCGCGAGGAGGCTGTGCATTTCTGGCCTGTGCCGCCAAAGGCCCCGCCAAGGGCCAGGGTCACGGCCAGATCGAGATCGGCATCCTCCATAACTGCGAGCGCATTTTTGGAGCCCATTTCCATCTGGATTTTTGTCAGGTTCTGAATGGCGGCTGCCGCAATGCCTTTGCCCACGGGTACCGAGCCTGTGAAGGAAATTGCGTCGACCTGAGGGCTCTCCACAAGCCGCTGACCAATCTCTTGACCAGAGCCCATCACCAGGCTGAAGAGCCCTTTGGGAATGTCTTGGCGGGCAATTATCTCGGTCAATGCATGGGCTGAGGCCGGTGTAAGATTGGCCGGTTTCCACACAACCGCGTTGCCATAACATAAGGCTGGCGCGATTTTCCAAGAGGCTGTGGCCGTTGGGAAGTTCCAAGGCGAAATTACTGCCACAACCCCCACAGGCTCGCGGCGCACATCAATCTCAACGCCCTCGCGCACAGAGTCGGCCGTCTCGCCCAATTGGCGCAGGCATTCGGCGGCATAATAGGTGAAGAACTGGCCTGCGCGATAGACCTCGCCTTTGCCTTCCGCGAAAGGCTTGCCCTCTTCGCGGCTGAGCAAACGGCCAAGCTCTTCGGCGCGCGCCATAAGCTCATTGCCAATGGCCATCAGCACGGCTTGCTTGCGCTCCATCCCATAAGCCGCCCAGGCTTTTTGCGCCGCTTTGGCCTGCGTAAGGGTGGCATCAAGCTCGTCCGCACTGGCTTGCGCGTACCGGCCAATCACATCGCTCAAATCCGAGGGGTTACGGTTTTCAATCTCGGACGACCCTGCAACCCAGTCTCCAGCAATGTAGTTTTGAGCAAGCTCAGACATTTGTGTTTTCTCTCCCTAGCGCTGTTTTTCACAGCTGTTGGTTGGAGCACTCCCCAAAACACAAGAAGCGATCTAACGTCTCTGCTTGCTTGTCTGAAATTTCCCAAGGCGTCCAGAAACTTTGAAGCGGGGCAGGTTTAAGAAATCGGGATAAGACAGCACAATCGCAGTGGAAGCCTTGGGCCTTTTTGGTCAAATTGAACCCATCACGACCCCCTCAGCGCCAGATCCGCGCTCCATCCCAATTTGAGGCCAACTTCAAAGATGCCAGACGTTCATACCGCCAACAAAGCCGCTCTAACCACCTTGCGAAGCGCCATGGTCGACTTTGAGGAAACGCGCGTGCGTAGCGCTCTTCGGGATCTCATTGCCCCAGAGGCCACTGTGCACATGCCCCATCCTTTTGGAGACCTCACAGGGCCCGACGCGCTGTATGAGGCTTGCTACGCGCCGCTCTTTGCCGCCATGCCAGACCTTGAGCGACGCGACTGGATTGTGGTCGGCGGGCAAACAGAGGCAGGTGACGACTGGATTGGATGCGGCGGGCACTATGTTGGCACCTTTGTCGGGCCTTGGCTCGACATCCCGCCCACAGGGCACCTCGCCCATATGCGGTTTCACGAGTTTTACCGGTTTGAAGAAGGCCACGTTGTAGAGATCCAAGCCATTTGGGACATCCCCGAGGTGATGATGCAGGCAAACGCTTGGCCCATGGCGCCCTCTCTGGGTCGCGAGTTTTGCATTCCGGGCCCTGCCACCAATGACGGTTTGGTCGAGGGCCCTTGGAACAAACCGCAATCGACCGCCTCTTGTGAGCTCATCGTTGAAATGCTTGCCTTTATGAAAAAGCACCCCACCCAGGGCGGGCCAGAGCTGATGGAAATGCCGCGCTTCTGGCACGAGCGGATGAACTGGTACGGACCCGCTGGCATCGGCACCGCGCGCGGCATTGCAGGGTTTCGCCATTGGCATCAGATCCCCTACCTCAATGCCATGCCAGACCGCGGACAATACCCGGATGAAGTGACCTATCACTTCTTTGGCGACGGCGACTACACCGCTGTCACAGGCTGGCCAAATATGATCCAAACCGTGACCCAAGACGGCTGGATGGGCGTCGCTCCTACGCACAAGCGCATCACGATGAAATCCCTGGATTTTTGGCGCATCGAGAACGGCAAGATCCGCGAAAACTGGGTTATGGTGGACCTCTTGGATGCTTACCGGCAAATGGGCGTGGATGTCTTTGCGCGTCTGCGCGAGTTTAACAAAGCCCGTGTGCCGGGGCGCGTTCCCTTTCCAATCGGGGAGAAAGCCTAGCTAGGCCTTTTGGGATTTGCCTTTTTTGGACTTGCCTTCTAGGGCAGCAAAAATAACGCCTGCCAAAATCAAAGGCAGCGCAAAGAGAAACGCAGTCGAGAGCTGAACCTGAAAGATCATGAGATCGGCGAGCACAGGCCAGAGCAGGGCAACGTATTCAAATGGCGCAAGGCGCGAGGCCTCTGCATGCCGGAAGGCCAGTGTTAAGGCAATGTGGCCAAAGCCCCCGAAGAGCCCAGCGCCAATGAGAAGCCAAAGCGTGGGTGCGTCGGGCATGGTCCAGCCCCATGGCAAGGTCAGCAAGGCCCCGAGCATCGAGGCCAAGACAAAGTAAAGCGCAATTGCGCCTGGGCTTTCAGTGCGGTTCAAACTGCGCACCATAAGAAGCGCAATGGCCGCGAGCACCGCAGCCAAAAGGCCGATGCCATAGCCAATGAGCCGGGCGCGATCCGCGGCGCCCGCGCCAAGCTCTGGCCAAACCAGAACGACAACGCCCAGAAAGCCAAGGCCAAGCCCGCCCACGCGCCAGATCGTGAGACGTTCGGTCAAAAAGAGAACAGCGCCTATGGCCATAATCACAGGCGTCAGCTGCGCAATCAGCAAGGCCTCGGCCACGTTCAGCCGGGCCAGAGCGGCAAAGGAAGCAAACAAAGCCAGCGCACCAAAACTCGACCTCACAAAATGCGCCATGGGACGTTTGGTGGCCAAACCGTTTGGAAATTCGCCCCTGAGCCAAAGAAAAATAACCAGCGGGATAATGGCGAAGATAGAGCGGAAAAACACGATCTCGCCTAACGGCACGGAATTGCTCGTGGCTTTCACGCAGACATACATACCCGCCATCAAAAGCCCCGAGAGCAATCGCAGCGCGATCCCAAGATAGGGGCGATCAGCTGTGCTCATCTGCGTCTTTCTGGGCGAGGATATCGCGCAGAGCGTCCCCTACAAGATTGATAGACAACACGCAGATCACCACTGCCAAGCCGGGCCAGATCATCTGAAGCGGCGTGGAACGCATGTGCAGGCGCGCATCGAGCAACATCGTGCCCCATTCAGGCGTTGGCGGTTGGACGCCAAAGCCCAAGAACCCAAGCGCAGAGATCCCAAGGATCGCGCGGGCGAACATGCCCGTCCAGACAACTGTGAGGGATGCCAAAAGCGAGGGTACATAGTGCCACCGCGCGATTGCCAAAGGCGAGAGCCCCGCAAGCTTGGCTTGCACAACATATCCCCGCGATTGCAGCGACAGGCCAATGCCGCGCGCCACACGCGCATAACGCATCCAGCCGGTCACACTCAGCGCAAAGATCAAACTGCCCGTGCCTGCGCCCATAATCCCAGCGATGACCACAGCCGCCACGAGCTCAGGGAAGGCCAGAAACGTGTCGGTGACGCGCATCACCGCCCAATCCACCCATTTGCCCGCCAAGGCAGCCAACAGCCCGAGGCTTGTGCCGATAATGAGCCCGATCAAAGAGATCAAAAACGCCAAGCCCAAAGACCACCTTGCACCATGCAAAAGCCGGGAAAGGAGATCGCGCCCCAAAGCGTCTGTCCCCAGCAGAAACTCAGCGCTCGGCGCATGAAGCCGCTTGGGGATGTTGATCATCGTCGGATCATACGGCGCGGCAAGCGGCCCTAGAATTGCCACGGCTAGAAAGAGGCTCACGAGGATCACAACGCTACGCATCGTGCTCTCCGATGCGCGGATCAAGCGCTTTGTAAAGCGCGTCGATGGCCAGGTTGATCGTCACAAAAAGCACCGCTGAGACCAAGACAAAGGCCTGCACTTTCGGAAAATCGCGCGCTTCAATGGCGCCCACGAGGAAACTGCCCAAGCCAAAGCGCGCAAAGATCACTTCAACGATTACCGCCCCTTCCAGCAAGAAGGCCAGCTCCAAGCCAAAGACCGTTACCACCGGGATGGCTGCGTGGCGTGAAATGTGGTCCTTTGAAATCGCACGCTCCGACACACCCTTGCGCCGCAAAGCAGGCAAAAACGGTGCCGTGCGCGCCTCCAGAATGCCTGAGCGAATAATTCGCGTGAGCGAGGCTGCAACGCCCAATCCTAGGGTCAAAGCCGGCAAGATAAGATGCGCTGGCGTGCGCGCCCCCATGGCAGGCAACCACCCGAGCTGCACGGCAAACAAAAGTACCAACAAGAGGCCCAACCAATAGGCGGGAATGGCGGTGCCCAAGGAAGCCAATGCCACGGCGACACGGTCCATCACACCGCCGGGCCTGCGCGTGGCGAGCAAAGCCAAAGGCACAGAGATCGCTAAGCCAATACCAAGCCCTGCAAAGGCAAGCGGTAAGGTTTGACGAATGGCTGCCGCCAGATCCGGCCAAACCTCTTTGCCAGAGACCGCCGATTTGCCAAAATCACCCACCAAAAGCGGGCCGATCCAGCCTCGAAAGGCCGACCAATAGCCAGCATCGAGGCCAGCCTCAGCGCGGACCTGGTCCACCACGTCTGCTGGCACAACGGTGGCAAAACGCGCCATAGCAATGGCAACGGCAGGATCGCCCGGCGCGTACCAAAGCAAGGTGAACGTCGCCAAAGCAGCGCCCGAAAGCACCACGACAACCCGAATGATATATCCCAAAAGCGCTTTGATCATCCCGCGCGCTCCAAACCCCCAAGGGCAAAGGCAGCCTTCAAAAGCGACCCGCCATATTCCGTTTTTGGACCCGCGATGAAGGCTTGCGTTGGACCGATCTCTTCAAGCTGACCCGCCCGCAGAACGGCAATTTGGTCTGAAAATGCGGCTGCATACCCCAAATCATGCGTCACGATCAAAGCGGCAAAGCCTTCTTCCCTTTGCAGCTGTGCAATCAATCTGGCGGTCTGCTTTTGGGTAACGGCATCTAAGGCAGAAAGCGGTTCATCAAAAAGGACCAAAGGCGGAGCTGCAATCAATGCGCGCAAAATCCCAACCCGCTGCGTCGGCCCACGGGGATCTCCATAGGGCAGGCGCAGCGGGTTGGGATTTTGCGCGCATTGATTGCAGCTCCGCCTTTGGTCCTTT
>JBCDCE010000027.1:0-52426 GCA_039182515.1 Pseudomonadota bacterium | reverse complement strand
GTACAGAGCTTTCCGGAACTTCGCCCTCATCGTAGACATGATTAAGTGTTAACACGCCCTAGATAATTCCACCTTTGCACCCAAAAAAATTCTAACTCAATGAACATCGGTTTCTTCCGCGACGACAAACCTCTTGCCTACGTCGAAACGCATCAGAGTAATCAGCTCTATCGCCTCTTTGTCTGACGTATATTGAATATTGACGAGATCAGTCTGAACCAGGAATAAATCATGGGGGTTGATTTCCCCAAGCAATTCATGCGTCGAGGCCTCTCGAAAGCTTAAAGGTGTACCAAATTTCATTCTGGTGTCAGCCTGCGAGGTCTCAAACTCAACGATTGGTCGCTGCATCGTAAAGCCCCCAAGCTTACGCGCGTGAAAAAAGACTGAGCCGAGCGTGCGGTCCTCCTCAAAGCTCATTTCCAGACCCTGACCAGGAAAGGTGAGATACAAGTCAAATTCGTCAGGATCATCGGGCTCGTAGAAAGGGGAGATTTTATATGCCCATTGGGAAAGTGGAGGGGTTAAAAGAACTTCTTCGTTCGACCTACCTAACAAATCTTCGAAATTAATCATTGGGGCTCCCCGCCAAGGCTCCATTTAGACACGATCGATCTAAGGCTCTACTGGGCTCGGCCAATAGGCTCTCGTAGCTTTGCATTTCGTCGCAGGCTTCCCGAGTTTTTCCCCTTAAACGAAAGCAGACAGCAAGTAGGCGTTCAATGCTTTTCTCGAATGTCCAAGGTTCGGGATTGCCTTTCACACACCACCAACTAAACTGATCGGTGCAGTTTCTCAAAAGGACCCTCCCCCATGTTCGCCATCACCAGCTTTTATACGGGCCTCGTGTTGATCATCTTTCTGGTGCTTTCGGTGCGGGTGATCCTCTACCGGCGCGACAAAAGCATCAGTCTGGGCGATCAGGGGGATCCTTACATGTTGCGCCGGATGCGGGCACAGGCCAATTGCGCGGAATATGCGCCGATGGGCCTTATCGCTTTGGCGCTGATTGAGGCTCAGGGCGCAAGTGCTTTACTGGTTCATGCCTTAGGCGCAATGCTTGTGCTGGGCCGAGGTCTGCACGGCGCAGCACTCTCGGGAAAATACTGGGGATTTGGGCGGATTGTTGGCACTGCATTGACATTGACCATGCTCATAATCTCCGTGGTGAGCTTGATTGGGCTCTCCGTGGTTTCGTAGCGCTTTAAATTACACCGAAAGCTTCGATTTGTGACGATTTCCTCTTGCGGTGTTGGCGCGCTTTGATTAGTCACCCCCTACCCAATGGATGCGGGCGTAGCTCAGGGGTAGAGCATAACCTTGCCAAGGTTAGGGTCGGGCGTTCGAATCGCCTCGCCCGCTCCAAATTTTCTAAACAGTCCAAGCCAATGCGTTTTTGCGCTTTGGTTTGCTGTGTCTGTCTCCCCTGTCATATGCAAACGCTGAAGTGAGCCCACCGTTCTTTGGCACCTGATTTTTATAGCGTTTGACGAAATACCTGGAATATCGTGCATCAGCTAACGCGTTGAAACCAAAGGTATCAGGCAGCGTTAGGTGATTCAGTTTTTTTCGCATAACGCTTTAGCGCTCAACTTTTATTGCCCCAGTTCTATTCCCCCGGTTCTATTGCCCGAGCCGCACCAGTTTTTGAGGTTGGCTTGGAAAGGCATAGACATTGCTGCGTGCCGCATCGACTTTTTTGAAATGCATCGCGATGGCGGCCACATCGTCAATCGGTGTGCGATTATTGAGGACACAGGCGACGGATTTAAATTCCAGCAAAGGATTGGCCCGGTGGTGGTTTGGCCCCTCCTCCAAAATAATCGATGTGAGATTTGCTTGTGTATATTCAGCGTTGACCAACATCGAAAAGAGATCGTCGTGCGCATGGGTTGCGTCTATCACGAGCAAATCCACCTCCAGAACCTTCAATTTGGTATAGAGCCTTTGCACAGCCTCGAGGATTAAAACTTGGTTGCCATGGGATGTCAGAGAGGCGCTGAGTGCCCGAACACGTTCACAATTTTGAGCGAAAATAATAGAAGTCATACCGCCTGCGTTTCTTGAGGAGCAATTTGATTAGAGTTTTACGAAGCAAGCAATTAATGAAGGTTTAACTCAACAAGATATATTTTCATATTTTTAGGTTTGAATGTAACTCGGTGGACAATGGCCCTGATCAGGCTGTTTAACCGGGCTTCCCCTATGCGCTCAAAATCCCTAAGAGGACGTGTCGAAACGGGAGAAAGACACATGCGCAGCGCAAGCGTCTCACGCACAACGCAAGAAACCAGCATTTCCCTAACATTGGGTTTAGATGGGGCCGGCTCTTACGACGTCGAAACCGGCGTTGGCTTCTTTGACCATATGCTTGAGCAACTCACCCGCCATGCCCTGCTCGATCTCGATCTGAAAGCCAAAGGCGATCTGCACATCGATGATCACCACACGGTGGAGGATTGCGGCATTGCTCTGGGCCAAGCACTCACCCAGGCCTTGGGCGACAAGGCCGGGATCCGTCGCTACGGCGAGTGCCACCTGCCCATGGATGATGCCCAAGTGCGTGCAGCGCTCGATCTGTCTGGGCGGCCTTTTTTGGTGTGGAACGTAGACTTCCCAACGGCCAAGATCGGTGCCTTCGACACCGAGCTTGTACGCGAGTTCTTTCAAGCCTTCGCCACCCATGGCGGCATCACGCTGCACATTGACCAGATCCATGGGATCAACAGCCACCATATCGCGGAGGCCACCTTTAAGGCGGTGGCGCGCGCGTTGCGGGTGGCCCTTGAGATTGATCCGCGCATGGCAGGCCATATCCCGTCCACCAAAGGGCAGCTGTGATCCATGCTCACAGCTTTAATTGATTACGACAGCGGCAACCTCCACTCCGCCCACAAAGCCTTCGGGCGTATGGCCCAAGAAAGCGATGCGGGCGAGGTTGTGGTGACGGATGACGCGGATGTTGTGGCCAAGGCCGACCGCGTTGTCCTGCCCGGGGACGGCGCCTTTCCGGCCTGCCGCGCGCAGCTTTATGAGCGCACAGGGCTCTTTGAGGCTTTAAACGAGGCTGTCACCATAAAGGCGCGACCTTTCATGGGGATCTGTGTGGGCATGCAAATGATGGCCACGCGCGGGCTTGAGTTTGAACCCACCCAAGGGCTGGGTTGGGTCGAAGGCGATGTGGTGCAGATAAAGCCATCAGACCCTGCACTCAAAGTGCCTCATATGGGCTGGAACGATCTGATCATTACCGGTGAGCACCCTGTTTTGGCAGGTGTTGAGACGGGCCAGCACGCCTATTTTGTGCACAGCTATCATCTTGCGGTGACAAGGCCTGACCAACGCTTGGCCCATGTGGACTACGGTGGGGATGTGACGGCCATTGTGGCCACGGAAAACCGGATTGGAATGCAGTTCCACCCAGAAAAGAGCCAAAGCACAGGGCTTTGTATGATCTCAAATTTTCTGAGCTGGGCGCCTTAGAGGCACCATCCGTCTAGTCTGCATCGTGTTTTCTAAACACGGAGACCTGCGCCTGAACGAGGGCGTCGGGCTGAAAGCTCCCGCCCTTGATGGATTACCGGGGGGCGGTCGGGTGCTGGTCGGCTTCGCCTCCTGGAAACGGTCGTACTTAATAAGCCGGCGAATGAGCCCTCACAGATGAGGGCTCAAAGCAGGTGTTTCTCTTACTTAATACGGGTCCAGGTTTGGCCACGGCAGATTGGGCCAACGCAGCCGGAAACTTTCAAGCTGTTACCCGACAGATCGAGCTTGGAGCGGTAGGTTTTGTCTGTGTCTGGCGCCCAAACCTTGCCGCCGCGATATTTGCCTTTGCCTTTGGGATCCATGTCCCAAATGATGCGGTTGCCGGTGATGGACGCATCGCCGTTCACCACTTTCGAGATCGTGCCGCAGACCTGCGGTCCACACTCCGCGATGGTCACTTCGATATAAGCACCTTCATCCGAAGGTTCGGATTTCCAAACGCCCGCAACGGGGTCCGCTGCAAAGGCCGCGCCTGAAAGGGCCAAAAAGACGGTGGCTGTTGTAAGTAGTCGTTTCATGGTCGTGCGAACCTCCCTTAAGTTTCGCTGGAACTTACTCTGCCTCAAGCTGGCCTCTACGCCTAGCTTGACGTCACGTTGCTTGGCAATCGGCCCCGTCCCGCCTAAGACACCCTCAAAGAGCCAGCCCGGAGTGTCGCCATGATCCTTTATCCCGCCATTGACCTCAAAGACGGCCAGGCCGTGCGCCTTGTCAAAGGGGAAATGGACCAAGCCACGGTGTTCAGCGATAGCCCTGCCGATCAGGCCATGGCCTTTGTCGAGGCGGGCTGTGAGTGGTTGCATCTCGTGGATCTCAATGGGGCATTTGCAGGCACACCGGTGAATGGCGCAAGCGTTGAAGCGATCTTGGAGCGCACGGATGTGCCCGCGCAATTGGGCGGCGGGATCCGAGACATGGCCACCATCGAGATGTGGCTCAAGAAGGGCCTGGCGCGCGTGATCCTGGGCACTGTGGCTGTGGAAGAGCCCCAGCTGGTGCGTGACGCGGCTAAAGCCTTTCCGGGGCAAGTGGCTGTGGGCTTAGACGCCCGCGATGGCTTTGTGGCCACGCGCGGCTGGGCGGAGCGCACGGAGATCCAAGTGACGGATCTCGCGCAAGACTTTGAAGACGCGGGCATCGCCGCGATCATCTACACCGACATCGAGCGCGATGGGGCCATGAAAGGCCCCAACATCGCTGCCACAGAGCGCCTGGCGCGCGCCGTGGACATCCCTGTCATTGCCTCAGGCGGCGTGAGCCGGATGGAGGACCTCACCGCTTTGCAAGCCACAGGCGTGATCGCAGGCGCAATCTCGGGCCGCGCGCTTTATGATGGGGCGATTGATCTGGCCCAAGCGCTGAAAACCCTCAAGGCCTGAGTTGCGAGACGGATCCAAGCAAGATAGGCAGCGCTTATGTTAAAAACCCGGATCATACCCTGCTTGGATGTGGCTGAAGGCCGCGTGGTCAAAGGCGTGAACTTTGTTGATCTCATCGATGCAGGCGATCCGGTGGAATCGGCCAAAGCCTATGACGCGGCCGGCGCGGATGAGCTTTGCTTTCTCGACATCAAAGCGACCCATGAAAACCGCGGCACGCTTTATGACCTGGCGCGCCGCACGGCAGAGCAGTGCTTTATGCCTTTGACGGTTGGCGGCGGTGTGCGCAGCGCGGAAGACGTGCGCAAGTTGCTTCTGAGCGGCGCAGACAAAGTGAGCTTCAACTCAGCGGCTGTCGCTAATCCGGATGTGATCGCAGAGGCGGCCAATCGTTTTGGCAGCCAATGCATTGTCTGTGCGATTGACGCCAAGGCCGTCTCTGAAGAGCGCTGGGAAATCTTCACCCATGGCGGGCGGCGCGAGACGGGTATAGACGCGGTCGATTTTGCCAAAACGGTTGTCGCCAAGGGTGCAGGTGAGATCCTTTTGACCTCAATGGACCGCGACGGCACCAAAGCGGGCTTTGATCTCGCCCTCACCCGCAAAATCAGCGAGGCCGTGCCGGTGCCAGTGATTGCCTCTGGTGGCGTGGGCACGCTGGATCACTTGGTCGATGGGGTCACAAAAGGTGGCGCGAGCGCCGTGCTGGCCGCCTCCATCTTTCACTTTGGCACCTTCACCATCGCTGAAGCCAAAGCCCACATGGCCGCAGCCGGAATCCCTGTGAGGCCCGCATGAGCTCGACCCTGCACCGCTTAGAGGCCACGATTCAGGCCCGCAAATCCCAAGATCCAAGCGCCAGCTGGACAGCGCAACTGCTCTCCAAGGGCCCGGAGAAATGCGCTGAGAAGTTTGGTGAGGAAGCCGTTGAGGCTGTCATTGAGGCCGTTAAGGGCGACGCTGAGGGGCTCACAAACGAGGCCGCAGACGTGCTCTATCATCTCCTGGTGATGTTGGCTGCGCGTGACGTGACTTTGGACGCTGTTCTCGAAGTGCTAGACATCCGCACTGGCCGATCTGGTATTGAAGAAAAGGCCAATCGATAGAGCAAACTGTTGGGATCAGACGCCAAACGCTCCCCCCCGAAAAGCTAACGCACCGTCCCAAAAACCTGAATCGTCATTTTCACCAACCTTTTCCAGGAGGCGAAGCCGACCAGCCCCCGACCGCCCCCCTGGGCGGGGGCTGGTCTATGTTCTGCGAAAATACGTTGCGGATTTAATGGATGATGCTCTAAAAAAAACGCCCGACGTGCAAAACGCCGGGCGAAGTGTTGGAACGAGGGACAGTAAAGAAAACGCGGGTGTTCCGCTCACGCGCCTCTGATCAAAAATGTAAGAGCTTTTTGGCCGAAAAAAAGGGACCTCAAGCGCCTGTGATTGGATCGTTATGGCGTATTTCGGCGCAAGCTCTTCGGTTTGGGCAGGTTTTAGCCCAAAACGCTTGGCCAGTTGGCATCTGCTTTCATGACATTTCCGGGAATATCACGGCTCCAAATGCTGCGAACAGCCTTGTTGAAGTTGAGATAGAGCTTGCCATCATGCACGCGCCAGGCGTTGGGCGAAGTCGAGGCGGTCGAGCCTTTGGAGACCGCGTAGGCGCAATAGCCGCCATATTGCGGAGCAAAGGCCGCTGGATCAGCCACAAAGGCATCGCGGTTGGCAGCGGAAGCAAAGCGCCACGTAGCGCCTTCGTACTGGGCTGTGAACTCGGCTTTGCCTTCTACGGGCTTGGCCTCCGTGAAGTAGGCCACTGGGTCATACCCTCGGATGGCCAGGCCATTTTTGGAAAAAACGGGGGGCTCAGCGGCCAAGGCAGGGCCGGCAAGGCTCACTGCAACAGGCAAAGCCAAGCTAGAGGATAAAAGGGCGCGACGTGTGATCATGAGACGATCTCCTAATTCTGTGGTTGCCCTTAAAGTGCCCTCTCTTCGGGCGTCGCAAAAGAGAGCGGCACGCAAGCGTGAGGCGGCTCCTGGAATTTCGTGAGAATTGTTTCAGTCAAAAATATCTTCCAAAACGTCAAAAATCTCCTCAAAGGCCTTTTTAGCAAAGGATTTTCCGCGTTTGCGACGTTTGGCTGGGCGCGCGGCTTTGACAGGCTTATGTTTCATTTTGGGTTTGCTGGCCGGTTTCGGGATTGAAACAAATGCCTGCTTGGTTTGGGGCGCTTGGACCACTTGGGCTTTGGGCAGCTGCTTGAGATCATGCAAAGGCGCGCCGCATTGCGCACAGGCCAGCTCATGGCGTTCTGTGCCCCTTAGCGTGAGCACAGCGCGGGTGCCACAATAACAACAGGTCGCGATCTTCTGGACAGGCATCAGAGCCCCTCTTCCCTTTGCTCACTTCAAAGAAGCATATAGGGCGACAGCCGCTGCATTTGAGACGTTGAGCGAGCCAAAAGCCCCCGCTGCGTCGATTTTCACCAAGTGATCGCAGGTTGCTTTGGTTTTTTGGCGTAATCCTGGCCCTTCCGCGCCTAAGACCAAGGCCACGGGCCGCTCCGTTTTCCCCTCTAAGGCCGCCTCGATTGTGAGCTCTGCTGTACCGTCCAGGCCGAGAATTAAGTATCCGAGCCCGCGCAGCTCTTCCATGGCATCCGCGAGATTGGTGACACGCACGTAGGGTTGTCGCTCGAGCGCGCCGCTGGCCGATTTGGCCAAAGCGCCCGTTTCTGGTGCAGCACCTCGTTTCGTGCCAATGACCGCAGAGGCCCCCAACACTTCTGCTGAGCGCAGGATCGCGCCTACGTTGTGGGGGTCTGTGACCTGATCCAAAAGCAAGAGCCTCAGCGGGCGCTCTGACGCGTTCACAGGGATCGCGCGTTCAGCGAGTTTGCCCCACTCCAAAGGCTTGACCTCTAACGCCGCCCCCTGGTGCACCGATTGCGGATCCAAAGGGGCCGTGAATTTGCGTGGGTCCACAACTTCGGGTCTGATACCCGCGCCCTCAATGGACGGGGCCAATTTATCGAAAGCGTTTTTGGTCACAATCAAGCGCAGCTTTTGGCGGCTTGGGTTTTCCAAAGCGTCGCGCACCGCATGGATGCCAAAGAGCCAGATCGTTTGGGCCTCAGCCAAGCGCTTGTCGCGCTCTTTCTGGACCACCCACTTTGGTTTTTTCATTGCGGTCTTTTCATAGTGAACCTCGCGTGAAACAGCCCATAGCCCAGCGCGCAGGCCGCCGCCAGCTTCGAAAAGCTTGAAAATCGCGCAAACCGTATTGACCTGGCTGAGGTTGCAGGCTAACTCCGCCGCTCAGTGGGCGACAGGCCGCAAGGTGTGGCAGGGGACTGTAACTCCCTCGCGGAGACGCACGCCTGGTTCGATTCCAGGGTCGCCCACCACTTGCCCTCTTAAAATTGAAAACGCACCTGGCTCGTTTGGGAAAGCCCGCTGTCCATTTGGTCGCAAAAGCAACCAGATCTCCTCGCAGACGCCCCCGGCTTGCCAACTCCGCGGCGCTTAAACTCTGATAAACCTGTGTTTCGTCCCAAAATAGACACGGACAAAACCACGAACAGCAGACCTGGACGCCTCGACGACTCTTTCGCAAAACGGTTTTTTTTTGAAGCCCACCGCTCGCAGTGTTTTAAACGTGTCGGCACCGCGGGCGCCCATTCACAGACAGGCTTTACCTGAGCTTACAATCAAAGACCGCATTCCCATTGTCATAGGTTTTCAACTTGGCATCAAAGACAGCCGTGCCCCGACCCTCGAGCCCTGCGAGTTCACGCGAACTCATTCGGCAAACCACGCGTGTTACGGATTGTTCTGGGCGCCGACCAAGGATCGACCGATAGTTCAACCATCTCCGCATCGCGTTCAAATTGGTCCGCTCAAAGTCTCGCACAGCTCTCAAAGGGTCTGTCCCGATGTGGCGATCGTTGACGAAAACAACGCCCTCTCTGAGGCTTATATCGCGCACTCGGAGAAGAAGAGTGGTGCCATCGACCATCGTGATCAGCGCGCGGGGTTTGTTGAACCTTAACACATCGTCGACGTTCGAGATTGTCCCAGTGCCGGCCAGAAGTTGTCTCATCTTTGTGCTATGTTGTTGCGACAGCGACGCCTTCATATTCGCAATTTGATTGGCTGTTTTTTGCGCTTGTTCCCGCGCCAGCCGCTCTTGGCGCAATCGGGCTTGTCTTTCGCGTTCACGCCGTTCCGCTTCGCGCTTTCGCTGCAGGGCGGCGTCATATGCCGTTTTCGCCAAATTCCTGGAGTTAAACCAACCATTGGGCCGCTTGGGTTGAAACCGCAGCGTCGAAAAGGTGTAGAGCGTCTCCCCTTTATATTTAACGGTTGCGATGCGATCCCCTTGGGATTTGCAGGTCTTATCCACCAGATCCCAGGTGATTTTTCCAAAATGATTTGCGTTGCGCTGGAGATGATATTGATCCTCTTTGTGAAGGATCAATTCGATTTCACTGCGTTGCCGATTGGTCGTACCGCATTGCTTGAAGGCATAGGTATACCCATCCTCCAGATGCCCCGCGCGCGTGTTTGCTGAGGAAAAATCATTGCGGGATTGCTGACACCAATTCTTTGCAGGTCCGAAGGCATGGACGTTAAAATAATGCCAGCACAGGTAATTCCCTCCAATGGATGGAATGCTCTGCTCTTTGCTCAATTTGTGGGCTCGCGAAAAATAGGTAATCGCTTGAGATGCATCCTTAGACCGCCCCTGCCCTTGGGCGAACATATAGCCTTGCTCCCCAATTGCGCTTGTGCTGCCAAGCGCTGCTGCGCGCGCGTAAAACGACCAGGCGGTCGCATAGCTTTGTCGGACACCAAAGTTACCGTCATGATGAAGACGACCCCACCAGTACAGTCCCATTGGGTACTTGCTGTCTTTGGATTGCCGCAGGTATTTGACGTATTGAAAGGCTTCAGGCGGACGGCCTTGATCCTTATTCTGCTCTAGCTTCCGATGAAGCCGCGCCAGCAAGAAAGCATAGCGTCCAGCTTGCTCTTTGGGGGCGGCTTTCAGCGCCTCTTCACAGCTTTTGATGGCATCGGCTGACGGGGAGAGTTGGCTGTCCCATTTCGCCTTTATGTCTTTAGGATTGAGGTGATCCAGAGGGTGAGAAGCAAGTTTGTCACAAGCCATTAGGATTTCCACAGAGGCATTCGCGGCAAATCCCGGCAAAGCCGCCAAGTCGACCCCGCCGGGCTGACCCCCTGCTTGGATTGCTTTGGCTGGACGCGAGTTGGGGAAGTCTTTGAGAATGCGATCAAAGGTTTCTTGGACCTTTGCGTAAGCAGAGGCCTTCTCCTCTTCGCTCGCTTGCTGACTTGCGCGGTAAAGTGTGACGGCTTGAATAAACAAGCGGTTTGCTTCTGCTGCGCTGTCTTCTTGTGCTAAGCCTTGGGAAAAAGGGGCCAAAAGCGCAAAGCTCGCAACCAAGCTGACACGGCGCGCTTTTGTGAATACCTGCACAAGTGTCCTACCCATGAACGCGAAATTTCGGACACGAGAGCTTGAAAAAGCAATTCTGATAAACCGTAAGATCTTTGGCGATTGTAGCATTCTCAAAGTCCCAAGCTCATGTTCCAATTGGATCCCTAAAGACAGGCGCGCGATCATGTCTTTCGTGCGTAAAAAGAGCACCCGTTTGAATCGCGGCCGCGCAGGATAAAGGCGTAGTCATCGACCCGCGCATCAAGCTGAACTCTGCCAAGCAGAAGGCCAAAATTTGCGATCCCAGCAACGCGGCGGCCGCGCAGCGTTGCTTTTAGTCGCGCGCGAAGGCCTTGCGAGTTTACAAGTTGGCCCGTGTAATTGCGTCCGCCCGCATGTTTCATAGACATCGTGCCCGTGATCCTGGCTTTCCCAAATTTGCTTTTGGACCCGCAGGTTGTGGTATAGCGCCAAGTCCCAGACACGTTGCTTGGCCGCAGAGCGATGGGCGCGGGAGGGTCGTATTTCTTGGCATTGTCTTCGTCGCGGAGCCAGTCATCGAGGGCCGGTTGGCTTTGCTGCTTTAGAGCGGCAAGTTGCGGTGCATTCATGTAGCCGGTTGGCTCCACCGATCTCGTGCTTTGCCACTGCCTAATTGCAGCGCGTGTCCCACGACCGATGGCACCATCCACGCCGTTGGGATCGTGCCCAACGACAAGAAGGCGCGCTTGGAGATCGCGGATCGCTTTCTTATCAAGGCCAATGTCACGCTCCGTCGCCTCAGTCCCAATGGGCAAAATCTGGTTTTGGGTGTTTTGGGTTTGGGGTGTTTCAACTTGGACAAAAGGCTTATCAGCAGGCTGGTCCGCCGGTTTAGCCGCAATTATCTCGGCTGGCTTTTCGGCGGCACTCTCCGCAGGCTTTGAAAGCTCAAGGACTTGGATATTTTCCGTTTGAGCCGCCGCCTCCTGCTCCGCTGGCTCCGTGGCAACAGCTTTCGGAGTTGCTTGTGTTTGAGCGGTCTCAGCTGGCTTGTCGTGCTGCGCTAGAATTTCGTCCAACTTTGCGACGTCCAGCTCTCCGATCTTTTCTTTTAAGATGATTTGAACGGCCAAATCTGAGCTCGGATAGTCTTCAACGATCTTGTCCAGAATACTTCGAACACTCTGATAGGTCCGGATTTTTATGTCCTGGGGTTGGTCTTCTGCGGTTTTGTAAATGACGGTTGCAGTCTCGAATATTGGCTCTTCCGGTCCAGCATAGGCCGGGTTAGAAATTGCAATTGCGAGCCAAACAGCTGCTAAGCATCGGAAAAACAATGCATACCCTCCAATCAATTCCCTAGGAGACTAGTCGAGCACGCCGCCGCCTGTCACGAGAAAATATCATGTGTATCTGGTGAGAAACTCGGGGGATCAGAAGTCTGTTTTTTCTGGCAAACGCGCAGCAACTGCGCAAACGTAGCTTTGATAACCCAAGACTGAAGGAGCCAAAGGTGCGCGGTAAACGCAGGTGGAAGGAGAACCGTCTATGATGCCGTTTATGCGGTGGCGTCAAACCATCGCCTTAGCCTTTATGCTCTTTGCAGGTCCTCTCTGGGCACAAAATGACCCAAACGACCTGGTGAATGAGGCCATTTCCACCTACGCGCAAGCAACCGCTGCAAGCGGGGATCAAAGATATCAATTGTTCCGCCAAGTTGATGATCTGCTGACCCGGATCGAGACAGAGCACCCAGGCTCAGGTCCCGCGTCGTTGATGCAACTCGGCAGTCCACTGGGCCCCATAGACCCTAAGGTTCTGGAGACAGAGCTTGCCGTTGGCCCCTCACAGCTTGCGGGTCGGTTGCCAGATGATCTTGCAGCCTATTGGGAGATTTTGCGCGAGCGATCACCAGAGGTCGCCGCAAGCGTCGAAACCACGCTCACTGAGGCCCAAGGCGCAACAATCGATGCTGTTAAGGACGAACTTTATGTGAAGGCGAGCTATTACATCATGGCCGCCTTTTATTACACATCCGACACGGCATTCGGTCAGTTCTTTGACCCCGAAGAAGCAGGGCAGCTTTACCGAGTGTTTGTCGGAGCTGGCCGGCTAGAAAATCTCGGTAAAATCGGCGCATCAACCGTCGAAGGCATCGCTGTGGATGTTGCTCTGGATTTCGCATCGAGCACAATTGCCGATTTTGCCGTGCGCAACGGGCCAGAGATGAGCGCCTCCGCCGAAACGCTCGTCCATGCCGCGATCAAAGCAACGATCACTGAGGTGATTTTGGCGTTCCAAGCCTCCAAAGATCCAACCAAAGTGCCTGGATTGCTGCTCAAGCGTGTAACGGAACTCATTGAAATCATCACGACAACACGGGGCCTCGCTGCCGACGTTGACCGCGCGCTGGCGCAAACTGCTCTGCGTATGCAGACGATGGCACAATTGACCGTTGCCTATCGCGATCAAGAGCGCGTTCAAACGATCATTACCTCGACACGCAAGAGCCTTGCCGGGGAGATGGAAGGCGCGGTCGGAAAAGACGACGCAAAGGCCGTCAGTGATATTATGTTGCTTGGCTGGGCGGCTCTCACGGCTGAATTTGAAGGCGAGCCAGATCAAGCAAAAGCGCTTCACGATTTGATCGTGTTGCGCGGCGGCGTGAAGAATATGCCAACCATCTGGAACGCCCCTGACCTTCTAACGTATTTTGCAAACGGCTTCACTGACAGCCCAAAGCGCGCCGCTGAGATCATGATCGGGCTCACCGAGCTTTCAAAATACGCCAAACCACCAGAGGTGATGGAGGCGATAACAACCCCGTCAACCAGCTCTGATCTTGCCAATACGCAGATCGCGCCGGATGGTTTTCTACCGCCAACACTTGGCTCAGACCTAAACGCACTCTCACTCAAAGCCGCGCAAGAGCGCTTTTTGGGCTCCTTCGCTGAGATCTGCGCTTTGCCATCCGTGAAAGAATCTGGGTTGGCCTGCCCTGTGATTGAAAACACATGTGAGGGCGCGGGCTGTGTATCGAGGGGCCCGATGCAGGCGCTAGAGACTGTCGAATTGTTTGCCGCGCCGAATGACCCGCGGCGTGTCACAACGATGCAGAGCGGAGACTGGGGCTTCAACGAATTGGTGAGAACTTGGTATGCGCCCTGCAAATCCATCGTATCAATTGCTGACGATAGTACCGCTGACGGGCCTGCCCTTGGCACGGTGCTTTGGCGGCTAAAAGAAGGTAATGAAGGCTATTCGAAATTTCATTGGCCCGGACGTGGCGAGATCGATTTCATTGGCTCGTATACGGAGAACCGATCCGAAGCACGGTCCAGCGCTCTCGATCCGTGCCTTACCGAAAACCGCGCGCAATGGGCGCTCATCACCACAAAAGACGGCCAGCGCGGATGGTACGAACCAAAGCGTCAGTTCTCGGGCTCCAATTCCATCGACATCAACGCGCCTTTGAGCGGCATTCCACAATGGCTTGAGGACTACGCGGACACGAAGCCCGACCACTCAAACACCGAAAACCCCTTCGCTCTTGTTTTTGAGAACGCCTTTGAGGACGCTGGCACCGTTGTTCCAGACGCGCCGTCACAGACTGCGAAGGGCATCGCCTCACCTTCGGGCTGGAGCCTCAGCCCCCAAGCGACACCCTTGGAGGCCGGCGTACCAGCCCCGGAGGCCGAGCTCTCCACCAGCGGCGCTGTTTCTGTTTTCGGACGTCAGGTTTTGCCCAAGCTGGCATCTGCAAGCACGCCTGACACAACAGTCGGGACCGCTCTGCGTGGCACTTACCGGGAAGTGTTCCAAACTGTGCCCAGCGCGGGCGGCTGGCAAGAGCGCATGGCACTTGTGCCGCGGGATCCAAGCAAACCAACCTTTGCGATCACTCCAGAGGATGTGTTTCGGTTTTCGCGCAAAGTGGCCTGGTCCGAGGATGGCAGATTTGCGGTCGTTCAATATAATTTCAGCGAATTTGCGAGCGACGGGCTGCTTGTCGATCTCAGCAGTGGGGCTTTTGCGCGCATAAAGTCTGATCGCAACGACGTTTTGCACTCCAATATCGCCTTGCCGTCCTTGAAGGATCTTGGAAACGGCCTCCATAGCGTGGTCTTTTCCCACTTTCGTTGTCCGCAACAGGATCCGAACTGCGGCATGGCAAACGTTGAAGACGCGGGCATAACAACTGTGAAATTCAAAGTGCCAGAGGCGCCTGTGCCTCAGGCGGCACCCGCCACAGTAAGCCAAGTCGATCTGTTCGATGCCCTGCCCGACGGCACCTACGGGATCGATGCCGACACCTGTGCGCGTCAAAACGAGAACTTTGGGGAAAAAGTCTATAGCTATTTCAGGCACTTATACCGGCCAGACTTTGGCGACCGCTATGATCAATCCTGCAGCATTGTCTCTAAAAGCGAGAGCGAGGGCATCCTTAAGGTCAACCTTGAGTGCAATATGGAAGGCACGCTCTACAGCTCTACAGTGCGTTTGCGGGTTAACGGGCCTGAAAGTTTCACAGATCTCAATGCCCTTGGTGGGCCCAAAAACTTCCAACTTTGTGAGACGCAACCTGACCGCGTGAAAGCGACACAGGACAATTGGACAGACGCGATTGTTATCGCGTCAGACGCTATAACGTTTGATTGCTTCAGCAACCCAACGCCCGATTGCCTCAGAGCACAGGGCGCTCCGGAAGAAACCATTCGGTTTGTCCAAGCGCGAGAAACAACGGGAGGCAGTGGAGCTGTCATGCCGGTTGATTTTAAGGAACTGGGTGTTGTCGATATCGCCTACCTTCAATTCTCGAACGCCGCCGGGACAATCTATCCCTATCTCGTCAATACGTCGCCGGACTCCATCGTGCTACCCTTGTATCCTGAGCGGGAATTGAAAACCTACGGGGGGCGCGGCGACCGGATCGCCCAAGCCGTTTTGCGGCAATATCCAGATGCATTTGGTTGGAACCCGCAAATCATCGGCATGCGAAAGCTGCCTTCGGGTCATCAGCGTTTCTCACTGGTTGTGCCTTACACGGAATTCTGTCGGGCTTGTCCCTATGTCGCTTATGCAGTCACCACGGTGGACTATGACCAAACCGGCAGGCTGCGCGCGGTTGAGGGGCATGGCATTTTTGATGCGCGTCGCCTTAAGCATAAATGGCATACAAAGTTCAACGCATCGGACGCGGCACAAATGCCGTCCCTTGTTCAGTATTTACTGAACACCCGCGGCTACGCAGCGGGTGCGATGGACGGCGCGATTGGCCCAAAAACAAAAGCCGCACTTGCCGCGTTTCAAAAGGAAAACAACATCGGGCCAGCCTCCGGCCAGTTGGATCGGCGCACACTGGCCGCTTTGGTCGATCAGACAACACTCTTTTCAAATGGCTTAGAAGCGGCCTCAACATCTCCGCAGCAAGCAGAGATTGGCAAGGCTCCCCTTCCAGGCTGCGCGCGCCCGGGCCGCGCCCTCACAACCGCCGAAGCGATAAAGCTCTTTTCTGGAGCCAAAATCACTGAGAGCTTTAGTGAATTCGCAAACAAAACCACACGCTATTCTGAGATCCCCGCCGAAGGCGCGTGGGTCAAGCAGTTTGGGGAGGTTGCAGGCCAGGAAGTTCAATACCGCGAGCCCGTTCGCATCAGCAACGGAAAGCTCTGTACGCTCGTGCAGGGAGACGAGTTTTGCGATGCGATCAACATCTGCAATTCGCCGGATGCCGCTTATGTTCTGACCCCTTTTGGGGGCACTCCACGCTATATCTTAAACACAGCACAGACCGCTGGTGAACCAGCGAGTTGTTCCTCACCAGCTAGCCTTTTGTCTAAACGTGAAATCCTTTCCAGCTTGGCAGGCAAATCGGCCGACACGCGGCCAGGCAACAACAGATATGCGCTCCAAACCTTCTCGGACTATGATCTCATCAACGACCGTGGAACCGTCACGATTGCAGACGATCGCGGTCGCTTTGATCAGATCTATGTTGTT
The DNA here is from genome assembly GCA_039182515.1 of Pseudomonadota bacterium. GTDB lineage: Bacteria > Pseudomonadota > Alphaproteobacteria > Rhodobacterales > Rhodobacteraceae > JBCDCE01. Next base: position 36,057 of record JBCDCE010000027.1, on the reverse strand, counting down.
CGCGATGGAGAGCTTTGCACGCAAAACCCCTCGGGAGGGCCGCGGTATTGCGACCAGGTTCGCAGATGCGATTACGATGGCACTGGGCCAAAAATCGGTTTTTTCAATGGCGATCAACTGAGCACACCGATTAGCCTGCCCGACACGCAAACAGACAGCTCTGATCCCGCCCCTACGTCAGGCGGGTTCGAGCTAGAACAAAAGCCCCTCACAACCGCTGACTATGAGCGCCTCTTTGCCCAAGCGGATGGTGAGGCTTTCATGCGCCGTCTTGTGAGCTCCACGCGGTGGGAAGACACGCCTGACCAACGCGCGTCGCTTATACTTATGGTCAAAGCGGTGATCTCGGGCGACGCAGACTACACGCCCACTCGAAAAGCCTCAATCCTTCTGAGTGTTATGCACGAAGCGGCCATGCTGGCAGGTGGGGATGGCGAGCTCTTTCGGACTATGAATTACGCCCGCAACACGCAAAACGGCACGCACCCTACAATCGAGCAAATCTTAGCCGTGGGCTCACAGTGGAAAGAGGCCAAGGACAGTGCCAAAGAGTTCCACCGGATTGGCTATGACAGCCCGGATGATGTGCGGAAATTCACCCATCCAGATGGCCGCGAAGCTGTGTTTGCGCGGGCTCCAAACTCAGGCCAGTGGGTGAAAATGCAGGACGGCACAAACGATGCCACGTACAATTTGGTCAATGGTTCTGTGACGGATCGAAACGATTTTTACCAACACATGCTCTTGGACGTGGTGCCTTGGATCGTCTACGGCGTGAGCCCGGAGGACCAAACGTCGTTTACAGATCGGCTAACGGCCTTTGAGAAGAGCGGCCCCTTGGCCACTGCTACCAAACTCTATCCGTATTTCACGAAAACAAGCGCGGAGCTTACGGTGGAGATTTTAGACAAGCTCCCAGCCTCTTCGCAAATGACTGGCCCCATGCAGGCTTGGCTGCTGCATAGCAAGCAGTGAGGTGGCCTAGGCAGACAGACCGCGCACCAATCGGCGCGCAAAATACATAAGAACGCCTTTTGAATGTATCGGCTGTCGTTTCGCAAGGGAGAACGGCCCTCAAAACTGCCGCCCATAGCGTTTGACGACATACCTGAGACATCGCGCATCAGCTAACGCGTTGAAACCAAAGGTTTCAGGCAGCGTTAGGTGATTCAGGTTTTTCGCATAACGCTTTAAGCTCTAGAAAGTGAAATGCCGCCTCAGATTTACACCGAAACTCTTTTGGTGTGCGCGTCCAAAACACCCCTTGCGATTGCGATGTCTTGGGCTGCGATGCCGGTGAGGTCGGCGATTGTGATTTGGGCTGCATTCGTGCGGCCAACGCGCGCCTTGGACAGCACCTGGCCAAGCTCATAGACCTGGGACCCCGCGATCAGCCCTGCTTCAAACGCGTGAGACAGCTCACCATGATCGAGGCACTGATCCGTTGCATCTGCCACCAGCACGTCCGCGCGGGCCACGAGGCTCGTTTCGAGTTCCTGTTTGCCCGGGGCGTCTGCGCCGACGGCCGTAATATGGGTACCGGAGGTGACCCATGCGTCCTTGATCACAGGCGCCCGCGCCCCGGTTGTGGTGACAATCACGTCTGCGGTTTGAACAGCGCTTGCAAGATTAGAAACCGGGCTGACGTGACAGCGCTCGCGCATCCTATCGACAATCTCTTGCGCTTTTTCCGGCCTGCGTCCCCAGATCTCAAAGCGCAAATGATCGCCCACAAGAGCAAGATGACTTTCGATCTGGCGCAGGGCTTGAGGGCCCGTTCCCACAATGAGAATGCGTTTGCTTTCAGGCCGTGCCAAACACCGGGTTGCAATCGCGCCACCGAGCCCCGTGCGGATATCTGTCATGACCATTTCGTCGTGTAACACGGCCTCAAGAGCACCCGTTTGCGCAGACATCACCAAAGACACGCCGTTGCCCGTGGGCAGACCTGACTGGTCGTTCAACGGGAACCCTGTGGCGACTTTGATGACAAAACTCGGATCCCCCGCTTGGTGCCCGTATTTGATGTGACAATCCGCAGAAAGATCGGGAAACGTGATGTGGCCAACAGGAGGAAGTGTCACCTTTCCTTGGCTGGCCGCCACATAGGCCGCTGCAATCGCGGATCCGGCGTTTTCCAGGTCGATTAAGCCTTCGATTTGGTCTCGATCCAAGATAATCACGCGACACTGCTCCCTGATAAGTGACACACACGATGCCAAGCTTGCCCGACTTCCGCCTTGAAACGCATTTCTCCAAGTGGGAGTTCAAAGCGCGATACCACATGACAGCCTCAGATGCCGAGAGCCTTTCGATCCGGGAGCTTTTGGCCATGGCCACGCCTGAGGAACGAGAGGCTTTCGAAGGCCTCTGGCTGGGCTACACAGAAACCTACGGTGATCCAGATCTCAGAGCTGCGATTGCCGCCACATATGCCAAGCAAAGTGCTTCGGATATTTTGTGTTTTGCGGGAGCCAGCGAAGGGATCTTTGCGGCCAACACTGTGATCTTGGATCGCGACAGCCACGCCATCGTCGTGACCCCCAATTACCAGAGCCACGAGACCTTACCTGTTGCGATTTGTGAGGCCACGGGCCTGCCGCTAGATCCAGAGGACGGCTGGTCGCTCGATCTGGACCGGGTGAAGGCTGCGATCCGGCCCAACACCAAGCTGATGACGATCAACTTCCCGCACAATCCCACCGGAACCATCTTGCCGCTGGATCGCTACATGGCGCTCATCGAGCTCTGCCGCACCCATGGGATTTACATCCTGCATGACGAAATCTTCAACGGGTTGGGGCCAACAGGCACAGAGCACTTGCCCTTCATCGCAGATATTTATGAGCGTGGGCTTTCGCTCAATGTGATGTCCAAATCTTTTGGTCTGCCCGGCTTGCGCATCGGCTGGATCGCCTGTCAGGACGCGGAAATCCTCTCGAAGATGGAGCGGATGAAGCATTATTTGTCGATCTGTAATTCTGGCCCAAGCGAAGCGCTCACCAAAATCGCGCTGCGCAACAAAGATCAGTTGCTTCAGCGCAACTGCCAAATCGTGGATGAAAACCTGCCCAAGTGGGACGCATTTTTCGCCCGCCACCCTGACCTATTTCAATGGCACCGCCCCGATGGCTCTTGCATGGCTTTTCCCCGCTACAAAGGGGCCGAGGGCGTTGAAGCCTTCTGCCAAGCTTTGGTTGAGGACAGTGGCGTTCTCTTTTTGCCAAGCACGATTTACCGCTCGGACCTTGGCCCCACGCCCACTGACCGGTTCCGCTTAGGCTTCGGCCGCCGCGGGCTAGACGAAGGTCTGGCCGCCCTAGACGCTCATATCATGAAGAATAAATCAGGCTGAACAGCCCGCCTCACAAACAGTCCCAAAAAGGCGCGCACCGAGCGCACGACTTTGTGGCAATGATCTTAAGATGCTTCAGCCACACGCGCTGCAAAAGCGGCCTTCAGTTTCGAAAGATAGGCCTGGATTGCCTCGAGATCGGGCAGTGCAATCTTGGTGCCCTGGCGCTCATGCTGATCCTGAGACATATCCGGCGTCCACATTTTCGCATTAAAGTCCACGTTGGCTTCGCCAATATGGTCAATCAGCCCAAGAATGCCCTCCCAAAGACCAATATGGATCTCCGTGCCATCGCGTGCGCCAATCCCAATGCCAGTGCCCAAAGAAAACTTGCCAGGATCGGGCTGCTCTTCGCGCAGATCGAGCGGGACCACCACCGTTTGGCCTGCATCCAAATAGGCAGACATTGTCATATACACCTTTGTGTTCGAAGCCAAACTGCTCACGCCGGCCGACATGGTGTCTAACCCAACATATTGCGGGTGTGCGTAGCCGCGAGATGGGCCTATGTCTGGGCTGGCAAGCCCCCCACCATTCAAGAAAACACCGCGATCGAGAAATTGGTTGGAGGCATTCGCGCCCCAAAAGTAGCTTTTGTCTTTGCCCCAAGTTGGCCAAACGGTTTCGGCATCTGTGCCGTCCCACCACTGCTTTGGCAGTTTTGGAATTTCATCGAATTGAATTTGGCCAACCATCGCGGCACTCCTCCGGATCACGTTTCACTATATCACATTTTTCAGATCGCGCCTTGGCCGGGAGCGCAGCCCTCTCGCTGGGATAGCGCGCCTGTTGCGCAGCGTATGTGCGAAAAGTCACACTGCATTAGCGAAGGTAGAGCGATGCCCCGAGACTCGGGCCTGCCCAATTGCACGCGGCCTGCACCAAGCGTATCATCTTGCCAAAAGAGACCGAGCAGCAACCATGACCAAGCCATGACCCAGGTCCCGGCCAACCTTTTGATCGTCGCCCAATCCGGACGATTGATGTATGAAGCTGTGATCTTCATGGCCTCGCTCAAAGCCAATTCCCCTCAGTTTCAGGGCCGTATCTTTATCGCCGAGCCCCAACCCAGCCCCGCCTGGTCCCGCGATCCACGCATTAGCGCCCAGTGTCGTGCGCTCTTGGAAGACCTGGGCGCAGAGATCTGCCCTTTTGTCTCCGAACATTTCGGCGAGACCTATCCTTACGGCAATAAAATCGAAGCCTTGTCGGTTTTGCCCGCAGATGAGCCCTTCGTGTTTTTTGACACCGATACACTCATCACCGGGGAGCTGGCGGAGGTTCCTTTTGATTTCAAAAAACCCAGCGCCTCGCTGCGCGTGAAAGGAACCTGGCCCAAAGAAGATCTTTACTGGCCTGGCTACGATGCCACCTGGCGCGCGCTTTACGATCGCTTTGAGCTTGATTTTGAAAGCTCGCTCGATCTGAGGCAGCCCTCAGAATACTGGCGCCGCTATCTCTATTTCAACGCAGGCTTTTTTTACTATAGCTGCCCGCAAAAGTTCCAAGAGTTATTCCTGCGCTATGCCCTTTCAATCCGCGATGCGCCTCCCGAAGAGCTTAGATTGCAAGAACTTGACCCATGGCTGGATCAGATTGCGCTGCCTTTGGTCATTCATGCCTTAGGCGGCGGGCGTAGCGCGCTGCCAGAGGGGTTTCTCGACGGCAAAACCACCTGTCACTACCGCGCCTTGCCGCTCTTATATGCCCGCGAAAGCGATGCGGTTGTGGACGCGATTGAAGCCGTGACGGCCCCCAATAAAATCAAAAAAGTGCTCAAAAGCTACGAGCCCATCTTGCGCTTCATCTACCAAAAGCGCGGTCAAAAAGCGCGTGCTCTATTTGACCAAGCAAACCTGCCCCGCCGCGAGCAGGCCATTCGCAATAGACTAAAACGCGAGGGCTTCTGGATGCGCTAAGGCGCACACTTCTCTTTTTCTTGGCAAAAATACTCAAGTCCCACCGATTATCGCGCGCGCCGAGAGCAGGACCAAAAGAGCGCATTTTATGCGTCAAACACCGCTTCTAAGTCTGGAAAACCTTTGATCTCGAGCGCATTTCCCGCCGGGTCCCGAAAAAACATCGTCCACTGTTCGCCAGGCTCGCCTTTAAAGCGCACTTGGGGGGCCAGCACAAAATCCGTTTGATGCTCTTCTAAGCGCCCCGCCAGGGCCATCCAACGCTCCATATCAAGAACCAGGCCCATATGCGGCATAGGCACTTTGTGTGCGCCCACGAGCCCGGTGTTTTGCGTCTCGATCACAGGGCCAAGATGCAGGCTTAACTGGTGCCCGAAGAAATCAAAATCCACCCAAGTCTCGGTTGAGCGCCCTTCTGTGCAGCCCAAGACATCTCCGTAAAATGCGCGCGCCTCATCGAGATCATCCACGTGAATGGCCAAGTGAAAGGGCGTGAGCATGTCAAAGCCTCCTAATCGGGTCTTACCTGAGCTTGTCCCCCTTCCCCCGATGCCGTAAGTCGCGGCCCAGGGAACGGAAGATTTGGTCAGGAGTTATCTTTATGTCGAACGATTTGCAAAGCGGTCCAAAATACGGGTTCGATACCCTGCAAATTCATGCAGGCGCCAACCCAGACCCCGCCACAGGGGCCCGCAATACGCCAATCTATCAATCCACAGCCTTCGTGTTCCGTGATGCCGAGCATGCCGCCAAGCTTTTCAACCTTGAAGAAGTGGGGTTCATCTATTCGCGCTTGACCAACCCCACGGTTGCCGTGCTCCAAGAACGCATCGCCACGCTGGAAGGTGGCATGGGCGCTGTGTGCTGCTCGTCAGGCCATGCGGCCCAAATTATGGCGCTCTTTCCGCTCATGGAGCCTGGCCGCAACGTTGTTGTCTCCACGCGTCTTTACGGCGGTACGGTCACGCAGTTTAGCCAAACGATCAAACGCTTCGGCTGGTCTGCCAAATTTGTCGATTTCGACGATCTGAAAGCTGTTGAAGCCGCGATTGACGAAGACACCCGCGCGGTCTTCTGTGAGGCCCTGGCCAACCCTGGTGGCTATGTCACGGATCTCGATGCCATTGTGAAAATCTCAGACGCCGCAGGCCTCCCCCTCATCGTCGACAACACCTCTGCCACGCCCTACCTCTGCCGCCCCATCGAGCATGGCGCGACACTTGTGGTGCATTCCACCACCAAATACCTCACCGGCAACGGCACTGTGACAGGCGGTTGTGTGGTCGATTCAGGCAAGTTTGATTGGGCCGCCAGCGACAAGTTCCCTTCTCTCAGCCAACCTGAGCCTGCTTATCACGGGATGAAGTTCGCGGAAGTTTTTGGCCCCCTGGCTTTCACCTTCCACGGCATTGCCGTGGGTCTGCGTGATCTTGGTATGACCATGAATCCACAAGGGGCGCATTACACGCTGATGGGCATTGAGACGCTCAGCCTGCGCATGGAGCGCCATGTGGAGAACGCGCGCAAAGTGGCCGAGTGGCTCGAGAAAGACGACCGCATCGACTATGTGACCTATGCTGGCCTCAAAAGCTCGCCCTACTTCAAGCGCTCACAAAAGATCCTGCCGCGCGGTGCCGGCGCGCTTTTCACCTTTGCGGTCAAAGGCGGTTATGAGGCTTGCATCAAACTCGTGGATAACCTCGAGATCTTCAGCCATGTCGCCAACCTGGGCGACACGCGCTCGCTGATTATCCATTCGGCCTCGACAACCCACCGCCAGCTCACCGCTGAACAACAAGAAGCGGCAGGGGCCGCGCCAAATGTGGTGCGAGTATCAATAGGCATTGAGGATGCCGACGACATCATCGCAGATCTCGATCAAGCTCTGAGCAAAGCTGCAAGCTAAGGCGTTATGCGAAAAACCTGAAGTCTTTTAGGCGCGGCTCTTGGGTCGCGCCTTTTTGCTGCGGCTGCCTTATCTGAAGCGCAAAAGTCTAGTCTTTCTGGGCCGTTTCACGCGTTAAGTTAAGCGGCAAAACATGCACAAAGCTCACAGCAAGTTCTAAGCCCCAATCCTCGGGTATCCTACCAAAGTCGTCTCGCCTTTGAGCCGCTTCGCGCCTGCGAAAATTGCCGATGTGCTCCGACGTCTCCACCGGCACGCAATTGCCCAGAGTTTTACGATACTCGGCGCAAAAGGCCTCCACACGGTCCAGAGCCTTTGCGCGCGCCTGGGTCAAACCGCCCGTGTCGAGCGGGTCAAAAAAGATCGGATCAAGTCGAACCAGGTCTTGCACCGCCATGCCTTGCTCGGTGTCAGGCAGTGTTCCAAGTGGGTCGTCCCAACTATAAAGAAGCGAAGTTTTGAGCATAAAACTGCGCGCCGTCACATCGCTCACACCGTGCCAATTAAGCGCACAGGTTGCGATACTTGCGCGTTTGATCCGGTCGCAGTTGGCTTTGGCCAAAGCTTCCGAGCGGATGCGCGCCATAAGCTCGAGCAGGTCCCCTTGAGGGGGCGTTTCGCCAGGATCCAGGATGGCTGAAAAGGGCACAACCTCTTCCATGAAATAGACGCGCTTCTTGCTCAGCTTTGTGGGCGCCAGGACAGCAACGGCTTGCGCCGGTTTGAGCGCCCTGCCGCTTTCGCTATAAAGCGCAATTTTGGGGAAACTTGGGTCTTTCGTGGCATCAATATCGGCCCTGGGTGTATCGTCAAAACTCTGCGTCTGCTCCGCCACGACATCTTGGATCGCAATCGCCATGCGCAGGCCTGTCCAGCTCCAAAAAAGCGCATAGACAACCAAGACAAACCCAAGGCCCCAGCCCACAACATTCAATGCGCGCGTAGACATGACCCGTTACTCCTGTTCGACGCCGTTTGTGGTGCTGCCAATCAAGGCTTGGGCTTGGCTTTCGATCTTTTGCTTCAGGTTGGTCTTCCATCCTGTTTTGTCAAAATAGTGCCCCTCGGGTGCCAGAACGAGCGGCGTATCTTGCAGCGTGGCAAAGGGCAGCGCGGATGTTGGGGCTGGCCCCACGACATAGACATCAAAGCTGGTGTAGGCCGGAAATTGCCCTTGTGGGTCAGGCCCAAAAGCGGCCGTGTACATTTGCCAGAAAGGTTGAAATTTCCACCGCCATCCATGGATGTCCAACCCATCCGCGCGCTCAGGATATTCCTCAAGCACTCTGTTGATCTTGGCACGAGAACTCCCATCAACGCTGGTGGTTTGAAGCGTACTCACAACGCGGTTTGACACATGAGCGCGCTGGTCGTCCGCGCGCGGCCATGCGAGACCACAGTCGTTTGTGATCTGCGCAAGAGGAAAAAACGCCACCGGCACGTCTGCGCCGAGCCCCGCCACCGCACCTGCCGTGCCGCCTAAGACATCCACGCCGCTTACAGTTGTGCCTTGGGCCACATGGATATGCCACAAAACCGTATGCCCCCCCATAAGCACCAAGTGCACGGGCTGCGCGGTTTGGGTGACAACCACATGTTGCACATCATACCGACCACCCCCTCGTGGGATGCCGAAATAGATTTTGCCGCCCTTGGCGGCGGTTTTGTAATAGGTTTCGACCATGCGCGCGAACTCGGCGCTGCCAAAGCCGCGCAGGCGTGTGGGCGCACCACCTTGATAGGTCATGATGTGCTGCACAGTTGCAGAAGGGTTCGACGGGTTTGGTGCACAGTTCTGAACCAAGTCTCCGAAGCGCGCAAACACTGGAACAAAAGCCTCTTGCTCGCGCGTAAAACCGTCAAAGACCTGATCGATAAAAATGGGATCTTCATCGATCACAGCCGCAATAGGCCCCGTTGCTCTGATCTCGGAATGATCGCGGAAGAGATAAGCCTCTGGGCCCTCATTGCCCTCGCGCCCTGGGATACGCGCGATTGTATCTTGTTTCTTTCCCGAAAGAGACACGGCGCTTTGAAAGAGCCCCAATACTTGACGGGTGACACTTGGCGTTTCCACATCGGGGCTTGAAAGCGTGTTGGCTTGCGCAGTTTGCACTGCGTCCGCGGGCGTGCTTTGGCGCATTGGCTCCACAACAAAAAAGAGGGCTACACTCGCGGCCACCACTCCAAACAGAGCCAAAAAAAATCGCTGTTCCATTTCAATGCCTCAAGGATCTGTGCGCGCAACAATTCCTTGCTAATCTGGAAACAGTTTAGGGCAGGACCGTGGCGAAATCAGACATATTCAATGGCCCTTACAGAGAGGGTGTTCAGACCAGAGGCGGCGGTTTTAAGACGTTTGGCTCAGTTTAGTATCTCATATACCAGCGTCACACGCGCGCTCAGACCCACTTCGCCCGCGGCCACGGACACAGCGTCTGCTGCCATGCGCATTTCCATCATTGGTGTCGCGCGCGGGCTGACAGAGCCCGCTTCGCTCAACGACAAGAGGCGTCCAAGCTCAACGCCTGCAGCCCTTGCATAAAGCTTGGCCTTGGACACTGCGTCTTTCACGGCGCTCGCGCGCGCCTCTTCGATCAGCGGCGCTGGCTCGGCCACTTCAAAGCGCAGCCCGTAGAGCTGATTGGCGCCATCGGTCAGAGCCTGATCGAGAACACCCCCCAATTGGTCCAAATCGCGAATACGCACGCTCAGGGTGTTGGCGGCCTCATAGCTCACGATCCGGCGGGGCTCCAAATTTCCAGTGTTGCGCGCATATTGCGGTGACAGACGCAGATCACTGGTTTGAAGATCGCGGGCCGCAATTCCTGTGCGCTCCAAGCGGGCGAGTATCGTACCCAATTGCTCTGAGACTTGATCCATCGCCGCTTTAGCGCTGCGCGCTTGCGCAATCACCCCAAGCGAAACCACGGCCATATCTGGGCTCGCCAAAGCCTCACCCTGGCCTGACACCGTCAATTTTGAATCTGAGTCTTCGGCCTTGGCTGAAACCGACCCGAAGGCCAGAAACACGCCCACTATAAGGCCTGGTAAAAACGCCATCCTAACCAGTTTGCGCATAGGTTTTCCCTTTCTGTCCGCGAAAGAGGTCAAAAAAACGCGGTTCACCGCCGATTTTGTCCAGATTTCGCGTTTGTGTGACGACACAACCGATTTCGATTGCACCCGATTAATGTTAAAGCAAGATAAGCATGAGCACGCGTGACAATAAATAACATGGGTCTATGAAACCTAACTTTGCAGCAGTTTTTTCGACTACCGGCTGTCGTCTTTTGCTCCGCGCAAGCGGTGGATGGCATCACGTGGGACAGGTAGATTTTACCGATCCCGACTTGCCAGACCGCATGGCCAAATTGCGCGAGAACGCCCAAACCTTGGGCCAAGGGCGGTTGGCCACAAAGATCGTCGTCCCCAACGATCACATTCGTTATCTGAGCTTGCCGCCTCTGTCAGGCAGTCGCACAGGTCAAATGCAGGTCGTCGAGACGGCTCTTGAAGGCGCAACGCCCTATCCGGTTTCCCAACTTGCTTACGACTGGACCTCGACCCATGCGCGTGGCTATGTGGCTGCTGTGGCCCGTGAAACATTGCGCGAAGCGGAACAATTCGCCCAATCTTATGGGCTCGCGCCTGTGAGCTACGTTGCGACGCCAGAAGAGGGCCGCTTTGAAAACGACGCAGGCCCGACAGAGCCGTTTTTCGGCACAGCCCTTTCAGCGACCGACTATCTGCGCAGCGGTGAGATCATCGAGCCTGATACGCTCCCGATAAAAATAACCGGCACCGCCGAAATCCCGCGTTTTACGGGAGACGTGCCGCCCTCCACCCCGTTTCACCCGCAAACCAGTATGCCCGCGCAGCCCGAAATTGCCGCCGAGCCGCTCCCCGAATTCAAAATCCCTAAAGCAGCACGGTCGTCTCTCACGCAATTGGAAGAAGACGAGTTTGACCCAGCCGCCCCGCCTCGTATTGCTGGGGTGCCCTCCTCCACCAATGTTGTGGCTCTTCCGTCTGATGTCTCAACGCTAGAGCGGGCCATGGCCATTGCCCCTGTGACAGGACAGCGGCGCACAGGGCTGGATGGTCTGGACGAAGCGATTGCAAGCCTGACCAACCGCGAGCCTGTGGCGCCCGAGCCTCCACCTCTTGCGGATCCTGATTTGCCAGATCCGTTGGAAGAGTTGCGGGCCTATCGTGATCCAGATCCCGACCCAAAGCCCGACGATTTGCGCCGTGAGCGTGGCACAAGTCGGTGGGTCGTTGCGGGCATTCTGAGTGTGTTGCTGGTGCTGGCACTGTTGTTTGCGGCGCTCGCCATTGCGCCCGCGAATGCCGCCGAGGCGGATCTTGCCTTGGGCCAAACCACGGTTGCGCCCGATGCTGCTGTCAATACCGAACCTCCAAGAACACCTCGTCCGAGCGATTTTGCTCTGCGCCCAGCTCTCCGGCCTGGATCTGAAAAAGCGGCCAGCGTCGTTGTGGCTGAGATCGCACCGCAAAGCATCGAGACAGCTGCGCTGACGCTCCAAACGGTGACGGATACCCGATTGAAACGCCGTCCAAGCCTACGCCCCGGCTCTGCTGTTCAAGAGAGCCGCACTTTAAGCGACACACCAGATGTGTCGGAAGCTGTGGACGAGGCATTGGTTCAAACGCTGGCAACGCCCAGCCCCTCTGACGCGCTCTCGAGCGAGGACCCCGAGGTTGCCGCACTCACAGCGCCGCCTGACCCGCGGGTGGTTGGGAAGCGTGCGGCCTTGCGCCCGGGCTCCTTGAATAGCCAATCAGCTCGCACACGCGAAGAGGTTGAAACCGCCCTTGTTGTTGCCGCGCTTTCAAATGTCAGCCGCCCGGCTCTGCGCCCTAGAACCCAAGCCCCGCAAACCCAAGCTCCGCGTGTGCTTGCCCAGGCCACGCCGAAGCGCGATGCGGCCCCAGCTGTCGCCGTAGCCCTGCCCGCAAGTGCTGCTCAGCGCCCCAAGTTGCGCAGCACGCGCGCCGTGCAACGCAGCAGAGATACAAATGTGACGACCGCGACGTTCAAGCCCCTGCGCACAGCGCGGCCAAGTGGACGAACCCCAGCAGCCGCCGCGCGCAATGCTACAGAGCCGCGCGCGCTGAAACTTGGCCGGGTCACGCTCATCGGCACCATGGGCACGAAGAACGATAAATCCGCGCTGGTCCGTCTGAATTCGGGCCGCATTCGGAATGTGTCTGTGGGAGACAGGTTGGATGGGGGGCGTGTCGCGGCGATTGACGCAAAGACCCTGCGCTACCGCAAAGGCAATCGCACCATCACACTGAACATGCCTAGGGGGTAGTTATTTGAGCCCAACGGCTCATTTGGTCTACCCGAGCAAACCCTGGACCGGTTGTCTGGGGTTGCGCGCTGCACCTGCTCAAAAACAACGCGCTAACCCCTCGCCACAGGCTCTCGCTTAAAGCGTTATGCGAAAAATCTGAATCACCTAACGCTGCCTGAAACCCTTGGTTTCAACGCGTTAGCTGATACTTGATGTCTCAGGTATTTCGTCAAACGCTATAGGCGCACAGGCGGCTGTGCATTGACCCTACCGGCCAAAGGCTCGCATGGTGGGGTCACACATCCTTTTGCGAGAGCCTTCGATGGAATCTTTTCTGTTTCAAGCCACAATCTATCTTGGTGCAGCCGTTATCGCCGTACCGCTTGCCGCCCGTCTCGGGCTGGGCTCGGTGCTGGGATACTTAGCCGCTGGTATTGTGATCGGACCGGTTCTCGGCCTAGTGGGCTCCGAAACAGAAAGCCTGCAACACTTCGCTGAATTTGGCGTGGTGATGATGCTCTTCTTAATCGGGCTCGAGTTGGAGCCTAGAGCGCTTTGGGATATGCGTGACCGCTTGCTGGGCCTGGGTGGTCTGCAATTGGGCCTTACCACGGGCCTCATATGGGCCGGGGCTATGCTTTTGGGCTTTAATTGGAGTGTTTCGCTCGCAATTGGCCTGATCTTTGCCCTCTCCTCTACAGCGATCGTGCTGCAAACCCTGCAAGAAAAAGGCTTGATGCAGAGCCAAGGTGGCCGCTCGACCTTCTCAGTTCTCCTAGCCCAAGACATTGCGGTCATCCCGATGTTGGCCTTCTTGCCGCTTTTGGCCTTGCCGTTTTTGACCGAAACCTCTGACGAGGCAGGATCAGATCATGGCAGCGAAAACCATGGCGACAGCCACGCAGCAGACACCGCAGGCCATGGAGCAGATCATTCAGGGGGGCATGGTGACGCGGCAATGAGCTTGGTCGATGGGCTGCCAGCTTGGGGCGTCACTTTGGTTACTCTTGGCGCAATTGCCTTCGTGATCTTAGCGGGCATATTCCTCATTCGTCCCCTCTTTCGTTGGATTGATCACGCAAATCTGCGGGAGCTTTACACGGCTTTCTCACTGCTTTTGGTTGTTGGTATTGCGGTGTTGATGGGCCTCGTGGGGCTGTCTCCTGCGCTAGGCACCTTCCTGGCCGGGGTGGTTCTGGCCAACTCAGAGTTTCGCCATGAGCTTGAGTCTGATCTTGAGCCTTTCAAAGGCCTCTTGTTAGGGCTCTTCTTCATCACGGTAGGTGCGGGCATAAATTTTGGCGTTCTCTTCGGCGATCCTTTTTCGATCTTAGCGCTGACATTGGCTGTGATCGCGATCAAAGCGGGTGTGCTTTATGCGCTGGCCCTGCTCTTCAAACTGCAATCCCGCGACAAGATCCTCTTTACCTTAAGCCTCGCACAGGCGGGCGAATTTGGCTTTGTCTTGGTGTCCTTTGCGCTGCAACAGAGCGTGATCCCCACAGTGCTCTCGGAGCGGCTTTTGCTGATCATTGCGCTGTCGATGCTGATCACACCCCTGCTCTTCATCCTCTATGATCAACTGGCCTCTCGCCTGAATGAAGAGCTTTCGCTCGAGGCAGACGAGATCGACGACAAACAAGGCATCATCATCGCGGGCATTGGGCGCTTTGGCCAAGTGGTCAACCGGCTTTTGCAAATGGCAGGCATGCAGGCCACTGTGATCGACAAAGATCTCGAGACGATCAATCTTATGCGAACCTTTGGGTTCAAAGCCTTCTTAGGCGACCCAACACGCCCCGATATGCTCCATGCCGCGGGCATCCATGACGCCAAGGTTTTGGTTGTCACGCTCGATGACAAAGAAGATGCTGTTCAGCTTGTAAAACATGCGCGAAAGGCGCAGCCTGATTTGCATATCGTGGCGCGCGCCTACGACCGCGTGCACACCTATCAACTCTACCAAGCGGGAGCGAATGACATCGTGCGCGAGATGTTTGACAGCTCACTGCGCGCGGGTCGTTACGTGCTTGAGCAGGTTGGTCTGACCGATTACGAGGCCGCCATGGTCCGTGATGAGTTCTTCAAGCTCGATCGCGCTGCTCTGGCAGAACTTGCCCAGCTTTGGGATCCAGACGTGCCCATCGCTAAGAATGAAGCTTACGTCGCGCGCGCCAAGCAGATGGGCAAAGACTTTGAGAACGCATTGCTGGAGCGCATGGGCTCAGATGCGCCTCAGCAGCTTGAAGGCACGGCTCAGAAAGATGGCCCTGCCGATACGACCTAGCCGTCCCCTTCGCTCACACCCGCTTCCGCAAAGGTCGCCATTCCGGACTGACACGCGACCGCTGCCTTCACAACGCCCAGGGCAACCGCAGCCCCAGAGCCTTCGCCCAGGCGCATACCAAGATCCAAGATCGGCGCCTTGCCCATTTTGGCCAAAAGTTTGGGATGCGCCCCTTCCGCGCTCACATGCCCGGCCAGCACATGATCCAGGGCACTTGCGTCTATCCCGTACAAAACCGCCGCCGCAGCTGAGGCAATAAAGCCATCCAGGATCACTGGTATGCTATGATGGCGCGCCGCAGCCATCGCGCCCACCATAGCCGCAATTTCACGGCCACCCAGAGCGCTGAGCACAGCCAAAGGCGCGCGATCAGGGTTGGCTTTCAGCGCTGTCTCGATCACCGCGGCCTTATGGGCCACGCCTGGATCATCAAGCCCCGTGCCCCGCCCTGCCCAATCGGCGGCAGCGCCGCCAAAGAGCGCTGTGGCAATCGCAGCAGCCGCTGTTGTGTTGCCAATGCCCATCTCGCCTACAACGAGCGCGTCTGCTTTGGGGTCAACGGCTTCAAAGCCCGCCTTTAGCGCCGCGACCGTCTCATCCTCGCTCATCGCAGGGCCTTGGGAGAAGTCTTGAGTGGGTGTGTCTAAGTCTAAAGCCACCACATCGAGCTTGGCCCCAAAGGTTTTGGCCAACTGGTTGATCGCAGCTCCACCTGCGCTGAAATTTGCCACCATTTGCACGGTGACATCTGCCGGAAAGGCCGAGATGCCTTGCGCTGTCACCCCGTGGTTGCCCGCAAAGATCAGGATTTGAGGCACGTCGCAGGTGGGTTTGTCAGTCTTTTGCCAAGCTGCCATATGCAGCGCAATCTCTTCCAGGCGACCAAGCGCTGCAGGGGGCTTTGTGAGCACCTTATTGCGGGCTGTGGCCGCCGCGCGCGCCTGCGCATCTTCGGGCGCAAAGCCCGCCACAAGGGTTGCAAATGCGTCAAGCGTATCAAAGGCCATCAAAAGGGTCCCACATTGTCAAATCGTCAGAGCTGGTGTTTAGCTTCTCGCGCGCCGAGCGCCAGAGGACGCCCCTAAAATGGACAAAAAAATCGCCCTTCCCGACATATCCTGGCATGATGTGCCCGCGGCGATGGGCCTTTTAACCCGAGTTCCTGTTCAGGTAGACGCTGAACGCGCTATGGCGCGCAGCAATGTGAGCGTTTGGGCCTACCCCATTGTGGGGCTGGCTTTGGGTCTTCTCACGGTGCCAGTGGCCTTTGGCCTCATGAGCCTTGGCCTTTCTGCAGGTCTCGCAGCCGGGCTTTTGCTCCTCGCATGGATCTTTCTCACAGGCGCATTGCATGAGGACGGGCTTGCCGATTGTGCCGATGGCTTTTGGGGCGCTTATTCAGCGCCTGAACGCCTCAGGATCATGAAAGACAGCCATATCGGCACCTATGGCACCCTCGCACTTGTTTTCAGCATCGGCTTGCGCTGGCTGGCTGTAAGCGAGCTCTTGCAAAAGACAAATCTAGACTGGGCGAGCTGGCAAGTGGCCCTGGCCCTCATCGCACTTCCCGCGATCAGCCGAGCGGGTCTTCCCATCATCATGAGCCAAGTGAGCAATGCCCGCGGCTCCGGACTTTCTGCATCTCAAGGCATAGTTCCTTTAAATGCAGGGCTCCTCTCCCTTTGCCTTGGTCTCGTGATTGGATTGATCAGTTTTGGGTTTCTTGCGGTGCCGGTTTTAGTCCTCACGGGCCTTGCAGGCTGGCTTTGGATCCGCATCGCACAGACTAAAATCGGCGGACAAACAGGCGATGTCTTGGGGGCCACACAACAGATCTGCGAAATCACAGCCCTTATCGTTCTCACAACGCTTATATGACGCGCAAAAAAACCCACCTGAGAAGGTGGGTTTTTATAAAACGATGCGTGAGGCGATCAGCCTCACACAATTTAATCAAGCTTAAGCCGCTGGTACCACACGGGCGCCCAATACGGCGGTAATCTTCGAGCCTGCTTGGCCTTCATCCGCGCCATCAACAGCCGCCACTTCACGCGTCAGCCGCTCCAAAGCCGCCTCATAAAGCTGACGCTCCGAGTAGCTTTGCTCGCGCTGTTCGTCATTGCGATGAAGATCACGCACAACTTCTGCAATGGCCAAAAGATCGCCTGAGTTGATCTTTTGCTCATATTCTTGAGCCCGGCGCGACCACATGGCCCGCTTCACTTTGGCTTTGCCTTTGAGGATCGTCATGGCCTTGCTCACAACGTCCGGAGAACTCAACGCGCGCATGCCCACTTCCACCGCTTTGTTGGTGGGAACCCGCAGGGTCATTTTGTCTTTTTCAAAAGCGATCACAAAGAGCTCGAGTGACATGCCTGCGATTTCTTGCTCTTCGACCGAGACGATCTTCCCAACGCCGTGCGCGGGATACACAACAAATTCCTCGGGGCTAAAATCGAGTTTTTTGGACTTTGACATCTGTGTCTTTCTCTAGTGTCACCGCAAAGCACATCTCAAGCAGGGCATTTAAGACCAAAGCTGAGAGGGGTGAGTGTGCCAATTTCCTACAGATAGAGCGGGCACGTTGCGGCAGCAGGTTCCGTTTGTAACGAGGATATAGCAGAAAATACGCCCTGGTTAAAGCCCCTCACCCTTTAAGCCTTGGAGCAACAAGCACATTTTCAAAGCGCCTCGAAAAGACAAGCTAAAGATCACTGCAAAGAACCCGTTCACAGGGCACTTTGAGCAATCTCAAACGCGTCTTAATCGCCTTCGCCGGCTTCTTCGGAGAAATACTTCTCCAGCTTGTTGGTTTCCCCGTCTTTTTCCTCAGCATCCGGAAGCGGATCTTTACGGGTGATGATCACAGGCCAAGCCTCTGCGTACTTACGGTTGAACTCGACCCATTTTTCCATGTCGGGTTCCGTATCAGGGCGAATTGCATCCGCAGGGCATTCAGGCTCGCAAACCCCACAATCGATGCATTCATCGGGATGGATCACAAGCATGTTTACCCCCTCGTAAAAGCAATCCACGGGGCACACGTCCACACAGTCTGTGTATTTGCAGGCAATGCAGTTGTCGGTGACAATATACGTCATGCGAGCCAATCGTTCCTTTGATCTTTCGCTCCGGTGCTTAAGACAGGCTCTGCCATCATTCAAGACCGTCTGGCTTGGCCAAATGCCGCGCTTGATCCATTTCGCGGCGCGCTTTTTTGGTTGGGCGTGGTCCTGTACGCTCAGGCGCACTTAAATCCCGCGTACGTGGTTTTGGCGGATCCAGATCTTCATAAAGCGCTTGCGCTTCGGGCGCCGGGCCACGCCGGGTCCCGAGGCCCAAAACTTTGACCACACGCACCTCGCGCCCCTGCACAAAGGTCAATACCACGTCTGGGGCAATCGCTCGGCTTGGTTTGGAAATCGGTGTGCCGTTAACACGCAGCTTGCCGTCAGACACAACCTTGGCCGCCAAAGCGCGCGATTTGAAAAACCGCGCATGCCAGAGCCATTTATCGACCCTTAAGGTCTCTGCGGATGTTGCGTTTTGGGCACTCAATCGCGCTTTAAGCCCATCAATGCGGCTGCAAAAGGATTGTCGGGATCAATCTTCTTTTCCGCTTTCTTGGGGCGCGCTTGGTACGTCTTGGACTTCTGCCCATCTTTACGTTGGCCCTGCCCGCCGTGTTTACCTTTGCCTTTCGGCCCACCTTTGCCTTGGCGTTTGCCGCCACGATTGTCTGCATGACCTTCACCGTCACCCCGGCCCCGCTGGCCAGCGCGTCCTTGGGGCCTGCGTCCCCAGGTGAAGGTATAGAAGGTCTCAAGAACTGGCTCTTCGGCCGCATCTTCAGAGACGCCATCCTTATTGGCCGTTTCGGCCTCGCCTTCTGAGGTCTCTGCGGATTTGTCTTCCGCCTGGGAAGGTTCGCTTGCGGCTGCGCTTGCGGGTTCTGTGGTCTCAGCGGCGCTTTCGGCAGGGATTTCTGCACTTGCGTCTTTGCTGGCTTCTAACCCTGTCTCTGCGCCCGCCTCAGCTGCCTTTTCAGCAGGTGCTGCAGAGGTGGCGTCCGGTACGGGTTTGACCTTCTCGCGGGTACCTTCAACAGCCTGATAGCCCAAGCCCTGCATCAAATCGGCGAACTGCGCCAGGGTCATGCCTGTGATCGAGAGCATATCTGGCGTTGCTTCAAAGCCCGCCCGGCTGTTTTGCGTACGCAAGAGATCCGCGAGGCGCTCCAGCATATCAATGCGAATGGCCCGCTCGCCTGCCGCGCGGTAGCCTGCCATGGCAAAGTAGCCCTCCGGCATGTCCGGCATCACCGGCACAGTTACGAGGCCCGGGGGCGGGCTTTCGGGGAACTCTTGAAGGTCTTTGGCCAAAGACCACAGCACCAACCGCATCCGCGTGGGCGCAGGCTTGAGCATGAGCGGCATGAAGATTGTGAACTGACCAAAGCGAATCCCGTGCTTGCGCAGCACGCCCCGGGTTTCTTGATCCAAAGCCTTAACATCTTCCGCCACTTCGTCGCGCGGGATAATCCCCAAGCCCTCAATCATGCGAAAGGCAAAGCCACGGGCGAGGCCTGTGAGCGTGTCATCCTTTTGCATTTGGAGCATGGGATCGAAAAGGATCGCGATTTTGCGGTCCACAAAATGCTGCAAACGACGGCCAACCTTGGCGATCACCTCGGGGCCGGCTTCATCATCCACAAAGGGATAGACGGTCGGCTTAAGTGGATCAGATCCAGCCACGAGCTTGCCAACGGCATGTTCACCCCACATCAACCCGCCTTGTTCGGTGAAGTCGAGCTCAGTATCGGGTGAGTTGTAAAGCCGATCGGCGCGCAGGTGAAACTCAGGGGTCAAGACTTTGAGGGCAGCCGCGCGCAGCGTTTTGGCCTCATCGGGCGAGGCACTCGCGTCTTGGGAGAACCGGAAACCTTCGATCTTGCCGACAAATTGGCCTTCAACGGCGATCTCGCCACTTTGGTTAATTTCAGCCACCAGGGCCTCCTTCTGCTTCAACCGCCGCAGTAAAACACTCGTACGCCGATCAACAAATCTTTGCGTCAGACGCTCGTGGAGCGCATCCGACAGGCGATCTTCTACAGCACGCGTCGCGCCACGCCAATGCTCAGGATCATTTAGCCAACCGTTTCTTTGAGCGACATACGTCCATGTGCGAATATATGCCAACCGTTTCGAAAGCGCATCAATATCGCCTTCAGTCCGGTCGATAAATTTCACCTGTCGGGCGAGCCAATCGTCCGGAACTTGGCCGTTTTGGTGCAGATATTTGTAAATTTGACCCAACAGACTTGCGTGTTCGGTCTGACTGATTCCCCTAAAATCGGGCACACGGCAGACATCCCAGAGAAGCTCGACGCTTTGTTTGTCGCTCGCGCGCGCCAGGATTTCAGCCTCGGTGCTCAGCGCTTTGAGCGCCAAAATGTCATCCGCGTCGCGCACACGCGTCAGCCATGGATCATCCGTATGGCTCTCCAGCGAGCGGATCAGATGATCCACCGATCCAAAGCGAAGCGACGCATTGCGCCATTGCAATTTGCGCACCGGTGCAAAGCGGTTGCTTTCAATTTGGGCCACAACTTCCTCGTGCAAGGGCCCTGCCTCACCCGTTACGCCAAAGGTGCCATCGTTGGTGTAGCGCCCGGCCCTTCCTGCGATTTGGGCCAACTCGTTGGGCATCAGAGGGCGCATTTTGCGACCGTCAAACTTGGTGGTGGCTGAGAAGGCCACGTGGTTGATGTCGAGATTGAGCCCCATGCCAATCGCATCGGTGGCCACAAGAAAGTCGACATCGCCCTCTTGGTACATAGCCACTTGGGCGTTGCGCGTGCGCGGGCTAAGAGCCCCCATCACCACAGCCGCCCCGCCCTTCTGACGCCGCAAGAGCTCGGCAATGGCATAAACATTATCAACCGAGAAGCCGACGATGGCCGAGCGCGGCTGCATGCGGCTCGCCTTTTTTGCACCTGTGTAGCTCAGCGTGCTCATGCGCTCTCGTTTGAGGAAAAAGGCCCCCGGCACCAGATCCGCAATGGCCCCGCGCATGGTCTCAGCGCCTAGAAACAGCGTCTCATGCAGGCCTCGGGCGTGCAAAAGCCGCTCGGTGAAGATGTGCCCGCGCTCAGGGTCTGCGCAGAGCTGGATTTCATCTACAGCGAGGAAATCGCAGCCCATGCCTTGAGGCATCGCTTCGACCGTACAGACCCAATATTGCACGCGCTCGGGCACAAGCCGCTCTTCGCCCGTGACGAGAGCGACCACATTGGGCCCTTTGATCTTCACGATGCGGTCATAGACCTCGCGCGCCAAGAGCCGAAGGGGCAAGCCCATAACGCCCGTGCGGTGCGCCAACATGCGCTCGATTGCATAGTGCGTTTTGCCCGTGTTGGTGGGGCCCAGTACGGCTGTTACGCGCCCCTTAGGGTGAGAAGACATCGCGCCGCTCCCTCAGCCAAATGAAAGGCTGCCACCTAAATGGCGGTGCCTTCAACCTCTTTCACAAGCCGGTCCAGCGCTTTGGTTACGTCCTCGCGGTGGGGATGTATAGAGGCCGCGCGTTTGAGCGCTGCGACGGCCGCATGGGGATTACCTAGTTCTGCCATGATGATCCCAAAGCCAATCATAGATGGATAGTGATTGGGATTGCGGCGCAAAGCTTCCTCGATGTCCGCTAAGGCCTGGCCTACGCGGTCCATGCGAAAGAGCGCTGTGGCGCGGCCCGCATAGCCTTCAGCAAACTCCGGCGCGTGATCAATGAGGGCTGAGAAGTGGAAAAAGGCCTTTTGAAACTCGCCCCGCTCCAGCGCGTCTTTGCCGCGTTGGAGTAGCAGATTCATAGAGGCCGAGCCCGATTTCGACCATTCGAGCTCCAATTCGCGCTCAATCACGGCGTAGCTTTGCGGCGTCGACTCTTTCAAGCGCTCCAAAATGCTGGCGATTTTGCCCGGATCTCCGGGCGGACTGGCCGATTGTGCCGAAACAGGCACAGCCAAAGGTATGGAAAACCCGACACTGAGCAAAAGTGCCGCTAGGTTAGATTTGAGATTGCCAGAGATCTTTTTCATATCACATAAGACCATAGCGCTGGTTGCGATAAATGCGAGAGGCATTTACGCCTCACCAGTCACATCATGAAGGAGCGTCTCTTATGAGCGATGTCATCACTGAAGCCGTATCGGCCCTAAACGAGAAAATGGGCGGAGCGGGTTTTGACGGAACCGCAAAATTTGTCGTCTCGGATGAAGGCGCCATTATGATCGACAGCGATGGCGCGCGTGCAGGCGACGAAGATGCAGACGTCACCCTGACGGCCGACACCGAAACCTTTAAATCGATCCTCGACGGTGAGTTGAACCCAACGGCTGCCTTCATGACCGGCAAGCTCACTGTCGACGGCGACATGGGCATGGCCATGAAACTCTCTGGCGTTTTGGGCTAAATGCAGACCGCACCCTTCTATGCCGAGGCAGCAGACGGCCCAGAGGGCGGCTTGGCCGATTGGGTCCAAGCTGCCGATGGGGTCAAGCTCCGCATAGGCCATTGGGCTCTGAAAGACGGGGACTGCAAAGGCACCGTTTTGCTTTTTCCGGGCCGCACCGAATATATCGAAAAATATGGCCGTGCAGCGCGCGATTTTGCCGCCCGTGGCTTTGCGATGGCAGCCATTGATTGGCGTGGACAGGGCTTAGCAGATCGCCTTTTGCCTGACAGGTCATTGGGACATGTGGGTGCGTTTCTTGACTATCAACACGACGTGGCTGCAATGCTCGACTATGCACGCGCGCAAAACCTGCCTGAGCCCTACTACCTTGTTGCCCATTCCATGGGCGGTGCCATTGGGTTGCGGGCCTTGATGGACGGCTTGGATGTGAAAGCGGCGGCGTTTTCAGGTCCGATGTGGGGCATCGCCATGTCGCGCATGATGCGGCCTGTGGCCCATGCCATTGCCGCTGTGGCCAGACCTTTGGGCTTGGCCGACGCCCGTGCGCCTATGACAGACGCCGAAGCCTACGTGCTTACCGCTGATCTCGACGACAACACGCTCACCCGCGACGCAGACATGATTTCTTACATGCGCACGCATCTGGAGATTTGCCCTGATTTGAGCCTTTCGGGCCCTACGATCCATTGGGTCAACCAAGCTCTGGGGGAACTTAGGGACTTGGCCGCTCAAAAAGCGCCAGAGCTGCCCTGCTTTTGTGCCATGGGCACGAACGAGCGGATTGTGGATACGACAGCCATCAAGCTGCGCATGGCCAACTGGCCAGACGGCGCTTTGAAAACCTACACAGGCGGCGAACATGAGATCATGATGGAAGTGCCCGCCACTCGGGCAGACTTCTTTGATCGCTGTGCGGCGTTGTTTTCTCAGCACAGCGCCTGACGAAGTTTGAGTGAGACTGTTAAGAAGGCTGCCCTGGGGTTGCACCCGGGCAGCCTTCTCGATTCAAAAGGCGCGTGTGTGTGATTTGGGAGAGGCGCGACCAAGCGTCCGACATAGGCCTAAGCCTGTGACCAAAGCAGCAAAACCTGTTGAGCTAAAGGCAAAAAACATGATCGCTACAGTGTCTCTTCGCGTCCCTCAGGGCGTACTAACCCTTTTGGCATGTTCCACGCTTGCAGCCTGCTCCGGCGGCGGTGGTGGAAGCGGAGACGCAGGACCACCCCCGCCCGAGCCTTTTTCTGGCTTCACAACAACGAACGCAACAAACGAAGATCTTGTCAGCACAACGCCTGGAACGTCTGAGATCGGCGGCTTTTTTACCATCATCACCACGCCTTCTGCGAGTGAGGTCATTAAAGGCACGGGCGCACTTGACCGTGCGGCCAATACATTAACGGCCTCAGCCGGTGTCATCTCGATTACGGATGCGCCTGACCCCGATCTGGATGGCATCTATCTGGATGGCCAAACGCAAGTGGCTGTGACTTTGCCAGGTCAGCCCTTGCGCACAGAATTTGCGGCCCTTGTTGCTCTGACGGACGGCACAAATCTTGTGCGCGGGATCGCTGGGCTGCCCACGAATGCGTCTGATATGCCAAGCTCTGGCACGGCCATCTACACGGGCGGATTTGCGGCAGAGGTGTTTGAAAACGACGTGCTCATTGAGAACTACGCAGGTGGCCTCGTGGCCTCCGCAGATTTCGCTGCCGCCGCCCCTACTGTTGATTTGTCCATGGTGGTAAACGCCAGCACAGGCACGACCTTCAATCTCGAAAGCATCAACATCACCGGCATGGAAATCGTGGACAACGCTTTCACGGGCGGCACAATCGCCTATGTGGCCAATGGTGCCCCCAGCCAGCCGACAGGGACCGAAAACACCCTTGCCGCAAGTGGTGCGTTTTTCGGCCTCAACACAGGATCGCTTCTACCATCCGACATCGGCGGCGTCTTTAACGACCAAGGCGACGGCGTTGTTGTCGATGGCGCTTTCTTGGGCGACTAACCATATCGGGCTCGAACACGAAGCGGCCCTTTCCAAGTGTCGTCTTTAGTCTAACCTTTAGGGCATGGCGGACGTTTTAAAGTTCACAGATCGCGGGATCTATTGCCCAGCGGGCGATTTCTATATCGATCCTTGGCGCCCCGTGGCGCGGGCGCTCATTACGCATGGCCACGCGGATCACGCGCGTCCGGGTCACGGCAGCTACTTGGCCACAAAAGCAGCCGCCCCGGTGATCCGCCATCGCCTTGGCAACATCGACTTGGACACGATTGCCTTTGAAGAAACCCGCCAAATCGGCGGCGCAACAGTTTCTTTCCACCCGGCCGGGCATGTCCCCGGGTCTGCTCAGATCCGCGTTGAGGTCAAGGGCGAGGTCTGGGTCGCGTCCGGAGATTATAAAACCACAGACGATGGATTTTCCGAGGCCTTCGCCCCCGTGCCCTGCCACGCTTTTATCACAGAAAGCACTTTCGGCCTGCCGGTTTTCAAATGGAAGCCGCAAAGTGAGACGATTGCTGAAATCAATACGTGGTGGAAAAATAATCAAAAAGAGGGAAAAGCCTCCGTATTAGGCGCATATGCACTTGGGAAAGCTCAGCGCATTTTGTGCGCTGTTGATGCCCATATTGGCCCCATCCTCACCCATGGCGCCGTTGAAAACACCAATGCGGTGCTGCGCGCCCAAGGCCTCAATTTGCCCGAAACAGTGCATGTTACCCCAGACCTTAATCCTAAAGACTACCCGGGCGCCCTCGTGATCTGCCCGCCTTCCGGCTTTGGGGGATGGTCAAAACGCTTTGGCCCGCAAAGCACAGCGTTTGCCTCTGGATGGATGGCGCTGCGCGGGGTTCGGCGCAGGCGCGCAGCGGACCGCGGTTTTGTGCTCTCGGATCATGCAGACTGGCCCGGCCTTAACGCCGCTATTCGCGACACGGGCGCTGAAAAGATCTTTGTCACGCATGGCTATACGAGCGTCTTCACCAAATGGCTTCGAGAGCAAGGGTATGATGCGCATGTGGTCTCCACGGAATACGCGGGCGAAGGCGCGGACCTTGAGGATACGGAAGATGCGTGAGGGCCTTTAGATGCAGCGTTTCGCAGAGCTTTTTGATGCACTTGATCAAACCACCAAGACAAACGCCAAAGTGGCCGCGCTTGCGGACTACTTTGCGCAAGCCCCAGACGATGACAAGCTATGGACCATCGCGCTCTTTTCCTCACGGCGCCCGAAACGTGCCGTCACCACAACAAAGCTGCGCGAATGGGCGGCGGAACGCGCCGGCATCCCGCTTTGGCTTTTTGAGGAAGCCTATCCGATTGTCGGAGATTTGGCGGAAACCATCGCTCTTGTTCTGCCATCAGCCGAGGCCCGCGCCAATTTGAGCCTCAGTGCCTGGATCTCTAAGATCATCGCGTTGCGCGGGGCAGAAGAGGCGGCTCAAAAAGACACGGTTCTTTCGGCCTGGAACCAACTCGACACGACGCAAAGGTTTTTGTTCAACAAACTGCTCACGGGCGGGTTTCGCATCGGTATCAGTCAAAAGCTAATGACCCGCGCGTTGGCGCAAGCCACGGGGCAAGATGAGGCCCTTTTGACCCATAAATTGATGGGCAACTGGACGCCGGAAACAACCACTTATCATGCTCTCATTGAGCAAGACGACCCCTTGGCGGATCTGTCGAAGCCCTACCCGTTTTACTTGGCCCATCCTGTAGAAAGCGTGGAGGCACTTGGCGAAGTCTCCGACTGGTCTGCCGAGTACAAATGGGACGGTATTCGCGGCCAGTTCATATTTCGAGAAGGCCAGCACGCGCTCTGGTCACGCGGCGAAGATCTGATGACAGATCGCTTTCCTGAGCTCGCGCAGCTTATGGATTACCTGCCCCCGGGCGTTGTGATCGACGGCGAGGTTCTGGCTTGGAAGGACGGCGCGCCTTTGTCGTTCAACGCGCTGCAAAAGCGGCTCGGGCGCAAGACGGTTCCCAAATCCTTGTTGAGCTCTGCGCCTGTGGTGTTGCAGGCCTATGATCTTCTGGAGTTGGGTGGGGTGGATCAGCGCCCCGAGCCACTGCGGACCCGCCGCAGGCGGCTCGCGCGGCTCGTCGCCTATTGTCCTCCTAGCGCGCCGCTCAGGCTCTCGGAAACGATAGACGTTTCAACATGGCAAGAGCTCACCGAACGGCGCGAGAAGGCCCGCGAACTCGGTGCGGAAGGGCTCATGCTCAAACGCCTGGGCAGCCCCTATTTGGCGGGCCGCAAAAAAGGCGACTGGTGGAAATGGAAAGTTGATCCCTTGGTGATTGATGCTGTGATGATCTACGCGCAATCCGGCCACGGCCGGCGCGCCACACTCTTTACAGACTTCACCTTCGCGGTTTGGGACGGGGACGACCTCGTACCCTTTGCCAAGGCCTATTCAGGGCTCACGGACGCGGAATTTGAAAGGATCACCGCTTGGGTTCGTAAAAACACCCTCCAGCGGTTTGGCCCTGTGCGCCAAGTGACGCCGCATCATGTGTTCGAGATTGCTTTCGAAGGCATTCAAGAAAGCCCGCGTCATAAATCTGGGGTCGCTTTGCGCTTTCCACGTATCTCCCGCTGGCGCCACGACAAACCCCTTAATGAGGCCAATACCCTGGAGGATCTCCAAGAGATTTTGGCGCTTTATGGGTGAGAAGAAGCGTGGCTTAGCCAAGCCCCGCGTTTTGCGCTCAAGAAAGCACCACATGCATCTTTCAACTCCGGCAGCCTGAGCTTAGGTAGGATCCAACGCAGGCAACGAGGTTTCCATGACTTATTTCTTTGACGCAAATGCTTCTTCCGGCTCTTCTGAGTTTGGCGATCTTCCCGAATGGGACCTCAGCGATCTTTATGAGAGCGCCGATGCCAAAGAGCTCAAGCGCGATATGGACTGGCTGGAAACAGCCTGCAAAAGCTTTGCGGAGACCTACGCAGGCAAGCTTGAAAACCTCGATGCCGCCGGCTTTTTAGACGCAGTTCAAAGCTACGAGAAGATCGATGTGATCGCAGGAAGGATCATGTCCTTTGCAGGCTTGCGCTATTACCAACACACCACGGATGCGGAGCGCGCGAAGTTCCTGTCGGATTGCCAAGACAAAATCACCACCTTCACCACAGCACTGGTGTTTTGGAGCCTCGAGATCAACCGTCTGTCAGATGACCAT
Source organism: Pseudomonadota bacterium (assembly GCA_039182515.1). Taxonomy (GTDB): domain Bacteria; phylum Pseudomonadota; class Alphaproteobacteria; order Rhodobacterales; family Rhodobacteraceae; genus JBCDCE01. The sequence continues at coordinate 8,602 of JBCDCE010000027.1, read as the reverse complement.
ATGGCCGCACTTTTTGCCGCCAATGCCGATCTTGCGCGCTATCAACCCATCTTTGACCGGCTGCGCGCCATGAAAGACTACCAGCTTTCCGATGAGCTCGAGAAGTTCCTGCATGATCAATCTGTTGTGGGTTCCGCCGCGTGGAACCGGCTCTTTGACGAGACCATCGCGGGCCTCACCTTCGACGTGGACGGCGAAGAAAAGGGCATTGAAGCCACGCTTGACCTTATGACCAACCCTGACCGCGCCACGCGCGAAACGGGGGCCCGCGCGCTGGCAAAGGTCTTTGGCGAAAACGTCTCGATCTTTGCACGTGTGCACAACACTTTGGCCAAAGAAAAAGAAATCGAAGACCGTTGGCGCGGCATGCCCACGCCCCAAACAGGTCGCCATCTGAGCAACCATGTGGAGCCCGAAGTGGTGGAGGCGCTGCGCAATGCCGTTGTGGCGGCCTATCCAAAGCTCTCGCACCGCTACTACGCGCTCAAAGCCAAATGGATGGGCCTGGAACAAATGGAAGTGTGGGACCGCAATGCGCCCCTGCCCCAAGAAGATCCAAAGCTTGTGGATTGGGCCACCGCCCAAAAAACGGTCATGGAGGCCTATGCGGGCTTTGACCCCAAAATGGCCGATCTTGCCGAGCCCTTCTTCACCAAAGGCTGGATCGATGCGGGCGTGAAACCCGGCAAAGCGCCAGGCGCTTTTGCGCATCCAACGGTGACAGAGGTGCATCCTTACGTGATGCTCAACTATCTTGGAAAACCGCGGGACGTGATGACCTTGGCCCATGAGCTCGGCCACGGCGTGCACCAAGTGCTGGCTGCCGAACAGGGTGAGCTCCTCAGCTCCACACCGCTCACTTTGGCCGAGACGGCCTCGGTTTTTGGCGAAATGCTGACTTTCCGGAAGCTCTTGGCCGCCGCTGAGACGCCCGCACAGCGCAAGATTTTGCTCGCGGGCAAGGTCGAGGACATGATCAATACGGTTGTGCGCCAAATCGCTTTTTATGACTTTGAATGCAAATTGCACGAGGCGCGCTCTAACGGTGAGCTGACGCCAGATGATATCAACGCGCTTTGGATGTCGGTACAGGCCGAAAGCCTCGGGCCTGTTTTCAACTTTATGGAAGGCTATGAGACCTTCTGGGCCTACATCCCCCACTTCGTGCACTCACCGTTTTATGTTTATGCCTATGCCTTTGGCGACGGCCTCGTGAACGCGCTTTATGCGGTCTATGAGGAAGGCGATCCGAGCTTCCAAGAGAAGTACTTCGAGATGCTCAAAGCAGGTGGCTCCAAGCACCACAAAGAGCTCTTGGCCCCCTTCGGCCTCGACGCCTCAGACCCGGCTTTCTGGGACAAAGGCCTCAGCATGATCTCGGGCTTCATCGACGAATTGGAAGCGATGGAGGGCTAAACAGGGCCTTTTGAGGTCAGGACATCCAGACTACGCAAGCAAACGCGCGCTTTTTAAGCTGATCGGCATCACATCTTGGGAGGTGTTTTATGCGGATCAGCGTATGTCTCGCTTTTTTCCTATGGATCTTCGCTCTGCCCGTACATGCGGTGGAATGGCCCCCGCTCGGCCAGATCAACGCGCGCGTTCTAAATTGTCATTATTCTGATTATGAGCCTCCATCCCAGGAAGACGATTCAGTCTTCGCGACGCGCATGGGTCAAGGTCTGCAGTTCTGGAACCGCATCAGCGAGGGTAAGTTTCAGGTTAATATGACCTGGAGTCCCTGGCGCGAAATGTCTTTGGATTACACCACTGCCCGCCGCAGAATGGGAAACACACGCTGGATTTCTTTTGATGCTTGCCTTGCTGCCCATGGCTTGGATGAGACCCCAAGCGGCAAAGACGCCTATATCGTGCTCACCCATCCCTCAACAGATACTTTTGGCGGTGCAAACGTCTTTCAAACGGGCACTGTTCTAGGTGGCGCCGCAGGCATCAATGACGAGGCCAGCAATATCGATGTGCGCCCAAGCCTTGTGGCTCATGAATTTGGCCATGCGCTTTGGCTGCGCCACGCCAATGGCCGCTTGGCCAACCCAGAAGAGGGCGACGCCTCCATCGCCTATGCAGACCGATGGTCTGTGATGGGCGGGGGCAATCAATGGGATCTTTCTGCTTTCGAACGTGAACGCCTCCACTTGATCCCTCACCACCGCATCCGGCAGATGCACAAGCGCGGTCAGACACGGGATGTCATCCGGCTTTCAGATCAGAAAAAACCCGAAGTTGCTGGCGATTGGATTTTGCGCATCCCTTTTAGCGTTGAGCAAGAAACTCGCTATTTCCTGGTCGAATACACTCAAAAGTACACGAACGCAGAATTGACCGAAACGGACCCCGCGCGTCTTTACATTTACGAAGTGGGCCAAAATCGCGTCTTGGGCCGCCCTGATAATGCACCCGATGCCAATACTGTGCACAGCGTTCTTTTATATGATGGGGCCTCGGGCGGACCGCTTGGATCGCCAGCCGTGGTCCTGAGGCGTCATGGGGTCACCATTGCACCGGCCCGTGTGGGTCCGAACCGAGATTACATCGTTTTGAATGTCACCAGCAGGCAAGCTGATCGGTGCGAAAAAGGTTTTGTGTGGCGCGAAGCCTCGGGCTCCGATGACAAGGTGTGTGTGACCAAAGGATTTCGACGCCTTCAGAAGAACGCAAACATCTATGCCCATGGCTTTGGCAATGACACACTTCCTTGCAGATTTGGTCTTGAACCTCGACGCGCGTCACCCGGTGACGATCTTTGCGTGCCGAGCTCTGTGGCGCGGCTCATTGCGGAGCAGAACGCAGCGCAGTTTAACGGTACAGGCAATCTGATGACCCAGACGCGCTCAGGCCCCAACACCTGCATCCCTGGATTTGTACACCGTTTGGCCACACCACGCGATTTCGTGTGTACGGGTCCTGCACGGCAAAGAGAGGTCATGCAGGAAAACGCAGCAGCAGCGGCGCGTTCGAACCCGGGTGGGCAATGTAGGGTGGGGTTTGTCTGGCGCGAAGTTGACGCGATGGACCGGGTCTGCGTTCCAATCAAAAACCGCTTGGCCGCGCAGTTTGAAAACAGAGAAGCCCGCAACCGTATGTTTTTACGAAATATATCGGGAATTGGCCGTTGGTGAAAGTATGCTGGTCGGGCAGCTTTATTCTTCTGAAAGGGACCACCAGGTACAGTTAGCGCGCATAAAATAGTCTATTTTATGCAAAAAATCTCGGAGTGAGATTTTTGGTGCCTCTTGCCAGAACATTGGCCTCTAAATCCGAAGTCTTAGCGGCTTTGCGTGGCGAAATCGCGATCACATGTTTTCCCACACGATGGGCTTCTCGCAAAATTTGGTACCAACAGCGAGAAAATTGGCGCGAATTGCAACTATTCAGCCTTCTAGCGTCGAGGTAACATTCGTCAGCCACTATATTTGGGAGCGAAGAGATGAAGCTAAGCGTGAATGGTACGGACCACGAGGTTGATGTTGAACCCGACATGCCACTTTTGTGGGTCCTGCGCGACGAGCTAGGCATCACGGGCCCCAAATACGGATGCGGCATCGCACAATGTGGGGCGTGTACGGTCCATGTGGATGGGTTGGCTGTGCGCAGTTGTCAGCTTGCCATTGGAGATCTTGCCGGCGCGGTCACCACAATCGAAGGCCTGGGCCAACCAGATGCGCTTCACGCCGTGCAAGAGGCTTGGATCGCGCATCAGGTCGCCCAATGCGGCTACTGCCAATCGGGACAGATCATGTCGGCCGCCTCGTTTCTAGAAGGCAACCCTGACCCCACTGACGACGACATCGATGCGGCCATGTCCGCCAACCTATGTCGCTGCGGAACCTACCCGCGCATCCGCGCTGCCGTTAAAACCGCCGCAGCCAAATTGAAGGAGGCTTAAATCATGAGCCGCCTTGGAAAAATTGCCCGCCGCACCTTTCTCATTGGATCAGCGACTGTTGCAGGGGGTGTTGCCTTTGGCACCTATCTCTACAAGCGCCCGATCCCAAATCCTCTGTTGGAGACCCTTGCAGAGGGCGAAGCTGCGATCACGCCTTACGTTAAAATTGATGCAAGAGGCATTACACTTATCACGCCGCGTGCCGACAAAGGCCAAGGGGCCTATTCGCTCCAAGCAATGTTGATTGCAGAAGAACTAGACATCGATCCGGCTTCAGCAACCCTCACGCCCGGCGCCCCAGGACCCGCCTATTACAACTGGGCGGTCCTCGAAGAAGGCGTTCCCATGCCCGCCTACGATCAAAGCGGTGCAGCAAAGGCGATGCGCGAGTTTATGGCTGTGCCAGCCAAGCTTTTTCAAATGCAGATGACCGGGGGCTCCTCGACCGTTCCAGACAGCTATGTCAAACTCCGCATGGCGGGAGCGGTGGCGCGCGAGACCCTCAAAGAAGCGGCCGCCCAGCGCGAGGGCCTGTCTCGTGACGCGCTCAAGACCGAGAATGGTGCGGTTCTTTTGCCGGATGGTCGTCAAATCGCCTACACGGATTTGGCCGCTGATGCTGCTTTGATTGAGCCCGTGATGGATGTGGCGTTGCGCCCTGCTTCGGAATGGACCCTGCTTGGCAAACCCGACATGAAGCGCCTCGATATGGTTGCCAAATGCACCGGCACAGAGGTTTACGGTATCGACTACGCCGTGGACGGCATGCTCTTTGCCTCCGTCTGCGCAAACCCTGGGATCGGGGGAGAGGTCATCGGTTTTGACGCCTCTGAGGCTGAAACGATGCGCGGCGTCAAAAAGATTGTGCCTGTGGCGCATGGCGTCGGTGTGATTGCCGACAACACATGGCGGGCCTTGCGCGCGGTTAACGCCATCAAGTGTACCTGGGGGCCTGCGCCCTACCCTGCGGATAGCGCAGAGATCTTTGCCAAGCTCGACGCCGCTGTGGACGATGAGGACAGCTTCGACCATCGCCAACGCAATGAAGGTGACGTGGACGCGGCTTTAACCGCAGACGAAGGCGCTGTTTTTGAGGCGGCTTACAAGATCCCATATCTGGCGCATGCGCCAATGGAGCCGATGAACGCCATTGTTCTGGTGACAGATGACGGCTGTGACGTTTGGACAGGCACGCAAATCCCGCTCTTTGTGCGCAACAAAGCCGCGGCGTTAACCGGGCTTGAGAACGACCAAGTTCGCGTTCATGTGCAACCCATGGGCGGCAGCTTTGGGCACAAGCTTGAGATGACCCATGTGGAACAAGCTGTAGAATTGGCGCTGGCGGTCAAAGGCACACCTGTCAAACTCACCTGGTCGCGCGAAGAAGACATGACCCATGACTACCCGCGCCCAGCGGCTGTGGCGAGAGGGCGCGGCATTGTGAAAGGCGGCAAGGTCGAGACATTTGATCTCTCTGTTGGACAATCAGCCATGGCGCCCAACTGGTTTGGCCGCCTCTCGGGCCTGAGCCTTCCGGGCCCAGACGCCACCATCACAACGGGCTCGTGGGACCAACCCTTTGCGATCCCCAATTACCGGGTCACAGGCTACCGCGCGCCCGATATGGTGCCGGTGTCGTCTTGGCGCTCCGTTGGCGCTTCCGGCAATGGGTTTTTTCACGACTGTTTTCTCGATGAGCTGATCCATGAAGCGGGTGCTGATCCGCTCGAAGAGCGATTACGGCTCTGTCTGGACGACCCCTCGCGCAAAGTGCTCGAGGCGGTTGGTGAGATGTCGGGTTGGAATGGTCCTTCCCTTGGCGAAAACCGCGGTCGCGGCGTGGCCTTTTGCCTGTCGTTTGGAGTGCCGACGGCCCATGTCATTGAGGTCACAAACACCGCTGCCGGCATCAAAATGGACAAGGTCTATTCGGTTGTCGACACAGGTGAGGTGTTGGATCCAACCAATCTGGAAGCCCAGGTGTTTGGTGGCCTGCTCTATGGTTTGAGCCACGCCATCTACAACGAGCTCACCTATGAAAACTATGCTGCCCAGCAAACCAACTATCATGATTATGAAGGGCTGCGGATCTACCAAGTGCCTAAAATCGAGGTGAAAGCTCTGACCAACGGTCCAAGAATTCGCGGTGTAGGGGAACCTGGCTTGCCCCCAGCCGCTCCAGCGCTCGCCAATGCGATCTTTGCCGCGACGGGGCAGCGCATTCGAGAGATGCCGTTCATCAAACACATCGACTTTGTTTAGGACCGGCGCCATGAAAAAGACTTCAATTGCGCTGGCCGCTCTAACAAGCGCCGCCCTGTTTGCCGAAACCATGAGCGCTGCAGACACCGACATCACGATAAATGTGCCCGAACCAGGCTCCATCAGCCGTGAGATGGGCCTGGCCGCTTGGGACAGGATCTTTGAGGTGGCCAGCCATCCGCGCTGTGCCAATTGCCACACGGGGCCGTCTGACAGGCCGATGTGGTCGGGCCCCTCTTATGGGCGCACGCGCGTGCACGGGATGAACATCCAAGCGGGCGAAAGCCGGATCGGTGCGGAAACCATTCTTTGCTCAACCTGCCATACAACCAAGGATGTGGATTGGGACAACGCCAACCAAACGCACCATGCAGCCCCGCGCGTTGCCATGGACTGGCAATTGGCCCCGCAAGAGGCTCATTGGTTCGATCGCTCGTCTGAAGAGATCTGTGCCCAGCTGCGCAATCCGGATGAAAACGGCGGTCGTGACACGGTAGAGCTCGCTCAGCACCTCAACCACGATTTGATCCTGCATTGGGCCTGGAAACCCGGCGGCGGGCGCGAGCCTGCGCCCTATAGCCTGCAAGAGCACGTGAACGATATTTTAGCATGGGGCGGCGCGAATATGCCCTGCCCACAAGACTAGGAGGTCCTGAGATGACCACAGGACTGGCAGGCGCGCTTTTGGTGTTCACCGGAATTTGGCACGCAACCGAATGGCTCATGGACGGTCGCCGGCGCGACACAATGCGCTTGATCCCAGTTGGGATCCTCTACGCGGTGCTGGGCTATTTGATCGTCACAGTCACGGGCGGATCACTGGTTTTGATCGCAGCCCTTGTTTTGACCTTTGTCGGAATGTGTGCGGCGTTTTTCTTGCGCAAATCCTCTGAGGTCCGGGCTTGGGTAACCTGGAGCTTTATCCTCATCGACGTGGTGATTGTGGTTGCTCTGGCGATCTCTCTGACCGCCTAAGCCCTTGCAAACGAAATCACCTAATCGAGTTCCGTCCAGGGCCAGGGGCGCACTTCGCTAGCAGCGGTTTGGTAACGGGCCGCCTTGGCAATCCAGATGCCAAGCGTGGTCCCGAAATCGGCCAAGCGTTCGTTGGGCTGGCTGTTGCTTGTCACCATGATGATAAACTGAACCACGGTCACGACCGTCAGCACGGTTTGTGCAAAGGACAAAAGTACCGCAATCACAACCATCCACAAAAGCCGCATCAATAGGCTTTCTTCGGCCTTGCCTTCGCGTGGTTTGTTGAGGGTAAAGCCTGCCTCTGGATCGGTCATCTATCTCTCCAATGTAACGCCGTGGTCTAAGACCCAATCAATCATCTCTTGCGTGCCCCGAGAAAATTCAAGGGGGCAGCCGTAATCCGCACCTGTCCTCACTGAGTGCCCAAAAGCTTCCACCTGTAACACGTATTGATTGGCGCGCGGGAAGCGCTCCAACCGCGTACCTAAGTCGGGCTGCATCAGCTCAAGCCGCGCTTGATCAAACACCCCAGCATTAAAAGGCGTTTGCACACGGAGCACGCCTTTTGTTCCGTGAAACACCATCTCTTGGTGCGGATGCATGCGCGTGGAGCAATAGGCCGAATAGGTCGCTTGGCCAAATTGCGCTTGGACATCGGCAAAGACGTCATAGCCATCTTCCATGCGCAAACGCGCAGAGACCATCTTTGGCTCAAGCCCTGTCGCAAAGCGCGCAGATCCAAAAATATAGACACCAATGTCACGCAGGCCTCCGCCACCCGTTTCAGCCCGGTTGCGGATGTTGCCAACGTCTGCGCGGTTATCGAAGGAAAAGGCACCGGTGATATGTTTGAGCTCGCCTAGAGCACCGTCACCGATCAGGGCTTTAGCCCTTTGCCATTGCGGGTGATGCACGATCATATAGGCCTCGGCGCAAAGCACTTTTGAGGCGTCGCGTGCGGCGATCAATTGATCAAATTCCTGCGCTTTGAGCGTGGCCGGTTTTTCGACCAACACATGCTTGCCCGCCGCCATGCCTTTAAGCGCCCATTCCACATGCAGGTGATTGGGCAAAGGGATATAAACCGCGTCAATGCTGGGATCCTCGAGCAAAGCCTCATAGGTGGCATGCACGGTGATATCTGGCGCAAACTCTTGGAAAGCTGATGCTTTTTTAGGGCTCGATGTGGCAAGGGCGGCCAGTCGCGCACCCTTGGCCAAATGGATCGCAGGGCCCATATGCTCACGCGCGAACTTCGCAGCGCCTAAAATTCCCCAATTCAAATGCGCCATGCGCGCGTCACTCCCGTGGATCCCCAATGTGCGATCAGTTTGGCACTGAGGTTAAGCTAGGGCAAGCTGCGCGCGACGCGAAATCCGATGTTCTCTTGGCGCCTGTTCGCGGGCACAGATTGGCGCACAGAGGATTGGAAATTTTCAGGTGGATCGTCAAACG